>NZ_CP032677.1:687500-1365222 GCF_003627215.1 Pseudomonas sp. Leaf58
AGCAGTGGGAGCCTACTTTGTTAGGTGACTGCGTACCTTTTGTATAATGGGTCAGCGACTTATATTCAGTGGCGAGCTTAACCGAATAGGGGAGGCGTAGCGAAAGCGAGTCTTAATAGGGCGTTTAGTCGCTGGGTATAGACCCGAAACCGGGCGATCTATCCATGGGCAGGTTGAAGGTTAGGTAACACTGACTGGAGGACCGAACCGACTACCGTTGAAAAGTTAGCGGATGACCTGTGGATCGGAGTGAAAGGCTAATCAAGCTCGGAGATAGCTGGTTCTCCTCGAAAGCTATTTAGGTAGCGCCTCATGTATCACTGTAGGGGGTAGAGCACTGTTTCGGCTAGGGGGTCATCCCGACTTACCAAACCGATGCAAACTCCGAATACCTACAAGTGCCGAGCATGGGAGACACACGGCGGGTGCTAACGTCCGTCGTGAAAAGGGAAACAACCCAGACCGTCAGCTAAGGTCCCAAAGTCATGGTTAAGTGGGAAACGATGTGGGAAGGCTTAGACAGCTAGGAGGTTGGCTTAGAAGCAGCCACCCTTTAAAGAAAGCGTAATAGCTCACTAGTCGAGTCGGCCTGCGCGGAAGATGTAACGGGGCTCAAACCATGCACCGAAGCTACGGGTATCATCTTATGATGATGCGGTAGAGGAGCGTTCTGTAAGCCTGTGAAGGTGAGTTGAGAAGCTTGCTGGAGGTATCAGAAGTGCGAATGCTGACATGAGTAACGACAATGCGAGTGAAAAACTCGCACGCCGAAAGACCAAGGTTTCCTGCGCAACGTTAATCGACGCAGGGTTAGTCGGTCCCTAAGGCGAGGCTGAAAAGCGTAGTCGATGGAAAACAGGTTAATATTCCTGTACTTCCAGTTATTGCGATGGAGGGACGGAGAAGGTTAGGCCAGCCTGGCGTTGGTTGTCCAGGTTTAAGGTGGTAGGCTGGAATCTTAGGCAAATCCGGGATTCTAAGGCCGAGAGCTGATGACGAGTTGCCTTTAGGCGACGAAGTGGTTGATACCATGCTTCCAAGAAAAGCTCCTAAGCTTCAGATAACTGGGAACCGTACCCCAAACCGACACAGGTGGTTAGGTAGAGAATACCAAGGCGCTTGAGAGAACTCGGGTGAAGGAACTAGGCAAAATGGCACCGTAACTTCGGGAGAAGGTGCGCCGGCGAGGGTCAAGGACTTGCTCCGTAAGCCCATGCCGGTCGAAGATACCAGGCCGCTGCGACTGTTTATTAAAAACACAGCACTCTGCAAACACGAAAGTGGACGTATAGGGTGTGACGCCTGCCCGGTGCCGGAAGGTTAATTGATGGGGTTAGCGCAAGCGAAGCTCTTGATCGAAGCCCCGGTAAACGGCGGCCGTAACTATAACGGTCCTAAGGTAGCGAAATTCCTTGTCGGGTAAGTTCCGACCTGCACGAATGGCGTAACGATGGCGGCGCTGTCTCCACCCGAGACTCAGTGAAATTGAAATCGCTGTGAAGATGCAGTGTATCCGCGGCTAGACGGAAAGACCCCGTGAACCTTTACTATAGCTTTGCACTGGACTTTGAATTTGCTTGTGTAGGATAGGTGGGAGGCTTTGAAGTGGGGACGCCAGTTCTCATGGAGCCATCCTTGAAATACCACCCTGGCAACTTTGAGGTTCTAACTCAGGTCCGTTATCCGGATCGAGGACAGTGTATGGTGGGTAGTTTGACTGGGGCGGTCTCCTCCCAAAGAGTAACGGAGGAGTACGAAGGTGCGCTCAGACCGGTCGGAAATCGGTCGTAGAGTATAAAGGCAAAAGCGCGCTTGACTGCGAGACAAACACGTCGAGCAGGTACGAAAGTAGGTCTTAGTGATCCGGTGGTTCTGTATGGAAGGGCCATCGCTCAACGGATAAAAGGTACTCCGGGGATAACAGGCTGATACCGCCCAAGAGTTCATATCGACGGCGGTGTTTGGCACCTCGATGTCGGCTCATCACATCCTGGGGCTGAAGCCGGTCCCAAGGGTATGGCTGTTCGCCATTTAAAGTGGTACGCGAGCTGGGTTTAGAACGTCGTGAGACAGTTCGGTCCCTATCTGCCGTGGACGTTTGAGATTTGAGAGGGGCTGCTCCTAGTACGAGAGGACCGGAGTGGACGAACCTCTGGTGTTCCGGTTGTCACGCCAGTGGCATTGCCGGGTAGCTATGTTCGGAAGAGATAACCGCTGAAAGCATCTAAGCGGGAAACTTGCCTCAAGATGAGATCTCACTGGGATCTTGAATCCCCTAAAGGGCCGTCGAAGACTACGACGTTGATAGGTTGGGTGTGTAAGCGCTGTGAGGCGTTGAGCTAACCAATACTAATTGCCCGTGAGGCTTGACCATATAACACCCAAGCAATTTGCGCACGAAGCCAAATTGTGGTGGTGAAGATGATACGAACCGAAAGTTCGCAACGAACCACAAATATCACATATCCGAATTCGCTGGGCTGTCCATCTGGACATTCTGGCTACAGAATTTCTTGACGACCATAGAGCATTGGAACCACCTGATCCCATCCCGAACTCAGTAGTGAAACGATGCATCGCCGATGGTAGTGTGGGGTTTCCCCATGTGAGAGTAGGTCATCGTCAAGATTCATTTCGCAAAACCCCTATCTGCGCATGCAGGTAGGGGTTTTGTCTTTGTGGCGCAAAAATCCCCAGGCTTACGCCGCTCCCACAGGGATTGCGCAAGCCTGCTGTTGCATCGCCTCCCACAATTCGAGCCAGAACACTAGAATAGACCCACGCACCTATTCAGAAGCGCTATATGCCCAATCCTGTCGAACCTGAAACCCTGGCCCAGTTGCCGCTGGATGAGCTTGTCGCTTGCCACGAATGCGACCTGCTGCTGCGCAAGCCGGTGCTTGAGCATGATGAAAAGGCCCAATGCCCGCGCTGCGGCTACGAGCTCTATGCCCACCGGCATAATGTGGTCAACCGCAGTCTGGCGTTGGTACTGACTGCCCTATTGCTGTTCGTGCCAGCCAATTTCCTGCCGATCATGCAGCTGCATCTGCTTGGCCAGACCTCGGACGATACCGTCTGGAGCGGCGTGGTGGGCCTGTACAACTCGCAAATGCGTGGCGTGGCGGTGGTGGTATTCCTCTGCAGCATGGCCATACCCCTGGCAAAACTGTTGTGCCAGCTGGCTGTGCTGTTGAGCATTCGCCTGAACGTAGGCCGTAATTTCGGCCTGTTGTTCTATCGCATCTATCACCACTTGCGTGACTGGGGCATGCTCGAGGTCTATTTCATGGGGGTGTTGGTGGCCATCGTCAAACTGGTAGACCTCGCCGAACTCACTGTGGGTTTGGGGTTGTTCTGCTTCATCAGCCTTTTATTGATCCAGGTGTGGCTCGAAGTTGTGATGTCACCGCACCAGATCTGGAGTGCGCTATCGGGGGAGGACCTGCATGCGGGCGATTGATGCAGGCATTCTGGTCTGCAATGAATGTCATGAGCTGAACAGGCAAGAGCCGGGCAGTGCTTCACAGACCTGCACACGCTGCGGCGCCATTGTGCATGCTCGCCGCCCGAACAGTATCGTGCGCACTTGGGCGCTGCTGATTGCGGCGTCGATCCTCTACATCCCGGCCAACCTGCTGCCGATCATGACCGTGAGCACCCTCGGCCAAGGCAGCCCCGACACGATCATGTCCGGGGTCATCACCTTGCTCAAGCATGGCATGGTGCCCATTGCTGCCGTGGTGTTCATTGCCAGTATTCTGGTGCCGACGTTCAAGCTGGTGGGTATTGGCCTGCTGTTGTACTCCGTTCAGCGTCGGCAGCCGCTTTCGGCGCGGCAACGGATCTTGATGTACCGCTTCATCGAATTCATTGGGCGCTGGTCCATGCTCGATATCTTTGTCATTGCCATCCTGGTGGCGGTGGTGAATTTCGGCCGCATAGCCAGTGTCGAAGCCAACTTGGGCGCTGTCGCCTTCGCAACTGTGGTGATCCTGACAATGCTTGCCGCTTTAACTTTTGATCCCCGACTGATTTGGGATAACACGGAGTCGGATGACGACCATGAGTGACCTGCCAACGGCTAAAACCCGACCAGCCTCAAACTGGTCGGCTATCTGGATCCTGCCACTGATCGCTTTAATGATCGGTGGCTGGCTTGCATGGCAGGCTTACCGGGATGCTGGTGTGGAAATTGAAGTCCGCTTCGAGTCGGGCGAGGGTATCGTCGCCAACAAGACCGAGGTGATTTACAAGGGCATGCCGGTTGGTAAGGTCAAAAGCCTGGTGCTCGATGCCAAGGGCGACAACCAGGGGGTAATCGCTACCATCGAGATGAACAAGGCTGCCGAGCCCCACCTGACCAAAGGCACGCGCTTCTGGCTGGTCAAGCCAAGCGTCAGCCTGGCGGGTATTTCTGGCCTGGAGACGCTGGTATCGGGCAACTACATCGCCGTAAGCCCGGGGGAGGGGGAGCGTACCAAGCGCTTTACCGCCTTGAAGGTGGCTCCGCCGCTGTCGGACACGGAGCCGGGCCTGCACCTGACCCTCAAGGCCGACCGCCTGGGTTCGCTTAACCGTGACAGCCCGGTGTTCTACAAGCAGATCCAGGTTGGCCGGGTGAAAAGTTATCGCCTGTCCGATGACCAGAGTACTGTCGAGATCAAAGTCTTCATCGAGCCGGCCTATGCCAGCCTGGTGCGCAAGCACACGCGTTTCTGGAACGCCAGTGGTGTCAGTATCGATGCATCGCTCTCGGGCGTGAAAGTGCGCAGCGAATCGCTGTCGAGCATTGTCGCCGGGGGTATCGCCTTTGCCACGCCGGAATACCGCAAGGACAGCCCGCCCACCGACTCGAGCCTGCCGTTCCGCCTATATGAAGACTTCGATGCGGCTCAGGCCGGTATTCGGGTCAAGGTGAAGTTGAGCGACTATGAAGGCCTGCAGGCGGGCCGCACGCCGGTCATGTACAAGGGCATCCAGGTGGGCTCGCTGAAAGCCCTGAAGATGGAAGACAGCCTGGCCAGTGCATCGGCTGAGCTCACGCTCGACCCGTTAACCGAGGACTATCTGGTCGAGGGCACGCAGTTCTGGGTGGTGAAGCCGTCGATTTCCCTGGCGGGTATCACCGGCCTGGAAGCGTTGGTCAAAGGTAACTACATCGCCATTCGCCCCGGTGAAAAAGGGCAGCGGCCCGAGCGCGAGTTTGAGGCCCGCGCCAAGGCGCCGCCGCTGGACCTCAAGGCGCCGGGCCTGCACATGGTGTTGTTCGCCGATACCCTGGGGTCGTTGGAAATCGGCAGTCCGGTGATGTACCGCCAAGTGAAGGTTGGTAGCGTGCAAAGCTACCAGTTCGCCCGCAACAGCAACCGTATCCTGATCGGTGTGCATATCGAGAAGGAATACGAAAAGCTGGTCAACGGTTCGTCGCGCTTCTGGAACGTCAGTGGCATTACCCTGACCGGCGGCCTGTCGGGCATCAAGATCAAGAGTGAGTCGCTGCAGACCCTGATGGCTGGCGGTATCGCGTTCGACACGCCACGGCCCGATGTAGCGCTCAAGCGCCACATTCCGCGCTTCCGCCTGCATGACAGCCAGGAGGCGGTCAACCGCTCAGGTACGTTGATCACTATTCGCGTGGACCGTGCCGATGGCCTGAAACCAGGCACGGCGATTCGCTTCCGCGGCCTGGATGTGGGCAGTATCGAGAGCGTCGACCTTACCAATGACTTGCAGGCGGTGCTGCTGCGGGCGCGCATTACCGAAGCGGCAGACCGTATCGCCCGCGTCGGTACGCAGTTCTGGGTGGTCAAGCCAGCCTTTGGCCTGGTGCGTACCCAGAACCTCGATACCTTGGTGGGTGGGCAGTACCTGGAAGTGCAACCGGCTGCCAAAGATCGCGGGCCGCAGCGTGATTTCATTGCCTTGGCCGACGCCCCGCAGGTGGCCGGGCCAGAAGTCGGCTTGCCGTTGACGCTAAGCGCCCCGCGCCGCGGCTCGATCAAGCCTGGTGTGCCGGTGACCTATCGCGAGGTTGCGGTGGGCAAGGTGACAGGCTTCGAGCTGGGCCAGAGCGCTGACCGTGTGCTGATCCATATCCTGATCGAGCCGCGCTATGCCGCGCTGGTGCGCAGTGGCAGCCGCTTCTGGAACAGTAGCGGCTTCGGTTTCGAGTGGGGGCTGCTCAAGGGGGCTACGGTGCGTACCGAGTCGGTGGAGACCATGATCGACGGCGGTATCGCCTTCGCTACGCCGGATGGCGAGCAAATGGGTAACCCGGCGCGGCCGCAGCAGACCTTTGCCTTGTTCGAAAAGGCCGAGGATGAGTGGCTGCAGTGGGCGCCGAAGATTCAGATTGCCAAGTGATGTAAAAGCAGGGCTGCCAAGCGCGGCCCTGCTCTTTATAGGAACGGCCCTTTCTACAAAGGGCGTGCTCGCAAACATAAATCGCAGGCAACAAAAAACCGACCCTAGGGTCGGTTTTTCGAATGGCGCATCGCTTAGGCAGCTGCAGCTTCTTTCAGTGCCTTGATGTGGCCATTCAGACGGCCTTTGTGACGAGCAGCCTTGTTCTTGTGGATGATGCCCTTGTCGGCCATACGGTCGATTACAGGCACAGCCAGAACGTAAGCAGCTTGTGCTTTTTCGGCGTCTTTTGCGTCAATGGCTTTAACTACATTCTTGATGTAGGTGCGGACCATGGAACGCAGGCTGGCGTTGTGGCTGCGACGCTTCTCAGCCTGTTTTGCACGTTTCTTGGCGGAAGGTGTGTTGGCCACCGTCGAGCTCCTCGAAAGACTTTAGGTAAATAGCAAACAAAATAGGCCGCGAATCATGCCGATCAGTCGAGCGGATGTCAAGGCCACCTGCAAGGTTCCGCCGAGCGGTGCGCCAACAAGAGGGAAATATTCCTTTCTGCTGCGCGACCTGTAAACTCGGGAATTTTTGGCTCCCCTGCGAAGGCGCGGGAGTATCGCACATTCGGACGCTGTCTGGCAGCGTCCTCTGCCCTTGGCGTGAAACTTTTCGATGAACCTGCTCAAATCCCTGGCTGCGGTAAGCTCGATCACCATGATTTCGCGGGTGCTGGGCTTCGTTCGCGACACTATCCTGGCGCGCATTTTTGGTGCTGGCGTCGCCACCGATGCCTTCTTCATCGCCTTCAAACTGCCCAACCTGTTGCGGCGCATCTTCGCCGAAGGTGCGTTCTCCCAGGCGTTCGTGCCGATATTGGCTGAATACAAGACCCAGCAAGGCGAAGAGGCGACCCGTACATTCGTCGCTTATGTCAGCGGCCTGTTGACCCTGGTCCTGGCCCTGGTGACCGCTATTGGCATATTGGCGGCGCCGTGGGTGGTGTGGGCGACAGCCCCGGGGTTTGTCGACAACGCCGAAAAATACGCGCTGACCACCGACCTGTTGCGCGTGACGTTTCCCTATATATTGCTGATCTCGCTGTCGTCGCTGGCAGGGGCGATCCTCAATACCTGGAACCGGTTCTCGGTGCCGGCCTTTACGCCGACTTTGCTGAACGTGGCAATGATTGCCTTCGCCGTGCTGCTCACGCCGTACTTCGATCCGCCGATCATGGCCCTGGCCTGGGGCGTACTGGCCGGTGGCCTGGCGCAGTTGCTGTACCAGCTGCCAGCGCTGAAGAAGATCGGCATGCTCGTGCTGCCGCGCCTGAACCTGCGTGACGCCGGCGTGTGGCGGGTGCTCAAGCAGATGCTGCCGGCGATCCTTGGGGTGTCGGTGAGCCAGATCTCGCTGATCATCAACACCATCTTCGCCTCGTTCCTGGTGGCCGGCTCGGTGTCGTGGATGTACTACGCCGACCGCCTCATGGAGCTGCCTTCGGGCGTGCTGGGCGTGGCCCTTGGCACCATCCTGCTGCCAACCCTGGCCAAGACCTATGCCAACAAGGATCGCGAAGAATACTCGCGGATCCTCGACTGGGGGCTGCGCCTGTGTTTCCTGCTGGTGTTGCCCTGCACCCTGGCCCTGGCCATTCTTGCCGAGCCCCTGACCGTTGCGCTGTTCCAATATGGCAAGTTCAGTGCGTTCGATGCGGCCATGACCCAGCGCGCGCTGATAGCCTATTCCGTTGGCTTGCTGGCGATCATTCTGGTCAAGGTACTGGCACCGGGCTTCTATGCGCAGCAGAATATCCGCACGCCGGTGAAGATCGCGGTGTTTACCCTGGTCTGCACCCAGTTGTTCAACCTGGCTTTGGTCGGCCCGCTTGCGCATGCCGGCCTGGCATTGGCGATCAGCCTCGGCGCCTGCCTGAATGCCGGCTTGCTGTTCTGGAAGCTGCGTACTCAGCAGTTGTTCGAGCCGCAGCCGGGCTGGGCAATGTTCCTGCTGAAGCTGATTTTGGCAGTGGCGCTGATGTCCGCAGTACTGTTGGCGGGCATGCACTATATGCCGGCCTGGGAGCAGGGCATCATGCTTGAGCGTTTCATGCGCCTTGGCGCGCTGATCCTGGCGGGCGTCGTGACCTATTTTGGCTGCCTGTACCTGTGCGGCTTCCGGCCGCGACATTTTGCCCGCAAGGCCCTGCACTGAGGCATCGGGCGGGTCAGGCGTCGGTTTTTCGCATTCCACGCCGCCCTTGGGCGCTGCTGCCTGTCACCAGCGCCCGGGTGTGGTTATAATCGGCCACTTTATGAGCAAGAAGCGCGTTATGCAGCTGGTTCGAGGTCTTCACAACCTGCGCCCCGAGCACCGGGGCTGTGTCGCCACCATTGGCAACTTCGACGGGGTTCACCGCGGCCACCAGGCGATCCTGGCGCGCCTGCGCGAGCGCGGCCAGGCTTTGGGCCTGCCGACCTGCGTGGTGATCTTCGAACCACAACCACGCGAGTACTTCGCCCCTGATACCGCGCCGGCCCGCCTGGCCCGCCTGCGCGACAAGATCGAGTTGCTGGCTGGCGAAGGCATCGACCGGGTGCTGTGCCTGGCCTTCAATCAGCGCTTGAGCAAGCTCAGCGCCGATGAGTTCGTCAAGGCCATCCTGGTTGACGGCCTGGGCGTGCGCCACCTCGAAGTGGGTGATGACTTCCGCTTTGGCTGCGACCGTGCCGGCGACTTCGCCTTTTTGGTGGGCGCGGGCAAGCACTACGGTTTTACCGTCGAGGCTGCCAATACGGTGATTCAGGACGGCCTGCGGGTCAGCAGCACCGAAGTGCGCAAGGCCTTGGCCGAAGGCAACTTCGTGCTGGCTGAGCACCTGTTGGGCCGCCCGTACCGCATCACTGGCCGTGTGCTGCATGGCCAGAAGCTGGCGCGCCAGCTCGGCACACCTACCGCCAACATCCAGCTCAAGCGCCGCCGCGTGCCGCTGTCCGGGGTTTACCTGGCCAGCATCGAGATCGACGGCAAGGCCTGGCCGGGTGTCGGCAATATTGGCGTGCGCCCCACCGTTGCCGGTGACGGGCGCCCGCACCTAGAGATTCATCTGCTGGATTATGCTGGCGACCTTTACGGCCGGCGCCTGACGGTGGAGTTCCACCACAAGCTGCGTGAAGAGCAGCGATTCGCCTCCCTGGAGGCGCTGAAGTCGGCGATCGATGCGGATATCGCCGCCGCACGTGCACATTGGCACGCTCAACCGTTAACGAAGAGCCTGAAATGACCGACTACAAAGCCACGCTTAACCTTCCGGACACCGCCTTCCCCATGAAGGCCGGCCTGCCTCAGCGCGAACCGCAGATCCTGCAGCGCTGGGACAGCATTGGCCTGTACCAGAAGCTGCGCGAAATTGGCAAGGATCGTCCCAAGTTCGTCCTGCACGACGGCCCGCCTTATGCCAACGGCAAGATTCACATCGGTCATGCGCTGAACAAGATCCTCAAGGACATGATCGTCCGTTCCAAGACCCTGGCCGGCTTCGATGCGCCGTACGTGCCGGGCTGGGACTGCCATGGCCTGCCGATCGAGCACAAGGTCGAGGTTACCCACGGTAAGCACCTGACCGCCGACCGCACCCGCGAGCTGTGCCGCGAGTACGCCGCCGAGCAGATCGAAGGGCAAAAGACCGAGTTCATTCGCCTGGGCGTGCTGGGTGACTGGGACAACCCGTACAAGACCATGAACTTCGCCAACGAGGCCGGTGAAATCCGCGCCCTGGCCGAAATGGTCAAGCAAGGCTTCGTGTTCAAGGGCCTGAAGCCGGTGAACTGGTGCTTCGATTGCGGTTCGGCGCTGGCTGAAGCGGAAGTCGAATACGCCGACAAGAAATCCCAGACCATCGACGTGGCCTTCCCGGTTGCCGATGAGGCCAAGCTGGCCGCTGCCTTCGGCCTGGCTGCGCTGGCCAAGCCAGCGGCCATCGTGATCTGGACCACCACTGCATGGACCATCCCAGCCAACCAGGCGCTGAACATCCACCCAGAGTTCAAGTACGCCCTGGTCGACACCGGCGAGCGCCTGCTGGTGCTGGCCGAAGAGCTGGTCGAATCGAGCCTCAAGCGCTACAACCTGGAAGGCACAGTTATCGCTACTGCCCAGGGTTCGGCGCTGGAACTGATCAACTTCCGCCACCCATTCTACGACCGCCTGTCGCCCGTCTACCTGGCTGACTACGTCGAGCTGGGCGCCGGTACCGGTGTGGTCCACTCCGCGCCTGCTTATGGTGAGGACGACTTCGTCACCTGCAAGCGCTACGGCATGGTCAATGACGACATTCTCACTCCGGTGCAGAGCAACGGCGTGTACGTCGAGTCGCTGCCGTTCTTCGGCGGCCAGTTCATCTGGAAGGCCAACCCGGCCATCGTCGAAAAACTGAGCGAAGTCGGTGCGCTGATGCACACCGAAACCATCAGCCACAGCTACATGCACTGCTGGCGCCACAAGACCCCGCTGATCTACCGCGCCACTGCGCAGTGGTTCGTCGGCATGGACAAGCAGCCAAGCACCGGTCAGCCGCTGCGTGAGCGCGCGTTGAAAGCCATCGAAGACACCAAGTTCGTCCCGGCCTGGGGCCAGGCGCGCCTGCACTCGATGATCGCCAACCGCCCGGACTGGTGCATTTCGCGTCAGCGTAACTGGGGCGTGCCGATCCCGTTCTTCCTGCACAAACAGAGCGGTGAGCTGCACCCACGCACCGTCGAGCTGATGGAAGCCGTGGCCAAGCGCGTCGAACAGGAAGGTATCGAGGCCTGGTTCAAGCTGGACGCCGCCGAACTGCTGGGCGCTGAAGCCGACCAGTACGACAAGATCAGCGACACGCTGGATGTGTGGTTCGACTCGGGCACCACCCACTGGCATGTGCTGCGCGGCTCGCACGACATCGGCCACGCCACTGGCCCGCGCGCCGACCTGTACCTGGAAGGTTCCGACCAGCACCGCGGCTGGTTCCACTCGTCCTTGCTGACCGGTTGCGCCATCGACGGCCACGCGCCGTACCGCGAGCTGTTGACCCACGGTTTCACCGTGGACGAGAACGGCCGCAAGATGTCCAAATCGCTGGGCAATACCATCGAGCCGGAGAAGGTCAACAACACCCTGGGTGCCGACATCCTGCGCCTGTGGGTTTCGGCCACCGACTACTCCGGTGAAATGGCCGTTTCCGAGCAGATCCTGCAGCGTAGTGCCGACGCCTACCGGCGTATCCGCAATACCGCACGCTTCCTGCTGTCCAACCTGTCCGGCTTCGACCCGGCCCGCGACCTGCTGGCCCCGGAAGACATGCTGGCGCTGGACCGCTGGGCCGTGGACCGCACCCTGCTGCTGCAACGCGAACTGGAAGAGCACTACAGCGAGTACCGTTTCTGGAACGTCTATTCCAAAGTGCACAACTTCTGCGTACAGGAACTGGGCGGCTTCTACCTTGACATCATCAAGGACCGCCAGTACACCACCGGCGCCAACAGTGTCGCCCGGCGCTCTTGCCAGACCGCGCTGTACCACATCAGTGAAGCGCTGGTGCGCTGGATCGCGCCAATCCTGGCGTTCACCGCTGACGAAATCTGGCAGTACCTGCCAGGCGAGCGCAACGAGTCGGTCATGCTTAACGGCTGGTACCAAGGCCTGAGCGAGCTGCCGCAAGGCACCGAGCTGGACCGCGCCTATTGGGACCGCGTGATGGCCGTCAAGGCATCGGTCAACAAGGAGCTGGAAAACCAACGTACCGCCAAGGTCATCGGCGGCAACCTGCAGGCCGAAGTTACCCTGTACGCTGACGAAGGCCTGAGCGCCGACCTGGGCAAGCTGGGTGACGAGCTGCGCTTCGTGCTGATTACCTCGGCAGCCAGCGTGGTGCCGTTCGTGCAGGCCCCGGCAGACGCCGTAGCCACCGAAGTCGAAGGCCTCAAGCTGAAAGTGGTCAAGTCCGGCCACGCCAAGTGCGGCCGTTGCTGGCACTTCCGCGCCGACGTCGGCAGCCACCCGGAGCACCCGGAAATCTGCAGCCGTTGCGTCGACAACCTGAGCGGCTCGGGAGAGGTGCGCCACTATGCCTAACCCTGTAGCGGGGCGCTTCGGGCGCCTTGCATGGCTTTGGCTGAGCCTGGTGGTACTGGTCCTCGACCAGGCCACCAAGCTGTATTTCAACAATGCCTTGAGCATGTACCAGCAGATTGTCGTCATCCCTGACTACTTCAGCTGGACCCTGGCCTACAACACCGGTGCCGCATTCAGCTTCCTCGCTGATGGCGCCGGCTGGCAACGTTGGCTGTTCGCCCTGATCGCCGTGGTGGTCAGTGCTGTGCTGGTGGTGTGGCTGAAGCGCCTGGGGCGCAATGAGACCTGGCTGGCGGTGGCATTGGCGCTGGTGTTGGGGGGCGCGATCGGCAACCTCTACGACCGCGTCGTGCTGGGCCATGTGGTCGACTTCATCCTGGTGCACTGGCAAAACCGTCATTACTTCCCGGCCTTCAACCTGGCCGACAGCGCTATCACCGTTGGTGCGGTGATGCTGGCGCTGGATATGTTCAAGAGCAAGAAGTCTGAGGATCCGGTCCATGACTGACACCCGTATCGGCCAGAACACCGAAGTCACCCTGCACTTCGCGCTGCACCTGGAAAACGGCGACACCGTCGACAGCACTTTCGACAAAGCCCCGGCCACCTTCAAGGTGGGCGATGGCAACCTGCTGCCTGGCTTTGAAAACGCCCTGTTCGGCTTCAAGGCCGGTGACAAGCGCACCGTGGTGGTAGCCCCGGAGAACGCCTTCGGCCAGCCCAACCCGCAGAACGTGCAAGTCATGCCACGGTCGCAGTTCGAGGGCATGGAGCTGTCCGATGGGCTGCTGATCATCTTCAACGACGCCGCCAACACCGAGCTGCCGGGTGTGGTCAAAGCGTTCGATGATGACCAGGTGACCATCGACTTCAATCACCCACTGGCTGGCAAGACCCTCACCTTCGAGGTGGAGATCCTCGAGGTCAAGGCCCTGTAAGCCTGGAGCTGAGCATGCAAATCAAACTCGCCAACCCTCGCGGCTTCTGCGCCGGGGTCGACCGGGCCATCGAGATCGTCAACCGCGCGCTGGAAGTCTTCGGCCCGCCGATCTACGTGCGTCACGAAGTGGTGCACAACAAGTTCGTGGTAGAAGACCTGCGCAACCGTGGGGCCATCTTCGTCGAAGAGCTGGACCAGGTGCCGGACGATGTCATTGTCATCTTCAGTGCTCACGGTGTGTCCCAGGCTGTGCGTCAGGAAGCCGCTGGTCGTGGCCTGAAAGTGTTCGATGCCACCTGCCCGCTGGTGACCAAGGTGCACATCGAAGTAGCCAAGTACAGCCGCGATGGCCGTGAGTGCATTCTCATCGGCCACGAAGGGCACCCGGAAGTCGAAGGCACCATGGGCCAGTACGACGCCAGCAACGGTGGTGCCATCTACCTCGTCGAAGACGAGGAGGATGTGGCCAACCTGCACGTGCGTGACCCCGATCATCTGGCTTTCGTGACCCAGACCACGCTGTCGATGGACGACACCAGTCGCGTTATCGATGCCCTGCGTGCGCGCTTCCCGAACATTGGTGGCCCGCGCAAGGACGACATTTGCTATGCCACCCAGAACCGCCAGGATGCGGTGAAGCAACTGGCGGACGAGTGCGACGTGGTACTGGTGGTTGGCAGCCCGAACAGCTCCAACTCCAACCGCTTGCGTGAACTGGCTGAGCGCATGGGCACCCCGGCCTACCTGATCGACGGTGCCGAGGACCTGCAACAAGTCTGGTTCGAACAGGCAGCGCGCATTGGCATTACCGCCGGGGCTTCGGCACCCGAAGTGCTGGTGCGTGGCGTGATCGAGCAGCTCAAGGCTTGGGGCGCCACCGGCGCTGAAGAGCTGGATGGGCGGGAAGAGAACATCACCTTCTCCATGCCCAAAGAGCTGCGGGTTCGCTCGCTGATCTGATCCTGCCCGGAGATTGCGTGGTCCCTTGCATCTGCACGATGTTCGGGATTACGCGGCTCCTATCACGACCGCACTAACCGGCACAGCGGTTATTGTTGCGGTCCTCTGTAAGCAAATTGACTCTTCCAGACGATGCCATCACCACTTGATAACGGCTGGTGGCGGATGAGCGCTCGCACACTTCCAGCGACACGGCAAACCAACCGTTACCGCGATTCATTGGCACCCCCTGCGCACTGAACTTGAATTGCTCACCGCCATTGCTGGTAATTTTCAGCGGTCGGGCAAGCCGCTGCTCACGCAGCACCTGCCGGTTATGCTCCAGTGCCACCCGCCAACCATTCCCCCAGTTGCCATCCAACGCCTGCACCAGCACCGGCTGACTTTGCAGCATGGCATGGCTGCGCGCACTGCGCAGTGTCTGCGCCAAATCACGGGCCACAGCCGCCCGGTGTAGGTCATCGCTCATCCGGGCGTAGGCCGGTATGCCGAGCTGTGTCAGCAAGACGGCCACTGCCAAGGCCGACAACATTTGTATCAGTGTTACACCGCGTTGCTTCACCGTGCATTCCCCCCTGGAAGTGCTTGGCTGTAGCTTCACCGACGATGGACACGCGCTCCAGTCGTCCGAGTTCAAAGCAATCGCGGGAAAAGTCGCAGGAGGTGCAGGGATGCACGCAAGGCAACGGGGCATGACGCTCCTGGAAGTGTTATTGGCGATGCTGGTAGTGGCTGTGGGCATGTTTGCAGCGGCGGGGTTGCAGCTTCAGGCATTGCAGGCTGCGGACAGCGCGCGCCGCGCGGGGCAGGCCGCGATGGCGGCGCACAGCGAGCAAGAGAGGGGGCGGTTATGAGCCGCGCCCAGCGCGGTTTTGGCTTGCTTGAGCTGATGTTGGCGCTGGCTACCGGTTTGATGCTGCTGGCGGCGGCCAGCCAACTCTTTGCCTCCGCTCACCAGGCCTGGCGGCTGCAAAGCACCTCCGTGCGCATGCAGGATGAAGCCCGCCTGGCATTGCTGCGCATGGCCCAGGATATCCGCATGGCAGGCATGTTCGGCTGCCTGCGTCTGCAGCCTGCCGACTTCAGAAGCACAGTCGCGCAGCAGGCCTTCGCTCGGCCGGTGGACGTGGGGCAATCTACCCTGAGCCTGGTTGTGGCGGAACTGCCCGGGCAGGTGGGGGCGCCTGACTGGTTCGTGCAAACGGACTGCCTAAAAAAGGTAGTCGTGGAGAAAGTGCGAAACGAGGGCAAGCTTTATCCACTGGCATACCCCGTCAGCCAGTATGTCTACCAGCTTCAAGGCAATACGCTGAAATTCAAGCGCGGAAAAAGCTTCCAGCCATTGGTAGAGAATGTGCGGGAGATGCACGTGGAGCGTGTGCAAACGTCGAAAGGGGGCAGGGTGGACATTGCTCTGACGTTGTACGAGCCCTTTTTCAAAATTGAGCAGCACCACGCGCTGAGCGTGGCAATCCGCAACCCGGTACCTGCTTCATGAGCCGCCAACGTGGCGTGGTTCTGTTGTTGGCCTTGGTACTCAGCATGCTGCTGGCCCTGCTGGCTGCATCTGCCCTGGGCGATGCGATAGTGGAAACGCGGATGACGGGTTACCTAAGCGATGGCCTGCTGGCACTGGACGAGGCCGAAGCTGCGTTGCTGGCTGGGAAGGGCGAGCTTGAGCGGGCCCCCCCTGAGCCTTGTACCGTGTGCCTGCCGCCAAACCGACCGCATGATTTGCTTGGGCAGTGGCAGCGCACGCAAAACGGTTACTTCCAGCTACAGAACCTAGGCCAGAGCCATCGCGCTGCGCACCTGCCGGTAGGTCAGCCGGTCACCCTGTTCCGGATAACCGCTGTCAGCAAGCAAACCCAGTCGCGACATGTACTGGAAGCGGTCTATGCCGTGGCCGACGGCCTCACCCAACGCATCAGCTGGCGGCAAAGACTGCGAGGAGACTGACATGCAGCAAGGCTTGAGCTTGATCGAATTGTTGATTGTGCTGGCCGTGACCGGCATTCTGGCAGCCATTGCCTACCCCAGTTACAGCGACCCGCTTCGCCGAGCCGCACGCAGCGAAGTGGTTGGCCTGCTGCATGATGCTGCCCTGCGCCTGGAGCGCCACCGTGTGCGCACCGGCCAATACGCCGAGGGCGACCCGGCCTTGCCTGCCGGTAACCGCTACTACAGCCTGCAGGCCCAGCGCGACAGCGACACCTTCACGTTGCGCGCCCGGCGTCTGCCGAGCGGGCTGATGGCGCAAGACCGCTGTGGCGATTTTCAGCTCGACCAGGCCGGCGTGCGGAGCAATCCGGGTGCCGAAGCGGGCAGCGAGCACTGCTGGGGAAGCTGAAGGTTGAATGGTGCCCGATGCATCGCGGTTTTACTTCAGGTGTTGGATCGACAGATGAGCAAGCAAGTAGTGGTGATCGGCGGCGGGGTGATCGGCCTGCTGACGGCGTTCAACCTGGCGGCCAAGGTCGGGCAGGTGGTGGTGTGTGATCAGGGCGAGGTCGGCCGCGAGTCGTCCTGGGCTGGCGGTGGCATTGTTTCGCCGCTGTACCCGTGGCGCTACAGCCCGGCCGTGACCGCCTTGGCGCACTGGTCGCAGGACTTCTACCCACAGTTGGGCGAGCGTTTGTTCGCCAGCACCGGTGTCGACCCTGAAGTGCACACCACAGGCCTGTACTGGCTCGACCTGGACGACGAAGCCGAGGCATTGGCCTGGGCCGTGCGCGAGCAGCGGCCGTTGAGTGCCGTGGATATCTCGGCAGCCTATGACGCGGTACCGGTGCTTGGCCCGGGCTTCAAGCGCGCCATCTACATGGCCGGTGTGGCCAATGTGCGCAACCCGCGCCTGGTTAAATCACTCAAGGCGGCATTGCTGGCGCTGCCAAACGTTACCTTGCGCGAGCACTGCCAGGTTACCGGCTTTGTCCAGCGCGACGGGCGCGTGGCCGGCGTGCAAACGGTTGACGGCGTGCTGGCGGCGGATGAGGTGGTGCTCAGTGCGGGCGCCTGGAGTGGCGAGCTGCTGCGTACGCTTGGCCTTGAGCTGCCGGTGGAGCCGGTGAAGGGCCAGATGATCCTGTTCAAGTGTGCCGCGGACTTCTTGCCCAGCATGGTGCTGGCTAAAGGGCGGTATGCGATCCCACGGCGCGATGGGCACATTCTGGTGGGCAGCACGCTGGAGCATGCCGGGTATGACAAGACCCCAACCGTGGATGCGCTGGAGAGCTTGAAGGCGTCGGCGCTGGAGTTGCTGCCTGAACTCGAAGGGGCCACGGTGGTGGCGCATTGGGCCGGGCTGCGGCCGGGGTCGCCCGAAGGCATACCCTACATCGGCCCGGTGCCAGGGCATGAAGGGTTGTGGCTGAACTGCGGGCATTACCGCAATGGGCTGGTGCTGGCGCCGGCTTCGTGCCAGCTGTTTAGCGACTTGCTGACCGGGGCCGAGCCGATCATCGACCCGGCGCCGTATGCGCCAGAAGGGCGGTTGGGCTGATACAGCACAGGTTTTGAGAACTGCTCGACCCCTGTAGGCGCGGGATCACCCGCGAATGCGTCGGTAGCTTCACAGCAGCATTCGCGGGTAAACCCGCTGCTACAAGGTTTTGTGTTCAACCCTGGCGGCCAGGGCCTTGCTGCAAGTGCGCCTGGCTGCAATACCACTCATTACCCTGCTGCAGTGCCCGGTCATTGGGCAAGTGCACGCCGCAATGGGCGCAGCGCACCATCTGCAGCGGCGCATCCAGCTTCGCCTCAGGGTGCGACTGCTGGCTGACTTTGAACTTGCGCCACAGCCAGAACGCGGCGGCGATCAGGGCGATCCAGAAAAGTAGGCGAACCATGGTGTCCAGCTTGTCGGTTGAAGAAGCCAACAGTCTAGGACGCGGCCAATAAAAAAGGGAGGCCCAAGGCCTCCCTTTCACATGCCGCTGTGTGTCAGTCGAACAGACCAAAGGTCATGTAGCTGAACAGCGAGCGGTCTTTCTCGGCTTCCTTCGGCCCTTCCGGCACGATCGGGTCACCGTTCTCGTCCTTTGGCAGCAGCTCTTGCGGCATCTCGTCGCGGGCGTCCTGGAACTGCTTGACCACGTCCTGGTTGGCGCGGGTTTCGCCCGGCGGCAGTGGGGCGTCGGTTTCGATCAGGCCCAGGGTGGCCTTGGACAGCCAGCCACGGCCATCAGACTCGGTCTGCTTGGGCTGGAACTCGCCATCGACCAGGCTCGGGTGGTCGGGGTAGTTGAGCTTGAGGGTTTCCAGGCTGGTAGCGGCCAATTCGTCCAGGTGCATCTTCTGGTACGACTCGACCATCACCGCCAGGCCGTCGCCGACCGATGGGGTTTCCTGGAAGTTTTCCACCACGTAACGGCCACGGTTGGCGGCGGCCACATACGCCTGACGGCTCAGGTAGTAGTCGGCCACGTGAATTTCGTACGCGGCCAGCAGGTTGCGCAGGTAGATCATGCGCTGCTTGGCGTCGGGTGCGTAGCGGCTGTTAGGGAAGCGGCTGGTCAGCTGGGCGAACTCATTGTACGAGTCGCGGGCGGCACCCGGGTCACGCTTGGTCATGTCCAGCGGCAGGAAGCGCGCCAGCAGGCCACGGTCCTGGTCGAACGAGGTCAGGCCCTTGAGGTAGTAGGCGTAATCGACGTTCGGGTGCTGCGGGTGCAGGCGGATGAAGCGCTCGGCAGCCGACTTGGCAGCCTCCGGCTCGGAGTTCTTGTAGTTGGCGTAGATCAGCTCGAGCTGCGCCTGGTCGGCATAGCGGCCGAACGGGTAGCGCGACTCCAGGGCCTTGAGCTTGTTCACGGCGCTGGTATAGCTGGAGTTGTCCAGGTCAGCTTGCGCCTGCTGGTACAGCTCGGCCTCGCTGAGGTTCTCGTCAATCACTTCCTTATTGGAGGAACAGGCCGCGGTGAGCCCGAGGATGGCGATCAGCAGCAGGTGTTTCACTTGCATGGCGGCTTGTGTCCCTTTGACGGCCGCTGTCTTGGGCGGAGCCGTCCTGTTATGATGAGCGCCCCGGCCAACCCCGGGACAAAAGAAGCCGTATTTAACCACAAGCTCGCAGCCGAAACCAAAGGCTGTGCGCCCGCCGAATCGAGCATGTCCGAGATCATTCAACTTAGCGCAGAGGTACCGTCCGAACTGGGCGGTCAACGCCTCGACCAGGTCGCCGCCCAATTGTTCGCCGAGTACTCGCGTTCGCGGCTAACTTCGTGGATCAAAGAGGGCCGCCTGACGGTCGATGGCGCAGTCGTGCGCCCTCGAGACATCGTCCATGGTGGTTCGCAGCTCATGCTGGAGGCCGAGCAAGAGGCCCAGGGTGAGTGGATCGCCGAAGACATCGAGCTGGATATCGTCTACGAAGACGACCACATCATGGTGATCAACAAGCCTGCCGGGCTGGTTGTGCACCCGGCCGCCGGGCATGCCAGCGGTACCCTGCTCAATGCACTGCTGCACCACGTGCCCGACATCGTCAACGTGCCGCGTGCCGGTATCGTTCATCGCCTGGATAAAGACACCACCGGGCTGATGGTGGTGGCCAAGACCTTGCAAGCGCAGACCAAACTGGTCGAGCAGATGCAAAGCCGCAAGGTCAGCCGCATTTACGAGTGCATCGTGATTGGTGTGGTGACCGCAGGTGGCAAAATCGATGCGCCGATCGGCCGCCATGGCGGTATGCGCCAGCGCATGGCGGTAACCGACGGTGGCAAGCCGGCGGTCAGCCACTACCGTGTGCTCAAGCGCTTCCGTTCGCACACCCATGTGCGGGTGAAGCTGGAAACCGGCCGTACCCACCAAATTCGCGTGCACATGGCCCATGTGGGGTTCCCGCTGGTCGGCGACCAGACGTACGGCGGGCGCTTCCGCATTCCGCCGGCTGCCAGCCCAACCATGGTCGAAGCGGTCAAGAGCTTCCCACGGCAGGCGCTGCATGCACGTTTCCTTGCGTTGGCCCACCCGATTACCGGTGAGGTGATGAAGTGGGAATCGCCACTGCCGGATGACTTCGTCTGGTTGCTGTCGCTGCTGAACCAGGACCGCGAGAGCTTTATCGGATGAGTGGCCTGACACAGTCGCTGTTGTTCCCCGACTGGCCGGCCCCGGCCTCGGTGCGCGCCTGTGTCACCACCCGCCAGGGCGGCGTCAGCCTGCCGCCCTATGAATCCTTCAACCTTGGCGATCATGTAGGGGATGACCCTGTAGCGGTCGCCGAGAACCGCCGTCGCCTGGGCGACGAATTCGCCATCCAGCCGGCTTGGCTAAAACAGGTGCATGGCCTGGTGGTGGCGGATGCCGACCCGGCCGTGGTGGCCGAGGCCGACGCCAGTTGGACCAACCAGCCTGGTATTGCCTGTGCCGTCATGACTGCCGACTGCCTGCCCGCGCTGTTTTGCGACCGGGCAGGGACGCGCGTGGCTGCGGCGCATGCGGGATGGCGTGGGCTGGCGGGCGGTGTGCTGGAGGCTACGCTGGACCGCCTGGCGCTGGCGCCGGAAGAGGTACTGGTGTGGTTGGGGCCGGCCATCGGCCCGCAGGCGTTCGAGGTAGGGCTGGAAGTGCGTGATGCCTTTACCGCAGTGCACCCTGAAGCAGCTCGGGCTTTTGTCGATGGCGAACGGCCGGGCAAACTGATGGCCGACATCTATGAACTGGCGCGCATTCGCCTAACGGCGCGTGGGGTGACCGCTGTTTATGGCGGTGGCTTGTGCACGGTCAGTGATGCGCGGTTCTTCTCCTATCGCCGTACCCCGCAGGGTGGGCGGTTTGCTTCCTTGGTGTGGCTGGAGCCTCGCTAGCCTGTACCGGCCTCTTCGCGGGCGCGCCTGCTCCCACAGGGTATGTGCAAAGTTTGAAACCTGTGGGGGCATGCCCGCGAATGGGCCCCATGCAATCTAACAGGTTGACTTTGGTCAATCCCGCTACGCTTGAATCTCCCAGAATCAGCCTTATCTATAAGGTCATCTCAGGCAGGTTTCTTCATAACAGGCGCTGTCCATCGCTCCGACCTGCCCTTTAAAGGAAGGTACACCATGCGAATAGACCGTTTGACCAGCAAGCTGCAGCTTGCACTATCCGATGCCCAATCCCTGGCCGTTGGCATGGACCACCCAGCCATCGAGCCCGTGCACCTGATGCAGGCACTGCTCGAGCAGCAGGGCGGTTCGATCAAGCCGCTGCTGATGCAGGTAGGCTTTGACATCAACAACCTGCGCCAGGCGCTGGTGAAAGAACTCGACCAACTGCCGAAAATCCAGAACCCCACCGGCGACGTGAACATGTCGCAGGACTTGGCGCGCCTGCTCAACCAGGCTGACCGCCTGGCCCAGCAGAAAGGTGACCAGTTCATTTCCAGCGAGCTGGTGCTGCTGGCAGCCATGGACGAGAACAGCAAACTCGGCAAGCTGCTGCTGAGCCAGGGCGTGACCAAAAAGGCCCTGGAAAACGCCATCAACAACCTGCGCGGCGGTGCGGCGGTGAATGACGCCAACGCCGAGGAATCGCGCCAGGCGCTGGACAAGTACACCGTCGACCTGACCAAGCGTGCCGAAGAAGGCAAGCTGGACCCGGTGATCGGCCGTGACGACGAAATCCGCCGTACCGTGCAGGTGCTGCAACGCCGTACCAAAAACAACCCGGTGCTGATCGGTGAGCCTGGCGTAGGTAAAACCGCCATCGCCGAAGGCCTGGCGCAGCGCATCATCAATGGTGAAGTGCCAGATGGCCTGAAAGGCAAACGGCTGCTGGCGCTGGACATGGGCGCATTGATCGCCGGTGCCAAGTACCGTGGCGAGTTCGAAGAGCGCCTGAAGTCGCTGCTGAACGAGCTGTCCAAACAGGAAGGCCAGATCATCCTGTTCATCGACGAACTGCACACCATGGTGGGTGCCGGTAAAGGCGAGGGCGCCATGGACGCCGGCAACATGCTCAAACCGGCGCTGGCCCGTGGCGAACTGCACTGTGTGGGCGCCACTACGCTGAACGAGTATCGCCAGTTCATCGAGAAAGACGCCGCCCTGGAGCGCCGCTTCCAGAAGGTGCTGGTCGAAGAGCCGAGCGAGGAAGACACCATCGCCATCCTGCGTGGCCTGAAAGAGCGCTATGAAGTGCACCACAAGGTGGCCATCACCGACGGCGCCATCATCGCTGCGGCCAAGCTCAGCCACCGCTACATTACCGACCGCCAGCTGCCGGACAAAGCCATCGACCTGATCGACGAAGCGGCCAGCCGTATCCGCATGGAGATCGACTCCAAGCCAGAAGTGCTCGACCGCCTCGACCGTCGCCTGATCCAGCTGAAGGTGGAGTCGCAGGCGCTGAAGAAGGAAGAGGACGAAGCGGCGAAAAAACGCCTGGAGAAGCTGACCGAAGAAATCGAGCGGCTGGAGCGTGAGTACGCCGACCTGGAAGAAATCTGGGCCTCCGAGAAGGCCGAGGTACAGGGCTCGGCGCAGATCCAGCAAAAGATCGAACAAGCCCGCCAGGAGCTGGAAGCCGCCCGTCGCAAAGGTGACCTGAGCCGCATGGCCGAACTGCAGTACGGGGTAATCCCGGACCTGGAGCGCAGCCTGCAGATGGTCGACCAGCACGGCAAGACCGAAAACCAGTTGCTGCGCAACAAGGTGACCGAGGAGGAAATTGCCGAAGTGGTTTCCAAGTGGACCGGCATTCCCGTGGCCAAGATGCTCGAAGGCGAGCGTGAGAAGCTGCTGAAGATGGAAGAGCTGCTGCACCAGCGCGTGATCGGCCAGGGCGAGGCGGTAACCGCCGTGGCCAACGCCGTGCGCCGCTCGCGTGCCGGGTTGTCCGACCCGAACCGGCCCAGTGGCTCGTTCCTGTTCCTTGGCCCGACCGGTGTGGGCAAGACCGAGCTGTGCAAGGCGCTGGCTGAGTTCCTGTTCGACACTGAAGAGGCGATGGTGCGTATCGACATGTCCGAGTTCATGGAGAAACACTCCGTGGCTCGCCTGATTGGTGCACCGCCAGGTTATGTCGGGTATGAAGAGGGCGGTTACCTGACCGAGGCAGTACGGCGCAAGCCTTACGCGGTGGTGCTGCTGGACGAGGTGGAAAAGGCCCACCCAGATGTGTTCAACGTGCTGCTGCAGGTGCTGGAAGACGGCCGCCTGACCGACAGCCACGGGCGCACTGTGGACTTCCGCAACACGGTGATCGTGATGACCTCCAACCTGGGCTCGGCGCAGATCCAGGAACTGGTCGGTGACCGCGAGGCACAGCGTGCGGCGGTGATGGATGCGGTGGGTTCGCACTTCCGCCCAGAGTTCATCAACCGTATCGACGAAGTGGTGGTATTCGAGCCATTGGGCCGCGAACAGATTGCCGGCATTACCGAAATCCAGCTGGGCCGCCTGCGCAGCCGCTTGCTGGAGCGCGAACTGTCGCTAAGCCTGAGCGCGGAAGCCTTGGACAAGTTGATTGCCGTAGGTTACGACCCGGTGTACGGCGCACGGCCGCTGAAGCGGGCAATCCAGCGCTGGATCGAAAACCCGCTGGCGCAGCTGATTTTGGCCGGCAAGTTCATGCCAGGTTCGGCGATTACCGCCAAGGTGGAAGGCGACGAAATCGTCTTTGGCTGATTTTTGTTGCACCCATGAGCCCCGCACCCGCGGGGCTTTTTTTGTCTTTTGACCAGTGCTAACCCAGCAAAACCGGGGCTTTCTGGCTTCTCTGGGTAACTTGCTGAAATTTTTGAAATTTCTGCTTGCATCAAGATTCGAGTGCCCCTAATATACGCCGCGTTGTCAGGCACTAAGCGAATCACCAGCAGCATCGGTGACCGCAAAACAACTTACAAATCAGTAAGTTGAATGAAAAAAAGTGGTTGACAAGCAAAACGAAGAATGTAGAATAGCCGGCCTCAGCAGCGACAAAGCGAAAGCAGCGAAGCTAAAGAGTCCGAAGCGAACACAGTCTTCGGAGTAGTAAATCGGAAAGTAGTACCGAAGTTCAGTTCCGCGATAGCTCAGTCGGTAGAGCAAATGACTGTTAATCATTGGGTCCCTGGTTCGAGTCCAGGTCGCGGAGCCATCTCGGGGTGTAGCGCAGTCCGGTAGCGCGCCTGCTTTGGGAGCAGGATGTCAGGAGTTCGAATCCCCTCACCCCGACCATTTTCCGGGTCGTTAGCTCAGTTGGTAGAGCAGTTGGCTTTTAACCAATTGGTCGTAGGTTCGAATCCTACACGACCCACCATGCAAGAAGGGCATCTCCGCGAGATGCCCTTTTTCTTTGTAACACTCGGGGTGTAGCGCAGTCCGGTAGCGCGCCTGCTTTGGGAGCAGGATGTCAGGAGTTCGAATCCCCTCACCCCGACCATTTTTGGGTCGTTAGCTCAGTTGGTAGAGCAGTTGGCTTTTAACCAATTGGTCGTAGGTTCGAATCCTACACGACCCACCATGAACAAAGGGCATCTCGAAAGAGATGCCCTTTTTCTTTTGCCTCTGTAGGAGCGGGTTTGCCCGCGAATGCGGCGGCGGTCTCACCATCGCATTCGCGGGTAAACCCGCTCCTACAGGGCTGCTGGTGCTTGTTAGTGCAATTTCAGGCGCGGCTCAGTACCCCGGCCAATCTTGCTGCCCAGCATCATTAACGCCGTGCGGAAAAACCCATACAACGCCATCTGGTGCATGCGGTACAGCGACACATAGAACATCCGCGCCAGCCAACCTTCCAGCTTCACGCTGCCCATCAGGTTACCCATCAGGTTGCCCACCGCCGAGAAGCGCGACAGCGACACCAGCGAGCCGTAGTCCTTGTACTCATAGGTCGGCAGCGCCTTGTTTTCCAGGCGTGCCTTCAGGCTTTGCGCCAACATCGAAGCCTGCTGGTGGGCAGCCTGGGCCCGTGGTGGCACGTTGCGGTCGCTGCCCGGTTGCGGGCAGGCGGCGCAGTCACCGAAGGCAAAGATATTATCGTCGCGGGTGGTTTGCAGGGTAGGGCGCACCACCAGCTGGTTGATGCGGTTGGTTTCCAGGCCATCGATGTCCTTGAGGAAGCCCGGTGCACGGATACCCGCTGCCCATACCTTCAAGCTGGCTTGGATCACTTCACCGTCTTTGGTTTTCAGGCAATCTTCCGTCACTTCACTGACGGCGGCGTTGGTCATCACCTTCACCCCGAGTTTTTCCAGGGTTTTGTGCACCGGTACGCTGATGCGCTCTGGCAGCGCTGGCAGTACCCGCGGGCCCGCCTCGATGAGGGTGATTTGCATGTCCTTGGGCTGGATGCGGTCCAGGCCATAGGCCGCCAGCTCGTGGGCAGCGTGGTGCAGCTCGGCCGCCAGTTCCACACCGGTGGCACCGGCGCCGACAATGGCCACACTGATCTTCTCGCTGGCCACATCGCCGGCATGGGCGCGCAGGTAGTGGTTAAGCAGCTGCTGATGGAAGCGCTCGGCCTGCTTGCGGGTATCGAGGAACAGGCAGTGCTGTGCCGCACCCAGGGTACCGAAGTCGTTGGTGTTGGAACCCACGGCGATGACCAGGGTGTCGTAACCCAGGGTGCGTGCAGGCAGCAGCTCGCGGCCCTCTTCGTCGAGGGTAGCGGCCAGTTGAATCTGTTTGCCTTCACGGTCCAAGCCGCTCATGCGCCCCAGCTGGAAGTTGAAGTGGTTCCACTTGGCCTGGGCCACGTAGTTCAGTTCGTCTTCCGAGGAGTTCAGCGAGCCGGCGGCCACTTCGTGCAGCAGCGGCTTCCAGATGTGCGTGAGGTTGGCGTCAACCAGGGTGATTTCGGCCTGCTTGCGCTTGCCCAGGCTTTTACCCAGGCGGGTCGCCAGTTCCAGGCCGCCGGCGCCGCCGCCGACAATCACGATGCGATGAGTCATGGGGATATCTCATAAGGTTTACGGAATTCGGGGCCGCAAGGGCCGGCCGCAAACTGCACGAGGGGAGGGCGAGCGCGAGGCAGCTCATAGCACCAGTCCACTGAGCAGGCGGCTGATGAGGCCCAACCCGATGGTCACGGCCACCACCAGTACCAGGAGCAGCCACGGCCGGAATGGCCTGCGCTCAACTTGGTGCTGGGGGGCTCGCAGATACTCATCGACACGACGCTGATCTTCTGGATTCAGGCGGCTGGTCATGGTGGGGCCTCGTCAGGTAGACGTTTGTGACTGCGTAAACGCTACAGTGTTCACGCAGGCGCTTGAAACAAATGATAATGCTTTCTATCTCTGGCGCCGAGTGTACGCCATCGCAAACAGTCGCTGCACTGGATCAAAGACTGATGCCCACGTCGAAAACAATGCTGCGGCCCAGGTTGCCGCGCAGAAAATCCGGCGCGTCGGGGTGGGCGAACAGCACCCGGGCGAACGTTGGCCCCACCAACGACAGCGAGCGCCAGCCCTGGCGCAGGTATTCGGTGGGCGGCGGGAAGTGGGTGTTGAGGTCGAGCACTTCGCGCTTGAGGCTGGCAAAGGCGATGATGTCCAGCTCGTTCAGCTCCAGCCCGCGTTCCCGGTAGTTGTGCGCCTTCTTGCGCAAGGTCGGCGCCAGGCGGCCGAGCAGTTCGGTGGCACTGATACGCCGCGGCCGCGCTTCGCGGCGCACCAGTTGTGCCAGGGAAAATGCACTGCGACGGCGCTGCAGTTCTTCGCGCCATTCATCGTTCAGCCGGCGGCCCTCGTCAAGTACGAAAAACACCTCGAAGGCCGCATCGCGGAACAGCACATCGGGCGGTTCTTGCCCTGCTGGGGTGAAGTCCTCGCTGCGGTAGGGGATGTTCAGCCCTTGCAGCAGGCGCTGGCACACCCAACGCTCACGCTCCCATTTGCGTGCATTGGAAAGAAAGGCATTGGCTTGTTCGGCCTGGATGGTAAGCAGGCGCAAGTAGTCTGAGTCATCCATGCAGACAAGCTTAGCCGTTAATCGATGACGGTAAGATGCTGTTTAAGCGTGGGAATCAGCCCAGCACTGGCCACTGCTGTACTACCCCGACCACGTGCACCAGGCCAAACCCCAGGCAGATCAGCGAACTGACCACGATAAAACGCCGCGAACGCCCGGTGCCCGCCAGCAATACCGGCCCCAAAAGGCCGCGTAGCAGGTACACCAGCGTGATCAGGCAGATGCCCGGCAGCAGCAACGGCAGCCGCCCGATCGCCCCGGCAGCCGACAACGCATAAGCCGACCAGGCCAGCAGCACGCAGGCGATGGCTGCCGTGACCAGCCCCGGGTACCAGCGACCGTTTTCGGCGGCCACGGCCATCCGCTCGCCGGCCCCGAACAAACTGTACCAGCGCGGCCCAACGGCGATGATGGCCAAATGCAGCACGCCGATGCTGGCGTTGAGTGCTGCTGCCAGCAGCAAGGTGAGGTTGATTCCTTCCGGCATGAGCAATGCTTCCTGCATTGAGTTAAGGCCCCAGCCTACCGCAGCCGAATGAAACGGTGAATGGGTGTAGACTCGGCTTTATCCACATGGTCGCAAGGGGCATTCGTCAAGTGATCAGCGCGCAGGTGTTGTCGGGCACCACCCTTACACTTGGTTGGCTTGGTTATGTACCGTTACTGGTGTGGGCGGTCAGCCGGGTTCGCTGGGTGGAGCTGTTCACTGATCGGCGCCGGCAGCATCTGCTGTTTGGCACGGTGTTTTGCCTATTCGCGCTGTGGTTGGTCAGGCGCGATTTCGATACCGGGGTGTCGTACCACTTCCTTGGCATGACGGCGGTAACGCTGTTGCTGGACTGGCCACTGGCGGTGCTAGGTGGCTGCATGGCCCAGCTCGGTTTGCTGGCGCTGGGGCGCCAGGACCTGGCGGCGCTGGGGGTGAATGGCTTGTTGCTGGTCGGTTTGCCGGTGCTGATTACCGAAGTGTGCGCGTTATTGGTCGAGCGCGCGCAGCCGCGCAACCTGTTCGTTTATATCTTCTGTTCGGGTTTTTTCCCCGCCGCGCTGACGGTGCTGATTTGCGTGCCAGCGGCGCTCGGGTTGTTATGGCTGGACGGGCGCTTCGCTATGCCGGAATGGCTCAGCGACTTTGTCGGCTACCTGTGGCTGATGATGTTCCCCGAGGCGTTCATCAACGGCATGCTGATCAGTGCGCTGGTGGTGTTTTGCCCGGAGTGGCTCGAAACCTTCAACCGCACCCGCTACCTGCAGGCACCCTGGAAGGACGAAGAGCGGTGATTTTGTGTTGGCTGTACGGGCGAACCCGCTCCCCCAGCGCCCCCACGGTTTTCAAGGCTGGTGCAACACCTGTGGGAGCGGGCGTGCCCGCGAAGAGGCCGGTACAGCCACCGTGTTATCAACTCAATGCCGCGGCTCCAGGTCCCCCGAATACAGCTCATCCTCGGACTCTTCCGCCCCCGGAATCTTGTGTTCTTCAGCAGCCCAAGCGCCCAAGTCGATCAGCTTGCAACGGTCCGAGCAAAACGGCCGGAACGGGCTTTTCTCGTTCCATTCCACAGGTGCGCCACAAGTCGGGCAATCGACGGTCAATGGCTGGCTCATGGCTGGCCTCCTCGTAAAGTCAGGTAAAAGTGGTGCAAACGGTCGATCTGCTCATGCAGTGCGGCCAGGTCACGGTCATTGACCAACACATCGTCGGCATGGCGCAGGCGCTCTTCACGGGCCAGTTGGGCCTTGAGGATGGCCTGCACCTGCTCGGCATTGGTGTTGTCGCGGGCCAGAGTACGCGCCACCTGCAGCGCCTGCGGCGCGTCGATCACCAGCACGCGCTGGGTCTTCTGGTATTGCCCGGACTCGATCAGTAGCGGCGACACGTACACCGCATACGGCGATTCCGCCTTGGCCAGGTAGCTGAAAATCTCCTGCCCAATCAGTGGGTGCAGCAATTGCTCCAGCCATTTGCGCTGCGCCGGGTCGGCGAAGATCAGCTGGCGCAGGGCAGTGCGATCGAGCTGGCCGTCTGGCTGCAGCACACCCGCGCCAAAGCGCTCGACGATGCTGGCCAAGGCCGGGCGGCCGGGCTCGACAACCCAGCGCGCGGCCTGGTCGGCGTCGACCAGGTGCACGCCAAGCTCGACGAAGCGCTCGGCAACAGCGCTCTTGCCGCTACCGATGCCGCCGGTCAGGCCGAGAATCCAAGGGGTAAAGGCCGCAGTGGTCATCACAATCCAAGCAGTTGTAGGTAGGAGGCGTATATTTCATCACCCCAGAGCACAGCAATCCACCCCGCAATCGCCAGATAAGGGCCAAACGGAATAGCCGTACCCATGGCATAGCGGCGCAGGCGCAGCAGGCACAGTCCCACCAGCGCACCGACTACCGACGACAGCAGCAGGGTCAACGGCAACACCTGCCAGCCACCCCAGGCCCCGATCAGCGCCATTAGCTTGAAGTCGCCATAACCCATGCCTTCCTTGCCGGTGACCAGCTTGAATACCCAGTACACCGTCCACAGGCTAAGGTAACCGGCCACTGCCCCCCACAGCGCATCGGTCAGCGGTGCATATAAGCCAAAGGCGTTGACGATCAGCCCCAGCCACAGCATCGGCAGCACCAGCACATCCGGCAACAACTGGTGCTCGGCATCGATCAGGCTCAGGGCCAGTAGGCACCAGGTTAGCGGCAGTGCCAGCAAGCCTTCCACCGAAGCGCCAAAGCGCCAGGCCACCACCAGCGACAGTAGCGCGCTGGCCACCTCAACCAACGGGTAGCGCGGGCTGATGCGGGTTTTGCAGGCTGAACACCGCCCGCGCAAGGCCAGGTAGCTGACCACCGGGATGTTTTCCCACGGGCGAATTTGATGCGCGCAATGCGGGCAGCGCGAGGCCGGCAGGCACAGGTCGAAACGCTTGTGTTGCGTGGTCGGCAGCCCCAATACCTCCTGCGCCTCACGCTGCCATTGCTGTTCCAGCATGATCGGCAGGCGATATACCAGCACGTTGAGAAAGCTGCCCACCAGCAGGCCGAGCACGGCGGCCAGGGTAAAAAAGTACGCCGGCTGCTCAGCCAGCAAAGTCCATAAAGTCATGTCAGATCAAGCTACCCAACTGGAAGATCGGTAGGTACATCGCCACCACCAGGCCGCCCACCAGCAGGCCCAGAATCAGCACGATGGCCGGCTCCAGCAGGCTGGTCAACTGCTCCAGCGCCTGGCCGACCTGGTCCTGGTAATGGCTGGCGGCTTTTTCCAGCATCTGGTCCAACGTACCGCTGGACTCACCAATGGCCGTCAGTTGCACCAACAACGGCGGAAACAGCGGCTCAGTGGCCATCGCCTGGTTCAGCCCCAGCCCATTGGCCATGCCCTGGCGCAGCCGCAACACCGCCTGCTGATGCAGGTCACCGCCACTCACCCTGGCCACCGTGCCCAGCGCATCCAGCAACGGCACCCCGGCGCTATAGGCGGTTGCCAGGCTGCGTGCAAACCGCGCCAGCGCCGCCTGCCCCAGCAGCTTGCCGAACACCGGCAAGCCCAACACCCGGCGAGATATCCACAAGCGCGTTGGCGCATGCTGGCGGTATAGCTGGCGCACCGCAAAACCTAACACCACGCCCATCACCAGCAACAGCGGCGCATACCGCCCCAGGCCTGTGGACAAGTCGATCACCCAGCGGGTAAATGCCGGCAACTGCGCATCGAAGCCTGCAAACAAACGCTCGAACCGCGGTATCACCTCCAGCAACAAAATCGCCGACACCCCCAGCCCGGTCAGCAACAGCAGCAGTGGGTAGATCATCGCCTTGCGCACCTTCTTGTGCAGCACCTGGCGCTGTTCCAGCATGCCCGCCAACTGTTCCAGCTGCCGGTCCAGCGTGCCGGACTGCTCACCCACCCGCACCAGGTTGCAATACAGCCCATCGAACCACCCCGGGTGGCGCTGCATGGCATCCGCCAACCCCAGGCCCGAGGCCACATCCTGTTGCAATCTGTTCAGCAACCCCGCCTGCGCCGCATCGCAGCCACTGCGCCCCATTACCTCGAACGCCTGCAACAGCGGCACCCCGGCCCTTAGCAAGGTTGCCAACTGCCGGCTGAACCCCGCTGGGTCGGCCTTTTCCCGCCGTTTTGGCAAGCTCAACCTCAGCCCGCCGGCAGGCCGCAAGCTGGCCACCTTGATGCCCTGGCGAATCAGCCCAGCCCGCACATAAGCCGGGCTGCGCCCAGCCGTTTGGCCGCTGACAGGCGTGCCGTTGGCGTCGGTGCCATGCCAGCTGTAAAGGTGTGTTGATGGGTTCATGCAAAGGTCCTTTTTTTGCCCCAGCGACAAGCCTCGAAACAGCTTGCCGCGTCCCTGCAAGGGCGTGCGTCCGTGATGCTCACTAGAGTAGTTCAGCGAAGATGACGCCCAAGCGGGCAGGGGTGACAAAAGGTGTCTGTTCAGGCCTACTGCGCCGCTGCCGGTTGGGGCGCGCCTGACCTCAACGAATACGCGTATCAAAAAGGAAAACGTTCATGAAAGGGCAACGCGGTATCACCCTGATCGAACTGATGATCGTCGTGGCGATCATCGGCATTTTGGCGACCATCGCCTTACCGATGTACACCAACCACCAGTCACGCACCAAGGCGGCAGCCGGGTTGCTGGAGATCAGCGCGCTAAAAACAGCGATGGATCTCCGGTTGAATGACGGCAAGGACGTGGCCGGCGTGGCCGAGCTGGGTGGCCAGCCGGCGACGGCGAACTGTGCGATCACGGCCAGCGGCAAGGCGGCGGATGGCACCGGCAGCATCGTTTGCACGCTGGTGGATGCGCCGGCCACTGTGCTGGGCAAGGCCGTCACCCTGACCCGATCGGCTACCGGTTGGGGCTGCACCACCGACATCGAGGAAGACCTGGCGCCGAAAGGGTGCAAGGCGCCTTGAAGGTTGGGTAATAAACCAGAGGAAACAGGGGTTTGCGTAACGGGTGCGAGCAGTGGTACGTTGCGCTACACGCCGGTGTAGCTCAGTCGGTAGAGCAGCGCACTCGTAACGCGAAGGTCGCAGGTTCGATTCCTGTCTCCGGCACCAGAGACCAGTTTCCAGAAGTCTATGACTGTCTACGAAACACCCCGCAAAGCCCGCCTGGTGCGGGTTTTGTTGTTTCTGCCTGTCTCGTTTTGTCTCTGGGCATCTCCGCGATTTAGGGATATGGTTAGGGATATCTCGGTTCGACAAGGAAACGTATCCCTATGGCGCGCACAGTGGTGCCTCTTACCGATCCCAAATGTGATGCGGCCAAGCCTCGGGAGAAGGACTACAAGCTGTTCGATGGCAAAGGCCTCTACCTGCTGGTGAAGCCGTCAGGGGTCAAGACTTGGCGTATGAAGTACACCAAACCTGACGGCCGTGATGGTTTAGCAACGTTTGGCAACTATCCGGCGCTCGGCTTGAAGGCGGCCAGGGAGCGACGCGCTCAGGCGCTTGAGCTACTGGCTGCTGGTAAAGATCCCATCGAGCAGGCGCGCTTGGACAAGCAGGAAGCGGTAAACGCCCGGTCGAATACTTTCCGTTTGCTTGCACAGGAATGGCATGCGGCCTGCGCTCGTAAGTGGACACCGGGTCATGCCTCCACTGTGTGGCGACGCATTGAATCCCACCTGTTGCCCACTCTCGGTGATCGTCCGGTTGCGGAGCTTAAAACACGGGATCTGCTAGTTCCGCTGAAAGCGGCGGAAAAGCGGGATACCTTGGATACGGCTGCACGCCTACGCCAGTACATGACGGGCATCCTCCGCATGGCGGTTCAGCATGGCCATCTGGATTTCAACCCGGCGATCGATCTGCAAGGCGCCACGGCTACCCGCAAAACAGCGCACCGGCCTGCTTTGCCATTCGAGCGCTTACCTGAGCTTCTCCAGCGGATAGATGCCGACAGCGGGCGCGGTGTGACCAAGCTCGCGGTGCAGCTGACCTTACTGGTGTTTATCCGCTCTAGTGAGCTCCGATTCGCTCGCTGGGGTGAGATCGACATGCGGAGGTTGATGTGGGAAATCCCTGGTGAGCGAGCGCCTATCGAGGGCGTAAAGAACTCCCATCGCGGCTCGAAGATGAGCACACCACACTTGGTTCCGCTCAGTCGCCAGTCATTTAGCGTCCTGGAGCGAATCCGCGATCTCACCGGCCGATTCGATTTGGTATTTGCAGGTGATCACCATCACTGGAAACCCATGAGCGAAAACACCGTCAACAAGGCCCTTCGACGCATGGGGTATGACACGAAGACAGAGGTGTGCGGCCACGGTTTCAGGACAATGGCTTGTTCAGCACTAGTTGAGTCGGGGTTGTGGAGTAAAGACGCCGTCGAACGACAGATGAGCCATCAGGAGCGAAACACGGTGCGCGCAGCGTACATCCACAAAGCAGAACACATTCAGGAGCGAAGGCTCATGGTGCAGTGGTGGGCAGATTATTTAGACGCCAATCGAATGGAAGCGATCACCCCGTACGATTTTGCCCACCGAGATGCTGTAGCGAGCGACGTTTGAGACTTCAAGAGACGCATAAGGCATCAAGACCCAGCGATGCGTTAGGGTCGTCACTGCTTGTGTATCGCAGCCACCAATCGGGGTGTTTCATGTGTAACTCGTGTTTCGGGGGCGGTGGAGCCGTTGAAAATGCTGGACTCCGGACTGGAAACACATCGCTGGTCCATGCGGAAAAGCAGGTGTATCAACGCTACATGGTGTATCGCACCATTGTTGCCTCTCGGCCCTGTCGGCAACTTAACGATCATCTATCGCGCAGGCTCAGTTTTCGATCAAGGGGGCGTGGGGTGTGATCTGGTCCGAGAATGAGGTGGAGCAATTCACGTTCGAGCTTGCGAATACTGATATCACTAGCCTGCTCGATGAGATCCAGATGATGGAGGATGCTGTAGCGGAAGCTGCACTTTTCCCTGAGTTTCGTGAGCACTTTCGCCAAGCATTTGATGTGATAAACGAGGCAGCTTCATATTGGCTCGAGGAAGGCTTGGGGTATTCCAGTCAAGCAAGGCGGGTAATCCATGAGACGTTCATGCAGCGAGATCTCATTTACGAGCGATTGTGCTATGCCCAGTCGTTTTCGCTGCCGGATGTAGTGCGTGAGGTGCTAGGTCAAGTTGAAGCTATTACTAGCACTCGAATGGCGGCGAGCTACGCCTTCGTGCAAGCGCTGGACGCTGTTCAGATGCTGGCTGATTGGCTGGGGAGTGTTGAGCTCAATGTGTACGACATCAACCCTGACTTAGCCGAATACCTAAGGCTGAATGATCCCGAGTTTTTCCAAACCATGGTTGAGCACCAGCGTCGTACCCAACCGGGCAGGGAAGCTGAGGTGAGAGAGAGCTTTGCCCAGTGGGTTGCTGAATCGGAAAAGGTTTTGATGCTTGCTGACCTTCATCGCCAGTCTGAAGTCGCGTTGAGCTCTGGGACGCTTCAGCCAGGTAGTTTTTTCCCGACGATGATCGACAAAATCTACACCGTGAAAAACTCCGAGAGGGCTCGCTTGGCTGGCAAGGGAAACAGTCGGCCAGGTACCGCTACTCAAGATGGAAAGGCCAAGAAACGGGAGCTCACCCGGGTCGCCGTTGAGCGCATCAAGAAGGCCCACCCTAAAATTGAGCCTAAGGCGCTGCTGTCCATGCTTGTCGGTTTAGAGGGACTCGGGACGCGGGACACGATTAGGGAAAATCTCAGAGAGCTGGGAGAGTACGGTCCTAGGAAAAAAAGAAAAACGAGCGGACCGTGTTGATTCGTTTTTGAGTTTTTAGTCTGTGCCTGTCTCTGTAGATATAGGCACGACTATGACCACTTTCTCCGCAGCAACCTCCCTCCATTCTAAGCGCGACCCACAGACCACTCTGATACGCATCACTGAGGTGATGGCCATCGTAGGGTTGGCCCGTCCCACGATCTACAAGCTGATGCAGCAAGCCGAGAGTGGCTTCCCGCTGCCAGTGAAGCTGAGCAACAGCACCGCCCGAGGTGCCCCCGTAGCCTGGGTTCTTTCAGAGGTTCAAGCATGGACGCGTAGCCGCATTCAGGCTCGTGATCGGGTGGCAGCATGAGCGTGCGCCGCTATCACTTCACTGGCCCATTCCATGATCCATATGGTGCAGCGTTCTGCCTCTACAAACCTGGGGACATCAATTGGCGGCACCGAATCATTGCTGGCGTGAGTTGGAACGGCCAATCCCAAGAGGCGTTCTTTTTCAACCCAGATGGCCTAGCCATTCCGCTCCGCGCTAATCCTTGGGAGATGCCCGCCTTCCTGCGAAAGCATGAGGTGCGTCGCGAGTTCTCCACCATTCACGGTGATGGGCCCTTCGCGATGGATAAACAGCGCCGCTCGTGCCTCACATCGTGCCAGCTGGCCGAATGGGTTACCTACTGGTTCACCGATGAGAGCTATCCCTATTCGAACGATCCAGAGGTTTGGGACGTTTGGGTAGCGAATGACCTGGTGCAAGAGCAAGTCACCAGCGAACAAAGCCATGCGCTCGGACGAGACCAGACAGATTTGGATTCCTTCGTGGCTGAATGCGTTGCAAAACGTGGAGAGTGGCTCACTGAAGAGTACCGCCGCCGGTGCAAGGAAGACGCAAGGATCTTTGCCTGGCTGAAAGGCGAAGCGATCTCACAGACATCCGGCAACTGACAGCACCGGCCTCACTGCTCAAACGAAAACGCCCCCGGCTGCAACCGGAGGCGTTAGAGGTAATTCGTATGCCCCCTCAATCTATGTCGTCGTGCGTGATCGCGCAAGCCCCGCGTATTGCTCTTATCAAATCGAGCCGCTATGCTGCGTCCGTCGCTGCAAATTCAGTGACCGGGTTTGGCGACCCGAGAAACAATAGGCGCACAGGCGCCCCCATATCGATTGCTGGCGCTTTTTTTGTGCCCGCATGTCTGCGTTATGGCGGCTGTGCGTGGGAGACCTTCGGGTCTGCCGGGTTCCTATTGTCCCGGTTCGCCAACCCGCGTACAGCTGCCACCCTTAATCGTTTGGCGACGATCCGTGGCAGCTCCTCAACAATAGGAGCTTCACATGCATGCCCTCAATCCGTCCAAAGTTCGCGCCGCCGCCCACCGGGCAATGGCTCTCGCCGCTCTACACGCAAACTCCAGCCTTGCCACTCGCCTCGCACGCTACAACCGACATATGAGCATTGCTCGCTCTCTGGAAACCGTCGGGGGTGCGCAATGAAATTATCTGCATCCAAGGGACTTGAGGGGCGTCTCCCCGAAGACCTTCTATCCGTATGCGCCACCAATGCTACCGGTGTGCCAATTGATGCCATCACTGCGGCTTGCTCCCGCGTCGACGCCGTTTTGCACTTGCTCATGGCACAGTTCAATTCCGGTCCGGATGTTGAGAGGTTGTCTGACTCAGTAATAGCGAATGTTATTTGGGACGTCCAAGGGACAGTGGGACTGATTCGGTCGCTGGCTTTACACGGCGATAAGTCCACGTACCAGCTGGTGCATGGAGCGGGAAAATGAGCAAGCGCCCCAGCTTTTCCGAAGTCAAACACGCCTCCCTCAAGTCAATCGACCAAGTCCTTTCTAACTGGTTGCCAGGCGGTAAACGGGTAGACGGCGGTAAGGAGTACACCGCACCGAACCCCACTCGGAATGACAAGCACGCCGGTTCTTTGAAAATCAGCCTGACCAAGGGGACATGGGCTGACTTTGCCACGGGTGACAAAGGCGGCGATCTGATCGACCTAGTGCGCTATCTCGAAAGCTGCTCCGATGTTGACGCATGCCAGAAGCTCATCGAGTTTCTACGTATTGATCCCCGTACGGCAATCTCGGCTCAGTCGGCGAAAAAGCCCGCCACTGCTGAATGGCAGGCGGTATTACCGATCCCCGCTGAGGCGATGACTAAATGCCCAAGCAAGCACCGACAGCATGGGGTTCCGTCGAAAGTTTGGTGTTACCGCAACAGCCAAGGCGAGCCCTTGATGGTTCTCTATCGCTTCGATGTCGGCGGTAGTCCAGAAGAACCCGCCAAGAAGGTATTTGCGCCGCTCACATGGTGCATGCGTGGCGAGCAGGGGCCGGCCCAATGGCGCTGGCAGGGACTGGCTGAGCCACGCCCACTGTTACGCTTGGACGAGCTGGAAAAGAAGCCAGACGCGCCGGTGATTTTGTGCGAGGGCGAGAAGGCCGCTGATGCTGCCCAGGTGCTTCTGCCCGGTCACGTGGCCACCTGCTGGCCGAACGGCTCCAACTCTTGGCATAAGGCGGACTTCACCCCATTGCGGGGCCGTGGGGTGTTCTTATGGCCCGATAACGATGACAGCGGTGCAAAGTGCATGCAGTCGGTAGCCGCCAAGCTGGTGGAAATTGGTTGCGCAGTGCAAACCATCGAGCTAACAGTGTTCAAGCGCAAGCCTGTGCTCCAGGGCGAAACGCCGAGCTTTACCAAGGGCGGACGCTGGGGCGACGGTGACGACGCCGCCGATGCACTGGAGAAAGGGTGGACTGCTGCGCATATCGCATTGCTTGCTGGTACCGGTGAGCTGTTCGGCGGCTCGAACCAGAGCACTCCATCGCTTGGCGGGGTGGATGATGCGAAGCCAAGCAAAGCGGAGAAAGGGAAGGCCCGCCTCAATCGGGATCTACTCCCGACTGGCTTCCGCCTGACAGAAGAAGGTGTGTTCTACGCCACCGAAGATGGTGAGGCACGCCCCGTATGTTCACCCCTTGAAATTCTTGCGCGCACCCGTGACGAGAAAGGGCACAACTGGGGGCTGCTCGTCGAGTTCGACGACCCTGACGGTGAAAAGAAGCGCTGGAACATCCCGGCTCGGACTATGACCGGCGATTTTGGCAAAGACGTATTGGGCCCCTTGGTCGACATGGGGCTGCGCCTGGCTGGATCTAGGTCAGGTAGGCATGCGCGCAACGACCTGCAGAGCTATCTGCAGGGTTTTGATAGCTCACAGCGAGCACGACTGGTTACCCGTTTGGGCTGGCACAACAATGCATTCCTGCTGCCTGATCGTCAGGTCGGTCAGCATGGGGAGCACCTGCATTTCTATGACGCTGGAGCCCAGCTGCCGCCAATCAACGAAGCGGGCACCCTTGAACAGTGGCAGAGCCAGATTGGCGCTCTTTGTGTCGGTAATCACCGGTTGGCGTTTGTGGTCAGCACCGCTTTTGCCGGCCCCTTGCTTCATTTACTGGGACACGAGTCCGGCGGTTTTCACCTCTATGGTGACAGTTCCGGCGGGAAGACCACGCACTTGCAAGTGGCTGCCTCAGTATACGGCGGACCACGATTGGTACGGTCTTGGCGGTCCACCGACAACGCCTTGGAGTCAATCGCTGCGGCGCATTCTGATGGACTTCTGATCTTGGATGAAATCGGCATGTGCGACGCTCGCATTATCGGCGAGACCGTCTACATGCTCGGCAATGGCACCGGCAAAGCCCGGGCGAATGATCGAGGACAAGCAGGCCGTACCGTACAGGAATGGCGCCTGCTGTTTCTGTCGACCGGTGAGAAGACGCTGGCGCAGCACATGGCTGAAGCCAACAAAGAGCTCAAGGCTGGCATGGAGGTTCGCATGCTGGCGGTACCGGCGAACGCCAGCAAAGGGTTAGGGATGTTCGACACCCTGTGTGGATTTGAAGATGCCGCAGCGCTCTCAGATGCGCTCAAGCTGCGGGTGAGCAAATTCTACGGTACGCCGCTCACAGCATTCCTGGATGCCCTGTGCGCTCCCGGCAAGCTTCCCGGTCTGGTGAGCATCTTGCGTCGTACTGTCGAGCAGTTCATTGCACAGAACCTCCCGGCGTCAGCAAGTGGGCAGGTCCAGCGTGCTGCTCTTCGCTTCGGCCTAGCCGGGGCCGCGGGCGAGCTCGCCACTGCCTTGGGCGTGACCGGCTGGCCAGACGGAGCTGCGCTCACGGCAGCTCGCGTTTGCCTGCACGCATGGCTGGCGGAGCGAGGCGGTGCTGGGAATATGGAGGGGGAAGCCATCATGGCACGCCTGCGGCAAGTCATTGAGCGCTTCGGCGAGAGCCGGTTCACGCGTTGGGAATCCATCGCTGCGAAGATCGATGAGCACGGCCCCCGCACGATCGACCGCTTAGGCTTCCGCAAAACCATGGAGCACGGAATGGGTGACACCATGCATACGACCATCACCTACTACGTGCTTCCGGAGGCATGGCGTTCTGAAGTGTTCCGTGGAATGAACATCACGGCCGTTAACCGCGAGTTGATAGAGCGAGGCGTCCTACAGAGCGGTAAGGACGGAAAGGCGTCCTGCACTGTGAGACTGCCAGGTATGGGAATGCAGCGCTGCTATGTGGTGCTCAGTGAGCCGAGCATCGAGGATCCGCTGGCTGAGGCGACGGCTGCCTAAAAGCAGCTCTTCCATATGAGGCATACGCCGGCGTGTCCGGCCTCGCCAGCCGCTCTACCTATAACCTTAATTCTAGGATGACAGATCAATGAAAAGCCTTGAACAACTGAACACTGAACGTAACCAATACCATGCGGATCTCCAAGAGCTGGAACAGCAGATCACCCAATGGGAGGCGCATCTGGCTGACCCAGTTTTCGCCGAAGAGCCGACCGGTCAGAGTCTTCAGGTATCTATCCGAGAGACTAGATCGAAAGTCGATAGCATCGAATACAAAATTGCTGTAATTGATCAAGACATTGCTTGGTTTAACCGAAAAGCTAATTCATCCGTACTGATGGCTGAATATAAAGAAACAATGAATAATTGGGCAATTGACAAAGCTGATCTTGAGGGCAAGCGCAAGGTACTAAGCACTCGGTTGGTTGAAACCAAAGCCGAGTCTGAGAGAATGATTGCCGAAGCTCGTCAGGGTGAGGAGGAGGCCGCTCGAGCTTATGCCCAATCGGTTGCCTGGAGCGACGTTGAGGGTGAGAAAAAGGCCGCAGAGGCTGCGCAGAATGCGGCAACGACTTTGAGCTCGGCGATGGAAAATCAGCGTCGCCAAAGCTCGATCATCGCTGCGATGGATCAGGAAATTGAAACTATTGATGCGCACATCGAAGAAGCTGTTCAAGAAATACTCAGGGCAGAACGCTCAGCGATTGTAGTGGCCCTTGAGCGTTTGGAAGAACAGTGGGATGTGTCGGTAAAAGAACTTCTTAATCTGGGGTCCAAGCTATATGCGGCGAAGCGTTACATGGGGCGCGAAGGGATGGCATTCCATCGGTTCCACGTGAGTAGTCAACTCGAGAGCTTCACGCACTGGGGTGAAGGGGATCTGATAACGATGAGCTACAAATATTCTGCTGAGCAGATTATTGATATTGATCTTCCGGCTTTAGATGGGATTAACAAAGCTGCGTGAGTGAAGCCAAAGCGCATCATGTTAACTTTATTTCGTGATGCGCTTGGTGTGGCAGATTGTTGACAGACCCTTGCTGTGGGTGGCTAATACTGCTCCCCTGAATATGTACTATGGCCTGGTGGCATATCGTCTGTGGAGTTAAGGTTGACTGGGAAGACCAATGCCGTAGATAGACCTTACTTGATGCTCGTATCGTGGGCAATTGGACCTCGCTAGAAGTCTTTGGACGTTCGTGTCATAGAGCCCGCCTTCAGGGCTTAATATCGTCAGGGCGCAATTATTCGAGTGGTCGGTTGTGTCTTTTATTTGGTTCATTAGAGTTTTTGCTTGGTCGGAGATGGACTTGATTTTTTCAGCATTTCGATCGTTCGTCAAAATCATGCAGTCGGTCGTTTTCATTAGCCGCCTAAGTGTCGCGAATGGGCCTTGTGACTTCTGAACGTTTTCCAGTAGTTGATAGTCAAGTGGGCTCGAATGGACGTGCTGAAGGGCACTATTCCACGGATAGTTAACAACTCCCTGATTGGTATGCTGCGCCCTTACTAATTCTTGCCACCTCGAACCACTGTCAGTTATTAGTACTGATCCGGTGGCTTGTGCTGTTAATAATGACATTTCGTAGTTTGGAGCCATTTTAAAAAGGAGGAACTGACCCTCTTCGCCTGAGTCGAAACGTTGCAGCATCATGAGATGCGATGACTCCGCCTGGCTCTCTAAATCGGAAATAGCTCGCTTTGCATCTATTTCGGTTAGCCCAAATTGTTGAGTCAATGTTTGTATTTTCACATCTTGAGGCATTATTGCGACTGTATTCAGTAGATCCTCGGTGGTTAACTCAAAATAACGCTTCCTGTCTACTTCGCATATATTCCTTGTTGGAGCTCGCGCTGCAGCAATTTCCATGGCGGCCTCCATTAGATCGGAATCGAATTCCATCAAGCTGGGGATCAGGTTTACAATGTTAAGTGCAATAAAAGGCTCTATTTCCAGCATAAATAAAAAGTCTTTCAATGCTTGGTATTTGAACTTGGCGGGTGATTTAACAGGGCTGAACTCTGGCTTAACATTGTTCGGGTTTTGTATTGGTGACTCTATAAGGAATTCGTCAAATAAAGATGCCGTAGGCAGAGCCCGTAGGCTGATTGTTCGGGGGTCTATAGTTCCAGTGTATAATGCTCTAAACTTTCCATCTGGCTTGGGCAGTAGTGAGTATATGTCGGTGTCGCGTGGCCAAAGAGCTGCATAAAAGCTATAAATTTCTGAAACTTGATTGTTGGTTAATTCGCGTCTGATGTCAGTCCAGGTTTTGCCATTGTCTAGGCCGAGTACGCTTCGGATACAGTTGCAGAGAGCAAGATTTCGCTCTCGAATGCTTACTGAATCCCAGCTTGTACGCATGTCGGCAGACATATCACGGCAGCAGGCTTTATATTTTTTACCGCTGCCACAGCCGCAGTGATCATTGCGGCCTATTTGAGATTCGTCAGTGCTTTTACGTAAGAAGTCGTTCGGTGGATCTGCTCGGCCGAATGCATCCTGATAGTAAACGGAACCGTTTTCGAATTGGGCGTATAATTCGCCACCAAATCCAAGAGGTTGATTAGATGGTGGGAGCAGTACGTGCTTTAACTCAGCCCAATCACAAGCTGCCTGATTTTCAGGATAAAGCCATTCCTCTCTACCAGCGGCAACGCAAGAGTGTGATCTGCTTTTAATGATGTGGTTTACTTTGGTGACTTCCTCTGATGTAAGCTTGCGGCAGTTTATAAACTCAATCGTATTGACCATGCTGTAGCGTACGCGTTTCGCATTGGTTCGCTGTGAAAGTGGGTTGACATTTTCTGGATCTTTGGCATATTCCAGGTTTGTTAAGATCAAGCAGCGATTTTTGCTCAGCGGGAATATTGTTTGTGTTCCCTTTAGTGCAATGTCAGGGTCGTTAGGATAGTTACATAATTCTGAGTTAGGTGGGCAAGCATAGTTGTAGATGGTGACAGGGTGGTCAGATGTTATAAATTTGGTGTCTGAATCTTCGGCGGAGACAATCTCTCTAATACCTTCGGCCCATAATGTGCAGTGTATTGACCGTAATGATTGCATTTCCATCATTAGCTGAATCTGGCTCAATTCTGGGTATTTGCTTTTGATCCAGTCCAATCCTTTTGGGGTTCGTAGTTTTTGTGCATCAAGATAAACGAAGAAATCCTCAAAGTTTTTATGCCACTCTCCGTGGTCGTCGGTTAGGAACGCTTTAACAGCTTTTGATCCATTGTCATCAATTGGGCCAAATAGTTTTCTTTCAATGTCGTCGTTAATTTCGGTCCCGAAAAAAGTTGAGTACAGATCTATCTCATAAAGCTTTTGAGCGGTTGTGTGCCACTTTTTTGAATGTACCGTCTTGTGTTCTCCATTTTTTAAGCTTATGTTTCGCTTCGTGAGATAACATAGTTGGTTGTCTCGCCCATCCATGAAGCCTTCTTGATACCATTGTGCGACATAATGGTTGTCTCTGGTCTTGTTCATTTTTTGTCATCAGATATTAAATGGGATTTTGAAATTAAAGTTCTAAAAATCTATGAGGCTTTAATTGATTGTTGTCCCGAGGCAGTTGGAATGTCATATTTTTTTCGCTGATGGTCTGGGTAACCGGGTGTTACGAGTCGGGCCAAGTAGTATTTGATTTATACGCCAGCAAGAGTCCTAGATTGGCGATCAGTGTATCAGTAGCCAAAGCGATACTAAGCCTTTGGCTATCTAGGGTGAGGCTGTGCATCTAGGATAAGCCGGGCGCTAGTTTGGCCCCTTTCTATCATTCTGCGCCTTGAGTAACTGCAATTGATGCAAGGGAATAATTTAAATTGGTATTTGGCTGCGCTTGCTTCGGCATCCGTCATGTCAGTGCGCTCCAAGCTCCTAGTTTCGACACAAAGGAGCGTCCGCTATATGCTGGCTTCGCCCAAGGGCACAGCAGGATACTTTTCAGTATAGCTAGTGTCCCGCTCGGTTAATTCGTTAATCTAAAAGCCCTGGAATCATTGGGCTGAACAAATTAGGTAGATAAACGAACTAACCATGCAGGACACTAGCGAGTGTGATTAACGAAGCCGAAGCTATAACCTCGAATCATGTCTATGGTTTTCTGAGCACGTTCTGGTAGAGGGGTGAACTTCGGAGTTAGCTGCTCAAAATACTTTTTTGTGATATCGATAAAGTGCTCTGGGAGATCAGGGTCTGCCAGGTTCTCGAACATTCCACCTCGCTTGAAATGGCGTTCGAGGTACATTCCGACTCCATGTAGCTTAGACTGCCATGAATAGGGGTAAATATCTTTCATGTCCTCAGTCATTTTTACCGTCGGCTGGATCAGGGCCGTACCGTGAGCAAGTACGTTTCTCAGAGTAAATAACACGTTGATGCCTTCCTTTACGTCCTTGTCGACATCGGAGTCAAGCGCGTTTCCGTAATACGAGACACCTGCTGATTTGACGAGGTTGTCCCATCCCCCAGAACTCTCCAATTCAATTAGGAACTTTTGCAGAAGCCGTGTCGGTGAATCATGTTCAGTACGGCCGGCGCGCTTACCCCTTTCTACAGCTTCGTCCAACTCAGCCTTCACCTTCTCGGTGAGAATTGTTCGGACGGTCCCCTCCACAAAGGAAGCATTGAGAATGAGAAGGCCGAAAGCATGCATGTAACTGTAATAGGCATGCGGCTCAGCACCATCGGCACTGGCCCTACGTAAGGTAGACCGATGGGCAAGTGCCATGCTTTCATAACTGAGTAGCAATGAAGTAGCTGTTTCCCAACCAAGATAATGTGCCATGTTGTCCTTGCTCATGTTGTAATCGCAATTTGCGGCTTCAAGAGTTTAGTCTAGCGTATAGCTGGGTTTGGTTTTCTATAAGAATTTGTTCTTATCGCGGCTCTCACAACGTTCTTTTATCATTCGTATAGTCTTATCGGTTTCGCTGATCACTTTGCCTAACACGTAGCAGGTGAAGGCTTGGCTATTTGTTGCATCGCATCCGGGGACAATGGCTAAAAGACTCCAGCCTTCGGCTAAGCGATTATTAACCGATACGGGATCACGCTCCTCAACGACTTCTTCGACATTCTCAAATGACATTCCACAGTTCCTAGCATCGAGGCGCCAGGACGCGCCTCCACTACAGGCTTAGCCCGCACTATGGCGGGCTTGCTGGTGCTGACAACCCAGCTCGAAGCTGTAGTTTTGTGAAGCGTAGCCTATCCCTTTAAGAGCTGCCTTCTCGATGAGTTTTCTTTGGTAAGCGTCTGTTTTTCGTTTGGAGATCTGAGGTCTATGCGAGGAGTATTTGCCGTCAATCATGGTCCAGCGGCGATTGGAGCGGTCTTAAGCGCAATGAAGCGTAAACGCAGTCCTGAAGTGGCAGGCCGCCCGGATATGGCGTTCTGTTCACGTAGCGCAGAGATTTAACTTTCATGCATTTCTCCATTCCGTAGACCCTGCCGGGATTGCTTGCAAATGGACGATCACTAACACCGATGCGAGTTACGGCGGAGCAATCGCACGTCTGGACGATCACTCCTAGAGAGCTAAGGCTCCACCTTCGTGACCGTGGTCATGCGTTTTCGGCGGCGCTCGTGGCCAGCATTTCGTTCTTCTAACTCCACAACCGCATGAGGTTCCAGCAGGTCCCGCAACAGTGTCAGGTCGTAGAGATTGGTTTCACTGCGATCCTTTTCTCTCCTGCGTTCGATGCGCCTCAACAGCCCTCCCGCTTCCATAGCACGGATACGACGTTGGATCGTTGAAGCCGAGACAGCCATGGCTTGTGCCAAGGTTTCCTTCGAAGGGTGCGGGTGATTTTCGTCTTCCCACCAGTAGCTCAGCAGATGCAAAAGGATGTTCAGGTCCAGGGCATCTATTCCCAACGTTCTTTGTCGACGGATCAATATGTTGGGAATGCCGGTCCACCCTGCCTTCGTGATTGGCCCCCCCCATTTGGCCTCAATCGAGCGCTTTGTAGGCACGACTACGGCGGGAGTACTCGTATTTTCAGGCACTGCCGATGGAAGACTTGCGTTTGCTGGAAGAGGAGGTGGTGTAGTCATAGACGCCTCAGCGATATGGATGGCCTAAGGCTATGGGAGGTAGGTGTGGGAAACAATCGTTTCCTGACAGCCCCTGGGGTGCAGCAGCACCTCCCACGTTATCCAGTATATGTTCTCGTGTTGTTCGACGATGAGTCTTCTCGGCTGAATGTTATTCGGTGTTCAGTAGCGCGCTCCACTGGGAGCTCTTAATGCTCACCAGTGGGGTGCATCAGAACACCCCATGCAAGCGGCTGGCGCCCTTCTAAATTGCCTCTGACCCGCCTTATTCTTCGAATATGACAACAGGTTAGAGGGTGCCGCTAGTGGATAGCGATCGAAATTTTAAGACCTTGGTGGAGGTCGTTCTGCAAGCGGAGGCAGTAGGCCGACCTCGACACGAACTGCTTTTGGAACTTGGCGCAACGCCAGCATCCATCATCGGCGCTGGTGGAGAAATCTATAGCGGGCTGGATCTCGTCCTGAAGGGCAAAACTGTGGGGAAAATGCACTTCGACCATGGTATACCGCGAGGGGTGATCGAACGGCTCCCGCAGATCCTGAATGCGCCCCGGGCAATCTATCGCTCAGCCAATCAAACCGTACAAGGTGGCGAAAGCATTGTTGTGATGACGTTTGAGACCCACCGGGGCTATCCCCTGATAGTGCCAGTGCATGCAAGGAAGCAGATTGGACGTGGACGGTTCTACAACGAAGTGGCGAGCATGTACGCGAAGGAAGGGCCTAACCCGGAGGCTAAGTGGAAAGCGGCGGGGCTGTTACTGTGGGAACGCTGAAAAAAACAAAGCCCCAAGTGACACGACATTTCAGCTCTAATAGCTTGGTGTGGGACGTCACAATGGGGCTTACACCTCTTATGTTAGGCCATCACACCGTCAACATGCAATAACGCCATTTCGCGGGTAGGTGTGAAGCTACGGGCAACGAATTGCTTTCCCGCTGGGCAACCGTGAGCTTTTTCAGCCCGGCACCTCTGACGCAGCCCTGTAGTGCCCCCGCCAGCTATCGCTATGTTGATGGCTGCCAGTCAAAAAGCCCACCTGCTGTGCCCTAGGCCTTTGTCAATCGTAGCCACAAAAGCTCATTAGTCTCGGTTACACCGGCCTCTGCCGTTACACGGCTAAACCACAGAAGGAAATCCGAGGTGTAACTCAATATTAACCTTTAAAATCAATGAGTTATCAGGTGTGTTACACATGTTCCACCTGTTACACCGCTTTAGCATCGATTAACTACGAATCCCCAATCCCCTATTCGTTCGCGCCTTCAGCGGTAGAAAACGGACCTCGCTACTCCTGTTTCTAGTCGCCGGGGGACCCTGAGAGATGGGGCAAGATACGGGGCAGGAAACCCGCGCTTTCTTGTTAGCGGGAGCGTTCACAGCTTAGTGAACTGCTTCACTGGGTGAACCCACCCAAATGATTGGTTAACCCTCGAATTATCTTGCCAACTGCAAGAATGAGGCTTCGCTTGCAGTCAGCTCATTGATCCCAGCAGGAGTGTTGCAGTGCATTAACCGCCAAGGGCTCGAGCCGCCTCAATGCCGCGTGGGGTTAGCAGGCCGGCATACTCCCTACGAGGCCTGATGTTACCGGCCTGCATCCTCGTGATTCGGTAGCATCCGTAACCTTTCGCCCACAGTTGCTCAAAAATTTCCGCATTGGACTCGATGAATGTCCTCTCGAGTTCCTGGCCTTCCTCATGCATCTTCAGCAGTGTGCGCAGCATGGTGTTGAGATTTTGGGGCGTGGTAGTCATATGGCAGTGCTCTGGGTTGGGTTCAGCTAATCCTAGACGGTCTCCCGGCTTCGACTCCGGTGAGGTGACTTTTGGTTTGGGGATACGTTTAGGGATACGGATTCATGCGATTAGCTAGATTTCCCAGTAGATACTGGTCATATCGTCCACTGTTTGATTCCTGTCTCCGGCACCACATCCAGCTCCACTGCATTCCGCTGAATGCCTTGGAAGCCCTCTAAACCGGCCTTCTGGCCGGTTTTTCGTTTCCACGACCCTCCGTCGGGAACCAACTAGATCCCCAATAACCGGGGGTATTTTTGGGGTACAGCGTCTTTCCTGAATGGAGAACGTACCCCTATGCCACGCCTAGCCATTCCGCTCAGCGACCTCAAATGCCGCACGGCAAAACCGCGTGATCGCGCCTACAAACTGTTCGACGGCGGGGGTATGTACCTGTACGTCGCGCCCAGTGGCTCGAAGACTTGGCGGCTGCGGTATTTCAAACCCAACGGCAAGGAAGGCACGCTGATTATCGGCAAGTACCCCATCGTTTCGTTGGCCGTTGCGAGGACCAAGCGCGATGAGGCCAAAGCACTGTTGCTCGACAACCTTGATCCGATGGAAGAAAAGCAGAAGGCCAAGATCGCAGCCCAGCGGGCGAGCCTTCTCTTTGAAACCGTTGCCCTGGAGTGGCACATCGAAATGTCTCGGCGTTGGACTGAGGGACACGCCAAGACGGTGCTGAGCAGGTTACGCACCCACGTGTTTCCACTGATTGGCCAGCGGCCTATTGCTGAACTCGACACCCATGATCTCCTTGAGGTCACTCAGCGGATCAAGGATCGCGGCACGATGGATGTTGCGCTGCGTGTGCAGAACTATCTATCCACGATCATGCGAGGAGCGAAGCGGGCGCGGCAGATCACTCAAAATCCAGCGCTCGATCTGGCCGGCTCGATTCAAGCGCCGCGTACCGTGCACCGTCCTGCGCTCTCGCTTAACCGCCTTCCTGAATTATTGAGCCGAATCGACAACTACACCGGTCGCGAGCTGACCCGGCTCGCAGTGCTACTGACGCTGCATGTGTTCGTGCGCTCCAGCGAACTGCGCTTTGCACGTTGGGATGAATTCGACCTGCAACGGGCAATGTGGGAGATCCCCGATAGCCGCAAGCCGATTGAAGGCGTCCGCTATTCCACACGCGGGACCAAGATGAGTGGGGACATTCAGATAGTGCCGCTGTCGTCTCAAGTCATCGAGATCCTTGAACGGCTGCGCAGCTTGAATCGCTTCTCTGAACTCGTGTTGCCCGGTGACCACAGGTACTGGAAACCCTTGTCGGAGAATACGGTTAACCAGGTGCTGCGCAATATGGGGTACGACACCACCAAGGACGTGTGCGGGCATGGTTTCAGGACCATGGCTTGTAGCGCCTTGCTCGAATCAGGGCTGTGGACGGACGCGGCGATTGAGCGGCAGATGAGCCATCAGGAGCGTAACCGCGTGCGCGCCGCGTATATCCACAAGGCCCAATTTTTGGAGCAGCGTCGGTTGATCATGGCTTGGTGGAGTAATTACATCGATGCCAACAGATCGGACCATGTCACTCCGCATGAGTTTGCCCATCCGGTAGGCGACAACGTCACAGCCTTGCTAAATGGTCATGGCGCATTTAATCGCGGGTGAGTCTGCAAGATCGGCGCTGGCTGCTCTTTCACGCGGGTCCATCCAAACAGGGCTGCAAAGCCGCCCTGTTTGGATGGACCTCACTTTGAAAAGCTAAAAGCCAAGACGTTGTCCGGGATTTACCACTCATTTCCATCGGTGGATAACCGCTTTTCACCTCCCAAGTAGCGCTGAGTTTCGACCCTTGACCGGGTTTATCCACAGGCGTAGAACTGGCCGTGCAAGCGCTGTCGATGACAGCACCCCAGGTGACCCGAACCTTCAAGGTCACGCCGCTCTCGCGGTGGTTCTCCCCCAAATGGCGATTCGCGTCCGGCAGCTCGCCCGGTCACCTCCCCGGTGATGGACGCCTACTTCAGATCATGGCCCTCGTATGCCAGACAAACCTCCTACTTAGCTGCCCTGCAGCAACCTATCCGCTTGGCTGAATTTTGCGCCAACCTGCGCCCGTCTCTTTCTCCTGGAAAGAGACGGGCGCTTCTAGCACTGCTGCAGCCCTAATCGCACTTGGCTTTGCGGCAACTTCCCTTGTGACAATCGGCGTGACAAGCGCCGATGTCACCAGCAACAGCGCTGCAGATGATGGTGCCGCAGACCACGGAATGGACTGCACCTGACTGACAGTTAGGCATGCCCCGGTCATCGCATTGCTGCGTTCACCCGGCTCAGGATCTCGCGGCACTGGACTCGTCAGCCAGTGCAGCCTCCACCCGCCCACCGGTAACGGTGCTCAGGAGGCCAGATCATGAGATGCCCTTGCTCCCGGTCGTAAGGAGCCGCCAGTCCTGCGTAATGGACACCCCCACAGGTCGCAGGGGCCTTGATCCCTGATAACACTCAGCATTCTTGGCGGGATGACGTGGGGCGAGGATCGGAGATCGAAAGATGAGGTGAGCGACATGGCATTGGTGGGTAAACGCGATGGCCGCAATTTCGGCTACGGCAGGCAATTGAGCTATGCAGGGCCGCAGGCGCTGAAAGACATGTTCGGCGGCGGCCACTACGGCACGGTCAAGGCGCACAGTGATCGGTGGCAGGCATTCGTCAAATGGTGCCGCTCCGAACAGGGGCCCGGTATCAATGATGCGCGGCAAATTGATCGGAAGGTATTGGCGGGCTATGCGGCATATCTGCACGACATAGTTGGGCGCGGTGATCTAGCCGTCAGCACCGCACAAAATCGGCTAAGCAGCGTTAACATGACCATGGCAGCGCTTCGCGGTGATCAGTATGTGAAATTGCCAAGTCCGAGCAAGGCGCTGGGTATGCAGCGCACCGGGGTTCGACACTCGGTTCCGCAGGGCCAGGACCGCGAACAGATTAAGCAGATCGTCGATGCGCTTTGCAGTCGTGACCAGAGACGGGCCGCCGCGATCGTCCTGTTGGCGCGAGCCACTGGCATGCGCTTGCGTGAGGCTATCTTGGCTGACCTGCCACGGCTGAGCCGTGAGGTTAACGACCTAGGCAGGATTAACATCCAGGACGGCACCAAAGGCGGCCGCGCCGGGGCTTCAGCGCCACGCTGGATCGCGGTGGACGACCATGTTCGAGGTGCACTTGAGTTTGCAAGGCATGTGTCGCCTGCGGGTAGCCGCAACCTGATCGCGCCACATGAAAGCTATCTAAATCTTCTGCAACAAATCATCCGCCCTGCACGGGACATCCTGCATGCACACAACCTCAAAGGCTTCCATGAGCTACGAGCGGCGTACGCATGTGAGCGCTACGAGCAGATCACCCAGCACCCCGCGCCAATCAATGGTGACAAATGTTGCCAGGTAGATAGGAAGCTTGATCGCGAGGCCCGGAGGAGAATCAGCTATGAGCTTGGGCACGGCCGGATTGACGTGGTCGCTGCCTACATTGGAGGACGGACATGAGCAAGTCATTCGATATGGAATTGTTCTTGGCTGGCGTGCTGATCGGGTCGCACACGACGCGGCAACGCCATTTGCGGCAGGCGACGCTTATCCAAGCTGAAATTGCAAATCGCTGGCAGCGAAAGACACCTTGGGCCTGGCAGAGAAAGCATTTGGTTTGGTTTCTTGAGCATCGCCTAGATCGACGCAGTGAGATGACGCGGTATTACTATTTTCTTACTGTGCGGTTACTCACCCGTCGTTTACAAAAAACATGGGTGTTCAACTGCTGAGCGAGGATCTGATTTTGAAAGGTTCGACTGCCAGCAATCGACCCGTAGCTACCCTTCACGCAGGACTGCTACCAGACAGAGGCGCTCGCTTGCAATCTAAGAAATCCGGTGCGATTCAGGAGTAAGCAGATTGTGCTCCGTAGCGTCTAAAGGGCTTCATAAAGTCACTCTACTCCTAACGCCAACCCTTGCCGACTTCGCTATTAAACACGATGATGTTACCGTGAAATCATGGCATGCGGGCGTTACCAAGGAAGGTTCCTTCACTAGAAGGCTTGATGCCTCCTTTCGTCTCTCTCGGTGCTACCAGCCAAACGCACGCCAGCTGAAAACTGCTGCGCACTGCTCTACACGAGAGAGATGATGTCCATCATCAAAACGAAATATCTGGTCTTACACCCACGTGGCGAGGCGCTCATAGACATTGTCATCCTTGCCCAAGCTTGGAAAAAGACCCAAGGCTTCATCCGTCGCCACAACTCGTATGCTGACGTCCTTGAGCTCGATAGATCTACCGTAAACTTAGAACGGCAATTGATCGTGTGGGCCAAGGACATTCAGAGACCTCGGTTTCAAACTAAGGAAATGATGCTGGTGCCTGCCCCAAAAAATGGTAGGTGGGTGTTCAAGAAGGACCTTGAGTCGGGAGAGGACAATTTCTTAGATACCACTATTAGCAGCTCTTTATTTCACGCCTGGGGGCCGGATTCAGAAAAAGAAGATGATCATTTTGATCGCCCTAGTCTTCAAAAATTACGACCTCTCGCTCATATAGGAATTCGTGATCAATCTCTAGCGACTGCCGTCATGATGTGTCTTGCTGAATCCATAGAGACAATCCAAGGGAATCCGGACGAAGTTGATGCGGTTAAAGCACGCTCAAGTGGTCTTACAAGTTACGGGAATCGGCTTCACTGCCGATGGTCAGAAAGTGCTGGAAACCGCGCTAAAGCCAATTTCTCTTGGGGTAATAGCCAGACGTATCGTAAGTACTACCAAGACTATCGCGCGTTCCTATCTCGCCCACGGCAAATCTGTGCCGAGTCATCTCAACGGATACCTAAAGGAAAAGAGCTGTTCGTAGTTTCTCTTGATTTAAAGTCGTTTTATGATCGTGTGGATCGTCGGGCATTAATAAATGAGCTGCAACGCCTTGAGGCCGAGTTTAATCGGGAATTTCATGTGCAGGTAGACAACGGAGCCGACCAAGAGTTTTGGGATAAAACGGAAAAAATATTGAAATGGCGCTGGCGGGACAGCGATAATGAACAAGCTGAACTGTTCAATGAATTGGGATGTAAAACCCTCGATCTAGGGCTTCCGCAGGGTCTCGTAGCATCAGGTTTTTTAGCAAATTCATATTTAATCGGCTTTGATAAAATAGTCGACAAAGATACTCGTGAGAATTTGCTAGTTGAAGACAGTGAAATAAAAATTCTTGATTATTGCCGTTACGTAGATGATATCAGGATTGTGATTGAAGCACCAAGCCACAGCTCCCCACTGAATCAAGTTAAAAGCTACGTAACTAAAAGGCTCCAGGAACATTGTAAGGTCATCGGCGCCCAAAAAGAGATTGTCCTGTCAGAAGATAAGTGTTCTATAACTCCTTATCGATCAATGTCGTCTCAGAATAATGTTTCAACCTTGATGAGCGTGCTTGGGGCTGAGTTGAGCGGAACATTTGATATCGATTCATTAGCACAAGCTGCTGGAGGCCTAGAGGGCTTGCTCTGGATATCGGATCAGATTGAAGGATCACAAGAGCCGCCGAGGTCTAAACTAAGGCTAGCAACGATCGCTGCCCCCGCAACAGACGTTCGAGACGACACAGTCAAACGCTTTGTTGCAACTCGTCTCGTAGAGTTAATGAGACAGCGTCTAGCCATGACTGATCTCAGCGCTCCCGATGATACAGGCGAGTCCTTAGGAGATCGGATGAATGGCGGAGAGGCTCTCTCCCATGAGTTCGAATCCACAGCGCGTAAATTAATTAAATGCTGGGCAGAAAACCCCGCCCTAGTATTATTGCTCCGATGTGGACTAGATTTGTTCCCACACCCCAAATTGCTATCGCCAGTACTTGAGGCACTGAGTGCGAAGCTATTCGAAACTCCCGGCGAACCAAGTCAAAATGAACAGCGTCAAATTAAAAGTGCTGAATACATCGCCGCAGACTTACTACGTGCCGGAATTGTGGAAACCGGCTTCCGGGACGATGAGAGCTATCCCGAAAATATCGACATTCAAGGTTACAGAGAGGATCTTGGAAGCTTCGCAAGAGCTATCGTCGTAGAGCGAAATAGTTCGCCTTGGTACTTGGTGCAGCAGGCGCTACTATATTTGGCTTCGATCGGGGATAATAGTGTAGGCCTTGATGATATCGAAGAGCCTGAGATTGAGGAGTCATATCAAAGACTACGAAGCGCACTTTTATTTGAGCGTTCCAGTTCCGTTGAACTATTAGAGGCAATACCGTATGCACTTGTTGCTCAACAGATGCATCCAAATCCTCGGCGCTTTGCCGCTTGGTTAGCTGAAGGTCTTAGTTCCACCACGTCAGTTATTCAGATACAAAAAATTGTGAATTTAGTAGCTCTTGAAAGGCCTGATTTACTTCTGGAAGCGAATGGCAAGCGGGGCACCACATTACCAAAATGGAAAAAATTTGTCCCGCAATCTATAGTTGAAATTGGCCGTATCAGTGCCAGCAGGCAAAAAGACAACAAAGCAGTAGCAACGCGGCAGTTGCTTCGAGTTATGCAAGATCCATTAAATGCTTTTGGCCAAGAAAATGGGCTTTTAATGCTTGCTAGAGCTCTTCTTGTTATGCCGGGCATCGAGGCGAGACTCTCAGATAGACTTAGCCCTGTTGATATTACAGTTACATGTTCAGACTGGAATCTGTTGCAATCACTCCCGAGCGATCCTGAGTTCTTGAAGGTTAATTTGTCTGATGAGTCAGATGAGAATAACCCGCTATATGAAAGCCCAGAATGGGTTAGCAATGATAGGACCTGGATGTACGGATTGGGTCGAATTCTGAGATCAGCCTTAACAGGTGATTTTGACTACACCGCACGGAGATTCTTAGTAACAGAGGAGGTTGGGCGCTACAGAGGCATACGGAGCAGTTGGTATAAACGTCGCTTTGGAATGCTTAATTCTGGCGGCGGCATGCTGGACGAACCTGCGCCGGTTTCGCCATGGCTTTCTGGATTTATTTCAATACTCCTCCAATGGCCTGGTATCGAATTTAAAGCCAATGATGCGGCTCCAGTTTCCAACGTCCGCACACCAGGTGAGCTGTTAGCAATACTTGAAAAACGTATTTCAGAACAGCGGGAATTATATGGGGTACGTAGTAAAACCCCTTTCTACGTGATCCCTACCAGCGACGGTACCACCCTTGTGGACCGGCCGTTGCGGGTTGCGATTGTCCAGACGCTTCGTCCTAGGATGGAAGATTTCGATACTAAGGACCCTACCCACTGGACTCCAGCGATGTTGTCACAGCATCGACGTCACTTGGCTCAGGTTTGTCGGCTAGCTCACGCTAAACTGCGAGCTTGGGTATCATCTCGACCGCTAAAAGATGGAGAGGATGAGGACTCGAATATCGATGTTATTATTTTCCCTGAATTAGCAGTACATCCAGAGCACGTTTTTTTTCTACGGCGCCTTTCAGACATGCTTAAGGCCAATATCTTCACTGGACTTACATTCATGCATTCAAGCAAATGCGGAGGTCCAATTAATCAGGGGCTATGGCTAATCCGGACAGACGCTCCAGACCAGGGTCGGAATATTCAATACGTGTGGCAGGGTAAACTGCATCCCATGAAACTTGAACAACAGATGGGGGTTAAAGGGCATCGCCCTCATGTAACGCTGGTAGAGCTTCCAATAGGTACAACTTCGCCAACACGCTTAGCGGCAGCGATCTGCTACGATGCAACTGATCTTGATCTGGTAGCCGATTTACGAGACCGTTCAGATGTATTCCTAGTTTCAGCGTTGAATCAGGACGTGCAAACATTCGACAATATGGTGGCGGCACTACATTTCCACATGTATCAACCAGTAGTGCTAGCAAACTCAGGTGAGTTTGGTGGTTCTACAGCGCAAGTTCCGCTGCCTAAGCATGAACGCTTAGTAGCCCACATCCATGGTAACAATCAAGTTGCGGTCAGTGTTTTTGAAATAGATCCAGCCCGGTTCAAATCCACAAAGCCTGGGCGATCACCAAAACAGGTAAAAACTGCACCCGCCGGTTATAAAGGACGGGGACGCTGACTGAAAATTCGGAGTTCTTCCGAAGCTGTGCTTCGTGTCCCTACAATATCTGCTCCGCAGGATGGAACGTGGAATTTCTTAAGTTTGCCAAAAATAGGGTTCTACATTTCTGAAACTCAATGCTCGAGATCTACCCGCGGTGATAATGGAGGGCTGGGTCCAAAAATACCGGACCCAGCCCCGCATGTTGAGTCGATCATTGGGATACCTATTAAATACAAACTCCCATCATTCCCGTGAACGGCTGCAATGGGCTGAAAGCACCCCTGGGAGCGCAAAAATTCCCAATTCGATTCCAAGGAAGTCCATAACTAGCTGATTTGTTCATAGATCCCCTATGAGGTACATCAAAAAATCCGCTAAATCCCAACCCCACGGAAACCGGGCCCTCATGGCTCACAACCGTCCGTCTGTCTCCGATCGGAAAATGAAAGGTCCCGCATTGATTCATGCGTGGATTTTTGTTTTCCGCCACTTAAGGAATAAATCTCTCCCATTTCTGAAGTGTTTATGACAATCTAAAACGATCCTGTCCGGAGGGCAATGCATTTTAACTCGAAGGCTTATAGTCAGTAGCCGCTTTTGCCTCCTCCTTCTTATGTTGCTCCCACTCCCATAAATGCTCTTCATCTCGGTCGCTAGAGTAGTCGGGTGACACTTCACCGAAATCAAGGAACTCTAGCTCACCAATTACTTCTATTTCTTCGTGAGTGACGCTTCTTTCATAGTCAGTCCAATTACCCCCAAAATAGATTAGTACGTCGGTCTCGTATGTGGTTTCAATCGAGGCCTCTACTCCGCCCAAGCTTACGTAGTCTTTATCTATCGAATCGTATTGGGAGAAGTTGAATGATGCAGTGGCGTGCACTGTAACAAGTGCTTTAATCCCTATTACAGCGGAATTGTCTTCGATAGAAACGATATTGACTAAAAGCTCGTCCGTGTCAGATGCTAGCGCTAACTGATGATCAACATATTCGAGTTGGAGATCGTCGTACTCATAATGGTGAAAAGAATTGGCTTGTATTTCGGGCTCCATATTTGCAGTGGCGTTGGATAATGCAATAATTATTTTTTCATATAATGGTCCGCTGTTCTCCAGAGTTCCGTCTTTTCGTAGCCGCTCAATTATCTTAGTGATTTTGGTATGAGGCTGGAACAAGGAAAGTGCATGCGGCAATTCGCTGACTACGTGGAGCCACTGAGAATCTTTAGCATAGGAGTGCCACCCTTTATCTTTACTTACTACAACCATGACCTTATCATTTTCACTAGCCCAGCACTCCAGCGATAGTAAAGCTATTGCATCAGGAAATTCGCTTTTTTTCTCAGCCTTATTCTCGAATGGAGGTAGTGTGTTGAAATATAGGTCCATTAACTCGTTGACATTAACTTTAGACGCCGAAATGACTTGTGCATTGATATTTGAATAGAAGCTCTGAAATCGCTCGGTGGCCATCTGAGATGCGACAACTGTAGAACTCAGCTTTTCTGAGAAATGATCCGATGTGGCTGCACTGGGCATATATTTAGATAAGGCCTTGAGGCTGCTTCGTGCAGATCTTAGATTTTGATCAATTTCTGCAGTTAAATGTCTTAGCCCCTCCCGATGAACGACGTCAGGTTGGATAATGGGGATAATGCTACCATCGAATTGTTCGAGTTGCTTTAGTATGCCTCCGTCGAAATTGTATCGCTGGCCTCTTAAGATACTGCTGTCTATGGAAAGTGCAGCGAAGTCTAATGTTGGTTCGAAGTCATCCATATACAAATCCTTGAGTGAGATCTAGCTGGGTCTAAGTAGAATGGTCTAAGGCTACATGCAATCGGTTAGCTATTTTTTATCTCGCCAGTCTTTAGTGTAAAGAAGATCATTGTGGCTAAGTTTTATAGCGGTGTGTTTGAATAAAATGCCCGCGGTGTCTGATCCATATTTTGAAGCTTCGTCGAACGCAAGGAATATTTGTTTCTTCTTCACTGCTGCCAGAATTCGCAAAATTTGCTTGGTCGCTGCAACTTCAATGTTCTTGTATATAACCGAGTCATGAATAAGGAACGGCAGTGAAGTCAGTGAGAGCAACGCGAGGTCAAAGCCAATCAGTCCTGTGTAAGATTTACCAGTTCCTGTGTCTTCGGGGGAGGTAAAACTGTACGAAGCTGAGGTATGTAGTCTCAGTTGTGACGGGTTTCGATTTTTTCCGTATACAACTCGATTAAATTTAATTAGCTTTTTATTAATTGCTGATTCGATATCGATAAATATGCGAGTAAATATGCTCTCAAGTCGTTCCTTGGAACGGCGGGCGCTTTCTTGAAGTCCTGTTTTTTGGTCGTAAAATTTATTCTCTTCTATGGCCTTGTCCGTAAGCTCTTTGAGTTCAAAAACGCGAGAAAACAGGTCGCTAGGGGTTCCTTTGGCAGTGAGGGTATCACGAACTTGCTTATCTAACTGGTCTATTTCACCCGAAAGTTCAAGTTCCTTACCTTGTAATGCGGTGAGTTCTGCTCTCAGTTCTTTCTTAACAAGGGAAGAGATTTTCTGATGAAAGGCCTCTATCTGTTCAAGCCTAGAAATGTCTGCGTTTGGGAAAAACTCTACAACGAGTGCAATATTCGCAGCAACTCTTGGATTTACGCCGGAGATATCCTTGCTCAACCTCTCAGATCTGACCTGAAGAAGGGTTTTTTGCTGGCTTAAATCATTCTTGCTCTGCTGCAAGCTACGGATATTTTCGTCAAATAGAGCCTCATAAGCAGAGAGAGCCCCGGAAAAGCTATGCTTCATGTCCTCAATTAGCTTGGCGTTATCAGAGATGAGTTTCTCATTTCGCTTATATTGTGATTTTTTGATGTTGGGGATGATTTCTGCTGCCATGGACTTCATCATCAGATTTTTTCTGCTGATAAAAGATTCTAGAATGGCCCTCTCTTCGGCAATATCACTTGTGCGTCCGAAGACATCAATTAGACGGCTGATCGATGTTCCTTGGGATTCTTTTGGTGACCCTGAGAACGGATGTTCTGGATCAAGTTCTCCCTTGTTCCAGATTCTGCTAAAGGCGCTGACAATTGAACGGAAAGGACTTTCCTGCACGAATATCCCGTAATGGAACTTCAAAGCATCCTTGTAATCTTCGAGTGGAATGGTATTGCTGACTTTATATTGATCATCGCAAATGTCTACTAGGTCGGGTTCAGCGGTGGAGCGGCAAATGTAAAGCGGTTTCTTGTCGAATTGGAATTCAATAAAGTATTCGTGATGGCCTAGGGACTGAATTACACCGGCCTTGTCGTTTAAAAGGCTATTACCGCCCATTGCGAAGTCGACCACCATGAGGGCAGATGATTTTCCGATGGAGTTTTTCGCATCGTCATCACCGAGAATAATATTTAGTCCTTCGTGGAAGATGATTTCCTTATGATTAAACAGTTCGCACTTGATTTTTTTAAGCATACTCAATCACTCCGTTGTCCAGTACATTTAAATACCCCAAGAAAAATAAAATATCCAGCGCGGATAGAAATTCTGACGCGTCTTGAAAATCTTCATTTGTCTTGGCTAGCAACTGAGCGACACTTTCTCCTTGCTCTCCCTTAGCCAAAATAGTACGCATCTTGAAAATGGTTGAATCTTCGAGTTTAGTGAATTTACTCGGGACTAACATCGAAGACCTCGCAGTTCTGCACGAAAAATGAGGTCAGGATCTTGGCGGCATCGACTGACTTGCCAGACCTTTTGCTCATCCATTGAGTGATGTAAGTAAATACCAAGTCTTTGTTGTTTGGGATTATTCGCTGCATTTCCAAGAAGTACGTATTGATCTGGTTTTGCAGAATTCTCACCGTTAGTTGGTCGTATTGTTCTAAAATTTTTATTTCATCTCTTATCGTTACGTAGTAGTCAAGTACATCTCTTTTGATATTGCGTTTTAGTAGAGGGCTCGCATGAGTTTTCAACTTGTCCGTAACGCTCGCTATATCCAGTTCTACCTCGGTTGCTTCTATGTCTTCAGGTGTTAGCTCAATAATCGTTTGCAGCAGCTCTTTGATTTCTTCCTTTAGGTGGCACTCGGCTGTGACGAGCTTTGCTCGCGCCTCTTGTAGATACCTTTTCTTAATTTCTTGAATATTGAGGTATTCTTCGATTTTGAAGTCTTTGTCATATTTTCTATGGCAACTTGGACACAGGCATATTACATTTTCGAGAGCATTGCTATCCGCAGGGGGCGAATATCCTACTAGGGCTTTAGCTTGCAAGGGTGTTGGATTGAGCGGGTAAATGTGAGCAATCTCATACCCTTTCTCGGGATGCTTTGATGTTGCTTTCTTGAAAATAATAGGTAATGTGCAGAGTGGACAGGCCCCGCCAGTCTCTCCATAAAGAATGCTCTGCTCGTTTGGAGTGTAGTCCACCCTTTTCTTTGCCATGTTTTTCCTAGAGTCTTCCTTACTGATGCTCAATGCTGGTGCGGTGTATACCCCAGTGATTTCAAATATGTCGATTGGTAGCGAGTGCATCGCTTGGGGAAGGGTGGTTGCTGGGAAAGACAAACCTGTTTTTTTGTATATTTGAAGATCACGCATTCCTTTCTTATTATCTGGCATCCAAGACTCCCATAGCGTGCTGATCAATGCGGAGTATCATACCATTGTGCCAGTACTGCTGAAACGGACCGCTTGTTCAGACCTGCCTAGGGCGATTCAGGACGCCCAAATGGAGACCAACTGCAAGAGCCTCCGTTGGCCATTAACTGCGCCCGACAAGGGCAGCTTTGAGGCGTTTTCTATCGCTAGCCAGTTGGTATTTGAGGCGGGGGGGGGGTAGCTCTCATAGAAGTCCAAGAAGTCCCGGTTCGATTCCATTGAAAGCCATAAATAGCTGATTTATTTATAGATACCCTATGAGGTACATCAAAAAAACCACTAAATTCCAGCCCCGCGAAAACCGGGCCCTCACGTCCAACAACCGTCTGTCTGTCTCCGCACCATACAGATTGGCCAGATGGCGATTTCACGCTGCTTGGCACCAAGAGAATCCCGCCTTGTGCGGTTTTTTTTGTGTCTACAGAGGAACAGATTCTGGCCAGCGCGATAAAGCTGAAAGTTGTGAAGTCGAGTGACATTGCTCAGGCACCCCTCGCTCACGGCTAACCAACGGACTTATCAGATTAAAAATCTGGTAGAGCAAGGTATGCTTCTGCCGGTTAAGCCAGGCTCTAGGCAATACACCATTGGCTTCTCCAACAATTACCTGATGCGCGGGGTCATCAAGGCGTTGAAAGAGCAGGGGTTCATTCCAGAGCCACTCGACAGGCCGTGACCTAACCCTAGCCCCTCCTGCGCGCTCTGAATGCATATTCGGTAGTGTAGTGCCGGTTTTTCCCATGTGAGAGCTTTTAATCAGCAAAATATTGCCGGTTCCTGCCACGAACACTATGATAATCAGCATTGAAATACTGATTAATGGTGTCGTGATGCCGCTCAGACTTACGACCCAGGCTTTCTCCGATGGTGCATGGCGCGATGCCGCGACACTCACGGTTGAGAACCCCGAGCGTGTTGCTGATGGAAGGTGCCTTGTGGCCTACGACGGCGACTACATCATCGCGAACGTTGATCGCATGGAAGATCGTTGCGAACTCGCCCTAAGCGTTAACCTTCCGTTGAACTGGGACCACCATGACGTCAAAGGGTATCCAGCATTCCTCTACGACATCATTCCCTCTGGTGCTGCCAAGGACTCTCTTGAATCCCGCTACGGGCGTCTTAAGCCCGAAGGTGTGGAAATGGGGCTGTACCTTAGAGCGCTTCACGCCGCCCCCTGTTGGGCATCTGCGCATCAAGGAGTCGGTGGAAGGCCTTCAGCCGGATCGGAACGAGGCTTTCGCGCATGCTGAGGTCGTGGACAGGACGAGCGAATTTGCGCAATGCAGCCTCTCTACCCGTGAATAACCTGGACAAGCGACTCGTGGAGTGGGGACTGCGATGAAAAAACTACAGCCTGAAGAGCGCGCCCAGCTCGTGGAAGATATCGTCAAGCGCAACGCGGCGGGGCTCGATCCAATTGGCACGTCCATCCGCCGTCTGCGGCTCGAAGTCACCGGGCTTGACCAAGAGACCTTCGCGGCCATGTGCAAGATGTCCACGAAAAGCCTGTACGAACTGGAAAGCGGGAAGTCGAATCCGAAGCTCAGCACTTTAGAGGCCGTGCTGCGTCTCTTTGGCGTGCGGATGGGCATGGTGATGACTGCCAAAGATAAGCCCACTGCAACGCTCGTCGGCAACACTGTCGGCCAGTTGAAGGCTGGTGGGCCAATCGCTGTGGGCGCGGCGCTGGCCAGTTCCTACGTGGTGGCCGGACCGAAACGAGGGAAAAGCCCTGCGGCAGCCAAAGCGAAGAAGGCAGTGTCGAGGCCGGCAGCGTCACGGGCACGGAAAAGCAGTCAGGAACAGTGAAGTTGATGTGGGATGCAAATAAAGTCTCATCCCGTTTTCCTCTAAATGATCGGTTACGGCATTAAGTTTGGTAGCTCGCAGTGGTTCCGAACCACGACGGCTTCATGCTTGTAACGATCATGGTCGCTCGTGCGCCAAACAGACCGTATCTCGCTGCTCTGCAGCAAGGCGCCCCTGCACCAAAGCTGGCGCTTTTTTTGTGCTTGCCGTGCTGTGTCATGGCGGCTGTGTGTGGGCAGGCTTCGGCTTGGCCGGGTTACCAAGTTTCCCGGTATTCCTACCCCATACACAGCTGCCACCCAATCCCGTAGGAAGGACCGTGGCAGCTTCAACTAAAACTTGGAGTGTCATGCATGCTTATCTCAAGCCCATCCAGGATCCACGCATCCGTTCTCCACCGCCATTCATTGGCCGCCTTCAGCAAACAAACCCCCAGTCATGCCCCCTCCGCCGCCACCCCAACGGAGGTGCCCCATGACTGACCAAGAACGCCTATCCACCCTCCAAAGCTACGCCTGGACCCTCGAGCTACTAGGCGAAGCCCTGGTCCAGCACGACGAAATGCTGGAATGCGAACACAACCCGCGGCTGAGCTTTCGTAACACGGCCGGTATCCATCAGGCGATCCGCATCATCAGCCGTTTGGCCAGTGAGCAGTGTGGGAAGGTGATGGCGCTAAACGGGCAGGGGCCGGCTGAGTAGGCGGTGTCTTTGAAAGGGCGGCGGGGCGGTGTCACGGCTTGTTGAGGGGCTGCTTTGGGATAAGCCTGTTAGGTCGCGTTAGTGGGGCTGCTGCGCAGCCCATCGCAGGCAAGCCAGCTCCTACACGGACCGCGTAGTTATTGCGGTATAGGCGCTGGCTGTGGGATGCGCTAGCTGCGAGGCGATGCCTGCCACGGCCAGTGACACGCCGCGTCAGTGAATCGTCTCGATGAGTCATATTGATGCCTATCACTCCTCAGGCTAATACTAAGTATCTGTCTGGGGAGGCACAAACTATGCAAACAAGATTTGTTATCGTTCCAGCCGTACCGATAGAAAAAGAATCCTTCCAATCTGGGGCTCGGTTTTATGCGGCTACCGTGTCAGGTGGCTTCGATATCTACGACAACCAAGAAAAATTACGGCTAAAGCCCAGCTACGCAACCAGGTCGCTCGCAGAGGCAGCACGCCTGAAGATGAATAGCGAGTGCCGTAATCCGGACGAACTGTTCCCCTTCTTGCGTGTGGAATGCGCCGCCGTGGAATAGTCATATCGGATGGCAGTGGTGGGCGGTGGCCCAATGTTTATGCTGTCAAAATACATTCTCCGGGATAACACAGGTTGCCCCGGAGAATGACCGGCAGTCGCGCAGGCTGCACCAGTTACTTATGCCAACTCAACGTCCAAGCTGGCCTGGAGGTTGCCTTTTCCCGAGCGCAGCTGCACCCGTAGCCGGCGCCTGGGACTGGGTTGCACATTGCGGATCACCCCCGAAACAGGCTGTTCCTAACTCACCGCCGCGGTTTTCACAGGCAGGGGCGCAAATCGCATCTTGTTCGGCACTGGAGAAGCAATCCAGCGTTGCACACTGGTCCACAGTCGACCCGTCCCCGCAGAAACACCGCACCAAGTTAGGCCCACCGACAACCACCTCTTGGTAACTCAAGGTTTTTGCATCGGTAGAACCAAAAGTCAGGTACCACGGCTCGCGCAGTTGGCCGCCGCTCTTGGCCGGTGGGACCAGCATCAGATATTGTTTGGTTACCACATCGTAGCGACGCACTTCACCGGTATTGGTAATGGGCACGAACAGTTTCTTGTCTGGCCCAAATAGCAGGGCTTGGGCAAACGCGCGGTCTTTGCCAAGTTCGGAGAGGTTGATCTTGTCGACGAACTTGCCGGCCTGGTCATAGATGCGGATCGAGTCTCGGTCATTGGCATCAGCCCTGAAACTGGTGACATACAACCGACCGTCCGGGCCGAAAACCAGGCCTTCTGGCCTGTTAAGCTGGCCGACGCCGCCTTTGTCGGATATGAAAGCACCCAGGAACTTGCCATCAGCGGCAAAGCGCATGATTTGCCCGCCCAGGCCATCACTTCTAAAGTTTTGCACGGCAACGTAAAGCACACCGTCAGGGCCGAACACTAGGCCCCTAGGGTGGAATTCACCGTGTGACGACGCACTCCTGAAGGCGGCCAAGAATGCACCAGTCGCGTTGTAAGTCAGCAGTTTGCCAGGCGAGTTACCGTTACTGGAGGTACTGCTGCCGACGTAAAGAACCTCTTCGGGGAAGGACTCACGGACGATGCCAAAAGGCGTGAAGGGCGCGTTGTTGTCCGTGGCAGGCACCCAGGCAGCGATAAAGGCGCCGGTATTGAGGTTGTAGCGCAACACTGCCCCAGGCCCTTTGTTGTCGACATTTTCGTTGGCGACTATCAGCTGTTGGCCGTCTACGAACATGCCGCGGGGCCCGGCCAGCCCGCCGCTTTTGGCGCGTACGAAGGCGTCCGGGTTATTGGAAGGGTCAAGGTCGCCATCCAGGAAAGCCCCCGAGCTGGCGTCGAAGCGTTTGATGGTTTTGTCGGCGGCATCACCGATATAGAGGATGTCGGCGTACACCTTGGGTAAGGCAAGTACCCCGCTAAGTGTCAACACCGAACAAAACAACAGTAATAAAGTACGGACCACGGAATATTTATTCACGCGAGGGGCATGCATATTCGTATCCTTTTCTAGTAGGTGGCTACGGACGCGCAGGCGCATGCAGGCAACTCGCTGTTTACGTCATTAAATTCAGACGCTTATAGCGAATAGGCGGCAGTGCTCGTGGGCGTTTGGACAAGTAAAGTTGGGTAACTAAATATGTCAAAAGCCTCGGAGGCGCCGGCAGACCGGCGGTCGTCGGGCTTGGGGGGATTTGCGTACTGGCTGGTTAATTGCGGTTTCTACTTAAACGATCAACTAACACTCAGCGTTAAAATGGGTATTCCTATCATCAGGTGGATACCTCAATAGTTGCAGAGGAAAAAGCGCGGGTCGCTAGAAATATTAATCATCAAATTCAACTCCTTGTAGTGTCGCTACGGTGCCGGTGGGGCGCCAGTTCGTTATCAGATGACTGCTGCTCGCGAGGCAGCACGGGGCGGGCATCCACCTTTGGGTAGCCTTTTAGCCTCAGCAGGCGATACTTCTCTGTACTGCAGGCGTGTTCCTGGTGGCGCGCGCCGCTAGGAGGTGTCAGGTGAACAAACTATCAATCGTAGGTGCCGGCATCGTCGGCGAGGCGGCGGCGCAGGTCATCGCCCGGGAAGAGTTGTGCCGTGAGCTGGTGTTGATGGATGTACAAGGCGAACTGGCCCAGGGCAAGGCGCTGGATGTGTGGCAAGCCGCAGTGGAGTCGGGCTCCGATACCCGCGTTCACGGCGGCGGCAAGGCCGACATGCTGCAGGGTTCCGAGCTCGTGGTCATTACCGCAGGCGTGCCGCGCAAGCCCGGCCAGTCGCGCCAGGATGTACTCAGCACCAACCTGCCAATCATCGACGGCATCATGGCAGACATCAAACGCCATGCACCCACCGCGACGGTGTTGGTGGTCTCGAACCCGGTCGATGTGCTCACCTACCGCGCCTGGAGCCTCAGCGGGCAGGGACGCAACAAGGTGTTCGGCCAGGCGGGGGTGCTGGATACCGCGCGCATGAAGTGCTTCATTGCCGAGCAAACCGGGTTTTCTGCCCGCGATATCACGGCGCTGGTGCTGGGCGGGCATGGCGACAGCATGGTGCCGCTGATGCGCTACTGCCAGATCGGCTCGGTGCCGTTGTCGCACTTCTTGTCCAACGCGCAAATCGAGCAGATCGTGGAGCGCACGCGCAAGGGCGGCGGCGAGATTCTAGGCTTGAAGAAGCTGGGCAGCGCCTGCGATGCGCCAGGCGTGGCCATTGCGCAGATGGTGGATGCGATCGCCAATGGGCGAAATCGCATTCTGCCGGCGGTGGCGATTCTGCAAGGCGAGTACGGGCGCAAGGATATTGCCATGGGCGTGCCTTGCGTACTGGCAGAAGAGGGGCTGGCGCGGGTGATCGAGTTGCCGCTGGATGCGCAGGAGCAGGCGATGTTCGACCAGTCTGCCGATCAGGTGGCGCGGGATATAGCTGAAATGAAAGCTTTGTAAGTGTGGGCCACCTGGGGCCGACGGCAGCGCCGGCCCCAGTATCCTGGTCATCATTGCGCGTAGCCGCTAGCGCTGATAAGCCTTGCCAAAATGCCGTTCCAGCCGCGCCTGCACCAGCTCCAGCAAAATCGACAATACCCAGTAAATCACCGCCGCCGTGGTCAGCATCTCCAGGTACCGATAGCTCGATCGCCCGTACGACTGCGCCAGAAACATCACTTCCCACACCCCCATCACCGATATCAGCGATGAATCTTTCAGCATCGAGATGAACTGGTTGGCTGTGGGCGGAATGATCACCCGCATGGCCTGGGGCAGGATGATGTGCCAGAAGATCTGCGGCGTGCGCATGCCCAGCGCCAGTGCCGCTTCACGCTGCCCGCGTGCGACGCCGAGGATGCCGGCGCGGAAGATTTCGCTCAGGTAGGCACCGTAGTTAAGCGACAGGGCGATGATGCCGGCGCTGATGGCGCCCGGTACCAGGCCCAGCTGCGGTAGCCCCAGGTAAATCAGCAGAATCTGGATCAGCAGCGGTGTACCACGGAAGAACGAGGTGTAAAAACTGGCGACGCCCACCAGCACCGCGCTGTTCGACAAGCGCGCCAACGCGGCGGCAAAGCCGAACAGCACCGACACCACCATCGAGCACAGGCACAGGAACAGGGTGAGCGCGGCACCTTGCAGGAAGCCGTTAGGCCCCAGCTTGAAGCCGGCGAGGTTGGGGAACTTCTCCAGGATGATGGAAAACTTCAGGTCGAAGCTGAGGAAAAACGCAACGAACAGGCCAAACAGCGCCAGCCAGGTCAGCAGCAACCGGGTACGAAAGCCGAACAAGCCGGCGCCCGCGGTTTTGGCCGCGGGCTTGGGGGACGGGGGGAAGGTGCTCATTTGCTGATATCGGCGCCAATCCATTTTTGCGACAGCTTGGCCAGGGTGCCGTCAGCCTTCAATTCGGCAAACACCTGGCGCACCTTGGCATCCCACTCGGGGTCGCCTTTTTCGATGGCCACTGCGTTCGGCTCTTCATACAGCGGGGCGCCGGCCAGCTTAAAGCGCTTGTCCTGGGCCAGGCGCGGCTGTGCGGTCACCAGGTTGGTGATGATCGCGTCCAGGCGCACGCCGGTGCCCAGGCCCAAGTCCTGGAAGGCGACGTTTTCGGTGTCGTAAGGGGCAACCTGAACGAACTCGAACGGGTATTCGATCTTCTGCTCTTCCTTGCCTTCAATCACCAGGTTCTTGTTCAGGTAGCTTTCGTAGCTCGATGCGCTGATCGAGCCCACCTTGCGGCCTTCCAGGTCTTTTGCGCCATGGATGCGGTCATCCTTGGCGTTGACCACCAGCACCGCAGGCGATGCGTAGTACTCCACCGGGAAGTCGAACACTTCGGCGCGAGCCTTGCTCGGGGTCATCGAGCAAATGCAGATGTCGTAACGGCCGCTCCAGCGGCCTGCGGCGATCACGTCCCACGACGGGGTTTCCAGGCGCAGCTTGACGCCCAGCCGCTCTGCCACGGCCTTGGCGACATCGACGTCGTAACCGTCCAGTTGGTTCTGGTCGTTGAGGAAGGAAAACGGCGGGTAGCTTTCCATCAACACGTTGACCAGTTCCTTGCGCGATTCAACCCGCTCCAGCGTGGCGCCAGCAAAGGCTTGGGAAGCAGTTGCGAGCAGCACGAGGCCCGCACCGAGCACACTAGAAAATCGCATATACATACCTGAAAATTTGGCCAATTGTTAGAAACCGTATTTAATAGTTATAAGTGTCGCCAACATAATGAATTTTATTCATAAGTACCTTCAGAGTAGTTATATGAAACAGCGAGCGATGGTAATTCTCGACGGTGGCATGGGCCGTGAGCTGCAACGCAGTGGGGCGCCGTTTCGTCAGCCCGAGTGGTCGGCGCTGGCGCTGAGCGAGGCGCCGGAGGCGGTGGTGGGCGTGCACGCGGCGTACATCGCTGCCGGTGCCCAGGTTATTACCAGCAACAGCTATGCGGTGGTGCCTTTCCACATTGGCGAGGAGCGCTTTGCCCAGGAAGGGCGACAACTGGCCAATATCGCCGGCCAGCTGGCGCGTCACGCGGCAGATACCGCTGCGCAGCCGGTCAAGGTCGCGGGCTCGCTGCCGCCGTTGTTCGGCTCCTACCGCCCAGACCTGTTCCAGCCTGAGCGCGTAGCCGAGGTGCTGTTGCCGCTGCTGCAGGGCCTGGCGCCCCATGTCGACTTGTGGCTGGCAGAAACCCAAAGCGCGGTTGCCGAGGTGCGTGCCATCCACGCCCATTTGCCGGCAGATGGCAAACCGTTCTGGGTGTCGTTCACCTTGCAGGACGAAGAGGTCGACGAAGTGCCGCGCCTGCGTTCTGGCGAGCCGGTAGCCGAGGCCATTGAAGCCGCGGTTGGCTTGGGTGTGGCAGCGGTGCTGTTCAACTGCAGCCAGCCCGAGGTCATTGGCGCGGCGGTGGATGTGGCGCAGGCCGTGATTGCCCAGCACAACGCCGACATCGCCATTGGTGTCTATGCCAATGCCTTCCCGCCGCAGCCGAAGGAAGCCACCGCCAACGATGGCCTGGATGAGCTGCGCGCCGACCTCGACCCGCCGGGCTACCTGGCATGGGCCAAAGACTGGCGCCAGCGCGGCGCCAGCATGGTTGGCGGCTGCTGTGGCATCGGCCCAGAGCACATCGCCGAGCTGAAACGTAATTTGGCCTGACGCCACCCGGGGGCTGGGCGGCTTACGCAAGCGGCTGGCCCCCAGCCATTAAAAAAAACGCCACTCAGACCCGTATTCCATCGTTTTTCAGTCCCCCGCCATGCCCCTATAGTCCGCTGAAAGCCGATGCTCAATCGGCGTACACAACTCAGCCGTGCGGGAACCGGATATGAACAACAACGAAAAAAACGAGGGTATTGCAGCGGCCGGTGTCGGTACGCGAGTGGTGTGGAGCGGGGAGCAGGTGCAGCACCCGTACAACGCTACGCAAACCCCGATCGTGGTCAGCGCCGCCTACGGCTACAACGACATCGACACCTGGTACGACGTGGCCCTGGGCAAACAGCCGGGCTTCATCTACAGCCGCATGAGCAACCCCACCGTCGCCACGCTGGAAGCCAAACTGTCCGAGCTGGAGCAAGCCGAATCGTCAGTCGCGTTCAGCAGCGGCATGGCCGCCATCAGCGCGGTGCTGCATACCTTCCTGTCCAGCGGCAAGCGCGTGGTGTCGACCCGCGACAGCTATGGCGGCACCAACAAGATTTTTGAAGAATTCCTGCCACGCATGGGCGTGCAAGTGTGCCTGTGCGACACCCTCGACACCGAGGCTCTGGAGCGCGAGATCGCCGCCGGTTGTGACCTGCTGTACCTCGAAACCCCCACCAACCCCACGCTGAAGGTGCTGGACATTCGCCGTCTGAGCGCTGCGGCGCACAAGGTGGGGGCGCTGGTGGTGGCCGACAATACTTTCGCCACGCCGCTGAACCAGAACCCACTGGCCCTGGGCGTGGATGTGGTGGTGCACAGCGCCACCAAGTTCCTGTCCGGGCACGGTGACGTGCTGGGTGGGGTGGCTTGCGGTGCAGAGGCGTTGATGGCCCAGGTACGCCATTACCGGGAAATCAACGGCGCGGCGCTGGACCCATTCTCCGCCTTCCTGATCATTCGCGGCATCAAGACCTTGGCCGTGCGCCTGCGCCAGCAACAAGCCAGTGCCATGGCGTTGGCCGAGTACTTGGTGACCGAGCCGCTGGTTGAAGCGGTGAACTACCCCGGTTTGCCACAGCATGCGGGCCATGCCATCGCCAAGGCGCAAATGCGCGGTTTCGGCGCCATTGTCAGCTTCGTGCTCAAGGGCGGCATGCCCACCGTGGCGCGCCTGCTGCCGCGCCTGAAGTACGCCCATCGGGCCGGCAACCTGGGCGCGGTAGAGACCATCTATGGCCCGGCGCGTACCACCAGCCATGTGGAGAACACCCTCGAAGAACGCCTGGCCCTGGGTATTTCCGAAGGGCTGGTGCGTATTTCGGTGGGCATCGAAGACACCGAGGACCTGCTGGCAGACCTGGCACAGGCCTGTGCATCGGTGCGCCAGGAGTTGGCCGCAGCAAAGGAATTGCACGGTGACGCGTACGCGGGCCTGGGCGAAGTACAGGCCTGAAGTAGGCGCGTAGCACCCACCTCTTGCGGTGGGTGCCACTTCATGAAGTCGAACAAAAACAATATGCAAGGCAATTTGCTTCGCTCTGCCAAGACGAGGTCGTTGCAACGCCCTTGCCCGCCAACTTTCATGAGTAAACCACAATGTCCCTGCAGACAACGACAACCAGAAATGCAGCTACGCATAGCTTCAAGCAGGATATGCAAACCCGCCATATCGTCATGCTGGCGCTGGGCGGTGTCATCGGTACTGGCCTGTTCCTGACCTCGGGCTACACCGTCAACCAGGCCGGGCCGTTGGGCGCGGTCATCGCCTATATCCTGGGCGCGATCATGGTCTACCTGGTGATGATGTGCCTGGGCGAACTGGCCGTACACATGCCGGAAGTCGGCTCGTTCAGTAGTTACGCCACCCGCTACATCGGGCCGGGCACAGGCTACATGGTGGCCTGGATGTACTGGCTGACCTGGACCGTGGCCATCGGCTCCGAGTTCACCGCCGCCGGCATTCTGATGGTGCGCTGGTTCCCCGAAACGCCGGTGTGGTTATGGAGTGCGCTGTTCGGCGCGGTGGTGTTCTTCAGCAATATCATTTCGGTGCGCTCGTTTGCCGAAACCGAATTCTGGTTGTCGCTGATCAAGGTGCTGGCGGTGGTTGCCTTCCTGGTGATTGGCGGCGGGGCGATCCTGGGTGTGTTCGAAATTAGCCAGGCGCACAGTGTCGGGTTGGGCAACTTCACGCGCGAAGGGCTGTTCCCCACTGGCTTTTGGTCAATTGCCATGACCCTGTTGGCGGTGGCCTTCGCCTTCTCGGGTACCGAGCTGATCGGCATTGCCGCCGGCGAAACCCGCGACCCGGAAAAGAACGTGCCCAAGGCCATCCGTACCACCGTGTTGCGCCTGGCATTGTTCTTCGTCGGCACCATCTTCGTCCTCGCCACATTGCTGCCGCGTGAGCAAGCCGGTGTGGTGGAGAGCCCGTTCGTGATGGTCTTTGCAATGATTGGTATCCCCTACGCGGCGGACATCATGAACTTCGTCATCATCACCGCGCTGTTGTCCGCCGCCAACTCCGGCCTTTACGCTGCCGCCCGCATGCTCTGGACCCTCAGTGACCAAGGCAACATGCCACGCCGCTATGCCGCATTGTCCCGCCGTGGCACACCGTTCAACGCCATCGTCCTGAGCATGGCCGGCGGCATGGCTTCGCTGCTGAGCGGCGTGTTTGCCCCCGACACCATTTACCTCGCGCTGGTGTCCATTTCCGGGCTGGCGGTGGTGGTGGTGTGGATCAGCATCGCGATTAGCCAAATGGCCTTCCGTCGCCACTACCTCGCCAATGGCGGCAAGCTCGAAGACCTTAAGTTCCGCGTGCGCGGCTACCCGTTCGTGCCGCTGGCCGCGATTGTCTGCTGTGTGCTGGCCTGCGTGGGTATCGCCTTCGACCCGGCCCAGCGCGTGGCCCTGTATTTCGGTTTGCCCTTCATCGCCTGGTGCTACCTGGCGTTCTGGCTAACCCGCAAATACCGCGAAGCTCGCCCGCTGCCGCTGGATGTCGTGGCGCCAGGTTCCGAGGCTGCCTGAGCAGGGTGATACTAGGCCACCGGAACGTTGCCATGAGAAACCGCCGATGACCCAGAAAACCCTGCCCCCGTTGAATTGGCTCAGAGCCTTCGAAGTGTCGGCGCGTTACCTGAACTTCACCCACGCAGCAGAGGAACTGCACCTTACCCAGGGGGCGGTGAGCCAGCAGATTCGTCACCTGGAAAGCCAACTGGGGGTGGCGCTGTTCAAGCGCTTGCCCCGTGGGCTGGGGCTGACCGAGGAGGGGCAGTCGTACCTGCCGGTGGTGCAGGACGCGATCAGCCGCCTGGCCGTAGGCACCAACGAAATCTTCGGGCAGCGCCAGCGCCGGCCGTTGAAGGTGCGCGGCAGCCTGTCGTTTTTGCACTTCTGGCTGGCGCCGCGGCTGGCTGACTTTCGGCGTGCGCACCCACAGGTGGATATCCGCTACATCAGCAACCTGTGGGTCAAGGAGCTGGATGCCGAAGATGACTTGGAAATCCGCTGGGGCAGCGGCCAATGGCCCGGTGTGGAGGCGCAGCGGCTAACCCGCGACCTGCTGGTGCCGGTTTGCTCGCCCGCGCTGATCGCCGACTACCCACTGCGCGAGCCGCGTGACCTGGCGCGTGTGCCGCTGTTGCATGTGCTGGGTTACGAGGAGGGCTGGGGCTACTGGCTGGAGCGGGTGGGCGCCGAGCAGGTCGATTCTTCCAGCGGCCTGCAGTTCGACACCCTGGTGGCGACCTTGCGCATGGCCGAGTTGGGGTTGGGGGTGGCGCTGGCGCGCTCGTCGCTGATCGAGGACTTGTTGCAGGAAGGGCGGCTGGTTGCGCCCTTTGCCCAGCGCATCGAGGCCAGTGAGTCGTTTTTCCTGGTGCGCGGCCTGGGCGAAGCGTTGTCTGCCGATGCGCAGGCCTTCAGCCATTGGCTAGTGGCCATGGCGCACCGTTTATCAAAGTAATTACCTGGAGCACCGATGCAGTACACATCCACGCGAGGCAACGAGACACGGGTTGATTTCCGCACGGCGCTGCTTTCCGGGCTGGCCGACGATGGCGGGCTTTACGTGCCGACGGCGGTGCCGACGTTCAGCCAGCAAGAAATTGCCAGCTGGTCGTGGTTGCCGTTCGACGAACTGGCCTGGCGGGTGATGGCCCCGTTTGTTGGCGATACCCTCGATGAGCCGACCCTCAGGGCGCTGGTCAGCGACAGCTACCGTGGCTTTCGGCACCGGGGCATCGCGCCGTTGCAGCAGATTGGCCATAACGAATGGATCCTGCAGCTGTTTCACGGGCCTACCCGGTCCTCCAAGGATTTTGCCGCGCAGTTGCAGGCGCGGCTGATCCGCCATTTTTTGGGGGGCGATTGCGAGCGGGTGATGCTGGTCGGTGCCAGCAACGGCGATACGGCAGTGGCCGCTATTGAAGCCATGCAGCACTGCCCTACGGCGCGCTTGCTGGCGCTGTACCCCAGCGCCGGGACGCCGGCCGACCGCGCCGCGGTGATGCGCAATGCCAGTGGCGAAAGCGTAAGTTGCGTGGCCGTGGACGGCAGCTTCGATGACTGCCAGTCGCTGGTCTCGGCGCTGCTGCGGGCATGGCCAAGCCCCGGGCTGATTCCGGTAAGTTTCAACTCAACCAACTGGGTCGGCGTGCTGGCGCAGATCGTGTTCTATTTCCATGCGGCGCTGCAGCTGGGTGGGGGGACTCGGCCGGTGGGCTTCAGCATCCCCACGGCCAGTTTTGCCGAAATATACGCAGGCTTCATTGCCCAGAAAATGGGCCTGCCGATCAACCAGATCATCGTCTCCACCAACCGCAACGATGCCTTGCACCGGTTCATCCACGGCAATCGCTACAGCCGGGGCTCCACCAGCCAAACCTTGTCGCCGGTGATGGATTTTTCGCTGTTCTCCAACATAGAGCGTTTCGTCTGGGAACTGTACGACCGCGATGGCGGGGCGACCCGGGCGCTGATGGAGCACTTCGAGGCGTGTGGCGAATTGAGCATCGGCAACCGCCAATGGCTGCATGCGCGCATGCTGTTCGACTCCTATGCCGTGGACGATGCGCTGATCCGCGACGAAATCGTCACGCTGTTCCACGAAACCGGCAGCGCGGTAGACCCACACGCGGCCACCGGGGCGTTCGCCGGGCGCCTGCACCGGCGCAACATCGGCGCGCCGATCGTCACGCTGGGGCAGTTCGCCCCCGAAAAGTCCGCCGCGCTGCTGGCCGAGCTGGGCGCCTGGCACGGTGAGCTGCCGGCCAGCGTGGCGGGCGCCGCAGGCGGCGGGCCGCTGCTGGCGCCCGAGGACCTGGCGGGGGTTCATGAGTTGTTGGCCCGGTTGCAGGCAGGCCGATGAAGCGCATCCTCGACCCCCTGGACGAGCGGATTCTCGCCGAACTCACCGCCAATGCCCGCATTGCCCATGCCGAGCTGGGGCTGAAGGTAAACCTGTCGCGCAATGCGGTACGCCAGCGCATCGAGCGCCTGGAGCGTGACGGTGCCATCCAGGGCTACACCCTGCGCATCGGCGAGGGGCGCCGGCCGACGTCGTTGATCAACGCGGTGATCTTCGTTTACCGCTACGACCGCATGCGCGGCGAAACGGTGCTCGATGCGCTGCGCCAGATCCCCGAGGTGATCCAGTGTGAAGTGCTCAGCGGCGAATTCGACCTGCTGCTGCGCGTCGAGGCCTCCAGCCCAGAGCGGGTGCACCATGTGTGGAAGGAAATTGCCGCCATGCCGGGTGTCGAGAACACCGTGACATCGTTCGTGTTGGCCACGGTGATCTGAGCCGCGCCGTTACCCTGGATAACCAGCGCTACAACAACGCCGCCCGGGCTCTCGCCCTGGCGGCGTTGTGCATTTCCGGGCGCGCTCAGGCGTGCGTCGGGCACTGGTCAGATTGGCCAGTAAATACAGCGGTTTGCCATATTCAACTGGCATTGCCCGGCTCTTACGCTTGTCCCCATCGACCCATCGTCTGGAAAGGACAGCACACCATGACCGAATACAAAATCGCACTCGTTGGCTTTGGCGGCGTCAACCGGGCCCTGGCCCAACTGATCGCCGAACGCAATGCGCGCTGGCAGCAAGAGCTGGGCTTTGGCCTGAAGATCGTGGGTGTCACCGACCTGTTCCTGGGCTCGGTGATCGACCGCGATGGCCTGGATGCGGCCATGCTGGCGGCACTGCCCGCTCAGAAGGGCGCCTTGGCGCAGATCCCGCAGGGCTCGGCAGAAGCATTCAACGAGGCGGTGATCAAGCAGTCTGGCGCCGACATCATCGCCGAGGCCACCTTCACCAACCCCAAGGACGGTGAGCCAGCAGCCACCTTCTGCCGCTGGGCACTGGAAGCGGGCAAGCATGTAGTCACCACCAACAAGGGGCCGATTGCCCTGCATGCCCCGGCGCTGAAGGCCTTGGCCAAGGCCAATGGCGTGTCGTTCGAGTACGAAGGCGCGGTGATGAGCGGTACGCCAGTGTTGCGCATGGCGCGCCAGACCTTGGCCGGCGCCGGCCTGGTGGGCTTCGAGGGCATCCTCAACGGCACCTCGAACTATGTGCTGACGCGCATGGAAGAGGGGCTTGGCTTTGCCGATGCGGTGGCCCAGGCACAAGCGCTGGGCTATGCCGAGGCCGACCCGAGCGCCGATGTGGAGGGCTATGACGTGCGCCTGAAAGTGGTGATTCTGGCCAACGAACTGCTCGGCGCTTGTTTGCAGGTCAGCGATGTCACCTGCAGCGGCATCAGCAGCCTCGACAGCGCGGCTATCCAGCAAGCGCAGGCGGCGGGCCAGCGTTGGAAACTGATCGGCAGCGCCAGCCGTGAAACCGATGGTTCGGTGCGGGCCAGCGTTGAAGCGCGCTTGCTGCCTGGCAATCACCCCCTGGCAGGTATTTCCGGTGCCACCAATGCACTTGCGTTCAACACCGAGTTGCTCGGCGCTGTGACCGTGTCCGGTCCGGGTGCAGGGCGTATCGAAACGGCCTTTGCCCTGCTGTCGGATATCGTCGCCATCCACACCGCTGGCCGTTCGGCCTGAGGAGCAACGTTCATGAGCCTGACTTCCGTGTCCCGAGTAGCCTTCCAGCAGCCCGCCTTGATCGATGTGTACAGCCCCTTTGACGGCAGCCTGGTCGGCAGTGTCGCCAATCTTGCCGCTGACGCGGTGCCAGGCTTGCTGGCCCGTGCCCGCCAGGGCGTGCGCGAAAGCGCCGCGCTGCCCCGGCATCGTCGCGCCAGCATTCTTGAACAGGCCGCTCGCCTCATTGAACGTGATGCTGCCGATTTTGCCGGCCTGATTGTCGATGAAGCAGGCAAGACCCTGCGCCAGGCCGAAAAGGAGGTAAAACGCTGCATCAACACGCTGAAGCTGTCGGCCGAGGAAGCGCGGCGCAACGCTGGCGAAGTGGTGCCGTTCGATGCCTATGAAGGCTCCGAATCGCGCCAGGGCTGGTTCACCCGCGAGCCGCTGGGGCTGATCCTGGCCATCACGCCGTACAACGACCCGCTCAACCTGGTCGCGCACAAGTTGGGGCCGGCCATTGCCGGCGGCAATGCGGTCATTCTGAAGCCCTCGGAACTGGCCCCGCTTTCTGCCTTGAAGCTGGTGCAGTACCTGGTCGAGGCAGGGCTGCCGGAGGCCGTCGTCAGCGTTGCCACCGGCGGCGCTGAACTGGGCAAGGCCCTGGTGGGCGTGCGTGAAGTGCGGATGATTTCCTTCACGGGCGGCTTCGCCACGGGCGAGCAGATTGCCCATGGGGCTGGCCTGAAGAAACTCGCCATGGACCTGGGCGGCAACGCCCCGGTGCTGGTGCTCAAGGACTGCGACCTTGAAGCCACTGTCGAGTCGTGTGTATCCGGCGCGTTCTGGGCTGCCGGGCAGAACTGCATCGGCACCCAGCGCATCCTGGTGGACGCTTCGATCTACGAGGCGTTTCGCCAGCGTTTCGTCGCCTTGACCCAGGCCATGGTGCTCGGCGATCCTGGCCTGCGTGAAACCGACATGGGGCCAATGATCAGTGAAGCCGCTGCACGGCACATCGAGGAGCGGGTCAACCAAGCCCTTCAAGGCGGTGCCCGCCTGCTTTGCGGCCACAAGCGCCAAGGGGCCAGCTATGCCGCGACGGTGCTGGAAGGCGTGGACCACACCAGCCGGTTGTGGCGCGAAGAGGTATTCGCCCCGGTGGTGATGCTGGCGCCTTTCGAGGATATCGAGCAAGCGGTAGCCCTGGCCAATGCCCCGGAGTACAGCTTGCATGCGGGTGTGTTCACCCGTGACCTGTCCTTGGCGTTGAGCCTGGCCAAGCGCATCGAGGCCGGCGGCGTGATGATCAATGACTCGTCCGACTACCGCTTCGATGCCATGCCATTCGGTGGCTCCAAGTATGGGAGCCTTGGGCGCGAGGGAGTGCGGTTTGCTTATGAGGACATGACCCAGCCCAAAGTCGTGTGCCTTAACCAGATGGGGTGAGAGGGAAACGTATGATCAAACGTTATGGCGTAGGCCAGCGGATGTCGCTGGCGGTCAGCTACAGGGGCCTGTTCGAAACGGCCGGCGTGGTCGCCGACGACCTGCAACAGGATGTGCAGGGGCAGTTGCGCCAGGCACTGAATACGATCGATGGGCTGATGGCCGAGGCCAAGGTGACCAAGGACCAGTTGACCCGGGTGCAGATGTGGATCGCCGACTACCGTGACTTCGACCGGGTCAACGAGGTGTATGACGCTTGGTTGCAGGGCTGTGCAAAACCGGTACGGGCTTGCGTGGGCGCCGACCTGGGTGAAGGTTACCTGGTCGAGGTGCAGGTGTTTGCCGTGTGCGCTGAGTGCCCTTGACCGGCAACGGCTCAGCGCACCAGCCGTGGCACAACCCGTACGTAAACGAGCTCGCTCAGCAGCTCCAGCAATGTTTGGGTAATCACTGCGGCGGCTGCCAAGCCGCGCAGCTCTTGCGGCAATGCCAGCGCCAGCGGCAGCACCACCAGCGAGTTGCGCGTGGCAGCGCTGAAGGTCACCGAGCGTGCTGCGGTGGCCGGTAGGCGCAGCAGGCGCGCTGTGAGTACGCCTAGCACCGGTGCCAGCAGCATGAAGCCGATGTACACCGGAATCACCGGCAGCAAACGGTCGAAGTCGCGCAGCACCACGGCGATCTGTGAGGCGATCACCACTACCAGTACCCATGCCATCGCCGGTACCGGCAGCCATGCCCAGGCGCTGTTCCAGGCCGCGATTGCCGATGAGCGACGGGCGCCAGCGCTGGTGAATACGGCCAGGGCCATTGGCACCACGATCAGTAGCACGAAGGCTTCCACGAACGGGGCAGTGGCGAGGGGCACGTTGTCGCCCAGCATTAGCCCCAGATACAGCGGCAGCAGCGCCAGTTGCGCCAGCAAAAGTATGGGCGTAGCGGCCAGGGTCAGGCGGGCGTCGCCTTTGCCGATGTGGGTGAACACCACCACGTAGTCGATGCACGGCGTAAGCAACACCAGCAACGCACCGACGAGGATTGCCGGGTGTTCGACCAGCCCGCGGGTGATGGCCCAAACCAGCAGCGGTACGAACACGAAGTTGGCGAGCAGCAGGGCGGCCATGAAGCGGCGCTTGCCCAGGCCCTGGCGCAGGTCGAGGAAGGGGATTTGCAAGAACATCGCATACATCAGCACGGCGATGGCGGGGGTGACCAGGGCTTCCAGGTGGCGTGCAGTGTCGCTGGCTAGCAGGCCGAAAGCGACGGCGGCGAGCACGGCGGCCAAGTAGATGGGAACTTGCTGGGTTTCGAGTTGCTCTCTGGTCAAGGTACGGCCTGTGCTTTAAGGGCGGAACGCAATCATAACCTGTGGGAGCGGGCCAGCCTGCGAACTTGGTTCACCGCCCGAAAACGAAAAAGCCCGGCGCTAGGCCGGGCTTATTCACTTCAGGCAAAACGCCTATCAGTTGCCGTAAACCGGCAGCTTCTTGCAGATGGCCTTGACCTTCTCACGCACGGCGTCGATCACCGCTTCGTTGTTCAGGTCAGCCAGGATGTCGCAGATCCAGCCGGCCAGTTCCTTGCACTCAGCTTCCTTGAAGCCACGGGTGGTCACGGCTGGGGTGCCGAAACGCAGGCCCGAGGTAACGAACGGGGAGCGTGGGTCGTTCGGTACCGAGTTCTTGTTGACGGTGATGAAGGCTTTGCCCAGGGCAGCGTCAGCGTCCTTACCGGAGATTTCCTGCTTGATCAGCGACAGCAGGAACAGGTGGTTTTGGGTACCACCGGAAACCACGTCGAAACCACGCTCGATGAACACGCTGGCCATGGCCTGGGCGTTTTTCACGACCTGCTGCTGGTAAGCCTTGAACTCAGGCTGCAGGGCTTCCTTGAAGCAGATGGCCTTGGCGGCGATGACGTGCTCCAGTGGGCCGCCTTGTGCGCCGGGGAAGACAGCGGAGTTCAGCTTCTTCTCGATGTCGGCGTTGGCACGGGCCAGGATCAGGCCGCCACGCGGGCCGCGCAGGGTCTTGTGGGTAGTGGTGGTCACCACGTCGGCGAACGGAACCGGGTTCGGGTACACGCCAGCGGCAACCAGGCCGGCAACGTGGGCCATGTCGACGAACAGGTAGGCACCGACCTTGTCAGCGATGGCGCGGAAGCGGGCGAAGTCCAGAACCTGCGAGTAAGCCGAGAAGCCGGCAACGATCATCTTTGGCTTGTGCTCGACAGCCAGGCGCTCGACTTCGTCGTAGTCGATCAGGCCGTTGCCATCGATGCCGTACTGAATGGCATTGTACAGCTTGCCCGAGGAGCTGACGGAAGCACCGTGGGTCAGGTGGCCACCGTGTGCCAGGCTCATGCCCAGGATGGTGTCACCGGCCGACAGCAGGGCCAGGTAGACGGCAGCGTTGGCCTGGGAGCCAGCGTGCGGCTGGACGTTGGCGTAGTCGGCGCCGAACAGCTCTTTGGCACGGTCGATGGCCAGTTGCTCGACGACGTCGACGTACTCGCAACCACCGTAGTAGCGCTTGCCTGGGTAACCTTCGGCGTACTTGTTGGTCAGCACCGAGCCCTGGGCTTCCATGACTGCCGGGCTGGTGTAGTTTTCCGAAGCGATCAGCTCGATATGCTCTTCCTGGCGCAGAGCTTCTTGCTGCATGGCTTCGAAGAGCTCGGCGTCGTACTTGGCAATGGTCAAATCACGGCTGAACATGGCGGTCCTCAAGGATCGGGGGTGAGTTAGGCGGGCATTCTAACCGATTGCTTCGCGCCTGGCATATGAAGTGGCATCAAGTCGCGGACCAATGGGCTTCATGTTGTATCCCGCGCCACGTCTGGGCTGGGCGGGGGTCTGAGTTGACTTGAAAGTCCGTTTTTGCGGGGGCGTTGCGCCCCATCGCCGGCAACGCATCAATTGAACATGAACAACGTCTCGTTGGCGAACTGCGCCTCGAACTGATGCGCCGGCATCGGTCGCCCGAACAGGTAGCCCTGCACCTCGTCGCAACCATGTTCGCGCAGGAATTCCAGCTGCTCATGGGTCTCTACCCCTTCGGCGATCACCGCCAGGTTGAGGCTGTGGGCCATGGCGATGATCGCCCGGGCAATTTGCGCATCCTGCTCGCCTTCAGGCAGGCCGTCGACGAAGGTACGGTCGATTTTCAGCACGTCGATAGGGAACTGCTTGAGGTAGTTGAGCGATGAGTAACCGGTGCCAAAGTCGTCCACCGCGATGCTCAGGCCGAGGTTTTTCAGGCTGGCGAGAATCTGCAGGGCCTCGTTCACTTCGCGCATCAGGATGCTCTCGGTCAGCTCCAGCTCCAGGCACGCCGGTGGCAGGCCGATTTCTTCCAGAATGGTGGCGATGCGCGTGCCCAGTTGGCCGTCGGAAAACTGCCGAGCCGAGATATTCACCGACACCTTCGGCACGCGCACCTTGGCCTTGTGCCAGGCTTTGAGCTGGCGGCTGGCCTCGCGCAGCACCCAGTCACCCACGTCCACCACCAGGCCCAGTTCTTCTATCACCGGGATGAAGTCGCCCGGCGGCACCAGGCCGCGGGTGGGGTGGCGCCAACGTAGCAAGGCTTCGGCCCCCGTCAGGCGCTTGCCGTCGCCGCTGAATTGCGGCTGGTAGTAGAGGATGAACTCGTTCTGCTCCAGCGCGTGGCGTAGGTCACTTTCCAGCTCCAGGCGTTCCAGGGCACTGGCGTTCATTTCGGCCTGGTAGAACTGGAAGTTGTTCTTGCCGCGCTCCTTGGCGTGGTACATGGCGGTGTCGGCGTTTTTCATCAGTTGGCTCAGCTCGCTGCCATCCTGCGGGCTGAGGGCGATGCCGATACTGGCGGTGACGAAGAACTCGCGGTTTTCCAGCACGAACGGTCGCACCAGGCTGCCGAGGATGTTTTCGGCCACGTGGATGGCACGGTTGAGGGCCATTTCGCGGGTAGGGCGCGGTTGCAGCAGCAAGGTGAATTCGTCGCCGCCCATGCGCGCCACGGTGTCGTCGTTATCGACGCAGGCGAGTAGGCGCTGAGCCATGTCCTTGAGCATGCGGTCGCCAGCGGCATGGCCGAGCGAATCGTTGATCGGCTTGAAGCGGTCGAGGTCGAGGAACATCAGCACCACCCAGGCCTTTTGCCGCTCGGCTTGTTGCAGGGCGTTGTACAGGCGGTCCTGGAACAAGGTGCGGTTGGGCAGGTGGGTGAGGGCGTCGTAGTAGGCCAAGCGGTGGATGCGCTGTTCGCTGGCCTTGCGCTCACTAATATCGGTGAAGAAGCACACGTAGCTGGCCAGGTCGCCTTCGTCGTCTAGCACTGCGGTAATGCCGACCCAGGCCGGGTAGTGGTCGCCGTCACGGCGCCTCAGCCATACCTCACCCTCCCAGCTGCCGCGCTGGTGCAGCTGCTTGACCACGTAGCGCAGGTGGCCTTCTTGCTGCTCGTCGACGGTCAGCATGCCTGGTAACTGGTCCAGCACCTCGCTGACCGCGTAACCACTGACGCGGCTGAACGCTTCGTTGGCCTGGACGATATAGCCGGCCGGGTCGGTGATGAGAATCGCCGAAGTGGAGTGCTCGAATACCGTCGCGGCCATGCGCAGGTCTTTCTCGGCACGGCGTTGCTGGCTGATGTCGCGGCCCACCCCCAGCACACCTTCAAAGCGCTCTTCATCGTCCCACACCAGTACCAGGCGCAGTTCGATGGGGATCTTGCGGCCATCGGCGCGCAGGCAGTCGAACAGGAACAGCTGGGTCGGCAGCTGGTTGCGCAGCTGGGCCAGTTGGGCTGGGTCGCCCATCGCCTTGCTGACGCGCTCCATCAGGCTGTAGATGCCGGTGAGCTGGGCTGGGTTGGCGATGATCGACTGCCAGCCGTTGGCGAAGATCCAGTCCGCCTGGTAGCCCAGCACGCTCTGCACCGAGGGGCTGACGTAGTTGAGTTTGAGCAGGCTGTCGGTGGAGAAGATCACGTCGCTGATGCTTTCAGCGAGCATGCGGTAGCGCTGCTCACTGTCGCGCAGCGACTGGCTGGCTTCGATCTGCACCGTCACGTCCTTGCCCACGCCAATGATGCGCGTCACCAGGCCATCGTCGTCCCGGGTCAGCACCTGTTCGCGGATGTCGTAGCAGCGCCAGCCGCAATCACGGTGGCGGAAGCGCAGTTGGCAGTGCAGCGGCTGGTCATGGCCACTGTCGCGCTGCTGCTGGCGCAGGGCCTGATAGTGCGCGGCATCCTCAGGGTGCAGCAGCAGCTCCCAGAAGCGGTCGCCCATCTGCGCCAGCTCGGTACGGTCGTAGCCCAGGGTCTGGCCCAGATGACGGTTGCTGAAGATCATCCGCTGGCTGGCCACGTCCTGCACGTACAACTGGTCAGGCACGGTGCGCACCACATCCGACCAAAAGCTTTCGCGCTCCAGCAGCGACAGCTCCACCTGCTTGCGGCTGGTGATGTCGCTGATGCTAAGAATTACCGCCTGGTAATCACGGCGCTGTTGCGGCATGCGGGCCATCAGCCACAGGTGCAGGTCGCCACCCAGCGGCGCCGGCAGGCGTACCTCCAGCTCTAGCAGCGGGCGTTGTTCGATCAGTGCGTCGATCAGCTGCATGCCGACGCTGTCGCGGCCATCGCCACTGCCGTCGATCAGGCGCTGCCAGGCACCTTGGTGGCATTCGATATTCAACAACTGGCGTGCCACTTGGTTGATCTCGGTGATCTTCAGCTCCAGCAGCAATGAGCGGCGCAGGCTCGGGTCTAGCGCCAGGCTGTGCTTCAGTGCGGCGCGGTTGCGCAGGTGGTAGCGGTCAAGATGGCCAGGCAGGCTGGACAGGTCGAGCACACACAAGGCCACGCCGGTGCCTTCGAAAATTTCCTGGTAGCGCCGCCGGTCTTCTTGCAGCGCCCGTTGGCGGCGACGCATGTTGATCAGGGCCAGCACTGGCAGCAGGGCGCATAGCAGCACCAGCAGGCATTTGCCGAGCAGCGCCGGCAGCAGGTTCTGCCGGGTCAGCTTGGCATCGAACAAGCCGCGCAGTTGCCAGGTGCTGTTGTCGATGAAGGCCAGCATCACGCTTTGCAGTGGCTCGTTGCTGGTATCGGTCGGCGTATGGCGCTGCAGCACCTCGCCACTGCGGCTGTTTTCCAGCAACCACAGTGGGCGGGCGGCAGTGTCCAGGGGGCTGGTGAGGGCGTTGTAGTAGTCCGGCGACAGGCGCAGCAGCCAGTAGCCGCCGCCCTGTTCGGTGGCTTGGCGCAGCAACAGGTAGAGGGTGCGGTTGTCGGCCGAGTTGCTGAAGAAGTAGGCGCGGCCCTGGTTCAGCGTGAGCAACTCGTCAAGCAACTGGCGGTCGGGGCTGCCGGCCAGGCTGTCGGCCAGCACCTGCCCGGCGCTGCCCAGCCAGGCCATGCTCTGCAGGGCGGGCAGGCGCCCGCGCAGGGTGCGCAGCAGGCTGGGCAGGGCCGCGGGCGCCGGCGCCTTGGCGTAGGGTTGCACCACGTTCACGGCCTGCTGGGCCTTGAACGCCATGTTCAGGCTCAGGTGGTCGGCCAGTTCGGCGGTAGCGTCCAAGCGCTGTTTGCGCAGGTCGGCCTGGGTATGGTTGAACTGGGCGAACAGCTGCCACAGCAGCAGGCCCAGCAGGATCAAGGCCAGCAGCGCCAGCGCACCTTTGATCGTCCCGTGCAGTGAAGCGGCGGGGGCCTGTGGTGCGGAACGCAATGACGACGGATGAGTGAGATTGGTCAAGCGTTGATCCTGCGATTGGGCTGGCGATGGCAGGGATGGAGCATGCACGGTGTGTGCCGGTGTCTGGTTGCCAGACCGCGGTTGCGCACTATAAGGCCGAGCATGCGAAACGGGCTAGCATGCCTAGGATTATGGCAAAGTGCCAGCCAATGTGACCGATGGCGGCTGCCCGGTGGTGCGGCAAGCCCCTGCAAGCTGTGCGAGAATAGCACCCGCTTCAAATGACAACGCATCGGAGATGTTCGGTTTTGGTTACTCACTTTTCCACCAATGGCCTCGATTCCGCCTGCGGGCGCAGCAGTCAGACCCTTGTCAGCACTGCCGTGACCGAGGACGTATCCTGCAAGACTTGCCAGCGTTCGCTGAGCAAACCCGAGGCGGCCGCCACCGCCAAGAGTAAAGCCCCATCGCTGGCTGAACTGCGCAAGACTGCCAAGGCGGCCAAGGTTGCCAAGCAGCAGCCTGCCCCCAGCAGTGGCTTCAGCGTGAAGTCCGCCTGGGCCACGCGCCTGGCCGAGCAGGGCGACCGTTGCCGGTTGCCGCGGGGCAGGGCCAAGCAGCGTCACGTCTGAGCCATCTCGGCTGCTATGCCGGCCCTTTCGCGGGCAAGCCCGCTCCCACAAGTGCCCCCTGATCGCTCAGGCCCTGTGGCGAACCTTGGAGCGGGCTTGCCCGCGAAGAGGCCGGTACAGCTAATAGGGTCCGCCTGGAGATCACACCGATCCCACCCCACCATCCGCCCCTCCTATGCAACGCCGCGCGTTGGCGTAGAATGGTCGACTTTGTTCAATGACACCCCGTAAATACATCCCCCTGGCCAACATGCCGGGGCGATCGTCGATGTCTTTACCTATCTGAATTAGAGGGCTTGGTTTTGGCTCAATACGTCTACACCATGCATCGGCTGAGCAAAGTCGTGCCGCCGAAGCGGGAAATTCTCAAGAATATTTCCCTGTCGTTCTTCCCAGGCGCCAAGATTGGCGTGCTCGGCCTGAACGGCGCCGGTAAATCGACCCTGCTGCGGATCATGGCGGGCGTCGACAAGGAATTCGACGGCGAAGCCCGTCCGATGCCCGACATCAACGTTGGCTACCTGCCACAGGAACCGCAACTGGACCCTAACAAGTCGGTGCGCGAAGTGGTCGAGGAAGCGGTCAGTGTGATCAAGGACGCCCAGGCACGCCTGGACGAGGTTTACGCGGCCTACGCCGAACCGGATGCCGACTTCGACAAGCTGGCCGCCGAACAGGCCAAGCTCGAAGCCATTCTGCAGGCCGCCGATGGCCACAACCTGGAGCGCCAGCTGGACGTCGCCGCCGACGCCCTGCGCCTGCCAGCCTGGGATGCACGCATCGAGCACCTGTCCGGTGGTGAAAAGCGCCGCGTGGCCCTGTGCCGCCTGCTGCTGTCGGCCCCCGACATGCTGCTGCTGGACGAACCGACCAACCACCTGGACGCCGATTCGGTCGCCTGGCTGGAGCGCTTCCTGCACGACTTCCCAGGCACCGTGGTCGCGATTACCCACGACCGTTACTTCCTCGACAACGTCGCTGGCTGGATCCTGGAACTGGACCGCGGCGCCGGCATCCCGTACGAAGGCAACTACTCGGGCTGGTTGGAAGCCAAGTCGGACCGCCTGGCGCAGGAATCCAAGCAGCAGAGCGCCCACGAAAAGGCCATGAAAGAGGAACTGGAATGGGTGCGCAAAGGCGCCAAGGCCCGCCAGTCCAAGTCCAAGGCCCGTCTGCAGCGCTTTGAAGAAATGCAGTCGCAGGAATTCCAGAAGCGCAGCGAAACCAACGAGATCTACATCCCGGCCGGTCCACGCCTGGGTGACAAGGTCATCGAGTTCAAGAACGTCACCAAGGGTTACGGCGACCGCGTGTTGATCGACAATCTGTCGTTCGCCATGCCTAAAGGCGCCATCGTCGGTGTGATCGGTGGTAACGGCGCCGGTAAGTCGACCCTGTTCCGCATGCTGATGGGCAAGGAACAACCAGACTCGGGCAGCATCGAGATCGGTGAAACCGTGCAGCTGGCCTGCGTGGACCAGAGCCGTGAGGACCTGGACGGTGCCAAGACCGTGTTCCAGCAGATTTCCGACGGTTCCGACATGATCCGCATCGGCAGCTACGAGATCCCATCGCGTACCTACGTTGGCCGCTTCAACTTCAAAGGTGGCGACCAGCAGAAGTTCGTCAAGGACCTGTCCGGTGGTGAGCGTGGCCGCCTGCACCTGGCCCTGACCCTGAAGGAGGGCGGTAACGTCCTGCTGCTCGACGAACCGTCCAACGACCTTGACGTCGAAACCCTGCGTTCGCTGGAAGAAGCCCTGCTGGACTTCCCCGGCGCCGCGATCGTGATTTCCCACGACCGTTGGTTCCTGGACCGTGTAGCCACCCACATTCTGGCGTACGAAGACGACTCGAACGTGGTGTTCTTCGAGGGCAACTACACCGAGTACGAAGCTGACCGCAAGAAGCGCCTGGGCGATGCTGCTGCCCAACCGCACCGTGTACGGCACAAGAAGCTGGCCCAGTAAGCCGGTTTTCTGTTGCACAAAAATGGGGCCCTTAGCGGCCCCATTTTTGTGCCTGGCTACAACGTGGAGTGGGCTGAATTCGCGGCCCTAGCAGTGTTAAGTTGTATACAGTTATAGAAAACGCACCAAATAATTTCAAAAAAACGACATTTCGCCCTATTCCCGTGCGATTGCTTCTTGGTACATTCCTGAAAAAAACCAATAAGTCCAATCCTCTTGGTGAGATGTCTAGCATGATCGAATCCGTCGACAATTTCCTCGCGCGCCTGCAGCAGCGTGACCCAGGCCAACCCGAATTCCACCAGGCGGTGGAAGAGGTGCTGCGCACCCTGTGGCCATTCCTTGAAGCCAACCCACACTACCTGCAGGCCGGCATCCTCGAGCGCATGGTCGAGCCCGAGCGCGCTGTGCTGTTCCGCGTATCCTGGGTCGATGACCAGGGCAAGGTGCAGGTCAACCGCGGCTACCGCATTCAGATGAGCAGCGCCATCGGCCCATACAAGGGCGGCCTGCGCTTCCACCCGTCGGTAAACCTCAGCGTGCTCAAGTTCCTGGCCTTCGAGCAAGTGTTTAAGAACTCCCTCACCTCACTGCCCATGGGCGGCGGCAAGGGTGGCTCGGACTTCGACCCGAAAGGCAAGAGCGACGCCGAAGTGATGCGCTTCTGCCAGGCCTTCATGAGCGAGCTGTACCGCCACATTGGCGCTGACTGCGACGTGCCGGCCGGCGACATTGGTGTAGGTGCCCGCGAAATCGGCTTCATGTTCGGCCAGTACAAGCGCCTGGCCAACCATTTCACTTCGGTGCTGACCGGCAAGGGCATGACCTACGGCGGCAGCCTGATCCGCCCGGAAGCCACCGGCTACGGCTGCGTGTACTTTGCCGAAGAAATGCTCAAGCGCCAGGACAAGCGTATCGACGGCTGCCGCGTGGCAATTTCCGGTTCGGGTAACGTCGCCCAGTATGCCGCGCGCAAGGTCATGGACCTGGGCGGCAAGGTGATCTCGCTGTCCGATTCCGAAGGCACCCTGTATGCCGAAGCCGGCCTCACCGATGCCCAGTGGGATGCGGTCATGGCGCTGAAGAACGTCAAGCGTGGCCGTCTCAGCGAGCTGGCCGGGCAGTTTGGCCTGGAGTTCCGCAAAGGCCAAACCCCGTGGAGCCTGCCGTGTGACATCGCCCTGCCGTGCGCCACGCAGAACGAACTGGACGTCGAAGACGCCCGCACCCTGCTGCGCAACGGCTGCATCTGCGTGGCCGAAGGCGCCAACATGCCGACCACCCTCGAGGCAGTGGACATCTTCCTCGAAGCCGGCATTCTGTACGCCCCAGGCAAGGCCTCCAACGCCGGCGGCGTGGCTGTATCGGGCCTGGAGATGTCGCAGAACGCCATGCGCCTGCTGTGGACTGCCGGTGAGGTGGACAGCAAGCTGCACAACATCATGCAGTCGATTCACCATGCGTGCGTGCACTACGGTGAAGAGGCTGACGGCCGTATCAACTACGTGAAAGGTGCGAACATCGCCGGCTTCGTGAAAGTGGCGGATGCAATGCTGGCGCAGGGGGTGGTCTGATTCGAGGCCTTTGGGGCTGCTTCGCAGCCCAGCGCCGGCAAGCCAGCTCCTACAGGGATATCGCTGTCCTCGAGACCTACGGTGTACTTGTGGCAGCTGGCTTGCCGGCGATGGGCCGCACAGCGGCCCCTTTTAGGGCTCACCCTCGACCTCGACCACTTCAATGACCTGCTCCCCCACCGGCCGCCGCCAAACCACCTCATCTCCCGGCCCCGCCCCCAGCAACGCATGCCCCAACGGCGAACCCCAGTTGATCAGCCCGCGCGCCGCATCGGCTTCATCCTCGCCCACCAGCCGCACCACATGTTCCTGGTCCTGCGCATCGACAAAGCGCACCCGGCTACCAATCTGCACCTTGCTGCGCGACGTCGCTGGCGGCACCACTTGGGCGCTCTGCACTCGCGCGTTGAAGTAGCGCAGATCCCGCTCGGTATCCGCCAGCTGCTGTTTGTCGCCATACTCGCCTTGCGCCTGCAGTTGGCTGCGCACGTCATTAAGCTCGGCCACGCGCGCTTGCAGCTGGCGCAGGCCACTGCTAGTCACATAGTTGGGTTGTTCGCTGACCCGCCGCTCAACCGGTTGGTCGGCTTGGGCGGCGGCCTGGTCTTCGTTGACGAATGCTCGGCTCATGCAGGGCCTCCTTGTGCAGGAGACCATCATGGCAGGCTGCCGGTTTCAAGGGATGTCCGTTTGCGACTCAGTTATGGCGATAGGCCTTGGCGGCGCCGCGGTCCTTTTCCTGTTGCCACTCGCGGTCGCGCTGGTCCCAGAAGCGCTCGTGGTATTGGCGCTGCTCTTCGCTGTTTTGCATGGCTTGGCACTGGCGGAAGCCATCGTCCCAGCCGCTTTCGTATTGGCGTTCATGCAGGTAGCGCGTTACGTCCTTGCGAAACTCGCCCGCCATCAGCCCGGCCGCCTGGCGGCCGCTGCTGCAGCCAGCCTGGAAGCCATCGGCATAGGCGGGGGGGTAACCTTGGTGGAGCATCTGCTCGTGGGTGGTTTCGCAACCGGACAGCATCAACGCCATGCACACGCCTAACCAGTACCGCGACATAACCACTCGACCCTTCAGTTGACAGTGGAAAATCTAGAGGGCGATTTGTCGGGGGGCTGTCAAAACAGTGTCAAAGAGTCGGTGTCAGTAGTGATACCACTTCAGCTCCAGCATCACTTCGTTCTGTGCTGTCGCCAGGTGGCTGAACTCGCGCGAAGCACTCAAGCGCAGCCCCAGGTTCTGGCTGATCTCCCACTGTTGGTTAAGGCTCACGCTGCGCCGTACCTCACCATTGGTGAAGTAATCGCCCTTGGCCTCCAGTGTCATATTACCCAGCCCATTGCGCCACAGCAGCCCGCTATTGAACCCCGCCGCAGGGGCGATGAACTGGGCAAAATCATTGTGATGCTCAACCCGTACCGTACCCAAGGCAAAGCCCAGCAACCCGTCGGCCAGTTGCCAAGTACCGCCGGCCCCGCCGTTCACATGGCTCACCAGCACTTCGTCATCATGCTTGCCGGGCACCCGCTCCAGCCCGCCGGCTACCTGCCATGACCAGGGCTTGAGCAGTTCATTGCGCGGGGTCAGCGAGCGGATGGTGGCCAGGTCCAGGCGCTGCACTTGCCAGTCGTTGCCTTCGTACTGGCGAACCTTTAATTGCAGGATTTCGATCTGCGCGCCCAAGGGGAAGCCATAGGCGTTGTCATTCAGGTCGTGGTAGGCCATGCGCAAGCCGTACTCGGCGTAGGCGCGGTCTTCACGGCTGCCCACACCCAGCTGCCAGGTGCGCGAGTCATGGCCGTCCTCAGGCAGGCCTGGGCGCTCGATTTGCAGTGGCGGTGGCGGGTTGGTATTGATCGCCCGTAGCAGCTCGAAGCTGCGTTTGGCGCGCCCGGGGTCGCGTTCCTGGCCGTTGGCCCGGTAGCGCTCCAGGCGGTAGGCGGCATCCTGCACCAGCGCCTGGCGCTCGTGGGGGAGGGCGGTGAATTCGGGGCTGTGCAATTGCGCGGTGTCGGCACTGACGGCCAGCACCTGGCGTTTTTCTTCGTGGTTCAGCGGCTCGGCGCGGGCCAGCAGCTCACGTTCGCGAGACGGGCGGTAGGTCTCGCGGGCGACCAAGCCCGACTGCTTCACCGCCTTGACCGTGTCGGTGGGGATGGCAGTCAGCGGGAACTGCGAGGTCAGGTCCAGGTTGGGCCGGGCGACTTGCAGCAATTCCAGCAGGCGATACGAGCAGTTCTCGTCGAAGAAGAAGTAATCGAATTGAACCTGCTTCAGTTCCCACACATGCTCGACCATGCGCCCGGTTTCTGCTGGCGTCAGGTCCAACTGGTACTCCCACAGGTCACGGTTTTCCAGGCTGCGGTATTCGGACAGTTTTTCCTGGTAGGGCATCAGTGCGAACAGGCCCGGGTAGCCGCCCATCAGGCCCTTCCAGGCGTACAGGATGCTGTTGTCGCTGCCCTCGATGTAGGCGCCAAAATTGATCGCATAACTGAGCAGCGTGGTGTCGTCGCTGCGGGTGTTGGACTGGTCGATGCGCAGCAAGGTGTGGCCGAACATCGATGATGGGCTGTTCAGGTACGCCGCCGGGAAGATCAGCGCCGCGCTGTGCGGGTCGATCGACTGGTACCAGGTCTTGAACTCCTGGCAATCCGGTTGTGGCAAGCCCTGCAGGTCAAGTTGCTCACGCAGCCAGCGGGTGCGCGCTGGGAATACGCACTGGGCATGCTTGTCGCCCAGGCTTGCCGGGGCGTACAGCGCCTTGAGCGTGGCTTGCAGCTCGTGGTCGGGGTGGTGCGCGCCGTCTTCGGCGAGGAAGAACGCATCATCGTCGACATAGCTGCGCCAGCCACCGAGCTTGGCGGTTTCGTAATGGCCCAGGGCAATCCAGTAAGGGGTATTGGCCAGCTGCTGGAGACGGCCTTGGTCCAGCACAGGCGCGGCATGAACAGGGGCGCAAGCACACAGCGCCAGGCAAGCGAGGCGTTTAAGCATATCGGGCAACTACTTCTTAACGATGCCGAAAAAAGGCGAAACCCGCCCCAGGGGTGGGGCGGGAGCAGCTGTGTTTAGGCCTCGGTAGCGTATTTGGCCAGGCGTGGGTCGCTCTTCAAAACGGCCAGGGTGTTGCTGTGGACCGTTTCGGCCGTGACGTCGGCGCTGCTGAAGATCTGGTTGAAATGCTGATGGGTGACCGAGTTGAAGTAGCCGCGGTCTTCCGGGGCCACACCCAGTACTACGGCGTAGGTGGTCAGTGCTTCGCCCTGGCCCATGGCCATGTCTTCGGACAGCTCGTTCATCATGCCGTTCATGGCGAACCAGGACTTGCCGCCGTAGGTCAGCGAAGCCTTGGTCGAGCAGCCGTTGGTGCCGGAAGTCATGCCGAAGGTGGCGTTACCGGAGGTGCCGTTGGTGGTGGAAGCCAGGAAGTGTGCCGGAGTGCCGCGCTGGCCTTCGAACAACATGTTGCCCCAGCCGCAGTTCGGGCCGCCTGGCGCTTCGGCCATGGCATTCAGCGAAACCACGGTGAACAGAGTACCCAGAAGAATCCGTTTCATAGCATTTGTTCTCTTTGTCTTAACCAAGGGTCAGGGTTTCTGGCAACTCGGTTGCCAGGTCGGGAAAGCTTTTCACCCACCCGCGCAGCTTGGAGTTTAGGCACGATCTAAAGGTTGCGTTGTTGATTGCGAAAAATTTGCTGCTAGCCACCCGCTCTGGCTGCGACCTGCTGCGACATAAAGTCCGGTGGAGCCTTGCAAGGCGCGCTTCGCCAGCGCCAGAATGCTGCGTATCTGCCCGCCGAAGTAAGGAAACCCAATGCCCGATCCTGTCGCTGCGCGCCTGCGTCTTGCGCCTGAAGCCCTGACCCGGCGTTTCTCCCCCGAGCAGTTTGCCTTTACCCATACCGACGATCTGGAGCCGTTTCGCGGAGTCCTGGGCCAGGAGCGTGCTGTCGAGGCCCTGCAGTTCGGCGTGGCCATGCCGCGCCCCGGTTACAACGTGTACGTCATGGGCGAGCCTGGCACTGGCCGCTTCTCGTTCGTCAAACGCTACCTCAAGGCCGAGGGCAAGCGCCAGCACACCCCCGCCGACTGGGTTTACGTCAACCATTTCGACGACACCCGTGAGCCGCGCGCACTGGAGCTGCCCTCCGGTAGCGCTGCCGAGTTCATCACCGACATGGGCGGGTTGATCGACAACCTGCTGGCTACCTTCCCTGCCGTGTTTGAACACCCGTCCTATCAGCAAAAGAAGGGCGCCATCGACCGCGCCTTCAACCAGCGCTACGACCGCGCCCTGGATGTGATCGAGCGGGCGTCGCTGGAGAAGGATGTGGCCTTGTACCGCGACGCGAGCAACGTCGCATTCACCCCGATGGCCGACGGCAAGGCATTGGATGAGGCCGAGTTCGCCCAATTGCCGGAGGAGGTGCGCGAGCAGTTCCACGAAGACATCGCCCTGCTTGAAGAGCAGCTCAACGAAGAACTCGCCAGCCTGCCGCAGTGGAAGCGCGAATCGAACAACCAGCTGCGCCAGCTCAACGAAGAAACCATTACCTTGGCCCTGCAGCCGCTGCTGGCGCCGCTGTCGGAAAAGTATGCGGAAAACGCCGCGGTTTGCGCCTACCTGCAATCGGTGCAGTTGAACCTGCTGCGAACCGTGGTCGAGCAGTTGGTCGATGACAGCAAGACCGATGCCGTGGCCCGCAAGCTGCTCGAAGAGCAATACGCGCCAAGCCTGGTGGTGGGCCATCACGCTGACGGCGGGGCGCCGGTGGTGTTCGAGCCGCACCCAACCTACGACAACTTGTTCGGCCGTATCGAATACAGCACCGACCAAGGCGCGCTGTACACCTCGTACCGTCAGTTGCGCCCCGGCGCGCTGCACCGTGCCAACGGCGGTTTCCTGATTCTTGAAGCCGAAAAAATGCTCGGTGAGCCGTTCGTATGGGATGCGCTCAAGCGCGCCCTGCAGTCGCGCAAGCTGAAGATGGAATCGCCGATCGGTGAATTGGGCCGTGTCGCTACCGTCAGCCTGCAGCCGCAAATGATCCCGCTCAACGTCAAACTGGTGATCATCGGTTCGCGTCAGTTGTACTACGCCCTGCAGGACCACGACCCGGACTTCCAGGAGATGTTCCGGGTGCTGGTGGACTTCGACGAAGACATGCCGATGGTCGACGAGAACCTCGAGCAGTTCGCCCAGCTGTTGCGCACCCGCACCAACGAAGAAGGCATGGCGCCGCTGACCAGTGACGCGGTAGCGCGCCTGGCCACCTATAGCGCCCGCCTGGCAGAGAACCAATCGCGCCTGTCGGCGCGCATTGGTGACCTGTTCCAGTTGGTCAGCGAAGCCGATTTCATTCGCCAGCTGGCCAGTGACGAAATGACCGACGCCGGGCACATAGAACGTGCGCTCAAGGCCAAGGCCACTCGTACCGGGCGTGTTTCGCAGCGGGTGCTGGACGACATGCTTGCCGGCATCATCCTGATCGACACGGAAGGCGCGGCCATCGGCAAGTGCAATGGCCTGACCGTGCTGGAAGTGGGCGACTCGGCGTTCGGCATGCCGGCGCGTATCTCCGCCACCGTGTACCCGGGCGGCAGCGGCATCGTCGACATCGAGCGCGAGGTCAACCTCGGCCAGCCGATCCATTCCAAGGGCGTGATGATCCTCACGGGCTACCTGGGCAGCCGTTATGCCCAGGAATTCCCGTTGGCGATTTCCGCGAGCATCGCCCTGGAGCAGTCCTACGGCTACGTGGACGGTGACAGTGCCTCGCTGGGCGAAGCTTGCACGCTGATCTCGGCCTTGTCGCGTACCCCGCTCAAGCAGTGCTTCGCCATCACCGGCTCGATCAACCAGTTTGGTGAAGTGCAGGCGGTGGGTGGGGTCAACGAAAAGATCGAGGGCTTCTTCCGCCTTTGCGAAGCACGCGGCTTGACCGGCGAGCAGGGGGTGATCATTCCGAAAGCCAACGTGGCCACCCTGATGCTCGACGAGCGTGTGCTGCAAGCGGTGGAGTATGGCCAGTTCCACGTCTATGCCGTCAGCCAGGCTGACGAGGCGCTGAGCCTGCTGGTGGGCGAGGAGGCTGGCGTGCTGGATGACCAGGGCCTGTTCACTGAGGGCAGCGTCAACGCCCGGGTGGTGGAGCGCCTGCGTGAGATCGCCGAGATGATCAGTGAGGAAGACATCGAGAAGGCGGAAAAGGAACGCCTGGAAGAGGTGATTGCCCAGGCCAAACCGGCCTGAGTCAATAAACCGGCGCTAGCGGCGATGTGCTACCGTTTAGCGCCGGTTTTCCATCTTTGCGCGCTGTTCTTCTATGCTGGAACTTAAGGACGGTACAGCGTTCAGGATGGAAACAGCCTGAGGTTCAGGCTGAACAAGGCTTTTTTGGAGGGGGACGCGGCCATGCGCAACCTCAGCCTCACACGCCAGTGCCTGGGCCTGGTGACCCGCATCGAATGCAGCATTCGCCCACTGGCCGGGGATAACGGCATGTGGACGTTGCTGTTTGCCGCCGGCATGGCCGGTGAACAACCCTCCGCAATCAAGGCCCAAGGGCCGTTCCATGGGCCGCTGGTGGCCGAATCGGTGCTCAATGCCATTGTCGACAGCCTGACCCTGCATGGGTACCAGGTGGCCGAGGATCCGCAAATCTGGTGCTTGCACCTGCAGGCGCAGTTGCGGCGGATCAATGGCGAGCGGTCCCGGAACCTGGGGGATTACCAATTTCATCCTGAGACCTGAACGATTGGTGGGGCTGCCAAGCGGCCCCCCTTCAGCGGGCTTTTGCTGTAACAGGTGGCTGGCTATACTCGCGGTCGTTTTTTTAGTCACCTGACGAGTCCAAAACCCTCCATGGAACGTATTCTCGAAAACGCGATGTATGCCTCGCGCTGGCTGCTCGCCCCCATCTACTTTGGCCTGTCCCTCGGGCTGCTGGCCCTGGCGCTAAAATTCTTCCAGGAAGTGGTCCACGTCCTGCCCAACGTGTTCGCCCTGAGTGAAGCCGACCTGATCCTGGTGATCCTGTCGCTAATCGACATGTCGCTGGTGGGCGGCCTGTTGGTGATGGTGATGATCTCCGGCTACGAGAACTTCGTCTCGCAACTGGACATCGACGAAAGCAAAGAAAAGCTCAACTGGTTGGGCAAGATGGATTCTTCGTCGCTGAAGATGAAGGTGGCTGCGTCGATCGTGGCCATTTCGTCCATCCACCTGCTGCGGGTGTTCATGGACGCGCAAAACATCTCCACCGATTACCTGATGTGGTACGTGATCATCCACATGACCTTCGTGATCTCGGCGTTCTGCATGGGCTATTTGGACAAACTGACCAAGCACTGAGTCGTTGCGGGCCTTTTCGCCGGCATGCCCGCGAAGAGGCCTCCCTGGCCCAACTGACGAGCGGCACCCGTCACGCCTTGTGTATTCCCTCGTCCTGTACAAAAAATGAGCTCTCATGCGTGGTTCCACCAGCGAGGTGCTCTCATGAACCTGCATCAGCTCAACACCGAGGCCAGGGCTGGCCATGTCGACGAACTGAACCTGATCGCCATCGAAGGCGGTGACTACCTGCTCGAGGCCCGGGTCAAAGGCCACCCCCACCCCCTGTCCGACACCCGTGGTGAACGCTTGCGTGTGCATTCGGTGGAGGATGCGCGCAAGTTGCTGCAAACCATCCCCATGGTCTCGATGAACCTGGTGCACTGGTCCGTGCAGGACGAGATGTGTGGCATGGGCACGCACCCGGAAGAAGACTTGAAAGTGCCGATTTCCCAGCGTTCGGCCTGGTAGCTGCTCGCAGCGCCCCAGTGTGCTAGGCTGCTCGCCCTTTTCATCAAGGGCGCGGCCGCACTGCGCCCTGCAGTGGAGCACGACGATGTCCGAACTCAACCTGTCCACCGACGAAACTCGCGTTAGCTACGGCATTGGCCGCCAGCTGGGCGGCCAGCTGCGCGACAACCCGCCACCAGGCGTTAGCCTGGAAGCTATCCTGGCCGGCCTGACCGACGCCTTCAACGGCGCCGACAGCCGCGTCAGCGAAGCCGACCTGTCGGCTAGCTTCAAAGTAATCCGCGACATCATGCAGGCTGAAGCTGCGGCCAAGGCTGAAGCCGCTGCCGGTGCCGGTAAGCAATTCCTGGCCGAAAACGCCAAGCGTGAAGGCATCACCACCCTGGCTTCGGGCCTGCAGTTTGAAGTGCTGACCGCTGGCGAGGGCGCCAAGCCGACTCGCGAAGACAACGTGCGCACGCACTACCACGGCACCCTGATCGATGGCACCGTATTCGACAGCTCCTACGACCGTGGTCAGCCGGCTGAATTCCCGGTAGGTGGCGTGATCGCTGGCTGGACCGAAGCCCTGCAGCTGATGAACGCAGGCAGCAAATGGCGCCTGTACGTGCCGAGCGAGCTGGCCTACGGCGCCCAAGGCGTTGGCAGCATCCCGCCGCACAGCGTGCTGGTGTTCGACGTCGAGCTGCTCGACGTTCTGTAATACCGCAGGGCCGCTTTGCGGCCCTATCACCACACAAGGCCGCTTCTACAGGGATATGCGTTCCCCTGTAGAGCGGCCTTGTGTCGTAATCGAGGGCGAAGCCTGTAATCAGACTTTGCGTACGAACTCGGACTTCAGCTTCATGGCGCCGATGCCGTCGATTTTGCAGTCGATGTCGTGGTCGCCGTCGCACAGGCGGATGTTCTTGACCTTGGTGCCGACTTTGACCACCAGGGACGAGCCCTTGACCTTGAGGTCCTTGATCACGGTGACGGTGTCGCCGTCCTGCAGGATGTTGCCGACCGAGTCCTTCTTCACCGCCTCGTCGCTGGCCGCTTCGGCGTCAGCGCTCGCCGACCATTCGTGGGCGCATTCAGGGCAGATCAGCTGAGTGCCATCCTCATAGGTGTATTCGGAGTTGCATTTTGGGCAGGGTGGCAGAGTGCTCACTTCGGTTCCTCAAACAAACAGACGGGCGGTTAAAAACCCAAATTGTATAAGGTATTTACTCAGAAGTGATTATGTCCGGACAAAAGCATTCGCGGGCAAGCCCGCTCCTACCAGCGATGCTATCCCTGTAGGAGCGGGCTTGCCCGCGAAGAAGACGACTCGGTCTGTCAGTGAGTACGCGCTACAGCAAATTCACTCAGCTCAACCAGTGCGTCGCGGTATTCGCTAGCTGGCAGCACTTCGAGGCATGCGATGGCACGCTTCACGTAGTCACGTGCCAGCTCGGCGGTGTACTTCAGTGCACCCGATTCCTCGACCGCTACACGAATCTGCTCCAGGTCTTCCAGGCCACCCTTCTGAATCGCCTGGCGCACCAGCGCAGCCTGCTCGGCAGTACCTTCGCGCATGGTGTAGATCAGCGGCAGGGTAGGCTTGCCTTCGGCCAGGTCGTCACCGACGTTCTTGCCCAGGGTTTGCGAGTCACCCTTGTAGTCCAGCAGGTCGTCGACCAGCTGGAAGGCCACGCCCAGGTGGTCACCGAAGGTGCGCAGGGCTTCGCGCTGCTCGTCGCTGGCTTGGGCCAGGGCGGCGGCGCTGTGGGTGGAGGCTTCGAACAGCATGGCGGTCTTGCCGCGAATGACCTCCATGTAGACTTCCTCGGACGTGCTGGCGTCGCGTACCCGCGACAGCTGCAGCACTTCACCTTCGGCAATCACACGGGTGGCCTTGGACAGGATCTGCATGACCGGCATCGAGCCCAGTTCGACCATCATCTCGAACGAGCGCGAATAGAGGAAATCGCCCACCAGCACGCTCGGTGCGTTGCCCCACAGGGCATTGGCGGTGGAACGGCCACGGCGCATGCCCGACATGTCGACCACGTCGTCGTGCAGCAGGGTGGCGGTGTGCAGGAATTCGATGGTGGCGGCCAACAGGCGCAGGTCGTCGCCCTCGCGGCCCAAAGCTTTGCCACACAGCAGCACCAGCAGGGGGCGCAGGCGCTTGCCACCGGCCGACGTGATATAGTCGCCGATCTTCGATACCAGCGGCACGCGCGAGGTCAGCTGCTTCTTGATGATCTCGTCGACGGCGCTGAAGTCATCAGCCACCGCGCGGTAGAAGGTTTGGGGTTGCATCGGCTGCTCCAGTGAGGTTGCGCGGCATGCTAGGTCGCAGGCCCCGGTGTGTCAAGGCGCGGTGCCAGCTGGCCGGGGGCGGCACTTGCATGCAAAACCGCGGTTGCGTACAATCGCGCACCCTAACTTCCTGGGCAGCACCTGCCTTACGCAATTGCACCGGGCCGTTCCAGCCCTATGCAGCCATGCCAGCCAATACTCATCATATAAAGCGCTGGGTGAGCAGGATTATCGGAGAAATACCATGTCTTACGCAGTAATCGTTACCGGCGGCAAGCAGTACAAAGTCGCTGAAGGTGAATTCCTCAAGATCGAAAAACTGGAAGTCGCCACTGGCGAATCCGTGACCTTCGATCGCGTCCTGCTGGTCGCCAACGGTGAAGAAGTCACCATCGGTGCTCCAGTTGTTGCTGGCGCTAAAGTAGTGGCCGAAGTCGTTTCGCAAGGCCGCCACGACAAGGTTCGCATCATCAAGTTCCGTCGTCGTAAGCACCACATGAAGCGTATGGGCCACCGCCAGTGGTTCACCGAGATCAAAATCACCGGCATCCAGGCTTAATCCCCTAGATCCCCTGAATTTATTTGGAGAATTGAACCATGGCTCACAAGAAGGCTGGTGGTAGTACTCGTAACGGTCGCGACTCAGAATCTAAACGCCTTGGCGTGAAGATGTATGGCGGCCAGGTTATCAAGCCAGGCAACATCATCGTCCGTCAGCGCGGCACCGAATTCCACGCTGGCTACGGCGTTGGCATGGGCAAGGATCACACCTTGTTCGCCAAGATCGAAGGCGTGATCAAGTTCGAGAAGAAAGGCGAGTTCATGCGCCGTTACGTGAGCATCGTCGCCGCTTAATCGCGACGTCGCTCCAGAAGCCCCGTCATGCGACGGGGCTTTTTCGTTTGTGTGGTGAGCCTCTTGCAAAGCTGTTTGTCTGGGTTGCCGGCGTTGGTTTCTACGGTCGTACGGGGCCGCCGCGCTCATTTTTGCAAGAGCCTCATGTTTTTGAGTCATTCAGCTCGTCTGCCGACGAGAGGCGGTTTTAATGAAGTTTGTTGACGAAGTATCGATTCGGGTAAAGGCCGGTGACGGCGGCAACGGTTGCATGAGCTTCCGTCGCGAAAAATTCATCGAGAACGGTGGCCCCAACGGCGGTGATGGTGGCGACGGCGGCTCGGTGTACATGGTTGCCGACGAAAACCTGAACACCCTGGTCGACTACCGCTACACCCGTCACCACGAAGCCCAGCGCGGCTCCAACGGTGGCAGCACCGATTGCACCGGCAAGAAGGGTGAAGACCTGTACCTGCGTGTGCCGGTCGGCACCACCGTGATCGATGCCTCCACCCAGGAAGTGATCGGTGACCTGGTCACCCCGGGCCAAAAGCTGATGGTCGCCCAAGGCGGCTGGCACGGCCTGGGCAACACCCGCTTCAAGTCCAGCACCAACCGTGCGCCGCGCCAGACCACCCCAGGCAAGCCTGGTGACCAGCGCGACCTGAAGATGGAAATGAAGGTACTGGCCGACGTCGGCCTGCTGGGCCTGCCGAACGCCGGCAAAAGTACCTTCATCCGCTCGGTCTCGGCTGCCAAGCCGAAAGTCGCCGACTACCCGTTCACCACCCTGGTGCCAAACCTGGGCGTGGTCAGCGTCGACCGCTGGAAGAGCTTCGTCATCGCTGACATCCCCGGCTTGATCGAAGGGGCTTCGGAGGGTGCTGGCCTGGGTATCCGCTTCCTCAAGCACCTGGCGCGTACCCGCGTGCTGCTGCACCTGGTGGACATCGCGCCGCTGGATGAAAGCAGCCCAGCCGATGCTGCCGAAGTGATCGTCAACGAGTTGACCCGCTTCAGCCCGTCGCTGGCCGAACGTGAGCGTTGGCTGGTGCTGAACAAGGCGGACATGGTCATGGACGACGAGCGCGATGAGCGCGTTCAAGAAGTGATTGACCGCCTGGAATGGGAAGGCCCGGTCTACGTGATCTCGGCCATTTCCAAGCAGGGTACCGACAAGCTCAGCCACGACCTGATGCGCTACCTCGAAGACCGCGCCGACCGCCTGGCCAACGACCCGGCCTACGCCGCCGAGCTGGCCGACCTCGACCAGCGCATCGAAGACGAAGCCCGTGCCCAGTTGCAGGCCCTGGACGATGCCCGCACCTTGCGCCGCACCGGCGTCAAGAGCGTGCACGACATCGGCGACGACGATGGTTGGGACGATGATTTCGAGGACGACGAAGACGGCCCAGAAATCATTTACGTGCGCGACTGACCGGTTGCAGTACACTAAACGCCGCTCCCAGGAGCGGCGTTTTTGTATCCACGGTATCTACAGATTCGACATAGGTTGGAAGAAGATGCGAAGCAAGGTGACGGGCGCCAAGCGCTGGGTCGTGAAGATTGGCAGTGCTCTGCTGACCGCCGATGGCAAGGGCCTCGACCGCGGTGCCATGGCCGTTTGGGTCGAGCAGATGGTCGCGCTGCGTGAGGCAGGCGTGGAGTTGGTACTGGTCTCTTCCGGGGCCGTGGCTGCCGGCATGAGCCAGTTGGGCTGGACGTCGCGACCGAGTGCGATGAACGAGCTGCAGGCAGCTGCCTCGATCGGCCAAATGCGCCTGGTGCAGGCCTGGGAGTCGAGCTTCGGCGAGCACGGCAAGCACACTGCGCAAATCCTGCTGACCCATGACGACCTGTCCGACCGCAAGCGTTACCTGAACGCCCGCAGCACCCTGCGCACGCTGGTCGACCTGGGCGTGGTGCCGGTGATCAACGAAAACGACACCGTGGTCACCGACGAGATCCGCTTCGGCGACAACGACACCCTGGCGGCGCTGGTGGCCAACCTGGTCGAGGCCGACCTGCTGGTGATCCTCACCGACCGCGACGGCATGTTCGACGCCGACCCGCGCAACAACCCCGAAGCCCAGCTGATCTACGAAGCCCGTGCCGATGACCCGGCGTTGGATGCCGTGGCCGGTGGTACCGGTGGTGCCCTGGGCCGTGGCGGCATGCAAACCAAGTTGCGCGCTGCACGCCTGGCTGCCCGCTCCGGTGCCCACACCATCATCATCGGTGGCCGTATCGAACGCGTGTTGGACCGCCTGAAAACCGGTGAGCGCCTGGGCACCCTGCTGTCGCCCGAGCGCGGCATGCTGGCGGCACGCAAGCAGTGGCTGGCGGGTCACCTGCAAACCCGTGGCACCTTGGTGCTGGATGCCGGTGCCGTGCAGGCGCTGCGCCAGGCCAACAAGAGCCTGTTGCCGGTCGGCGTGAAGACCGTGCAGGGCAGCTTCCGCCGTGGCGAGATGGTGGTGTGCGTGGGCCCAGATGGTATTGAAGTGGCACGCGGCCTGGCTAACTACAGCGCGCTGGAAGCGCAGAAGATCATTGGCCAGCCGTCCGATGCCATCGAAAGCACCCTGGGCTACATTGCCGAGCCTGAACTGGTGCACCGCGACAACCTGGTTCTGGTCTGAGGGTGTACTTGTGCTGAAAAGGATGATTGCCGTAGCCGCACTTGCTCTGCCGATGCTGGCTGGCGCCGAGGAGATCGGCCAGGTATCCACCGTGTTCAAGTTTCTTGGGCCGAACGATCGTATTGTGGTCGAGGCGTTCGACGACCCCAAGGTCGACGGCGTGACCTGTTACCTGTCGCGGGCCAAGACTGGCGGTGTGAAAGGTGGGTTGGGGCTGGCCGAAGACCGGGCGGAGGCCTCGATTGCCTGCCGTCAGGTTGGGCCGATCAACTTCAAGGGTGAGCTGAAGGATGGCGAGGAGGTGTTCAAGGAACGCACCTCGCTGGTGTTCAAGACCATGCAGGTGGTGCGTTTCCTCGACAAGAAGCGCAATACGCTGGTGTACCTGGTGTACAGCGACCGCATCGTTGAAGGCAGCCCGCAGAATGCGGTGACGGCTATTCCGATTCTGCCTTGGGCGCATTGATAGCCTGGTAGATCGCCAGGAGGCCTTCGGCCTCCATTCGCGGGTAAACCCGCTCCTACAGGGTGCCGTATATCCCTGTAGGAGCGGGTTTACCTGCGAATGGGCCGCAAAGCGGCCCCCGTACTACGATCTCAGGCCAACTCTTCGGCTTGACCCTCACGCACCACCGCCTTCACTTCATCCAGCCGGCTGATGAACTTCCAGTCCGCCTCGTCGATGTAGATGCCATTCGGCCCGCTGCCACCTTCCAGGTCGATCGCCACGTGCGCCGACACCTGTGGTTTCACACTCGCCAGAATCGGCACAAAGCCCAGCTGCAAGCTGGTTTCCAGCAGTGCCGCCTGGTTGCGTTCGTCGATGTCGGCCGCTTCGTCCAGGTAGTACGGCAGGCGGATGCGCCCAGCCAGGTCACGGTCCATCAGGTGCAGCAACAGGTACATGTTGGTCAGCGCCTTGATGGTCATGGTGGTGCCGTTGGACGCGGCGCCATCGATGTCGGCGTGGATGATCGGCTGGCCATTGACCTTGGTGATCTCGAACGCCAGCTCGAACAGGTCCTTCAAACCCAGCTGGTTATGGTTGGCCGCCACCAGCCGTGCCAGGTACTCCTTGGCTTCTTCGTTCTTGTTGTCCTGATCGGCGCTCTGGGTCAGGTCGAACACCGACAGGGTTTCGCCTTCTTCGTACTGGCCGGCGCTGTGGATGATCTGGTCAATGTGCTTGAGTGCTTCCTTGTTCGGTGCCAGCACCACGCGGAAGCTCTCCAGGTTGGACACCTGGCGCTTGTTGATCTCGCGGTTGAACAGGGCCAGCTGATGCTCGAGGCTGTCGTAGTCGCTGCGGATGTTGCGCAGGGTGCGCGCGATGTCGGTGACAGCGGCACGGCGAGCCTTGGCCAGGGTCAGGGCTTCGTCGGTACGGTGCGCGTAGGCGTTCACCAGCAGTTGCAGGCGGCGTTCCATATCGTCTTCGCTGTCGAACTTGGCAACGCCTTTCAGGCGTACCTGGGCGTACAGCGCCTCGATCTGGTTGTCCACCCGCTGCAGGCCCTGCCAGCTGTCCTGGTAGTCGTTGAGCAGCGGCAGCAGGTTGTCCATCGAGTCGTCGATGGCTTCCATGAATGGCGTGCCGTAGGGCAGGTCGGTTGGCAGCAACTGGCGACGGCGCAGGGCGTCTTCCAAGGTGCGTTGCTTGGACTCGAGGTCGCCGAGCTGACGGCCGACCAGTTGCAGCTTGGCCGACAACTGCTGGACGCGTTCGGTGAAAGCGTCGCTGGAGCGCTTGAGTTCGTCCTGGGCGGCTTCCAGCTGCGACAGCTGTTCCAGCTTCTCGGGCTCTTCGGCCGCCAGGGTTTCACTGCGGCGGAAGTCTTCCAGCGCTTTCTGCGCGTCCAGCACCTGCTGGTACAGGGTTTCGGTCTGGGCCTTGGAGGCGGAGCGGTCAGCAGTGACTGCCTGCTGGGTCTTGAGCTGCTTCAGCTCTTTTTCCAAGCGCTCTTTCTGGTCGCGCAGGGCGGCGCGGTCGGCCAGGGCTTGCAGGGCCGGCGGGTCGATATTCGAAAGGTCGATGGCCAGGCCAGGGGCTTCGAAACGCTCGCCCTTGAAGCCGTCCAGTACGGCTTCGAGCGACTTCACCCACAGGTCGCTGTCGTCCAGTTCGATGCCACGCTCGCCCAACGGCAGGCTGAACAGCGCGCCGTTGAACAGGCGCATCAGGCGGTCGACGTCCTGCTGCGAGAACTCTTCGCGCAGGCGGGCGTAGCTGTTGTTGTCAGCGTGGTCGAGCTGCTGCTTGACCTGCTTCAGGCGTTTTTCCAGGTCGCGTACGCGCTCGTCGAGGTCTTCGGCACTGAACTGGCGTGACTGCGCCAGGGCGCCGGCCAGTTCGTCGTGGGCATCCTTGGCGGCCAGCAGCTGCTGCTCCAGCACCTTGACGTCATCGACCAGGGCAAAGCGGTGCTTGAGCACCGAAAGCTCGCCCAGCCAACGCTGGATGCCGGTGATTTCACGCTCCAGGCGCATCAGTTCCTGGGTACCACCGCGCTGGTCGTTTTGTAGGCGGTCCTGCTCGCCACGGTAGTGCTCAGACTGGATCACCAGCTCTTCTTTGCGCGCCATGGCGTATTCCTGCCAGGTGCCCAGCAGGGTGTCGAGCACCGGCGAAATGCGGTGCAGCTTGCCGCGCAGGATGTCGCGCTGGGCCACCCCGCCAGCCAGGGCCTCGACCAGCGGGCCGGCGGCGACCAAGGCGTTGTAGTCCTGCTCCATGCGGCGCACGTCGCGGAAGGCTTCTTCGCAGGCGGCAATGTAGTCGACGCTGCCCGAACGCAGGCTGTGCTCGAAGGCATCGAGGAACAGCTGCTTGAGCTTGGCGGCGGTGATCTCGCGCATGTGCAGCAGGTTGATGAACAGCGCGCGGAAGGTTTTCAGGCTTTGCTCACTGGTCGAGCGCAGCGGGATCATGGTCAGGTCCAGCGGCACCGAAGTGTGGCCACCAACCAGCAACCGACGCAGTTCGTCCGGCTTCAGCTCGTAGGCCTTGATCCCCAACCGCTCGAGGTTGGTGAACAGCTCTTTCTGGCGCAGGCAGGTGTCGTTCTTCTGGTAATGGGCCAGGTCCAGTTCGCCTTTGTAGGCGAAGAACTGGTGGCCGAAACCACCGCCCGGGCCACGGCCGACCACGCCGATCACGTGGGGGCCATGCGGCAGGCTCAGTTCGCAAAGAATGTACGAAGTGTCGCTGGCGAAGTAGAAGCGGCGTGACTGCTCCAGGCTGTACTTGCCAAAGCTCATGTCCGACATGCGCGCCAGGATTGGGAACTGCAAGGCGTTGATCGACGCCGATTTACCCAGGTTGTTGGCGCCGTATACCGACAGCGGATGTTCCAGGGGGAACAGGCCAAGGCTGTAGCCAGCGGTGTTGAGCAGTGCGAAGCGGCGGATGCCGTAGCGTTCCTGGCTCATGCGTCAATCTCCTGTTGCTCTTCGCGGATGGCCCGGGCCAGGGCGTCCTCTTCGCTTTCCTCGCCGTCGAAGGGCGTGAGGTCGAGCGGGTCGTCGGTGCGGTTGAGTTCTTCGGGGCTTTCTTCCACGACCAGTACTGGGGTTGGCAGCGGCAGGTCGCTGTGCAGGGTGGCCGCCAGGTCGCGGTCCTGTTGCACGGCAAGGCACACATCGAGGAAGCGGTGCATCGGCGGCAGGAAGCGGTAGATGCCGCCTTCTTCATGGGCGAAGCCGAGCTGGGTCATGCGGCGCAGGATTTTTTCTTCCAGCTCCTCCACGGTCTGCACTTCGGCCTGCAGGAACAGGTCGCGGTACTTGTCCAGCAGCGAGGGCAGTTCGTCACGGCCGATGCTGCCGCCGTCGAGCACGGCCATCGGGTCGCGGCCCTGGTCGGCCAGGTGCTCGACCAGGATGAAGGTGAACAGCGACAGGCGCTGCGCGGTCTTGTTGACCTGCGCGGCGGTCATGTCCGGGACGAAGTAGTAGAAGCCGCGGGTATCGCACACCAGCTCGAAGCCCAAGGCCTTGAACAGGGTGCGGTACTGGTCCTGGAAGTTCGACAACTGGGCGTACAGCTCCGGGTCGCGGCGGCTGACGTGAAAGCCTTTGAACAGCTCGCGGAAGATTGGCGCGAGCTGGGACAGTTCGGAAAGATCAAGATGCATGGGCTGGGCTCGCGTTGGGTTCGGTAGGCGCGCTGGCGGCGCCTTCGCGGCTGGAGGTCAGGGCGAACGAGCGCAGGCTGACCAAGTGTTCCTGGGTGGTGTACTCGCGGCGGTCGAGGCGTTCGCGCTTGAAGCGCTTTTCCCGCGACAGGCGCGAGAACCAGTACAGCAGCTCGTCGGTGGCGCCTTCGGGTTCCTGCTCCAGCAACCAGACCATCAGGTCGGGCAACGGCAGGGCCTGTTCGCAGCGTTCGAGCATTTCCTTGACCGTGCGCGGTGCGCGCGGCGCCTCACCACCTTGCGGTTTATGCGCCTTGGGGAAGCGCGCCGGCTTGGGCTCGAAGCGGGCCAGGGCATAGACGTAGGCCTCGACTTGGCTGGCGCTGCCGAGGAAGGTGCTTTGCGGGCGGGTGAACAGCGGCATGGCGGCTTGCGGCACGGCATCGATGCCCTTGCGCCGGATCACCGACAGGGCCAGTGCGGCGCCACGGGTCACGGCGTTGTGCCGGCGGGCCTCTTCGCGCAGTGGCAGCAGCAGTTCGCGGGCGTGGCGCAGGGTCAGCTGGGCGGTGGTCTGCATTTCCAGGATGCGCGCGTGGGTGCGCAGCAGCATGTCGTCGTCGACCAGGTGGCCCAGGCGGGCCTGTTCGCCCAGCAGCTTCAGCAGCACGGTCTCGACCTTGCGCACGCCTTGCTCGAAGGCGCCGTCGGCATTGACCAGCTGGATCATCGGCTCGACGTACTCGTCCCAGGTTGCCAGCACTTCGGCATAACGCTGGCGCAGCGGAATCTGGCGGTTGCTGGTTTTGGCCCGTTCGGCCACGGCCACCAGGGCCTGCTCGTCGTTGTCGAGCTTTTTCAGCACATCGCGCACGCGCATGTCGAGCAAGCGCAGCTGGCGCGCCAGGTCGTCGCTGTCGCGGTTGTCGAAGGCATCCTGGATATGCCCGGCGAGGCGCTCCAGGTGGCGCAGATAGGCCTCGATCTCCAGGCACAAGCCCAGCCGGTGTTCGCGGCGCAGGTAGGCGAGGAAGTCGTGGATCTGTGCGTTCAGCTCGAAGCGGTTCGGGCTTTTGGCCACCGGCACCAGGATATCCAGGCGGATCCACACGTCGAGCAGCTGGGTGATGTCCTGTGGGGTGCTTTCGACCTGCTGGCGGGCCACATGCTGACGCAGTTCGACCAGGCTCAGGGTGCCCTGGTCGAAACGCTCGCACAGCGGCTCGAGCAGGGCCCAGTGTTCGGCTAGGGCGCGCAGGACGCGCTTGGGTTCGATCATTGGCTGCGACTCGTTGCCAAGAAAAAGGGGGCGATTGTACTGCATCCAGGGAGGAGGATTTCACCCCTTGGTCTGTATTGAGCGATAACCTTGAGCCTTATAGGGGGTCGCTGGCCCCTTCGCAGGTAAACCCGCTCCTACACAAGCGAGCTTGCCCGCGAAAGAGCCGGTACAGGCAATAAAATCCGCCGACCAGTTGCGGCACTCGAATGCCAACAGCGTTAGAATGGCCAATTGTTTTTGCCCCTCGGAACCCCGCAACGTGCTCACCGAACCCCGTCGCCGCGCCTACCTTTCCGCCATGCAGGTGGTGCACTGGCTGCCGCGCGCCGAACTGCCGTTCGCCGCACCGTCGCGGCCCGAGCTGCTGCTGCCGGTAGCGCCGCTCGAGGACATCGATTTCGAGGTCAAGCCGGCACCGGCTACCACCGCCGCCCCCGCCACGCCCCAGGCGCGCGGCGGCGAGCGGCCGAAAATCGAGATCCCGCGCCCGGTCAGTGCGCCCAAGCCAGTTGCCAAACCCGTCGAAGCCGAGGAGCAGGCCGCGCCCCCGCGCCCGGCCCCTGTGCCACCACCGCGTTTCTCGCTGCAGCTGCTGCGTGCCGGCAACTGCCTGCTACTGGTGGAGCTGGCGACCGGCCAGCCGTTCCAGAGCCGCGACCCGTCCTACCTGCTGCTCAAAGACATGCTGCGCGCCGCCGGGCTGCCCGACGCCCCGCAGATCATCGGCGAACCGGTGCGCTGGCCGCTGCTGGTGCGCGGCAACATGGACCAGGGCCCGGAGGCGGCGCGCGATTTCGTCCAGGGCTTTGTCCAGGCGCGCCTGGAAGACGCCCCCTGCACCTGCCTGTGGCTGATTGGCCTGCCGGCGCTGCGCTTTGCCGCCAATGCCGACGCCGAAGCCTATTACCAAACCCTGAAGCTCGGCGGCCTGGGCGACGCCTGGGCCTTGCCGGGCCTTGAACTGTTGATGGACGAGCCGCAGCGCAAGGCGGACGTCTGGAAAGCCATGCGCCAGCTGATGGCGCGCTGGAAGAGCGTTGAATGAGTGAATCGATCAGCTTCCGCCCAATGACCGAGGCGGATCTGGATGCCGTGCTTAAGATCGAATATGCCGCGTTCAGTCATCCCTGGACCCGTGGGATCTTTCAAGATGCGCTCAAATCGTACGAAGTCTGGCTGATGTTCGACGGCCAGCAGCAAGTGGGCCATGGCGTGATCAACGTGATCATCGACGAAGCGCACCTGCTCAACATTACCGTCAAGCCGGAAAACCAGGGCCGCGGCCTGGGCCTGCGCCTGCTGGAGCACCTGATGGCTCGGGCCTACCAGCTCAATGGCCGCGAATGCTTCCTGGAAGTGCGCGCCAGTAACCAGTCGGCCTATCGTTTGTACGAGCGCTACGGTTTTAACGAAATCGGCCGCCGCCGCGACTATTATCCGGTTGCTGGCGGTCGTGAAGACGCCCTGGTGATGGCCTGCACCCTATTCGCCGAGTGACCTTGCGGGCGCGGCCCTGTCACCCAGGCAAACCCTGATGAGGCAACGACCATGCACGACCTGCAGGAACTGATCGACAACAACGCCCGCTGGGCCGACGCGATCAACCAGCGCGACCCCGATTTCTTCGCCAAGCTGGCCCGCCAGCAGACCCCGGAGTTCCTCTGGATCGGCTGTTCTGATGCCCGCGTGCCGGCCAACGAAATTGTCGGCATGCTGCCGGGCGACCTGTTCGTCCACCGCAACGTCGCCAACGTGGTACTGCACACTGACCTCAACTGCTTGTCGGTGATCCAGTACGCGGTAGAGGTGTTGAAGGTGCGGCACATCCTGGTCACCGGCCACTACGGTTGCGGCGGTGTGCGCGCCGCCATGCAGGACCGCCAGCTGGGCCTGATCGATGGCTGGCTGCGCTCGATTCGCGACCTGTATTACGAAAAGCGTGGCGAACTGGCCAAGCTCGACAGCGAGGAGGCCAAGGTCGACCGCCTGTGCGAACTGAACGTGATCCAGCAAGTGGCCAACGTGGCCCACACCAGCATCGTGCAGAACGCCTGGCACCGTGGCCAGGAGCTGTCGGTGCATGGCTGCATCTATGGCATCAAGGATGGCCGCTGGAAGAGCCTGGACACCACCATCAGCGGCTTCGCCCAGTTGCCTCCGCAATATCGCTTGCGGGCATTGGAGTAGCAAGCCCGCACGGGCCTTGTAAGGGCGTATAGCAGTCTCTATACAGGGAGAGTAAAGGGATGAAAAAACTGCTCCTGGCAGCAGGCCTCCTGCTAGCGGCCACAACCCATGGCGACGAACGCGACTTGTGGATGTTCGCCCAATGGGCTGGCGACCATCACACCCGTCCTTTCCGTGAAATGCTGGTGGATGCCCGCCTTTACGGCGTAGTGCCGATCCATCAGTTGCTGCGTTCGGCCTCGGACTGGAAGGTGTGCCGTGCGTCGCCGTTTGCCGTGCCGCCTGCCAGCAACTGGCCAGCCGTGCGCTCGACCCTCTCGCTGATCAAGACGCTGGACGAGCAGGGCATGCTGCGCCAGTTCGAGGTGGTTTCGGCCTACCGCGACCCACGCCTGAACAGCTGCGCTGGCGGGGCAGCCAACAGCGCCCATACCCGGGCCTTCGCCGTCGATATCCTGTTACCTGGCTGGGCGGACCCCAACCCACTGTGCCGTTTCTGGCAACAGTATGGCCAGGCTTGGAACATGGGTTTGGGCCGTTATCCCTCCGGGCGTATTCATGTCGATACCGCGGGCTATCGCACCTGGGGCGGTGACGGCAGTTCGGGCTCGTCGTTCTGTATCAAGCCCAAGTGAGCCAGGCAGTCGCGGCATTCGCCCTTCACCCAGGCGGCGAAGCGCTGGCGCTTGCCGCCGTCTGCCACCGGCTGGGGGCTGAGTAGATGGTAGGCCGAACCGTCGCGCACAAAGCCGAACGGTGCCTGCAACTGCCCACTGTCGAGTTCGTCACGCACCATCAGGGCTGAGGCCATGGCCAGGCCCAGGCCGGCGCTGGCAGCTTGGATCGACAAGTAGAAGTGCTCGTAGTCGCTGCGCTCGGTGTGCCGCGCTTGCTTACCGCTCAAGCGCAGCCAGGTGGCCCAGGCACTCGGGCGGGTGCTGCTGTGCAGCAGGCGCTGGTGGTCGAGTTGGGGGCGGGCGGCGGGGTGGCATACCGGGCCGATCCATTCGTCACACATTTTCAGGCTGTACAGCTGATTGCCCCAGTGGAAGTCGTCGCGGCGAATGGCCAAGTCGACACCGCTGCGGGCGAAGTCCAGCGCCCCGCCGGCCGCCACCAGGTGCAACTGCAGGTCGGGGTGGGCGGCGTGGAACCGGGGCAGGCGCGGGATCAGCCAGCGCATGGCGATGGTCGGCTCGCAGGACAGTACCAGCACATTGTCACGCGCCTGTTGCTGCAGGCGCTGCACGGCGCCTTCGAGCTGCTCGAAGATTGCTTGGGTAGTGCCCTGCAGGGCACGGCCGGCCGGGGTAAGGAAAATGGCCCGGTTGCGGCGCTCGAACAGTTCCACGCCAAGGCTTTCTTCAAGCAGGCGCACCTGGCGGCTGACCGCGCCGTGGGTCACATGCAGGTGCTCGGCGGCGCGTACGAAGCTCTCGGTTTGGGCGGCGATGTCGAAATAGCGGAAGGTGTTGAGGGGGGGCAGTTTCATGGCATTTGTGTTGCCAGTGCCGGCCTCTTCGCGGGCAAGCCCGCTCCTACAGTGATATCTGTGGGAGCGGGCTTGCCCACGAAGAGGCCGGTAGCGGCACTTCACCTCTGTGAAAAAAACGAGCAGATATAGCCCACTATAAATCGATTTTTACCCACCCATAAGCACTCGATAATCCCCCGGTCTGTGCATTTTCATCACCTATCGAGAGCCCTCAGCATGACCGAACTCATCGCCGTCGCCCTGTTCACCCTGCTCGCCGTCATCAGCCCCGGCGCCGATTTCGCCATGGTCACCCGCAGCAGTTATGCCCAGGGCCGCAAGGCCGGGTTGGCTGCCGCCGTGGGTATCGCCCTAGGGGTGCAGGTGCACGTGTTGTATACGGTGCTGGGCATTGCGCTGATCATCAGCCAGAGCCCGGCGCTGTTCCTGAGCATGAAAGTGCTAGGGGCGGGTTACCTGATCTACCTGGGCTACCAGTCGCTGACCAACACCCAGCGCATCAGCCTCGACGGGGTCGCCCCATCCGCTGCCAGCGTGCTGCAGGCCCTGCGCACTGGCTTTCTGACCAATGCGTTCAACCCCAAGACGATGTTGTTCGTGATCAGCGCTTACACTCAGGTGGTACAACCCGGCAGCCCGTTGATGCTGGATTTTGCCTACGGCGCTTTCATGTCCGTGGCCCACTGGTTGTGGTTCAGTCTGGTGGCGGTGTTGTTTTCCAGCACCGCACTGCGCAAAGCAATGATCGAGCGGCAAACACTGGTGGACCGTGTGATCGGCCTGGCGCTGATCGGGCTTGGCCTGGCGGTGGCAGTAACCGGCATGCGTTGATCACGGCTGGCTGAGCGCTGTGGGGGCGAAGTAAACAGGGAGGTATCTAGCCTGGAGTATTTTTCGCAGGCAAAGAAAAAGGGCTTACCTTGCGGTAAGCCCTTCGTCTTGTTTGGTGGCTACACAGGGACTTGAACCCCGGACCCCAGCATTATGAATGCTATGCTCTAACCAACTGAGCTATGTAGCCGATGGCGCGCATTATTCCCTTGAGCGGCCCCCCTGTCAACACTCATTTCAAAAAAAATTTGCACGCATTCAAAAACTTAGCGGTCAGGCTCGGTTTCTACCTTTGCTCTAGGGACGGCCAGTGGCTTACAGGCGCCGTCGAGCGATAAAAAAGCTAGCTATGTATCTATTAGTATCCCGATAATTGGATCCCAAACTGCGGATGGAGATCCAGGCACATGGCTACCAGTAGCGCCTCCACGGCAACCACCAGTGCGGCAGCGAGCCAAGCCACGCCGCTGGTGATGCGCATCATCGGTTTCTGCGCCCTGGCGCACCTGATCAATGACCTGATCCAGTCGGTGCTGCCGGCGATCTATCCGATGCTCAAGGCCAACTACGACCTGAGCTTCGCCCAGATCGGCATGATCACCCTGACGTTTCAGATCACTGCCTCGCTGCTGCAGCCTTGGGTGGGCTTTTTCACCGACCGCCGACCGGCCCCGAACCTGCTGCCGTTGGGCACCCTGTGCACCCTGGTCGGTATCGTCATGCTGGCCTTCGTCGGCAGCTTCCCGATGATCTTGCTGGCCTCGGCCCTGGTGGGTATTGGCTCGTCAACCTTTCACCCGGAAACTTCACGCATTGCACGGTTGGCCTCGGGCGGGCGCTTCGGCCTGGCCCAATCGACCTTTCAGGTGGGTGGCAATACAGGTTCCGCGCTGGGCCCGCTGCTGGCGGCGGCCATCGTCATTCCGTTCGGTCAGACCCACGTAGCCTGGTTCGGCCTGGCCGCGCTGTTCTTCCTCGGCGTTACCCTGATGCTGCGCGGCTGGTACAAGGAACACCTCAGCCAGGCCAAGGCGCGCAAGGCGGTGCAGGCCACCCACGGCATTTCCCGCAGGCGCGTGATCGCGGCGCTGATCGTGTTGGGGCTGCTGGTGTTCTCCAAGTACTTTTACATGGCCAGCTTCACCAGCTACTTCACCTTCTACCTGATCGAGAAGTTCGAGGTGTCGGTGGCCAGTTCGCAGTTGCATCTGTTCCTGTTCCTGGGCGCGGTGGCGGCGGGTACCTTCTTTGGCGGGCCGATCGGTGACCGCATCGGCCGCAAGGCGGTGATTTGGTTCTCGATCCTGGGCGTGGCGCCGTTCACCCTGGCGCTGCCGTATGCCGACTTGTTCTGGACCACGGTGTTGAGCGTGGTGATCGGCTTCATCTTGGCATCGGCGTTTTCCGCGATTGTAGTGTATGCACAGGAGTTGGTGCCGGGTAGCGTGGGCATGATCGCCGGTGTCTTCTTCGGGCTGATGTTCGGCTTTGGCGGCATTGGCGCGGCGCTGCTGGGGTATGTGGCGGACCTGCGTGGCATCGAATATGTCTATGGGCTGTGCTCGTTCCTGCCGTTGCTCGGGGTGCTGGCGGTGCTTTTGCCTTCTACCGATAAACGCTGATATCACCGGGGCTGCAAAGCAGCCCCGACGATTGACGACCTGACACCCTTGGCCTAGAGTGCCGCCTCTTTTTCCAGCCACCTGTGTAGTAGCCAAAGCAATGCGCCGTACCCAGTCCCTCCCAAACACCCGCCAGCCTGCTCTCCAGGCACTGCGTCGTGCGTGGCCGAGCGACACGGTGCTCAAGCGCCGCCGCAGCGTATTGTTTGCCTTCACCTTCTCGCCACACCTCGGCTGAATTGATCTGCGCTTTCGCGACGCGCGCCATTGCGGCGTGCGCGCCTGTGTCTGCACGTCTTTTCGGTTTGCAAGGAGTGGTACATGAACATGCGTTTGCTGGCGGGCCTATTGTTCGCCGTTTCGGTCGTGGGTTTCAGCCTGGGGGCCAGCCTGCCACTGGTGTCGTTGCGCCTGCATGAAGCAGGAGCGAGCACCCTGGAAATCGGCATCGTCTCGGCTATCCCCGCCGCCGGCATGATGCTATCGGCGTTTCTGGTCGATGCCTGCTGCCGCCACTTCACCCGGCGCACCCTCTATTTGCTGTGCTTCAGCTTGTGCACGGTGAGCATTGCCTTGCTCGAGTCGGCGTTCGGCACACTGTGGCTGCTGGCGCTGTTGCGCCTATGCCTGGGGCTTGGCATGGGGATCGCCATCATCCTTGGCGAGTCGTGGGTCAACGAACTGTGCCCAGAGCACAGCCGTGGCAAGATCATGGCGCTGTACGCCACCAGCTTTACCGGCTTCCAGGTGCTCGGCCCGGCCATGCTGGCGGTGCTGGGCGCCGATAGCCCGTGGATCACCGGGGTGGTCACCGCCTGCTATGGCTTGGCGCTGCTGTGCATCGTGCTGACCGTGCCCAACGACTATGTCGAACATGCAGAGGACGAAAAGAGCTTCGGCCTGGCGGGGTTCTTCCGCGTGGCGCCGGCGTTGTGCGTGGCGGTGCTGTTCTTCTCGTTCTTCGATGCCGTGGTGCTGTCGCTACTACCGGTGTATGCCACCAACCATGGCTTTGCCGTGGGCGTGGCGGCGCTGATGGTGACCGTGGTGTTTGCCGGCGACATGCTGTTCCAGCTGCCGCTGGGCTGGTTGGCCGACCGGGTGGAGCGCACCGGGCTGCACCTGGTGTGCGGGTTGCTGGCGATGTCGATTGGTATTGGCTTGCCCTGGCTGCTGAACATGACCTGGCTGTTGTGGCCGTTGTTGGTGCTGCTGGGGGCAGTGGCGGGGGGCATCTATACGCTGGCCCTGGTGCTCATTGGGCAGCGCTTCAAGGGGCCGGACCTGGTTACCGCCAATGCCAGTGTGGGCTTGCTGTGGGGCGTGGGTAGTTTGGTCGGGCCGTTGGTGAGCGGTGCGGCGATGGATGTGGCGCCGCATGGTCTACCGATGGCGCTGGCGCTAATGGCCGGGTTGTTTGTGTGCTTTGCCCGGCAGTCGTACCGGCGCGCGGGGCGCTTGCGGGCGTTGGCGGACTGACGTTTGGCGCTGCTGCGCAGTCTTTTGGCCACGTCGGCCTGCTAGCAATTTGCCGCGCAAGAACCGGCGTTTACTGGCTAAACGGCTGCGCTAAGCTGGACCTGCAAGCTACTTGGAGGTGCCATGATTCTGACCGACCTTTCCCCTGACGCGTACCGCGAAGCTAGCGAACACCTGGCAGCGCTCGACCCGGACTGGTCGCGGCACATCGCGGCGACCGGGCCTTGCTTGCACCAGGCCACGCCGGGGCGTGAGCCTTACGAGGCGTTGGTGCGGGCGATTGCCTACCAACAGCTGCATGCCCGAGCCGCCGAGGCGATTCTTGGGCGGTTGCTGGCGCTGTTCCCGCAGGGGGCGTTTCCCCGCCCAGAGCAGTTGTTGGCGGTAAGCTCGGAAGCACTGCGCGCCTGTGGTTTTTCCGCCAGCAAGATGGCAACCATTCAGGGCATTGCCCAGGCCCGCCAGGAGGGCTTGGTGCCGACTCGGCAAGAGGCACTGGCCATGGCCGACGAGGCCTTGATCGAGCGCCTGGTGGCGTTGCGCGGGGTAGGGCGCTGGACGGTGGAGATGCTGTTGATTTATTGCCTGGAGCGTTCGGACATCCTACCGGTGGACGATTTTGGCGTGCGCGAGGGGTATCGGCGGCTGAAGGGGCTGGACAAGGCGCCGACGCCAGCGCAGATGCGTTCGCTGGGCGCTGGCTGGCGGCCTTATCGCACCGTGGCGGCCTGGTACCTGTGGCGGGCTTGAGGTTTTTGCATGGCCTGTACCGGCCCTTTCGCGGGCGTGCCCGCTCCCACAGGTACAGCGCGCTTCTCAAAGCAGGCACGATCCCTGTGGGAGCGGGCAAGCCCGCGAAGAGGCCGGCACTGGCAACAACCTATCTGGACACTTACCAATGAACCCCTACACCACCCCCGACCAACGTTGGCAAGCCGTAGAGGCCCGCGACACCGCCGCCACCGGCCACTTCGTCTACGCCGTGCGCACCACCGGTATCTACTGCCACCCCGGCTGCAAATCACGCCTGGCTAAGCGCAGTAACGTCGAATTCTACGAAACCCCCAGCGCCGCCGAAGCCGCCGGCTATCGCGCCTGCAAACGTTGCGCTGGCAACCCCCGTGGCTGCACCACCCGTCACAGCCAATTGGTCACCCGCGCCTGCCGCCTCATCGAAGCCAGCGACCCTGCGCCCAGCCTCAGCCAGCTCAGCGCCCAACTGGCCGTCAGCGCCTTCCACCTGCACCGTCTGTTCAAGGCCGAAACCGGCGTTACCCCCAAGGCCTACGCCACGGCCTACCGCGCCCGGCGCCTGCGCGCGCACCTGGAAGACGGCCAGCGCTCGGTCACCGATGCCATCTACGACGCAGGCTACAACTCCAACAGCCGCTTCTACCAAAACGCCGACCAGCGCCTGGGCATGCGCCCCCGGCAATACCGCGCCGGTGGTGCCGGGGCCACCATCCACTTCGCCCTCGGCCAGTGCTCACTGGGCGCAATCCTGGTGGCCCAGAGTGCCAAAGGCATCTGCGCGATCTTGCTGGGCGACGACCCAGAGGCCCTGTTGCATGACCTGCAGGACCAGTTTCCCAAGGCCCAACTGATCGGCGGCGACAGCGCCTATGAACGGCAGGTCGCTGAAGTGGTGGGGTTTGTCGAGGCCCCGGCGCTGGGCCTGGCCCTGCCGTTGGACGTGCAAGGCACGGCGTTCCAGGAGCGGGTGTGGCAGGCCCTGCGCGAGGTGCCGGCCGGTAGCCGGGTCAGCTACAGCGACATCGCCGAGCGCATCGGCGCACCCAAGGCCGTGCGCGCGGTGGCCATGGCCTGCGCGGCCAACCACATCGCGGTGGCCATCCCCTGTCATCGGGTGGTGCGCCGGGACGGCGACATCAGCGGCTACCGCTGGGGCGTCGAGCGCAAACAGCAATTGCTCACGCGAGAAACGGCACTCTCCTGATCGCCTGAAGCCGCGTAGAATCCACCGCCAGATCGAATTGTATAGAGGAATATTCGATGAGGCGTGTAAGCCTTGCCCGTTATTGCCCAGGCCTGATGGCCTTGATGCTGGCGCTTGCCAGCCCGGCCTGGTCGGCCCCGGCCACGCCGTTGTCCAACCTGGCGGTTGCCGAAGCGCCCGTGCTGGATGAAAACGCCAGCTTCGAGCAGCTGAGTGAGCGCCTGGACCAGATCCGCCAGGGCGTTACCAGTGATGCCAACGACGACCTACTGTCGCAGTTGCGCCTGGGCGCAATGCAGGTTCAGCGCCAGGCCGATGCATTGAGCGCCCTGCGCACCGCAGACGTGGAAAAACTCGAGGACAAGCTCAAGGTCATTGGCCCGGTCCAGCCGGACGAGGCCGCTACCCTGACCCAGCAGCGCAAAGAGCTGGAGGCCGAGAAGAAGGCCTTGGTAACCCAGCAGGACCAGGCGATAAAACTGACTCAGTCGGCCCGCGACCTGTCCACGCAAATCGTCAACCTGCGCCGCAGCCAGTTCAACTCACAGATCACCAGCCGCGCGGCCTCGCCGCTGAGTCCGGCGTTCTGGCAGAGCATCATTCGCCCCACCCAGGACGATGTGGCGCGCCTGCGTGATCTGCGTGGCGAGGCGGTCGATGCCATTGGCAGTGCTTTCAGCGCCGAGCATCGCTGGCTGTTCATTACCAGCCTGGTGGCAGCAATCCTGGTCTGGACCCTGGTGCGTGGCCTACTTGAGCGCGTGCTGGCCAGTGCCATGGTCAGCTGGCTGCCCGAAGGCCGCCTGCGTCGCAGCGCGTTGGCATTGGGCGTGAGCCTGGCAACCTTGGGTACTATCGCCGGTTCGGTTTCGTTGCTGCGTTGGGGGCTGGAGAGCAGCGCCGAGCTGGGCTCCGATATTGCAAGCCTGGCCAACCATGTGCTCGCCCTGGTGGTGTTCAGCGCCTTCATCACGGGCTTGGGCCGGGCGATGCTGATGCTGCAGCGCCCCTCCTGGCGCCTGCCGCCAATTCACGACGACGTGGCTAGCGCGCTGGGCTGGTTCCCCAAGGTACTGGCGTTGGCACTGATGGTCATGATGACCATGGAGCGCATCAACAGCGTGATCGGCGCCAGCCTGGCGCTGACCGTGGCGGTCAACGGCCTGACCGCGCTGGTGGTGGCGATAACCTTCGCCGGGGCGCTGCTGCGTTACCGCCGTACTCTGCGCAAGCATGACCTGGAGCGCCCCACGGGCCTGGCCGGGCTGATCCCGTTCCTGATGGTCATCTGGTTGACGCTGATCCTGCTGGCTCTGCTTGCCGGCTACCTGACGCTCGCCTACTTCCTTACCGCCAAGCTACTGTGGGTCAGCCTGGTGGTCACCTGTGCCTACCTGCTGACCACCTTCCTTGGCGACCTGTGCGAAACCCTGCTGTCGCCGCGCCAGCCCGGTGGCCTGGCGCTGGCCTCGACCCTGGGCCTGGCGCCACGCCACCAGGCGCAGGCCAGCACCATCCTGGCCGGCATCGGCCGCACCGTGGTGCTGTTCCTGGCGCTGTTGCTGGCATTGATGCCGTCGGGCACCAGCCCCAGCGAACTGCTGCTGAGCCTGGGCGACTGGGATGGCACCGGTGGCAAACTGCTCGGCAACATGAACATCGTCCCGCAGGACATCCTGTTGGCGGTGATCATGTTCCTTGGCGGCCTGTTCGCCATCCGCGTGGTCAAGCGCTGGCTGAGCGATCGCCTGCTGCCGGAAACCGACATGGACGCCGGCATGCGCGCTTCGCTGGTGACCTTGGTGGGTTACCTGGGCTTCATCTTCCTGGCCATGTTGGTGATGTCGACCCTGCGCATCAACCTCACCAGCCTGACCTGGGTGGTCAGTGCCTTGTCGGTGGGTATCGGTTTCGGCTTGCAGCAGATCGTGCAGAACTTTATCTCCGGCCTGATCCTGCTGACCGAGCGCCCGGTGAAGGTGGGCGACTGGGTCAGCCTGGCAGGCGTCGAGGGCGATATTCGCCGCATCAACGTGCGCGCCACCGAGATCCAGATGTCCGACCGTTCGACGGTGATCGTGCCCAACTCGCAATTCATATCCCAAAACGTGCGCAACGTGACCATGGGCAATGCGCTGGGCGTGGTGGGCATTACCCTGACCTTGCCGCTGGAAACCGATGCCAACCATGTGCGTGAGCTGTTGCTGACGGCGTACCAGGAGCATGAGGCGATTCTGGATGCGCCGGCCACATCGGTGTCGTTCAAAGACCTGACCACCAGTGGCATGGTGATCGGTGTGAGTGGTTATGTGGCGGGGCCGCGGCAGGTTTCGGGCACCCGTAGCGACCTGTTGTTCACCATCCTTGGGCGGTTGCGTGACGAAGGTATTGCCCTGTCTTCACCGCAGAGCATGGTGCTGGTGCAAGAGGGCACGCGGCCGGCCGGGGAGTCGGTGTAAGTGCCGGGGGCGCAAAGCGCCCCCAATTGCCTCAATGCTGTTTGGCCTGCCGATCAAAGTGACCTGCCGGTGATACATTTCCAGTGACAGTTATTGGCTGAAGGTAGCCGACATCTACTGGGAAATAGCGCATACAGTGGCTGGCCTGGATAGCGAAGAGCAGGGGAACACCGAATGCAGCCCACACTGAATACACCACAGTTGCAGCTTCGCCCGCTTGCCCAGCGCGATGCGTCTGCCATCGAGCGTTTGCTGCAGGACCGGGAAATCGCCCAGATGACCTCGCTCATTCCCTTTCCATACCCGCCCGGCCTGGCGAGCACCTGGATTGGCCAGCACCCCCAGCTCTGGGCGACCAGGGAAGGGGCGGTGTGGGGCATCTGCTGCCGCACTGAGGGAACCCTGATGGGGGTGATTTCGTTGCGCGGGCTAGGCGGGGCAGCCCCCGAGTTAGGGTATTGGCTGGGCAAAGCTTTCTGGGGCAGCGGCCATGCCACGCAAGCTGCCAGGCGAGTTTGCCGCTATGCCATTGATGAGTTGCAGATTCATGCCTTGGCGGCCAGTTGCCTGCATCGGAACATTGCTTCTGCCAAGGTCTTGAGCCGGGTGGGGTTTCAGGTGCTCGGGCTGGGGTTCGAGTTGCTCGACAACAAGCCGGGTTATGAAGCCGTGGTATATCACCGCCTGGAGTAGGGGCGGCCAAATGCCCGGCGCGGGCTTTTCTGCGCCTGTGAGGTCGAGCACCGCCCGCGCGGCGCTCGATCTCACAGGCGCAGAAAATCTATCGACGAACCCTCAGCCCAAACACCGTGTCACGTGTTTCACCGACTGATAGGCCGACAACCCCCAAGGCCCCAGCTCACGCCCAATCCCGCTGCCCTTGGTGCCGCCCCACGAGGTCTCGACGAACACCGCCTGCACCGAGTTGATCCACACATGGCCAACCTCCAGCGCATCGGCTACCCGCTCGGCGCGCGCCAGGTCGGCGCTGCACACCGTCGCTACCAGCCCGAAGCGGCTGTCGTTGGCCTCGGCAATCGCCTGTTCCTCGGTGGCAAAGCGACGCGCGCACAGCACCGGGCCAAAGATCTCCTCACTCCACAAACGGCTGCTTTTGGGGACTTCGGCATACAGCGTCGGGCTGACGAACCAGCCGTCACGGTCCAGCGCTCTGCCGCCGACCAGGCATTGCAAACCTTCTTCCCGCGCGGTAGCAAAGTAGCCGGCCACCTTCAACCACTGCGCCTGGCTGGTCAGCGGCCCCATCGCGACCTCTTCGGTCAGCGGATTACCCACGCGCAGGTTTTCCAGTGCCGCTTGCAAGCGTGGCAACAGGGCATCGGCAATGCCGTCTTGCACCAGCAGCCGCGAAGTAGCCGAACACATTTGCCCAGCGTTCCAGGTAATGCCAGCAACGATCCACTCCACCGCTTGGTCGACATCGCAATCATCGAACACCACGATCGCCGACTTGCCGCCCAGCTCCAGTGTCACCGGCCTGCACTGCACCGACGCGCTGCGCATCACTTGGCTGCCGACACTGTTGCTACCGGTGAACGACAGCTTGTCCAGGCCGTTGTGGTTGCTCAGCGCGGCGCCGGTCTCGGCCTTGCCGTTGACGATGTTCAACACGCCCGCCGGCAGGCCCAGGCTGTCGGCAATGTGGCCGTAGGCCTGTTCGATCAGCGGGGTGATTTCTGAAGGTTTGAGCACCACAGTGCAGCCCGCCGCCAGTGCTGGGGCGAGCTTCCATGCGCTGGTCACCAGCGGGAAGTTCCACGGCACGATCAGGCCCACTACACCTACCGGCTCCAGGCGGGTGCGCGCGCTGAAGCCCGCCGCTGCCAGCGGTACCTCACGGTTTTTCGACGGCAGTTGCTCGGCCAGTTCGGCGTAGTAGCTGAAGGTAGCGATGGCGTCATCCAGGTCGATTTCCGCCTCGTGGCGGGGCTTGCCGCTGTTGCGCATCTGCAAGGTGATCAGCGCTTCGCGGCGCTGGTCGAGCTGCTCGGCAAAACCGCGCAGGTAGGCAGCACGCTCGCTGGCGCTGGTGGCTTTCCAGGCGGGCAGGGCGGCGCGGGCGGCGGTCACGGCTTGGTCGACCTGGGCGATGCTCGCGGCCATCAGTTCGGCGAACGGTTGGCCCAGCGCAGGGTCGTTGACGCGGATGCAGTCGCTGCCTTGGCCTTCGACCCAGCGGCCGGCGATGTAGTGGGAAGTGGTCATGGTCGTTTCCAGTCAGGCCATTTCGGCAGTGGTTACCGGCGTGTGCGTGGTGCTTTTGCAACGCACCCAACGCGGGCCTTGGGGGCCGTACACGCCAGCAGGTTCGGGGAACAGATTGAGCAGCACCAGGTACAACAGGCCGGCCAAGCCCAGGGTTACCGGCAGGCTCAGGTCGATGCCGCCGGCCAGGTCGCCCAGCGGCCCGACGAACTGCCCGGGCAGGTTGACGAAGCACAGGCCGACTGCCGCGCTGGGGAGCCACGCCCCCATGCCACGCCAATTCCAGCCATGCAGGAACCAGTAGTGGCCACCGCGCTGGCCGCGGGTGAATACCTGCAGGTCATCGGCATGGTAGAAGCCGCGGCGGGTGACCAGGCCGAGGATCATGATCACCATCCATGGGCTGGTGCAGGTGATGATCAGCACGGCGAAGGTCGACACGCTCTGTACCAGGTTGAAGGTGAAGCGGCCGATGAAGATGAAGCCAATCGCCAGCACGCCGATCAACAGCGTGGCGCCAGCACGGCTGAGCAGCCGCGGGAACACGCTGGACATGTCCAGGCCAGTGCCGTACAGCGCGGTGGTGCCGGTGGACATGCCGCCGATCACGGCAATCAGGCACACCGGCAGGAAGAACCAGCTAGGCGCCACCGCCAGCAGGCCACCGACGTAATTGTTGGCAGCGATGTAGTCCGGGGCCTGGGTCGCCACCAAGGTGGCTGTGCACAGGCCAAACAGGAACGGGATCAACGTTGCGCCCTGCGCCGCGATCACTGCCAGCATGATGCGCGACTTGGGCGTTTTTCGCGGGATGTAGCGCGACCAGTCGCCTAGGAATGCACCGAACGACACCGGGTTGCTCATGGCCAGGATCGCCGCACCGACGAACGCCGCCCAGAAGCCCGCCTGGCCGAGGTTGACGCTGCCGGCGTAGCCCGCATCGAACGGCCCGGCAAAGGCCACGATGCCCAGCAGGAACAGCAAGCTCGAGGCCCACACGGCAATCTTGTTGACCCACAGCATGAAGCGGAAACCGAAGATGCACACCACCAGTACCAGCACCGCGAACAAACCGTAGGCCAGGCCCAGGGTCAGGTCGGTTTCCGGCAGGCCGGCCAGGCGCTTGGCGCCGCCGACCAAGGCATCGCCCGAACTCCACACCGACAGCGAGAAGAACGCCACCGCCGTGAGCAGTGACAGGAACGACCCGACGATGCGCCCGTGCACGCCAAAGTGCGCGCCCGACGACACCGCGTTGTTGGTGCCATTGAGTGCGCCGAACAGGCCCATCGGCGCGAGGATCAACGCACCCACGCCGACGCCGAGCAGAATTGCCCATACCCCCGCCTGGAACGACAGCCCGAACAGCACCGGGAAGCTGCCCAGCACCGCCGTGGCAAAGGTATTGGCGCCGCCGAAGATCAGGCGGAACAGGTCCAGCGGGGTGGCGTCGCGTTGATCGTCAGGGATCTGTTCGACGCCGTTGGTCTCGATACCGGTCGAGTGGCTCATGCTGATGCTCCAGCGCGGTTGTTGTGGGCCGGCGCAGTGCGCGGGCCTTCTTGTGGGTGCGATGGCAGGGCGGCAGGGCCGCGTAAAAGGGCGATCAGGCCGGCGATACGACCGACAGGTGCTCGTGGCAGGCCAGCCATTGTTCGCCGTGGCGGCGGAAAACGATGGTCTCGCGTTCGCTCAGCTGGTGTTCTTCGCCGGCGACACGGATGTGCGTGGCCACGTCATGCATGAAGATCGCCATGTCCCCTTGCAGGCTCACCTGGGCATTGCCCGATTCGCAGGCGAGCACGGCAAAACCGTCGGCCTGCCACTGGGCCCAGAGTTCCTCGTAGGCACGGCGCGACAGCAGGGGTTGCGGCAAGGTGTGGAAAAGGAAGCTGGCGTCTTCGCTGAAACAGGCGAAGTAGCGGGCGGTGTCGTTGCTGGCGAATGCGGCAACGAGGTCGGCGGCGGCTTGCCGTACCTGGAGTGTCTGGTCCACGGGAGTGGCCTCACGGTTTTTGTGATTGTGGTGAAGCGATTCTGGTGGCGCTTGGCGAGGAGAAAAATCGCTCAGGGCAAATAATCAGTTCAGGAATTTGTGAAGTGATGGCTGCGCTTTCTTTACCCTCGCGCGATCGGTGGATTAAGGTGGCGGCTGTTCCCTACGGGCTGCAGGCAATGAGCAATTACCACCCAGCGCTGACGGTGACACCCCGCATTCTGGCCTTGGTTGCCGAGATCAGTGAGCAAGTGGGGTTGTTGACTGCCTACCGCGATGCCACGCTGACGCCGCAACTGCGCCGAGGCAATCGTATTCGCACCATCCAGGCATCGCTTGCCATAGAGAACAACACCCTGAGCGTGGAGCAGGTCACCGCCTTGCTGGATGGCAAGCGGGTTTTGGGGTTACCGCGCGAGATCCAGGAAGTCCGCAACGCGTTCGCGACCTACGACGCAATGCCCAGCTGGCGCGCCGAGTCACAGGGCGATCTGCTTGCTGCGCACGGCATGCTGATGCATGGGCTGATAGATGACGCCGGCCGCTACCGGCGCGGTGGTCTGGGCATCTATCGGGGCTCTCGGCTGCTGCATATGGCGCCACCGGCCAGCCGGGTGGCGACACTGGTGCAGGATTTGTTGCATTGGCTTGCCAACAGCGATTGGCACCCGCTAATTGTGAGCTGTGTATTCCACTACGAGTTTGAATTCATCCACCCGTTTGCTGACGGTAATGGGCGGATGGGGCGACTGTGGCAGACGCTGCTGCTGAGCCAGTGGCGGCCGGTGTTGGCATATCTGCCGGTAGAAACCGTTATCCGTGAGCAGCAGGATGCGTATTACGTTGCGCTGGCCGCGGCCGACCAGGCTGCTGAAGCAACCCCATTTGTCGAGTACATGCTCGAAGCTTTGCTGCGAGCGCTTGTCGAAGCAGAAGAGAGCGACCAAGTAACCGACCAAGTAACCGACCAAGTAGCGAGTCTCTTGAAGGTGCTCCCCGCGGGTGTTGCTTTGAAGAGCAGCGAGCTGATGGGCCAGTTGGGCCTTTCGCACCGGGCCACGTTCCGTAAGAGCTATTTGCACCCGGCCCTTGCTGCAGGCTTGATCGAAATGACCGACCCCGAATCACCTCGCAGCCCAAAACAGCAATATCGGCGGGTTGTAAGGTAGGTTTCGCGCTGTGCATCCTGTGGGCGTCGGCTTGCCTGCGCAGCATGCAACGTGGTGCGTGGCACCGGCTTCGCCGGTGTTCGCGGGCATGCCCGCTCCCACAGGGGGCAGTGTCTGCAACGTCTGCTGTCGTTGGCAACGTACCTTGTTCACCCTGGTCGTGGTGACCGTACTGGCGCTGCCCATCAACATCATTGCCGGCTTCTTCGGTATGAACGTCGGTGGTGTGTGCTGGTGGGGCGCTGGGCGTTTCGCAAGCGGCGTGAATAATAGCCCCCGACTGACGGTCCTTCTCTTCTTCCATCCTTGCCTACGCTGATAATCCCAACCCGCTCAAGCAAGGAAATCTGTCATGGCCTTCCAATACAAGCGTCTGGACAAGAACAACGCTGCGGTGCTGCTGGTCGACCACCAAACCGGCCTGCTCTCGCTGGTAAGGGACATCGACCCCGACCGCTTCAAGAACAACGTCCTGGCCCTGTCGGACCTGGCCAAGTACTTCAAGCTGCCGACCATTCTTACCACCAGTTTCGAGACCGGCCCCAACGGCCCGCTGGTGCCCGAACTGAAAGAGCAGTTCCCAGATGCCCCGTACATCGCCCGGCCCGGCAACATCAACGCCTGGGACAACGAGGACTTCGTCAAGGCGGTAAAGGCTACCGGCAAGAAGCAGCTGCTGATCGCCGGTGTGGTCACCGAAGTGTGCGTGGCATTCCCGGCACTGTCGGCGCTGGAGGAGGGCTTCGAGGTGTTCGTCGTCACCGATGCCTCCGGCACCTTCAACGAGCTAACCCGTGACTCGGCCTGGCGGCGCATGGAGGCGGCCGGGGCGCAGCTGATGACCTGGTTCGGCGTAGCCTGCGAGCTGCACCGCGACTGGCGCAACGACATCGAAGGGCTGGGAACGCTGTTCGCCAACCATATTCCGGACTACCGCAACCTGATGACCAGCTACAACAAACTGGCCAAATAACCCGACCTCAAGGCCACCGCATACCCTGTGGGAGCGGGTAAACCCGCTCCCACAGTCTTCCGAGCAGCCAACAGTACTTCGCAGAATCAATGGTTTAGAAGCAAATGCTGGCGAAACCACAAGCGAAGCGGCAAAGCGCCATGGATCGACCATACTCACTCTTCAATCGCCCTTAGGAGAGTGCCATGTCGAAGTCGTCCAGGAAGAAAGACTCTGAAGACCCATTGGAAAAACTGGGCGGCAAGGCCTACGAAAAAGAACTCAAGCAACTGCATGTGGAACTGGTGAAGTTGCAGGAGTGGGTGGTCGCCAAGGGCCTGAAGGTGTGCATCGTCTTCGAGGGCCGCGACGGCGCTGGCAAGGGCGGCACCATCAAGGCCATTACCGAGCGCGTCAGCCCGCGAGTGTTCCGGGTGGTGGCGCTGCCGGCACCGACCGAGCGAGAAAAAACCCAGATGTACCTGCAGCGCTATGTGAGCCATCTGCCTGCTGCGGGTGAAGTGGTGATCTTTGATCGCAGCTGGTACAACCGTGCTGGGGTCGAACGGGTGATGGGTTTCTGCTCGCGCGAACAGGTCCAGAGGTTCCTCGAGGGCGTGCCGCTGTTCGAGAAGGTCATGGTCGAGTCGGGCATCATCGTCATCAAGTACTGGCTTGAGGTCAGCGCCGAAGAGCAGACTCGGCGCCTGCAGGACCGAATAAATGACGGCCGCAAGCTGTGGAAGCTGTCGCCGATGGACCTTAAGTCCTACACCCGCTGGGATGACTATACCCAGGCCCGCGATGACATGTTCGCCGCGTCGGATACCGCCTGGGCGCCCTGGTTCATGGCCCACTCCGACGACAAGCGGCGTGCCCGGCTGAACATCATCAGCCACATGCTCAGCCGCATCCCCTACAAGGACATCACCCAGGACCAGGCGGTGAAACTGCCCAAGCGCGGCAAGATCGGCAAGTACCAGGCCGTGGCCTACCCGTTCAAGGTCGTTGACCAACGTTTCTGATCCCTTCCCTGCGGGGAGCAGCGAGGGTGTGAGCCTATGCCACATGATGGCAGCCTGTTGCAGGCGACGGTGGTGTTCCTGCTGGCCGTGGTGCTTTTGGTGCCGTTGGCTCAGCGTTTGAAAATGGGGGCGGTGCCGGGCTACCTGTTGGCCGGCATGTTGATCGGCCCCTCGGTTCTGGGCCTGCTTAACAACCCAGACAACGTCGCGCGCCTGTCGGAGATGGGCGTGGTGATGCTGTTGTTCGTCATCGGTCTGGAGCTTTCACCACGGCGTTTATGGACCATGCGCCGGGCGCTGTTTGGCATCGGCAGCTTGCAGGTGGGGCTGACAGCCGTGCTGCTTGGCCTGCTGGCGTACTGGCTGTTCGGCCAGTCGAAGCCTGCTGCCATCGTACTGGGGCTGGGCCTGGCGTTGTCGTCCACCGCGTTTGGCCTGCAGGTGCTGGCCGAACGCAAGGACCTGGGCAAGCCGCACGGCCGCCTGGCGGTGGCCATTCTGTTGTTCCAGGACATTGCCGCCATCCCACTGATTGCCGTGGTGCCGTTGCTCGGTGGCAACGTCAGCACCGCCGACGAAGGCGCCTGGCCGGTGCTGGCGGTGATGGCGGGTATCGGCGTGGTGATTGTCTTTGGCCGTTATCTGTTCACCCCGGTGTTCAAATGGACAGTCGGCTCTGGCTTGCCCGAACTGTCGACCGCTACCGCTTTGCTGGTGGTACTGGGCACTGCCTGGGTGATGGAGCACGTCGGCGTTTCCATGGCGCTAGGGGCATTCCTGGCCGGGGTGCTGATGGCCGAGTCGCCTTTTCGCCACGAACTGGAAACCCAGATCGAACCGATCAAGGGCCTGTTGCTGGGGTTGTTCTTCGTGGGGGTGGGCATGAGCGCCGACCTGCGCTTGCTGTTTGGCATGCCGTGGGTGGTGTTGGCGCTGACGCTGCTGTTGGTGGTCGTGAAGCTGCCGCTGTTGTATGGCTTGGGGCGCATGGCTGGCGGGCTCAACCCTTCTCAGGCGCTGTGCCTGGGTGTGGTGTTGGCGTCTGGTGGCGAGTTCGCCTTCGTGGTGTTCAAGCTGGCGCTTGACCATCAGGTGCTGGCGCAACAGGTGCATGACCTGTTGGTGCTGGCCATCACCTTGTCGATGGCAGTAGTGCCCTTGGTAATGATGGCCCTGGCGCGCCAGTTGCGTGACGACAGCCCAACGCAGGCAAGCCCTGAGACGAACCACTGAATCGCGCCGACGGCGCACTCATGTATTGAGGTGAAGCATGCAGCCGAGTTTCAAGCTGGACAGCGCCCTGTCACGGGGCTTGCTCGATGTGCTCATCAAGGCCGGCCTGGTGGCGGCCCTGGTTATTTTTGCCTTCCAGACGTTCCAGCCGTTTCTGGAGTTGATGCTGTGGGGGGTGATCCTGGCGGTGACCTTGTACCCGTTGCATCGCCGCATTCAGCGTCGTACAGGGCTCAAGGACGGGCTTTCGGCGACGTTGGTGGTGTTATTGGTACTGGTCGTGCTGCTGGTACCGATCTACCTGGTGGTGATGTCTATCGGCGAATCGGTGGACAGCTTGGTGACCTTGCTTAAAAGCGGCGCCTGGAGCGTGCCGGTACCCCCTGAGTCGGTGGCGACCTGGCCTTTGATCGGGCCAAAAGTGTATGCCTTATGGCTGGCTGCCTCGGAAAACCTGGCCAATGTGCTGAACCAGTGGATGCCCCAACTCAAAGGTGCCGGGCGCACGGTGCTGGGGGCCGCGGCGAGTGCCGGCGGGGCGTTCCTGCTGTTCTTCGGCGCGATCATCATCTCTGGGGTGATCATGGCTTTCGGCGACCGCGGCGAGATTGCTGCGCAACGCATTGCCATCCGGGTATCAGGTGAGGAGCGGGGCAAGCCGTTGGCCAACCTGTGTACCGCCACCATTCGCGCGGTGGCCCAGGGCGTGATTGGCATCGCCTTCATCCAGATGCTGCTGATTGGCGTTGGTTTCGTGATCAAAGGGGTGCCGGGGGCCGGGATGCTGGCCATCGTCATCCTCATGCTGGGGATTGCCCAGGCTCCCGCCACGTTGATTACCGTACCGGTGATCATCTATGTGTTCAACGTCGAGGGCTTCACCGTAGTGACCATCATCTTCGCCATTTACACCTTCGTCGCCGGGCTTGCCGACAACGTGCTCAAGCCATTGTTGCTGGGGCGCGGGGTGGACGTGCCGATGCCGGTGGTGCTGATTGGGGCACTGGGCGGCATGGTGGTCAAAGGCATCATCGGCTTGTTCATTGGCCCGGTGATTCTTGGCGTGACTTATGTGCTGTTCTGGCAGTGGGTGGCGCTGCAGGTGCCAGAAAACCCCGTCGAACCGACGGCGTGAGCTAAGGCCTGCCATGCCCGGACGCGTCTATGGTTGTGCCCTGAGCCTGGCTGCCCTGTTGGTGGGGTGCACCCAGGTCGGCCCGGATTTCCAGCCGCTGCAGGACCCTTGGTTGCACAACTGGCACACGCCGCTGCTGGAGCAGGCCGGGCAGCAGGCCGCGGCGCCCGACCTGCGCCAGTGGTGGGCGGTGTTTGCTGACCCGGCCCTGGATGCGCTGATTGCTGAGGCCGACGCCAACAACAGCAATCTGCGCGTGGCCGGCTTGCGCATTGCCGAGGCGCGCGCCCAGTTGGCCATCGTGCAGACCGGGCGTTACCCACAGCTGCAGCAACTGCGCGCCCAGAGCCTGTACCTGAAGCAGGACCAATCGGGCATCGCCAGTGCCCGCGATTCGGTGTTCTGGCAATCCAGCGTGGGCTTTGACATCGGCTGGGAAATCGACTTCTGGGGGCGCTTCAGCCGCGCCATCGAAAGTGCCGATGCTGTCTACTTCGCCTCTCAGGCCAACTACGCCGATGCCATGTTGCTGTTACGGGCGCAGGTGGCCGACACCTATTTTGCCCTGCGCACCGCCGAGGCGCGGCTGGCTATTGCTGAAGAAAACGCCCGCCGCCAGGCACGCAGCCTGGAGATTACCGAGCGGCTGTTCCGCCATGGCGAGAATGACGAACTCGACTGGCAACAGGCGCGCACCCAATACCTGGCCACCCAAGCCACCATCCCCGAGTTCCAGAACCAGCTCAACGCCCTGCGCAACGTGCTGTGCTCACTGTTGGGCCGCCCACCCGGGCCGTTGCCACAGCTGGATGCAGGCCACGGCCAGCTGCCGTTGCCCGACCGCGCAGTGCTGCAGGACGTGCCTGCCAACCTGTTGCAGCGCCGCCCAGACATCCGCGCCGCCGAGCAAGCGGTGGCGGCGCAGTCGGCGCTGGTCGGGGTGGCCGAGGCCGACCTTTATCCACAGCTGAGCCTGCTGGGCAGCATTGGCTGGACCTTGGTTACGGCCAACCAGCTGCCCAACACCTTCGACGTCGCTGCCGGGCCCAGCCTGCTCTGGAACCCGTTCGACTACGGCCGGCGCAAGAATGCCGTGCGCGTGGAAGATGCCCGCTTGCAGCAATTGATCGAGTTGTATCACCAGGGCGTGCGCGAAGCCGCCCGCGAGGCCGACGATGCCGCCAGTGGGCTGGTGCGCTCGCTGCAGAGTGCGAGCATTCGCGAGCAGGCTTCGCAGGCTGCGCAGCGCTCGCTGAACCTGGCCAGCTCGCAGTACCGCGAAGGCTTTGCCGACTTCCAGCGGGTGCTCGACGCCCAGCAACTGTTGCTGCAGCAACAGGACGGCTACCTGGTCAGCCGCGGCAATGCTGTCAGCAGCCTAGTGACGTTGTACAAGGCCCTGGGTGGTGGTTGGGACGCCAGCCGCGCGCCGATCGACCCGGCCACGCGCCAGCAAATGCAGCAACGGACCGACTGGGGCGAGCTGCTCGACGAGCCAGCCCCCAGCGCACACGCACAAGGTGAAACGAAATGAGTGACGCTGCGCCAACGCCGCCCCCGCCAGCCCCCGATCGCGGCATGCTCTGGGTGCTGCTGCTGATTGCTGTGAGCCTGTTCTGGTACCTGCTGGCCGACCGCTTCACGCCCTACACCCAGCAGGCGCGCCTGCAGGCCTACGTGGTACCGGTGAGCGCCGAAGTGGCCGGGCAGGTGAAGCGTGTGGCGGTGGGCAATAACCAGGAAGTTCGCCAGGGTGATGTGCTGTTTGAGCTGGACCAGGAGCAGTACCGCATCGCCCTAGGCCGTGCCGAGGCCGACCTGGACACGGTGCGCCGGCAGATCGGCGCCCACACCGCCGGGATCGACTCGGCCCAGGCCGCGCTGGTGGCAGCCCAGGCCAATGAGCGCAAGGCGCGGCAGGACGCCGAGCGGCTCAAGCGCCTGATCGATGAAGACCCGGGCACGGTGTCGGTGCGCCGCCTGGAAGGCGCCCAGGCCAGCCGCGACCAGGCCATCAGCCAGGTCGCGGCAGCCCGTGCCGAAGTGGAACGGGCCCGAGAACAGCAGGGTGGGGCGCAGGATGACAACGCGCAACTGCGCAGCGCCGCGGCCAATGTCGAAAAGGCCCGCCTCGACCTGGCCCGCACCGTGGTGCGCGCCGACGCCAACGGGCTGATCACCGACCTGCGCACCGACGTTGGCCACTATGTCGGGGCCGGCAGCCCGATGATGACCCTGATCGCTATCCATGACGTGTGGATAAGTGCCGACATGACCGAGAACAACTTGGGCCGCTTGCGCCCTGACACGCCGGTGCTGGTCGTGCTCGATGCGCTGCCTGGCACCGTGTTGAAAGGGCGTATACGCAGCATCGGGTACGGCGTCAGCGTGGGCCAGGGTAACCCACCGGGCACGCTGCCGACCGTACAGAACAGCCGCGAGTGGCTGCGCTCGGCGCAGCGCTTCCCGGTGATCGTCGAACTGGAGCGTGAGCAGTTGCAAGACAAGACCGGGCTACGGGTTGGTGGCCAGGCCGAGGTCATGGCCCTGCCCAGTGAAGGCAACCCGCTGAACCTGCTGGGCCGGTTGTTCATGTGGCTGATGAGCTGGCTGTCGTATGCCTATTGAGTTGCGCCGCCTGCGCGCCCTGCGCCTGGCCTGGGGTGTGGCGCTGTGCCTGGCGGTGAGCTTTGGCATCGGCCTGCCGGTGCCGATCCTGGCACCGGTATTCGCGGTACTGTTGCTGGCCATGCGCAGCCAGCCTTTACCTTTGCGTGCGGCCCCGGCCTTGGCGGTACTGGTGCTGCTCAGTTGCGGCAGCGGGCTGTTGCTGATTCCGTTGCTGCGGCATGCTCCGGTGAGCGGGGTATTGCTGGTGGGGGTGGGTGTTTTCTTGACCTTGCGCTACGCGCTGATGGGCGGCAACGGCCTGTTGGCGAACCTGCTGGTGGTCGGCCTGACCATGATTGCCGCCGCCGGTACCAGCGACTTTACCCTGGCCCTGTCGGTGGTCGAAGCGCTGGCTAAGGGCATGCTGCTGGCGGTGCTGGGCAGCGCGGTGGCGCATGTGCTTTTTCCAGAGCCTGCCGATGCGCCGGCGCAACCGGTGCCGCCGCTGCTTGGCAGCGAGCATGTCAGTTGGGTGGCGTTGCGCGCCACGCTGATCGTGATGCCGGCGTTTCTGTTGGCGTTGATTGCCCCCGACTCGTACATGCCGCTGATCATGAAGGCCGTGAGCCTGGGGCAGCAGGCCGGCGAAACCCGCGCCAGGCATGCCAGCCGTGAGTTGATTGGTTCGACCTTGCTTGCCGGCTTGTTGGCGATATTGCTATGGGGCGCGTTGAGCCTGTTCGTGCACCTGTGGATGTTTTTTTTGTGGGTGTTGTTGTTCGTCCTATGGCAGGGGCGCCGGCTTTACCGAGCGGTGCAGACCGGGCAAAGCCCGGCGTACTGGGTAAGTTGCCTGACTACCATGCTGATTTTGCTGGGGCAGTCGGTGCAGGACAGTGCAGGGGGGCAGGATGTGTACCGCGCCTTTGCGGTGCGCATGGCGCTGTTTTTGGCAGTGTCGGTGTATGCCAGTGCCATGCTGATCTGGATGGATCGGCGTCGGGTTCGGACTGCCTAGCGCTCCTGCACCGGCCTCTTCGCGGGCCAGCCCGCTCCTACAGAGGTTTGCGTGTACTCGCTGTTTTTTGTAGGAGCGGGCTTGCCCGCGAAGAGGCCAGTACAGAAAAACCTAGGGCTGCCAGTCAACCCCGCTGTCTTCCAGGTAGGCATCCACCGCCGCGCCCACTGTGGGGTGAAATGCCTTTTCCCCCATATGTTCGAACAACTCGAACTGGCGCATCTTGTCCTTCACCGGGTCCTTCATCTCGGCAAACTGCAATTCCACGCCCCGCGCCTCTAGCGCGCGGTCGAGCTCGGCCAGCATGTCCGCCGAGGTGATATCGATGCTGGTCACCGGTTCCGCTGCAATCACCAGCCGTTGCACCGGCGTCGGCGACGCATCCACAGCTGCCATCACCGTGCTCTGGAACTGCTCGGCATTGGCAAAGAACAGCGGCGCGTCCCAGCGCAGCAGCACCAGCCCCGGAATGCGTCGGGCCTGTGGGTAACGTTGCACATCATGGTAGCCGCGCGTGCCATCTACCCGGCCCAGCACCGCATGGTGCGGCCGCCAACCGTCCCATAGGAACTCGATCACCGACACTGCCACGGCAATGCAAATACCGGGAATGGCGCCGAATACTGCCACACCGACAAAGCAGGTGAACGACAGCCAGAACTCCCATTGCTGCATGCGGAAGATGCGCTTGAGGTCGGCGAACTCGAACAGGCCCAGCGCCGCGGCAATCACTACCGCCGCCAGGGCGCTGTTGGGCAGGTGCTGCATCAGGTTGGGCGCCACCAGCAGCAGCAGGGTCACCGCCAGCGCGCCGATGATGCCGGTGAGCTGCGTCTGCGAACCGGCCGCTTCGGCCACGGGGGTGCGCGATGAGCTGCTGCTGATGGGGATGCCCTGGAACAGCCCCGAGGCCAGGTTGGCTACCCCAAGGCCGAACATTTCCTGGTTCGGGTTTACTGGGCTTTTCATGCGTGCAGCGTAGGAGCGTGACAGCACACTGGTATCGGCGAACGACACCAGCGCCACCGCGATGCCGCCGAGCAGCACCTCCACCAGGTCGATATCGCTGACCCAGGGGAAGACAAAGCTGGGCAAGCCTTGGGGCAGTTCGCCGAGCACTTTGACGCCCTGCTGGTCGAGCCCCAGCAGGCTGACCGCCAGCGTGGCCAGCACCACTGCGATGAGGATGCCCGGCAAGCGCTTGAATGGCTTGAGCAGCAGGATCAGCGCCAGGCTGCCGCCACCGATCACGAAGCTTGGCCAATGGCCCTGGCCGGCGAGCAGGGCCTGGATCAGGTTCCAGATGTCCCGCAGCGGGCCCTGGCTGTCGACGGAAATACCGAACAGTTTGGGTAACTGACTGATCAGCACGGTCAGTGCGATACCGTTCATGTAGCCATAGCGGATCGGCTTGGACAGCAGTTCGGTGATGAAGCCCAGGCGCAGCAGCCCGGCGATTACGCAGAACGCCCCGGCAACCAGGGCCATCATGCTGGCGATGGCGATGGCCCGTTGTGGGTCGCTGGCAGCGTACTGCACCACCACCGCCAGGATCGGCGCAGCCAGCGCCGAGTCGGGGCCCAGCACCAGGATGCGGCTGGGGCCAAACAGGGCATAGGCCAGCAGCGGGATGATGGTGGCGTACAGGCCGTAGATGCCGGGTACGCCGGATGCTTCGGCATAGGCGATGCCCACCGGCACCAGCATGGTGGTAAGCACCAGGCCGGCGGCGATGTCCTTAGGCAGCCAGGCGGGTTGGTAGTGGAGCAGGGTGACCAGGCCGGGGAGCCAGCGTTGCCAGTCGAAGCGGGGTTTTTCAGGCATAGTGCGCGTGTCCAGGGAGAGTGCTGAATCACAGCTTAGATGCTGAATTCCGGGGGCGCTGTGCGGTCCCTGAAGTCTCAAGCTTGCTGACGCTTCCCACGCCCTACCTATAAGAGCACCAGCGACGGTACAGACAGCGCAAAAAAACAAAACCCCCTGAGGCGTGAGCCTCAAGGGGTTTGTGGGTACAGCACGCTGCCGCTTAGACGTTAAACCGGAAGTCATTGGGTGCAGGCCTTATGAAGTCCGGACTTGGGTGCTATCAAGCTGGATGTGTACCCGCTTTGAAACCCGCTTTTGAAGATGCTTATGGTTACGCGATTACAAAGGAGTGGTGCCTTATGAGCCGTCGAATCACGTTTAAAGTAGATCCATGGTAACCAGGGCGTCGGCCATACGGTAGCCCATCGCTTTGTAACCAGCTTGGCGCTTATCCCACATTCTCATCAGCGCGACATTCCCCTCGTCAACGAAGTCGATCACTCGCACGTCGGCTTTGTCGGCATGTGATCGATGCAACCGTCCTGCATACTGCTGGAGGATTCCCTTCCATGAGATAGGCATTGCCAGCACCAGCGTGTCCAATGGCGGATGATCGAAGCCTTCACCGACCAGTTTTCCCGTCGCCAAGAGTACTCGTGGTGCATCAGGAGGGAGGCTCTCAAGCTCATGCATACGGGCAATTCGTTGTTTTTTAGGCACTCGCCCATGAAGTGTGAAAAGGTTGTTCACGCGCTGCTTCAACTCCAACTCCAATGTATCCACATGCTCCGTCCGCTCTGTTAGCACCAGAATTTTTCTACCTTGGCTGTACGCCAGCTCGATTTCCGAGACGATTTTGGCTGTGCGCTCAAAGTCGTCTGCTAACTTCCGAAAAACGTCTTGGATTCCAGAACCGTCGGGGACCACCACAGGCTTTGGCAGCAGTCGAGGTACGACAGATAGATCATGAGGTGCGCTCGCCGGTCGAGCAGCAGAGTGTCGGATCGGTCCGCATTGCATGAAAATGATTGGTTGTTGCCCATCTCGTCGCACTGGGGTTGCCGTGAGGCCCAGCACGTATCGCGCAGTCGCGGTTCTCAGTAATGCCTCGAATGACACTGCTGATAGGTGATGACACTCATCGACGATAATTTGTCCGTAGTTTTTTACGTGATCGCTGATCTCACCTTTTCGCGATAACGATTGCATTACGGCAATATCGATGATGCCTGTAGGTTTTGCTTTTCCGCCCCCAATCGTTCCGACCACACCCTTGCCAACACCCAAGAACGCTTGAACGCGTTCTTGCCACTGTCTTAATAATTCGGTCCGATGCACAAGTATTAATGTGTTAACGCCACGTCTAGCAATCAATGCAGCTGCGCTGACCGTTTTACCGAACGCCGTAGGTGCGCAAAGAATTCCGGTATCATGATTCAGCATTTTGCCGATGGCATCTTCCTGGTCTGGACGCAACGTCCCGAGGAAACTCACGTCAATCGGGTTACCGGCGAAGCGTTCATCTTGAAACTCAGGAGTTATGCCATTTATCTCTAGCAGCTCCAGCGCAGCATCCAAGCAGCCTCGGGGCAGCGCAATATGTTTGGGGAAGTTCTGGGCGCAACCGATGATTCTCGGCTTGTTCCACACCGACATGCGCATGGCTTGAGCTTTGTAGAATTCAGGATTTTGAAACGCGGCTAGTCGGACAAGCTGGTTTGCTAATGGTTGCGGCAACGCCGACTTTTCAAAGTAAATCATGTTAGCCAGCGTGATGTTGATAGAGGCTGGCAATGGGCACGTCAATTTAGATGACTTTGACTCACGAGCCTTCCAAGGTTCTGCATCGCCGTCGTCGTCAACATACATGACTCCCGTAGGGTCCTGCTTCCCCATCGCCTGGGTGACAACGAACGGAATATCCTCCGGAGGCATTTTCTGAACCGATGCTAAGAAGGCCCACTGATCGAGATAAGGTTTGAGTTCGCTGTCGACAAAAACGCTGTGGTTGTGAGCTCTGGCTCGCTTTTGCAATGGAAGCGCGATGAGATTTCCGAATCCGCCTTTAGGCATGTAGTCCTGATTTGGGAACAACCGATCATAAGAAGTGAGTGCCAATTGGCGTGTACGTTCACATGCATGGCTGATGATTGCCGCACCAAGACGTCGGGCATCATGAGCGGGAACACTTTGCTTGAAGAAAATCCAGCAATGAGCGCCTTTACCTGAACGGGATATTTCCAGTGCCATCGGTACGTTCAGTTCATGACACGACTGAGCGAAGGCTCGTGCATCATCTCGCCATTCGGCTTCATCAAAGTCGACCGCCAGAAGATAGCAGGTGTCATCCGGGAGCAGAGGGTAGATGCCAATAACCACTTCACCAGCTAGATGACGATAGACGACCTCATCAGTGAGAGGAAGTAGCTGACGGTTACCGCAGTCGCCGCATTTAATTCGGGGCTTTTCACAAACGCCAGGTTTCCATTCATTTGCGCAGGCGGGTGTGTATCCTGATTTGCCTGCCTTGCTTTCCCAGCGAATTGGATAAACGTCTGTCCTACCACGAAACAAGCTCCGGAATAGGGCAAGCTTTGCTTCTGTGCCGAACTGTTGTGTGTGTTCTGCTTGAACAACCTCGATCTTGACTGGCTCGGCCGGCAGACGCCAATCAATGCCGTGAGCATCCAGCAAGGCGACCAATCTTGCATTCTCAGCCTTTAGCTTCGCCACCAGGCTAGTATCTATCACCGTCTTCAGCCCCTACGTCCCAGGTGAAGCTGTAGCCTCTCGCTACAATCTTCAATGAACCAGTAAGCACTGAGGTTACCAAACAATAGCCCTTGCGATGACGAGGTGTCCAACCTCAGGTTTTCATGAAGCTTGAATGGAGCCGGCTTCGCTAGTCTTGGGACTGACCTTCCACCCATCTCGCGTTTCAACTACAGCCATGATCTGTGTCTTCTCTTACCTAGCCTGAAGCCCTTCCTCACTTCATCCCGCCAAGAATGTTGAGTGTTATCAGGGATCAAGGCCCCTGCGACCTGTGAGGATGTCCACTGACGCGGGACTGGCGGCTCCTTACGACCGGGAGCGAGGGCATCTCATGATCTGGCCTCCTGAGCACCGTTACCGGTGGGCGGGTGGAGGCTACGCTGGCTGACGAGACCAGCGCCGCGAGATCCTGAGCAAGGTGAAAGCAGCGATGCGATGACCGGGGCATGCCTAACTGTCAGTCAGGTGCAGTCCATTCCCTGGTCTGCGGCACCATCATCTGCATTGCTGTTGCTGGTGACATCGGCGTTTGTCACGCCTATTGTCACGAGGGGAGTTGCCGCAAAGCCAAGTGCGATGAGGGCTGCAGCAGTGTCAGGAGCGCCCGTCTCTTTCCAGGAGAAAGAGACGGGCGCAGGTTGGCGCAAGATTCGGCCAAGCGGATAGGTTGCTGCAGGGCAGCGAAGTAACACGTGTCGTCTGGCGCACGAAGGTCATGATCTGAAGTAGGCATCCATCACCGGGGGAGGTGACCGGGCGAGCTGCCGGATGCGAGTCGCCATTTAGGGGAGAACCACCGCGAGAGCGGCGTGACCTTGAAGGTTCGGGTCACCTGGGGTGCTGTCGTGGACAGCGCTCTTAAGACTCTTGTGTAACGTTTGTACTGGCTTTGGTCAACAGTGCTCAGGGCGTTTGATTGGCACCAGTCCGCGGCGGTGGAACAGCTAGGGCAGTGATGTATTTCTTGGGAACCGAGGCCGTTCGTCGATCTCACCGGTGAGTCCCCGAAGCTGGGAATGCGGAGCCTTCCCAGCTTCGGGGACTTTGACTTGAAAACCAACGAGGCCGAGGGGTGTCGCGGCGACAATTGCCTTCGACGTTACCAGACCCCCGGCCAAGTCGAATGTGGGGTGTCGGCAGTGTCGCCGCTCTCGCCATATCTGCGGTTCATCCTTATCGGATCATGGTTTTGGCGATTGGCGTAATATTCGTTTCCCCACGCCTCCATGTTTCGAGCATATCCGCCCACTGCTGCATCATCACTCTACGATCCGCCAGGTACTCCGCCTGATTGTAGGTGCGCCGCACTGCGTTGGGTTCAGCATGGGCAAGCTGACGCTCAATCCAGTCACCCGGATAACCCATTTCATTGAGTCGAGTGCTGCCCGTGGCTCTGGTGGCGTGCGGACTGTACTTGCCACTCCACCCCAGTGATTTCAACATCTGGCGGAATGATGCCGCGACCATGGGTTTTGAACGTTCATCTCGATGGGGAAACAGATGCTCGTATTTACCAGTAACGGTGTGCAAACCCCTTAACATAGCTACGGCCTGCGTCGGCAGAGGCAGGTTGTGCTCCTTGCGCTTCTTCATTCGCTCAGCCGGGATACGCCAGCGAGCCGCGTCTAGGTCGAACTCTTCCCAGCGGGCTTCGACCGCTTCATTTGGGCGGCATAACGTTAGCCACATCAGGCGAAAGGCGACTTCGGTTTCATGGCGCCCGCAGTGGCCTTCCACGTCGCGTAAAAGCTGGCCAATTTCATCGGTCGTCAGCGGACGTTTGTGCTGCGTTTTGTTAGCGGGCAGGGCGCGGCGGACTGGATAGACCGGGTCTGTATCTGCTCGCAGCGTCGAGACGGCGAGTTCAAAAATACCGGACATGCTCCGTTTGGCCGCCGCAGCGACCGTCAGGCCGTTTTTCTTCGCTGAGGTGGTGAGCACGTCCAGGATGTGGGCGGGTGTGATGCTTTTGATCGGCCACGGACCAATCTTCGGAAACACTACGCGCTCGAGCATTTCCAGGCGCTTGACCTTTGTGATGTCTTCCCAGTCTTTGAGTGCCAGCCACTCCCGCGCGACCACCTCGAATGTAGTGGCGTTGTCTTGCTGCTGCTTGATGCGCAGCAGTTGTCGATGTCTGGCGGGATTGATGCCTTGTTTCACCAGGTCTCGGGCTTTGAGGCGTTCTTCGCGTGCTTCTGCCAGTGTGAAACGTCGGCCTTTACGACGTGCCAAGGCGTCCTCATCACTCTCGCCACGGGGCGCAATGGCGTAGTCACCCACCGCGAAGGTGCTTTCCTTGGCGGTGTCTGTGATACGGATGCTGAAGCGGTAACGCCACGCTTTGGTGCCGTTGGGTTTGACCTCGAGATACAGGCCTTTTCCATCCGTGAGTTTGTAAGGCTTGTCCTTGGGCTTTGCGGTGCGGCATTGGGTATCAGTAAGCATCGTCTGATCTCCGGTTTTCGCCATACCCGTTTTTTGAAATCGGGTTATGGGCGTCGTACCCGGAAGACTAGTCAAGGAACGCTCGGATCTCAATGGATGAAAATGGTGGCAAAAAAACACAAAATCCCCGTAACGCCTGGCGATCACGGGGGTTTTGAAGTCTTTCAAGTACCGTGGAATTCCACGGCACCCATCAGACGTTGAAGCGGAAGTGCATCACATCGCCGTCTTTAACGATGTAGTCCTTGCCTTCCAGGCGCCACTTACCGGCTTCCTTGGCACCGCTCTCACCCTTGAACTGGATGAAGTCGTCATAGGCCACCACTTCAGCGCGGATGAAGCCTTTTTCGAAGTCGGTGTGGATAACCCCGGCCGCCTGCGGTGCGGTGGCACCGACGCGTACGGTCCAGGCGCGTACTTCCTGCACGCCGGCAGTGAAGTAGGTTTGCAGGTTCAGCAGCTCGTAACCGGCACGGATCACACGGTTCAGGCCAGGCTCTTCCAGGCCCAAGGCCTCGAGGAACATGTCCTTTTCTTCACCGTCTTCAAGCTCGGCGATTTCTGCTTCGATCTTGTTGCACACCGGCACCACCACCGCGCCTTCTTCCTCGGCAATGGCCTTGACCACGTCCAGGTGCGGGTTGTTGTCGAAGCCGTCTTCGGCCACGTTGGCGATGTACATGACCGGTTTGCTGGTTAGCAGGTGGAAGCCACGAATGACGGCCTTTTCGTCGTCAGCCATGTTCTTCATCAGGCTGCGCGCAGGCTTGCCTTCGGTGAAGTGCGGGATCAGCTTTTCCAGAATGGCCTTTTGCGCAAGGGCTTCCTTGTCGCCGCCTTTGGCGTTGCGGGCAACCTTCTGCAGTTGCTTTTCGCAGCTGTCGAGGTCGGCGAAGATCAGCTCGAGGTCGATGATCTCGATGTCACGCTTGGGGTCGACGCTGTTGGAGACGTGGATCACGTTCTCGTCTTCGAAGCAGCGCACCACGTGGGCAATTGCATCGGTCTCGCGGATGTTGGCGAGGAACTTGTTGCCCAGGCCTTCACCTTTCGAGGCACCGGCAACCAGGCCGGCGATGTCGACGAACTCCATGGTGGTCGGCAGGATGCGGTTCGGCTTGACGATTTCAGCCAGCGCAGCCAGGCGCGCATCGGGCATCGGCACGATACCGCTGTTCGGCTCGATGGTGCAGAACGGGAAGTTCTCCGCTGCAATGCCAGACTTGGTCAAGGCGTTGAACAGAGTGGACTTGCCGACGTTGGGCAGGCCGACGATGCCGCAATTGAAACCCATGGGTATTCCCCTCTCTAAAGGAAATCAGGCCTTCTGGCTGTGCAGCTCGCGCATCGCCTTGGCGAAGTCGCCGGCAAGCACGTCCGGCAGCACGCCGAGGGCAAAATCGATGCTGGCGTCGAGCTTCTCCTGCTCGGCGCGCGGCGCGCGGCCCAGGACGAAGTTGGAGACCAGTTTGGCGTCGCCCGGGTGGCCGATGCCAAGCCGCAGGCGGTGGAAGTCGTTCTGGTTACCGAGCTGCGCGATGATGTCGCGCAGGCCGTTGTGCCCACCATGGCCGCCGCCGCGCTTGAGCTTGGCAACGCCGGGAGGTAGGTCGAGTTCGTCGTGTGCCACCAGGATCGCTTCCGGCTTGATGCGGAAGAAATTGGCCAAGGCCGCCACGGACTGGCCGCTGCGGTTCATGTAGGTGGTGGGGATCAACAAACGAACGTCGTTGCCCTGATGGCTGAATTTAGCCGTCAGGCCGAAATACTTTTTGTCAGCGGTTAGCGAAACACGCTGGGCGCTGGCAATGCGTTCAACGAAAAGAGCCCCTGCGTTATGCCGGGTCTGTTCGTATTCGGGGCCGGGGTTACCCAGGCCAACGATCAACTGGATGGCGGTCACGTCAGGGGCTCTTCCTTGGAGTTGGTGGGTCACAGTGCGCGCGGCACTGTAACCCGATCAACGCCGGCGTGCGAGTGGATTACTCGGCAGCGCCTTCTGCTTCTGGAGCAACGCGTGGAGCGTGAACGTTGGCAATAGCTTTGTCATCACCGTGGGCCAGAGCTACGAACTCTACGCCTTTCGGAGCTTTCAGGTCCGACAGGTGGATGATGGTGCCGATTTCAGCGTTGGCCAGGTCGACTTCGATGAACTCAGGCAGGTCTTTGGCTTCGCAGGAAACTTCGATCTGCGATTCAACGTGCGAGATCTCGCCGCCTTTCTTGACCGGTGCTTCTTCGTTGATGAAGTGCACTGGAACAACAGCGGTCAGCTTCTGGCCAGCAACGACGCGAACGAAGTCGGCGTGCATGATGAAGCCTTTGGCCGGGTGGCGCTGCATGGCCTTGACTACGACGTTCTGCTTGGCGCCGTCGACGTTCAGTTCGATAACGTGGCTGTAGGCAGCTTCGTTTTCGAACAGCTTGGCGATTTCCTTGGCCACGATGGTCAGGGATTGGGCTTCTTTATCACCACCGTAAACTACGGCAGGGATGCTCAGCGCGTGACGCAGGCGGCGGCTCGCACCTTTCCCCAGGTCAGTACGCGCTTGGGCGTTCAGGATGAAATCAGTCATTTTGTTTCTCCAAAATAGCCTCCCGAAAGGCGTTTGCGACCAGCGCCAGACGGGGATGGCAAAAAAGCCCCGCCCCAACATAGGTTGGGGCGGGGCGCTTCACATCAACACGTGGTCCGCTTAGCGGAACATCGCACTGATCGATTCTTCGTTGCTGATACGGCGAACCGCTTCAGCGACAACCGGTGCAATATCCAACTGGCGGATACGGTCACAGGCTTGAGCAGCGGCGGACAGCGGAACGGTGTTGGTCACCACCAGCTCGTCCAGTACCGACTTCTCGATGTTCTCGATCGCGCGGCCCGACAGGACAGGGTGCGTGCAGTAGGCGTAAACCTTGGCAGCACCATGTTCTTTCAGGGCTTTGGCCGCGTGGCACAGGGTGCCAGCGGTGTCGACCATGTCGTCTACCAGGATGCAAGTGCGCCCTTCGACGTCGCCGATGATGTGCATAACCTCGGAGTGGTTAGCCTTTTCGCGGCGTTTGTCGATGATACCCAGGTCGACGCCCAGGGACTTGGCGACAGCGCGTGCACGCACAACGCCACCGATGTCCGGGGAGACGATCATCAGGTTCTCGAAACGCTGGTCTTCGATGTCGTCAACCAGTACGGGCGAGCCGTAGATGTTGTCGACGGGGATATCGAAGAAGCCTTGGATCTGGTCTGCGTGCAGGTCGACGGTGAGAACACGGTCGATACCTACGACAGTGAGCATGTCAGCAACCACTTTGGCGCTGATGGCTACACGTGCCGAACGCGGACGGCGGTCCTGGCGGGCATATCCGAAGTAAGGAATCACGGCGGTGATTCGGGATGCTGAGGAGCGGCGGAAGGCGTCGGCCATCACTACCAGTTCCATCAGGTTATCGTTGGTCGGGGCACAGGTCGGCTGAATAATGAAGACGTCTTTACCGCGGACATTTTCATTGATCTCAGTGCTGATTTCGCCGTCGGAGAATTTACCGACAGAGACGTCACCGAGAGGGATATGCAGCTGACGTACGACACGCCGAGCCAGATCGGGGTTAGCGTTCCCCGTAAAGACCATCATCTTGGACACGCGCAGTACCTGAAGGCTGAGGGTATACCTGGATGAGTATAAGGAAAATGGCAGGGGCGGCTGGATTCGAACCAACGCATGGCAGGATCAAAACCTGCTGCCTTACCGCTTGGCGACGCCCCTGTATCTGTTGCTGCGAACGCTTATGCGCTCGACTTCTTGACCAGACTTTGCAGCTTGCGATGCAACATCGAAATATTGCTTCCTTTCGCCACAAACCCTGTTTGGGTCGCTGAAAGAAGGGCCAGAACTTTATCAGCTTCGGCTTTGCTTGGGAAGGCCCCAAACACACAACTTCCAGTTCCGGTTAGCCGAGCTTCAGTGAATTTACCCAATGAATTCAACGCATTGCGAACTTCTGGGTAATTCTGCTCTACCACCGGTTGGCAGTCATTTCGACTGTTTCCCTCGGGAACGGGGCGCATCTTAAGGGGCAGTGAATCACGTGTCAACAGCGGATGTGAAAAAATTTCTACTGTGCTGACAGACACTTGCGGCACCAGCACGACATACCAAGGTTCGCTTGGGTCGACCGGGGTCAGTTGCTCGCCCACGCCTTGGGCGAACGCGGCGTGGCCGCGCACGAATACCGGCACGTCGGCGCCCAGGCTCAGGCCCAGTGCGGCCAGGCGGTCTTCGTCCCAGCCCAACTGCCACAGGTGGGCGAGGGCCAGCAAGGTGGTGGCGGCGTCCGAACTGCCGCCGCCGATACCGCCGCCCATGGGCAGCACTTTGGTCAGCCAGATGTCGGCGCCCAATGGCGTGCCGGACAATTCCTGTAGCTTGCGCGCGGCGCGCACGATCAGGTTGCTGTCGTGAGGCACCGCCTCGATCTCGGTGTGCAGCTTGATCACGCCGTCATCACGCACGGCGAAGCTCAGTTCGTCACCGTGGTCGAGAAACTGAAACACCGTTTCCAGTTCGTGATAGCCGTCCGGGCGGCGGCCGATGATGTGTAGCCACAGGTTGAGCTTGGCCGGGGCGGGGAGGGTGAGCGTTTGCATGTATCAGTGCCCCAGCTGGCGCGGCTGCCAGTCCTTGACCACCAGAGTCACGTCGATGTTCTTGCCGTGCAGCTTCAGGCGCTCGGGCAGCCAGTAGCCATTCTGTTCGGTATAGCTCAGGTATTGCACCTGCCAGCCATCCTGGTCGAGGCTGGCCAGGCGGCTGTCGCTGTCCAGGGTCAGTTTGCTCTTGCTGTCGGGCGCGGGCAGGCCGCGTACCCACCAGACCAGGTGCGAAACCGGTAGCTGCCAGCCCAGTTGTTCTTCCAGCAGGGCTTCGGGGCTGGCGGCCTCGTAGCGGCCCTGGTTGGCTACTTCCAGCACCACGCCACCGGGGCGGCCGGTCAAGCGGGCAGCGCCACGGCCCAGCGGGCCAGCCAGGCGAATGTCGTAGTAGTCCTGGCGTTGCAGCCAGAACAACGTGCCGCTACCCGAGTCGCGCGGGGCACGGATGCCGACTTTGCCGTTGATCTGCCAGCCATCGAGGCTGCTCAGCTGTTCTTTATGGGCGCGCCACTGCTGCGGGTCGCCGTGGCCCTGCAGGGCCTCGCGGCTACCGAAGCCGGCACAGCCGGCCAGCAGGGCGATCAGGGTAAAGGTGATGCAATGGCGCAGAAACATAACGTTAAAGGGTCTCGGATCCGGTCAGGCGCAGGAGGGTCTTGCGCAGGATGGCGCTGTCGGCCTGGGCTTCGAAGCCTTTGGCCCAGATTCGGCGGGCTTCGCGACGCTTGCCGTTGGCCCACAGCACTTCGCCCAGGTGGGCGGCCACTTCGTGGTCGGGGAAGCTGGCGAAGGCGCGGCGCAGGTAGGTTTCAGCCTCGTCGAGGTTGCCCAGGCGGTAGTTGACCCAACCCAGGCTGTCGAGCACCGCCGGGTCATCTGGGGTCAGCTGGTGGGCCTTGTCGATCAGCGCCTTGGCTTCGCTGTAGCGGGTGGTGCGGTCGGCCAGGGTGTAGCCCAGGGCGTTCAGGGCCATGGCGTTTTCCGGCTCGCGGGCGATGATGGCGCGCAGGTCCTTTTCCATCTGCGGCAGGTCGTCCCGCTTTTCGGCCAGCATGGCGCGGGTGTACAGCAGGTTGAGGTCGTCCGGGTAGCGCTGGATGGCTTGCTGCAGCACCTGGCCGGCCTGGGCGTCCTTGTTGTTGTTGCTGTAGCTTTCCGATTCGATCAGGAACAGCTGAATGGCATAGTCCGGCTGGGCTTCGCGGGCATCGGCGAGCAGGCGTGAGGCCTCGGTGCCACGGCCGTTGGCAATCAAGATGTCGGCCTGACGCAGTTGTGCTGGCAGGTAATCGGGGCCTGGGCCGACCAGGGCGTACTCACGCAGGGCGCCGGCGGGGTCGTGGCGCTCCTCGCGGATGCGGCCCAGGTTCAAGTGCGCGGCGTCGACGTTGCTGTCGCGCTCGACCAGTTCTTCCAGGTAGCCCTCGGCTTCGTCCCAGTCTTTGTTTTCCAGGCAAATCAGGGCCAGCGAGTAGCGCAGTTCGTCGTCGTCGGGGTATTGCTGGACCAAACTGAGGAACTCGCCCTTGGCATCGGCGATGCGGTCCTGTTCGACCAGGGTGCGCGCGTAGGTCAGGCGCAGGCGCTTGTCGTCGGGGTTGTCGCGGATTGCCCCGCGCAGCAATGGCAGGGCCTCCGAGCCGCGGTCCAGGGCTTGCAACAAGCGGGCGCGCAGCAGGATGGGGGCGATTTCGCCGTTTTGCGGCGGGTGCGACTCGAGCAGGTTCAGGGCTTCTTCGGCCTTGCCGTCCTGATTCAGCAGCAGGGCCTTGCCGAACACCAGCTGGCTATTGTTCGGGTACTTCACCAACAGGCGCTCGAAGCTTTGCAACAGGCCGTCGCGAGTGCTTTGGTCGGTTTCTGCGGCGGACAGGGCGAGGAAGTCGAAATGGGTGTCACCCTGGCCCTGCAAGACCTTTTCCATGTACGCCATGGAGTCATCATAACGGCCGGCACGGGCCAGCTGGATGGCGGCGGCGCGCTGAGCGTCGAGGTTTTGCGGGTCGTTGCGGGCCCAGACCAGTGCGTTGTCCAGCGCAGGTTCGTCGGCGCCGAGGTATTCGGCGATGCGGTAGGCGCGTTCGGAAACGGCCGGGTCCTGGGTTTTTGCGGCTTGGTCGGTGTAGTTGGCCAGGGCGATGTCGAAGCGGTTGCGCTGGCCGGCCAGCTCTGCCACCAGCAGGCTATAGAGTGTGTCCTGTTTGAACGAGCCATACACCACGGGCGTTTCCGCCTCGCCCTTGCCGGCCTCGGCGGTGGGGGGCTCGGCCTTTTGCGGGGCCAGGCTTTGGCAGCCCTGGAGCAGGGCGAAGGCAAGCAGCAATGCGTATGGTTTGTTCATAAGAAGGCTTATTGGAGGACTCACCGGCGGTCGGAGCATGATGACACAAGCGCGGGGGCAAACCCACCTGTGCTGTGGCTGGTTAAGTGCGACCTTTGAGGGGGGCGAGGGTTCCCGAATGGGGGCTGTGCTGGGTGTTTGGCTTGGCGGGGTGTGGGCTGTGCCAGGTGTTTGGCTTGGCAGGTGTGGCGCCTATGAGATCGAGCGCCGCCCGCGCGGCGCTTCGCGGGGCAAGCCCGCTCCCACGTTTGTTTCGGGCCAGTATTGCCTGTGCCAGACGCGCGCGACCGCCTTGTTTGTACGACGTGATAGCGAGGTATGCGCCAAGGCGTTCGCGCGCAAATCCCACAGGAATGACTGGCCCGAAACAAACGTGGGAGCGGGCTTGCCCCGCGAAGCGCCGCGCGGGCGGCGCTCGATCTCATAAGCGCCGCAACTCTATCGGCATACACCTTCGGGCTCCCTCAAATCTTATCGGCATACACTTTCTGCCTCCCCGAACTCCATCGCCATACACCTTCCTACTATCACCCCAATAGCGAACGGTGGTTGTTCTAATACCTGCGAAAGAGGACAATTATCGGCTTCCCGTCACAACCAGCGACCTTGCATGGCCTTTCTTGCACTTGGTATCAACCATAAGACTGCCTCGGTAGACGTACGCGAGCGCGTGGCGTTTACCCCAGAGCAGCTGGTAGACGCCCTGCAGCAGCTCTGCCGACTGACATCCAGCCGCGAAGCGGCGATCCTGTCGACCTGCAACCGTAGCGAGCTCTATATAGAGCAGGACCACCTGTCCGCCGATGCGGTGCTGCAATGGCTAGCCGACTACCACCGCCTCAGCCTGGACGAGCTGCGCGCCAGCGCCTACGTCCACGAAGAACACGACGCGGTGAAGCACATGATGCGCGTGGCCTCGGGCCTGGACTCGCTGGTGCTCGGTGAGCCGCAAATCCTCGGCCAAATGAAGTCGGCCTACGCCGTGGCGCGCGAGGCCGGTACCGTCGGGCCATTGCTCGGGCGCCTGTTCCAGGCCACTTTCAGCGCCGCCAAGCAGGTACGCACCGACACCGCCATTGGCGAAAACCCGGTGTCGGTGGCGTTTGCCGCCGTCAGCCTGGCCAAACAGATCTTCGCCGACCTGGGCCGCAGCCAGGCCCTGCTGATCGGCGCCGGCGAAACCATCACCCTGGTCGCCCGTCACCTGCACGAGCAGGGCGTACGGCGCATCGTCGTGGCTAACCGTACCCTGGAGCGGGCCAGTATCCTGGCCGAGCAGTTCGGCGCCCACGCCGTGCTGCTGGCCGATATCCCCCAGGAACTGGCCAACAGCGACATCGTCATCAGCTCCACCGCCAGCCAACTGCCAATCCTTGGCAAGGGCGCGGTCGAAAGCGCGCTGAAGCAGCGCCGGCACAAGCCGATCTTCATGGTCGACATCGCCGTACCGCGCGATATCGAACCTGAAGTGGGCGAGCTGGACGACGTCTACCTGTACACCGTCGACGACCTGCACGACGTGGTGGCAGAAAACCTCAAGAGCCGCCAGGGCGCGGCCCAAGCCGCCGAAGAGCTGGTCGCGGTGGGTGCCGAAGACTTCATGCTGCGCCTGCGCGAGCTGGCCGCAGTGGATGTGCTCAGGGCCTATCGCCAGCAAAGCGAGCGCCTGCGCGACGAAGAACTGCAAAAGGCCCAGCGCCTGCTGGCCAACGGCGGCAACCCCGAAGACGTATTGGCCCAACTGGCCCGCGGGCTGACCAACAAACTTCTGCATGCGCCCAGCGTGCAACTGAAAAGGCTCTCGGCCGAGGGCCGCCTTGATGCGCTGGCCATGGCCCAGGAACTCTTTGCCCTCAACGAGGGCTCGACGGACAAATCCCCGCAATGAAAGCGTCGCTGCTGAACAAACTGGACATCCTCCAGGACCGTTTCGAAGAACTCACCGCATTGCTTGGTGATGCCGAGGTCATTTCCGACCAGACGCGCTTTCGCGCTTATTCCCGTGAATATGCCGAAGTCGAGCCGGTCTACGCTGCTTATAAAGAGTGGCGCAAAGTCCAGGGCGACCTCGAAGGTGCCCAGGCGCTGCTCAAGGACAGCGACCCGGACCTGCGCGAAATGGCCGTAGAAGAAGTGCGTGAAGCCAAGGAGCAACTGCTGACGCTGGAGTCCAACCTGCAACGCATGCTGCTGCCCAAAGACCCCAACGACGGCCGCAACGTGTTCCTCGAAATCCGCGCCGGCACCGGTGGTGACGAGGCGGCGATCTTCTCCGGCGACCTGTTCCGCATGTACTCGCGCTACGCCGAAAAACGCGGCTGGCGCCTGGAAATTCTCTCCGAGAACGAAGGCGAGCACGGCGGCTACAAGGAAATCATCGCCCGTGTCGAGGGCGAGAACGTCTACGGCAAGCTCAAATTCGAGTCCGGTGCACATCGCGTTCAGCGCGTGCCCGAGACCGAATCCCAAGGCCGCGTGCACACCTCCGCCTGCACCGTGGCGGTGCTGCCCGAGCCCGACGAACAAGCGGCCATCGAGATCAACCCGGCCGACTTGCGTGTGGACACCTACCGCGCCTCCGGTGCCGGCGGCCAGCACGTCAACAAGACCGACTCGGCGATCCGCATCACCCACTTGCCCACCGGTATCGTGGTCGAGTGCCAGGAAGAACGTTCGCAGCACAAGAACCGTGCCCGCGCGATGTCCTGGCTGTCGGCCAAGCTCAACGACATGCAGACCAGTGCAGCACAGAATGCCATTGCCAGTGAGCGCAAGCTGCTGGTGGGCTCTGGCGACCGTTCCGAGCGCATCCGCACCTACAATTATCCACAGGGGCGAGTGACCGATCACCGTATCAACCTGACCCTGTACTCGCTGGACGACATTCTCAGCGGTGGCGTGGAGTCGGTGATCGAACCACTGCTGGCCGAATACCAGGCCGATCAACTGGCCGCCCTGGGGGACTGATGACCATCATCGCCAGCCTGCTGCGCAATGCGCAGCTGCCAGAATCGCCCACCGAGCGATTGGATGCCGAACTGCTGTTGGCCGCGGCCATCGGCAAGTCGCGCAGCTACCTGCACACCTGGCCCGAGCGTATTGTCAGCAGCGAAGATGCCGAGACTTATGCCGGTTACCTGCAGCGCCGCCGTGCTGGTGAGCCGGTTGCCTACATCCTCGGGCAGCAGGGTTTCTGGAAGATCGACCTGGAAGTGGCGCCGCATACCCTGATCCCGCGGCCAGATACTGAGCTGCTGGTTGAGGCCGCCCTTGAGCTGCAACCCGCCTCGCCGGCCAAGGTGCTTGACCTGGGCACGGGCACCGGCGCCATCGCTTTGGCCTTGGCCGGCGATCGCCCAGCCTGGCAGGTGACGGCGGTTGACCGGGTGGAAGAGGCCGCGGCCCTGGCCGAGCGCAACCGCCAGCGCCTGGGCCTGGCAAATGCCCAGGTACGGGTTAGCCACTGGTTCGACAGCCTGGCCGGCGAGCGTTTCGACCTGATTGTCAGCAACCCGCCCTACATCGCTGCTGCAGACCCGCACCTGGTCGCCGGCGATGTGCGCTTCGAGCCCAGCAGCGCGCTGGTGGCCGGTGCTGACGGGCTGGACGACTTACGCGTGATTGCTGCTCAGGCCCCCGCGCACCTGCTGCCAGGTGGCTGGTTGCTGCTGGAACATGGCTACGATCAGGCAGCGGCGGTACGCGCCTTGCTGGCTGAACAAGGCTTCATCGAGGTCGCCAGCCGCACGGACCTGGGCGGCCATGAACGCATTACCCTGGGGCGCCTGCCATGCTGAGTGATCAGGAACTGCTGCGTTACAGCCGGCAGGTATTGCTGGCCCAAATCGATATCGACGGCCAGCTGCGGCTCAAGCAGAGCAAGGCGCTGATCGTCGGCCTCGGTGGCCTTGGCTCGCCAGTCGCCTTATACCTGGCCGCCGCCGGTGTGGGTGAACTGCACCTGGCGGATTTCGACACTGTCGACCTGACCAACCTGCAACGCCAAGTGATCCACGACAGTGCTAGCGTCGGCATGAGCAAAGTCGATTCGGCCTTGCTGCGCTTGCAGGCGATCAACCCGGAAATCAACTTGGTCGCCCATCGGCAAGCACTGGACGAGGACTCGTTGGCCGCTGCGGTGGCGGCAGTCGACCTGGTGCTGGACTGCTCCGACAACTTCGGCACCCGCGAGGCGGTCAACGCGGCCTGTGTCGCGGCTGGCAAGCCACTGGTAAGTGGTGCGGCGATCCGCCTGGAAGGCCAGCTGTCGGTGTTCGACCCGCGGCGCGACTACAGCCCGTGCTACCACTGCTTGTACGGCCATGGCAGCGAAGCCGAACTGACCTGCAGTGAAGCCGGGGTGATTGGCCCGCTGGTGGGCCTGGTGGGCAGCCTGCAAGCCTTGGAGGCGATGAAACTGCTGGCCGGGTTTGGTGAGCCGTTGGTCGGGCGCCTGTTGTTGATCGATGCCCTCGGTACGCGCATCCGCGAATTGCGGGTCAAGCGCGACCCGGCATGCGCCGTCTGTGGCAAGCGTGATGGCTGAGCGCGCAGCGCCGGTTGGCGTCATGGACTCGGGGGTCGGCGGCTTGTCGGTGCTCGCCGAAATACAGCGCCTGCTGCCCAACGAGACGCTGCTGTATGTGGCCGATTGCGGCCACATACCCTACGGCGAGAAGTCGCCGGACTATATCCGTGAGCGTCTAAGGCGCATTGCTGCGTTCTTCCATGAACAGGGCGCCAAGGCCATGGTGCTGGCCTGCAATACTGCCACGGTGGCTGCGGCGGCCGACTTGCGCGAGTTGTATCCAAGCTGGCCGCTGGTGGGCATGGAGCCCGCGGTAAAGCCCGCGGCGGCCGCCACGCGCTCGGGCGTGGTCGGTGTGCTGGCTACTACCGGTACCCTGCAAAGCGCCAAATTCGCTGCTTTGCTCGACCGCTTCGCCAACGATGTGCAGGTGATTACCCGGCCCTGCCCAGGGCTGGTCGAGCTAATCGAGGCCGGTGACCTGGGCAGCCCGGCGCTGCGCCAACTGCTGTTGGGCTACGTGCAGCCGTTGCTGGCGGCGGGTTGCGACACGCTGATCCTCGGCTGCACCCATTACCCCTTCCTGCGTCCGTTGTTGGCCGACATGATGCCTGCCGACGTGGCCATTATCGACACCGGTGCCGCGGTGGCGCGCCAACTGCAGCGGCTGCTGGGCGCGCATGACTTGTTGGCCGATGGGCCGGCAGCGGATACCCGTTTCTGGACCAGTGGCGACCCGCAATTAATGAGAAAAATCCTACCTTTGCTGTGGCATAAGTCCGACAGTGTGCAAAGCTTTTCATTGTGAAAAAACCGTGAAAAGCAGCTGAACTATCGCATCGTTGCCGTTTTCTACCGCTTTGCCTGAGATAAGGCGGACACTAATAACAGCAAAGAAGGATGTTGCTCATGAAGAAGCTGCTCGGCTTGGCGGCGGTTGCTGCCTTAACCCTGGGGCAAGCGCTGTCGGCACAGGCTGCCGACGTTTCGTTTTCGGTGGGGCAGACCGGTGAGTCGACCATGGTCTACCGGCTGGGGCTGCAATCGAACTGGGACGCAAGCTGGTGGCAGACCAGCGTGGGTCGCCTGACGGGGTACTGGGATGGGGCCTACAGCTACTGGGATGGGGACAAAACTGCCAGTAACCACAGCCTGTCGTTTGCGCCGGTGTTCGTCTATGAGTTTGCCGGGCAGTCAGTGAAGCCTTACATCGAGGCGGGGATCGGCGTGGCGGCGTTCTCCAGCACCGAACTGAAAGACAACGAGCTGGGCTCGGCGTTCCAGTTCGAGGACCGCATCGGCTTTGGTTTGCGCTTTGCCGGTGGGCATGAAATTGGCGTACGGGCGATTCATTATTCCAACGCGGGGATCAAGCAGCCCAACGATGGGGTGGAAAGCTACAGCCTGCATTACCGCATGGCGCTTTGAGCCAGCCGCACAGGCAATTTACCCCTGTAGGCGCGACACCCGTCCGCTCCTACAGGGGGTAGCGCCCTTTCTACTTGCGTGGCAAAGGCCATAATTCACTCAGGTCCAAGGCCTCCAGCACAAGTTCTGGCTCCCCTTGCGGCCACCGCTGCAGCAGCTCTTCTGCCGCACTTTGCGGTGTCCACGCCTCCGGTATCGCCTGCGCCGAGGTCACCGGTGTTTTCAAAGACTGTGGCCCCACCACCGTCAGTGCTACCCCCTGAGCCTTCAACGCCTGACGCTGCTCGCGCAGCCATTGCGGCAGGTTGTTCCAGCCCGCAGTCGTCTGGGTTGGCGCATACAGCTGCAACGCCGAATAGCGGTTGAACACCGCCATCACCTGCGCTGCATTACCCGTCGCCAGTAAAGGCCGGGCATGAGCCAAGCAATGCTCGACGGCCAGCTGGTTGCTGGTAACGATGGCCTCGAACAGTTCACTGTCCGCCAAACCGTCCGCCGCATAGTCACTGGTACCCGCGTTAAGGATCAAACCGTCCAGTGAACACCAGGCGTGGCAGATCTGTTGGCTGGCAAGGGCCGCCTGCTGTTCGTCATGCAACTGCCAGGGCAGGCACAACAGCTGGCTGCCAAAACGTGCGCTCAAGGCCGCCAGTGCCTCGCTCGGTTTGCCACTTGCAGCTACCCGATGTCCCTGACCGAGCAACCCTTCCACCAATGCCAGGCCTAATCCATTGCCGGCGCCCGTCACCCAGATACTGCGTGCGTGGTTCACGATACTGCCCTCTGATCCTGCCGGCGCGGGAGGCCTTTGAATGCCTCCAATGCGCGCTGGCGACTGCTGCCGAGATCGACAATTGGATTGTGATAATCATGTTTAGCAAAGAGATCGGCTGACTTCACGGGGAGATGAATGGCTTTTTCATCCAGCCCCTGCAATTCCGGTAGCCAGTGACGAATGAAGTGCCCCTGTGGATCGAAACGCTGCGACTGCGAAACCGGGTTGAAGATGCGGAAATACGGCACTGCATCGGTGCCGGTGGACGCGCTCCACTGCCAGCCGCCGTTGTTGGCGGCCAGGTCGCCGTCTATCAGGTGGCGCATGAAATGCCGCTCACCCTTGCGCCAATCGATCAGCAGGTTCTTGCTGAGGAACATGGCCACGACCATGCGCAGGCGGTTGTGCATCCACCCGGTGTGTAGCAACTGGCGCATGGCGGCGTCGATGATCGGGAAGCCGGTGCGGCCTTGTTCCCAGGCCTCAAGGTCGGCCGGTGCGTCGCGCCAGGGCAGGGCTTCGGTCTGGGCGCGGAAGGCGCGGTGGCGTGAGACCTGTGGATAACCGGTCAGGATGTGCTTGTAGAATTCGCGCCAGAGCAGCTCGTTGATCCAGGTTTGCACACCGCTGCTGCCACTGTCGAACTCGCCTTGGTTGCTGGCCAACGCGCCGTGCAGGCACTGGCGGGGCGAGATCACGCCGGCGGCCAGGTAGGTGGAGAGCTGGCTGGTGCCGGGCTTGGCCGGCAAGTCGCGCAGTTGGTGGTAGTCGTCGATGGTTTCATCGAGAAAACGTGCCAGCCGCGCTTGCGCCTGCGCTTCGCCGGCAGGCCAGTGCTCGCGCAGGGCAGCTTGCGGCTTGTCGAACCCCTCTACTTGCTGGGGAATGGGGTCACTGCTGACCTGCAGCGGGGCCTGGCGCTTCACCCGCGGGGCCATGGCCGGCAGGCTGCGGTGCAGGTGCTCCAGGCAGCTCTTCTTGAACTGGCTGAAGACCTGGAAGTAGTCGCCACTGCGGGTAAGGATGGTGCCCGGGCGGAACAACAGCTGATCGAGATGGCTGTGGGCCTGAATGGCCGATTTTTCCAGCAGGGCACGAGTGGCGTCGTCACGGCGCTGCTCGTTGAGGCCGTATTCCTCGTTCCAGTGCACGCTTTGCACCTGGTGCTGGCGGCATACCTCGAGTATGGCCTGTGGCGCCTGGTCCCAGGTGTCGATGGTGCGGATCAGCAGGGGGATGTTCAGGCGTTCCAGCGACTGGCGCAGCTCACGTAGGTTACGCAGCCAGAAGTCGACCTTGCAGGCGGCGTCGTCATGAGCCTGCCACTGCCCGGGGCTTAGCAGCCACAGGGCGATGGTTGGGCCGCGCTCACTGGCGGCGCTGAGCGCAGTGTTGTCATCGATGCGCAGGTCGCTGCGCAGCCAGGTCAGGTGCATGGGGCATTCATCTCTACGGGCTGGCGGTCATGGCCTTGAAGCAAGCGCAATGCCGCCTGCGGGGTATCGAACAGGAAAAGATCGGGAAGCGCACAAGTCTTCAATCGGGCTTCGTGCAGGGCAACCGTGGCGCCGCCCAGCAGCTTTGTGCCTGGCAGCCCTTGCAGGGTACGCAGCAACGCCTTTTCATCGATGCGTGGCCCCAGGTACAGCAGCACCGCGCGCGGCTTGAGTGTGTTGACGGCACGTTGCAGTTGCGCGCCGGCGACGCTGTGTTCCAGCACTTCGACCGGGATGCCGTTGCTGGTGAACAACCAGGCGCACAGCCACAACCCGGGGTTGAAGGTGCGCTCACTGTCTTCGGCCAGCAGTACGGCCGGGCCCACCAGCAGTTGGTTATCGTGGCAGACCCGGGCGCCGAGCTTGCTGCGCAGCCAGCTGTGGAAAAACACCTGCTCCAGCTGCGCATTGAAGTAGTTGCGCCAGCGCAGGTCGAGGAGGTCGAGCAGCGGCAACAGCAGTTGCTCGCACAGGGTAACGGCCGGGTACAGCGCCATGGCCTGGTTGAGCTGTTGGTCGAGCGCACGTTGCGACAGAGTGGCAATGGCCTCGATCAACTGGAATTGCCTGGCCTGCCAGTCACCTTTGGGCGGTGTGCTGGAGGGTTTGTCGAGTAGCTCGCGTACTTGGCCGACCGATGCGCCGCGTTGCAGCCAGGCGAGGATCGCCTCGACCCGCTCGACCTGGTGCAACGGGTACAGGCGATGCCCCTTTGCCGTGCGCTGCGGCTGGAGCAAGCCGTAGCGCCGCTCCCAGGCGCGCAAGGTCACTGGGTTGACGCCGGTACGGCGGGCCAATTCGCCAATGGGCAGTAGTGTTTCAGACAGCATTACGCAGCCCAAGGCTTTCGGGGTGCGGCTGCAGATAGGCCTGCTGCTGCAGGTAGGGGTCGGGGTGTTTGCGCAGGTGGTGCTTGAGCAGGGTCAGTGGCACCACCAGCGGCACCACCCCCTGCTGGTATTGGCCGATGAGTGTCTGCAACTCGGCCTTGTCCTGCGGTGTAAGGGCATCCTTGAAGTAACCACTCAGGTGCTGCAGTACGTTGCAGTGGGTGCCGCGGCTGGCGCAGCGGCGTAGCGCCTGCATCAGTTGGCTGAAGTAACGCGGGCCTATGCTTTGCGGGTCGTCATCGCGGCTCATGCTGCCGAGCAGGCGCCCCAGGGTGCGGTAGGCCTGGGGATTATTGGCCATCAGCAGGTACTTGTAGCGTGAGTGGAAGCGCACCAGTGCCCCGCGGCTCAGGCCCTCGGCCAGCAGCCGCTGCCAGTCGGCGTAAGCGTACACGCGGCTGATGAAGTTCTCGCGCAGCACGGCGTCGTGCAGGCGGCCCTCTTCCTCTACCGGCAGGTCCGGGCGCTGTGCGCAGAACGCTTGTGCATACACGCCACGTCCCACGTGCAAGGCGGGGTGGCCATTGCTTTGGTACACCTTGACACGCTCCAGGCCACAAGACGGCGACTTCTGCATGAAGATGTAGCCGCAGATACCGTCGAGTTCGCCGGCCATTTGCTCGCCGTAGCTGCGCAGCGGGCCGGTCAGGTCCATGCCGGGGTTGCGGGTGCCGACCACTTCCGGTTGCTCAGGGTCGCCAACCAGGCGAATCGGGTCGCGCGGTATGCCGAGGCCAATGGCGACCTCTGGGCACACCGGCACCCAGGCGAAGTGTTCCTCAAGCTGCGCACGGCACAGGTCGGAAGCCTTGTGGCCGCCGTTATAGCGCACGCTTTGCCCGTTCAGGCAGGCGCTGATGGCGATACGCGGCTTGCTGTGCGCGGAAGGGTCGTGCATGGCTGCCTCCGGAAAACCTATACGTGCTTTTTACTTTGTATAGGTTTATTCCAGCACAGCCTGGAAGTTATGCAAACAAGTTTTTTTGTATAGCTCTAATTCAATCGAGATGTTCGAGCAGCCGCCGCGCGGCTTCCTGGCCGCTGAGCCAAGCGCCTTCGACGCGCCCGGACAGGCACCAGTCGCCACAGGCGTACAAGCCTTGGTCGGCATCGGCCAAGGCCCCCCATTCATGGTTGCCGCTTGGCCGCGCATACAGCCAGCGGTGCGCCAACGCGAAGCTAGGCGCCGGCACAACGCAGCCCACCAGCTCGGCGAATTCGCCCCACAGCTGTTCGATCACCTCTTCCTTTGCCAGATCGATGTGTTGCCGGCTCCAGTTCGAGGTGGCGTGCAGCACCCAGGTGTCGAGCTGCTCGTCACGGCCTGGCTTGCTGCGGTTGCGGGCCAACCAGTCGAGCGGGTTGTCCTGCACGAAGCAGCCTTGCATCGGCGTGTCCAGCGGGGTTTGGAAGGCGAGGGCTACGGCCCAGGTGGGGTCCATTTGCACGCCGGCGGCCACGGCAGCCAGTTTTGGGGTGGCGGCCAGCAGTGGCGTGGCCTGCGGGGCTGGCACGGCGATCACCACGCGGCTGTAGGGGCCGTGGCTGCAGCCTTCGGTGTCCTGCAGGTGCCAGTACTGCTTGCCGCGGAACACCTCGGCGATGCGGCAGCCGAAGTTGACCGTCATGTCCTTGAGCAGGCCGCGGGTGATAGCGCTCATGCGCGGCACGCCCACCCAGCGCGTCTGCTCGTCGGGGGAGGGGCTGAGTTCGCCATCGCGGTAATTGTACAGCTGTGGTTTCCACTGCTCGGCCCAGCCGGCGGCCACCCATTGCTGTACCTGCTCGACGAAGCGCCGGTCACGGGCGGTGAAGTACTGAGCGCCAAGGTCCAGCGCACCGGCTTCGCTGCGCTTGCTGGCCATGCGCCCGCCACTGCCGTGGCCTTTATCGAACAAGTGCACGGATTGCCCGGCCTTCTGCAAAGCCTGGGCGGCTGACAGGCCGGCGATTCCGGCCCCGATGATGGCAATAGGTACTGTCATGATGGCCTCTTCAAACCTTGCTGTAAGCAGACTACGCTGTCAGGCAAACCTGTACAATGCACAATTTTTGTATAAGTATATTCCGCTAGGGCGGACAGGTTGGCCTATGTTTATCCGAGAGCGTCGGGTCAAAAAAGTGCCTTGATGTTAAAAATAGACCACCGCCGCATTCTGCGAGGACACAGCCATGCATATATTGCTGACAGGCGGCACTGGGTTGATTGGCAGACACCTTTGCCAGTACTGGCTTGCCCAAGGCCATCGGCTGACGGTGTGGAGCCGGCGACCAGAGCAGGTGCCGAAAATCTGTGGCACTGGCGTGCGGGGTATTGCCCGCCTGGAGCAACTGGCGGCGGACGACCCGTTGGATGCGGTGGTCAACCTGGCCGGTGCCCCCATTGCCGACCGACCGTGGACGGCAACCCGGCGCAACCTGCTGTGGGCCAGCCGCGTCACCCTCACTGAGCAGTTGCTGAGTTGGTTGGGCACCCGCGAGCAGCGCCCGGAAGTGCTGATTTCCGGCTCTGCGGTGGGCTGGTACGGGGACGGTGGCGAGCGCGAGCTGACCGAGGCGTCACCCCCGGTGCGTGAAGATTTCGCCAGCCAGCTGTGCATTGCCTGGGAAGAGACAGCCTTGCGCTCCCAGGCTCAGGGCCTGCGCGTGGTGCTGGTGCGTACCGGCCTGGTGCTGGCCGGTGATGGCGGCTTTTTGTCGCGCCTGCGGGTGCCCTTCAAGCTCGGGCTCGGCGGGCCTTTGGGTGATGGGCGGCAGTGGATGCCGTGGGTGCATATAGACGACCAGGTCGCCCTGATTGATTTTCTCTTGCAGCACAAGGATGCCAGCGGTCCTTATAATGCCTGCGCGCCAGAGCCAGTGCGCAACCGAGAGTTCGCCAAGCGCCTGGGCCGCACCCTACACCGGCCGGCGCTGTTGCCGGTGCCGGCACTGTTGCTGAAGGCCGGGCTGGGCGAGATGTCGACCTTGCTGCTCGGCGGCCAGCGCGCCCGCCCGGTACGCTTGTTGGCGGCGGGCTTCACCTTCCGCTTCAACGATTTGCAATCGGCCTTGGACAACCTGTCCAGCCGCCTCTGACATAGGACGCTGCATGACCGATCATGCCCTGCTGCTGGTCAACCTGGGTTCCCCGGCCTCCACCTCGGTGGCCGATGTGCGCCGTTACCTCAACCAGTTCCTCATGGACCCGTATGTGGTCGACCTGCCCTGGCCGGTGCGGCGCCTGCTGGTGTCGCTGATTCTGATCAAGCGCCCAGAGCAGTCGGCACACGCCTACGGCTCGATCTGGTGGGACGAGGGCTCGCCGTTGGTGGTGCTGACCCGTCGCTTGCAAACGGCGATGGTCGAGCACTGGCCCCATGGCCCGGTGGAAATTGCCATGCGCTATGGCCAGCCGGCCTTGCCCGAGGTTCTGGAGCGCCTGGCAGCGCAAGGCGTGCGCAAGGTGACCTTGGCACCGCTTTATCCACAGTTTGCCGACAGCACGGTGACGACGGTGGTGGAGCTGGCAAAACAGACCATCAACCAACGCCATTTACCTTTGCAGATGCGGGTACTGCAGCCGTTCTACGAGCACCCAAATTACATTGAGGCACTGGCGCAAAGCGCCAGGCCTTACCTCGAGCAGGATTACGACCACCTGTTGTTGAGCTTCCATGGGTTGCCTGAGCGGCACCTGAGGAAGCTGTACCCGGCTGGGAAACATGATCTGCGCGCAGCGGATTGTTGCAAAGACGCCAGCGCCGAGGTGCGTGCGGTTTGTTATCGGGGGCAGTGCCAGGCCACGGCCAAAGCGTTCGCGCAGCGGTTAGGCATACCAGACGGCAAGTGGTCGGTATCGTTCCAGTCGCGGCTTGGGCGCGACAAGTGGATCGAACCGTACACTGAAACGCGGCTGGACGAACTGGCCCAGGCGGGGGTAAAGAAGCTGCTGGTGATGTGCCCGGCGTTCGTTGCCGATTGCATCGAGACACTGGAAGAGATTGGCATGCGTGGCAGCGAGCAGTTTGTCGAGGCAGGCGGGCGGGAGCTGGTGCTGATGCCGTGCCTGAATGATCACCCAGCGTGGGTGAGGGTGTTGGCCGGGATGTGTGAAAAGGCCTGATTTGAAGGTCGCCTGAACCGGCTTCTTCGCGGGCAAGCCCGCTCCTACAATAGGTGGCATATCACTGTAGGAGCGGGCTTGCCCGCGCATGGGCCGGCTCAGGTTAACGCCGGATCAAGGCAACTGATCATCCAGTTTCTTGTGCTTCCAGCCATCATTGCCCGGCAGAATCAGGTTCAGGGCAATAGCCACGATGGCGCACAGGGCGATGCCCTTCAGGCCCCAGTCATCCGGGCCGTCACCGCTGCCGATCAGCACGCCGCCGATACCGAACACCAGGGTCACCGAGACGATCACCAGGTTGCGCGCTTCGGCCAGGTCGATCTTGTGGCGGATCATGGTGTTCATGCCTACCGCCGCGATTGAGCCGAACAGCAGGCATAGAATGCCGCCCATCACGGGCACCGGGATGCTCTGCAGCAGTGCGCCGAACTTGCCGATGAACGCCAGGGTGATGGCGAACACCGCCGCCCAGGTCATGATTTTCGGGTTGTAGTTCTTGGTCAGCATCACTGCGCCGGTCACTTCGGCATAGGTGGTGTTAGGCGGCCCGCCGAACAGGCCGGCTGCGGTGGTGGCCAGGCCGTCACCCAGCAGGGTGCGGTGCAGGCCGGGCTTTTTCAGGTAGTCACGGCCGGTCACGCTGCCGACTGCGATTACCCCGCCGATGTGCTCGATCGCCGGTGCCAAGGCTACCGGGACGATAAACAAAATAGCCTGCCAGTTGAACGCCGGTGCGGTGAAGTTGGGGATTTCCAACCACGGTGCGGCGGCGATCTTGGCGGTATCGACCACGCCAAAGGCGAACGCCAGGGCAAAGCCCACCAGCACGCCGGAGATGATCGGTACCAGGCGGAAAATGCCTTTGCCGAATACGGCGACGATCAAGGTTGTCAGCAGCGCTGGCATGGAGATCAGCATGGCGGTTTTGTACGGCATCAGGGCTGCGCCGTCGCCACCTTTACCCATCGCCATGTTGGCGGCGATCGGTGCCATGGCCAAGCCAATGGAGATGATCACCGGGCCGATCACCACCGGCGGCAGCATGCGGTCGATGAAGCCGGTGCCTTTGATTTTCACCATCAGGCCCATGAAGGTGTACACGAAGCCTGCGGCCATCACGCCGCCCATGGTCTCAGCCAGGCCGAACTGGCCCTTGGCGAGAATGATCGGGGTGATGAAGGCAAAGCTCGAGGCCAAAAACACCGGTACTTGGCGGCCGGTGACCAGCTGGAACAGCAGGGTGCCGATGCCCGCGGTGAACAGCGCGACGTTCGGATCGAGGCCGGTGATCAGCGGCATCAGCACCAGCGCGCCGAATGCCACGAAGAGCATCTGCGCGCCCGAAACGACCTGGCGCCAGAGCGGGTCGTTGAAGCCGTCCTGCATGGTCAGGCGTCCTTTTGCTTGGTGCCGAAGATCTTGTCACCGGCGTCGCCCAGGCCCGGCACGATGTAGCCGTGTTCGTTCAGGCGCTGGTCGATCGAGGCGGTGTAGATCTGCACATCGGGGTGAGCTTTTTCCACCACTTCGATGCCTTCTGGCGCGGCGACCAACACCATAGCGCGGATCTCTTTGCAGCCGGCTTTTTTCAGCAGGTCGATGGTAGCGACCATCGAACCGCCGGTGGCCAGCATCGGGTCGATGATCAGGGCCAGGCGCTGGTTGATGTCCGGCGCGAGCTTTTCCAGATAGGTGTGGGCTTCGAGGGTTTCTTCGTTGCGGGCAACGCCGACGGCGCTGACCTTGGCCCCCGGGATCAGGCTGAGCACGCCGTCGAGCATGCCGATACCGGCGCGCAGGATAGGTACTACAGTGATCTTCTTGCCGGCGATTTTCTCTACCGAAACCTTGCCACACCAGCCATCGATCTCGTAGTTTTCGAGCGGCAGGTCCTGGGTGGCTTCATACGTCAGGAGCGCGCCGACTTCCTGGGCGAGTTCGCGAAAATTCTTGGTGCTGATATCGGCACGGCGCATCAGGCCGAGCTTGTGGCGGATCAGCGGATGGCGGATCTCACGAGTGGGCATAGGGGGGCTCCGAAAGGCGGGCAAAAAAACCGCGCTAGATTAATCTATTCAGCCTGTGCTGTCGTCTGGTCATTCTGGACGTTAGTCCAAAATGCTTGATCTGTGACGAGCGGATGCGTACCTTTGCCCGCTTTTCCAAAATGCCCCCCGGAGAGCGCCATGTCCGCCGATCTCGAGCACATCCGCCAAGTCATGCGTGAAGCAGACTGCCTGTACACCGAAGCCGAAGTCGAAGCGGCCATCGCCAAAGTCGGCGAGCAGATCTGCACAGACCTGCATGACAAGAACCCGGTGGTGTTCTGCGTGATGAACGGCGGCCTGATCTTCGCCGGCAAGCTGCTTACCCACCTGCAGTTCCCGTTGGAAGCCAGCTACCTGCACGCCACCCGCTACCGTAACCAGACCAGCGGCGGCGAGCTGTTCTGGAAGGCCAAGCCAGAAGTGTCGTTCATCGACCGTGACGTGCTGATTGTCGATGACATTCTCGACGAGGGCCACACCCTCAGCGCCATCATCGAGTTCTGCAAACATGCCGGCGCACGCTCCGTGCACACCGCCGTGCTGATCGACAAGGACCACGACCGCAAGGCCAGCCCAGACCTCAAGGCCAACTACGTGGGCCTGCCCTGTATCGACCGCTACATCTTCGGTTACGGCATGGACTATAAAGGCTACTGGCGTAACGCCAACGGCATCTTCGCCGTCAAGGGGCTGTGATCATGCGCCAGCCTGCGTTCATCGACCAATCGCTGTTCGCTGGGCTGGCGGCAAAGGCTGCCGCCAACCCGCGCGGGCGGCAGCACCATAACTTCCATGCGATGGAAGAGCCCTGCCACCGTATGGCGGTCGGGCTGCAGCCAAGTACCTATATTCCGCCGCACCGGCACCTGAACGACGACAAGGCTGAGGCCCTGATCGTACTCAAAGGCCGCCTGGGCCTGCTGATTTTCGATGAGCAGGGCACGGTGACTGACAAGCGGGTGCTGCAAGCGGGCGGCGATTGCCTGGGTGTAGACCTGGCGCCCGGTACCTACCATGGGCTGGTGGTGCTGGAGCCGGACAGCATTCTGTTCGAGTGCAAGGCGGGGCCGTACCGGCCGGTGGGTGAGGGCGAGCATGCACATTGGGCGCCGCGTGAGGGGGAAGAAGGCGTGGCCGCCTACCAGGCCTGGATGCGCGCGCAGTTCGATTGACAGCGCCATACAGCCCAAACACGGCATGCTAGAGTGCTCCTTCATTCAAGGAGCCTCACATGCGTGCGTTTCTTCCCATTCTGCTGGCGGTCAGCCTGCCGCTTGCCGCCGCGCCACTGCACAGCCAGTTCCTGCCGCCTGACGACCAGTCCCTGCGCCAGCAAGCGCCGACCGGCCAGCAACTCCTGCAAGTGACCGATTACTCGGTGGTCGTGGGCACTCAGCGTCAGTCCGACCAGCAGCCGATCCCGATCACCTCGTCGTTGCAGGTGCGCCTCAAGGGCAAGCCGCTGAGCAAGGGCGCGACCATCGGCCAGGTGTTGCTGACCTTCGACGGTGAAGCGGCCAAGAGCCTGAAAAAGCCCGTGTACGACGAGAAAACCCGCACCCTGAGCTTGAATTACCCGCTTAGCGACTACCGGGTGATCATGGACCTGCTGCGCAACGAAACGCTGTACGTGCAGTTCCTCACTTACGCCAACGGCCACATCTGGGCCGACCTGCACACCGGTACCGTACGTACGCGTTGAGGCGCGCAGCCTGTGGGGGGTACACTGCCGGCCTTGGAAATTTCGTGATGGTCCAGTTGGAGTCGGCAATGCGTAAAGACAAGAAACAGGTAATCGGTGACGAGATCAGCGACGACTACATCAAGGCGTTCCTTCAGTTCGAACCGGCCGATGGCGTGACTTCGCCGTCGCTGCACAAGCTGGTGAAGGCCTACCGTGGCCTGCGCGTCGACGACTTCGAACGTTTTGTCGGCTTCTTCGTCGAGGCTGGCCTGGACCTGGATGGCAAGGACGAGCACGGCAAGACCTTCATCGAGCAGATTGCCGACCAGCGCAATGCGCCGGAGTACATCGAGATCATCGCCAACGCCCGTGGCTGATTTGTGAACCAGTGCCGGCCTCTTCGCGGGTGAACCCGCTCCTACAAGGGATATGCGATTGTTGTAGGAGCGGCTTTAGCCGCGAAGGGCCGGAACAGGTTGATAGAAATCCAGGCACAAAAAAACGCCCCGAGGGGCGTTTTTTCGTTACTGGCCGGTTCAGGCGTAATGCTTGGCCGCTGGGCTGCTTTCCACCAAATCCAGTGCCACGTCGTTGTCGGCGCTGATCTTGTGGTACAGGGCTGCATCGGTCGCCAGGGTCTTCTCGCGTGCCGGGAAGATTTCCTTGAGCTTGGCAGCCCAGGCACCTTTGGCTTGCTCGGGGAAGCAGCGTTCGATCAGTTCCAGCATGATCGATACGGTTACCGAAGCCCCCGGCGATGCGCCAAGCAGTGCTGCCAGGCTGCCGTCCTGGGCCGAGACCAACTCGGTACCGAACTGCAGCACACCGCCTTTTTTCGGGTCTTTCTTGATGATCTGCACGCGCTGGCCTGCTACTTCCAGGCGCCAGTCTTCGGCCTTGGCCTGCGGGTAGAAGCGACGCAGGGCTTCCAGGCGCTGCTCCATCGACTGCATCACTTCGCTGACCAGGTACTTGGTCAGGTCCATGTTGTCGCGAGCCACGGCCAGCATCGGGCCGATGTTGCCCATGCGCACCGAAAGCGGCAGGTCCATCAGCGAACCGTGCTTGAGGAACTTGGTGGTGAAGCCGGCATACGGGCCGAACAGCAGCGAAGTCTTGCCGTCCACGACGCGGGTGTCCAGGTGCGGTACCGACATCGGCGGGGCACCGACGGCGGCCTGGCTGTAGACCTTGGCCTGGTGCTGCTTGACGATTTCCGGGTTGTCGCAACGCAGCCACTGGCCGCTGACCGGGAAGCCGCCGAAGCCTTTGCTTTCCGGGATGCCGGACAACTGCAGCAGCGGCAGGGCCGCGCCACCGGCACCGAGGAAGACGAAACGGGCGTCCACTTCACGGCTGCCGCCGCTGTTGACGTCCTTGATGCTCACGGTCCAGCCGCTGCCGTTACGGCGCAGGCCGACGACCTTCTTGCTGTACTTGACCTGCGTGTCCGGCGAGTCGCCCAGCAGTTTCAGCAGCTTGTTGGTCAGTGCGCCGAAGTTCACGTCGGTGCCTTTGGCCACACGGGTAGCGGCGATGTGCTGGTCGGCCGGGCGGCCAGGCATCATCAGCGGCATCCAGTCGTTCATCACGGCCTTGTCTTCGGTGTATTCCATGTCAGCGAAGGCATGATGCTGCTTGAGCAGCTCAAAGCGCTTCTTGAGGAAGGAAACACCCTTGTCACCTTCGACGTAGCTCAGGTGTGGGACAGGGTTGATGAAAGCACGCGCCGAGCCGAAGTTGCCCTTCTTGCTCAGGTAAGCCCAGAACTGGCGCGAAACCTCGAACTGGGTGTTGATGTGCACGGCCTTCTTGATGTCGATGCTGCCATCGGCGGCCTGCGGCGTGTAGTTAAGCTCGCACAGGCCCGCGTGGCCTGTGCCTGCGTTGTTCCAGGGGTTGGAGCTTTCCGCGGCTCCGGAGTCCATCGCCTCCACGACCTCAAGCTTCAGGGTCGGGTCGAGCTCCTTGAGTAGTACGGCCAGGGTGGCACTCATGATGCCCGCGCCTACCAGTACCACATCAACCGATTCGTTCTGCGCCATTTAACGCGTCTCCACAATCTACAGCTACCTAATTGACAGCATAGGACCTGGGTTCGCCAAGGTCGCCATGTCCGACTTTTCGCAGTTCTTGCAACTTCCGCGGACACCGCCAATCAGTCTTCGGGTTCGGTATTGAACGCCGTTTGCCACCGGTGCGGCAATTCGACTTATGGTCAAGGTGTCGTGCGTGCGTTATGGAACGGCTTAAACACTCATACGCGATGAGCGAATTTGCCGCCTGTTCAGGGCTGTTCGGGACACATCTGCCGCTTTTGCACATGCCAGACTGTTCATTTGCTCGCCACACTCTTGTGAAGTTGTGAAAACCGTTTTTTCACGCTCTTTTGGAGACGTGAACCTCAAAAAGGGACTGCGCGATGGCAACCCGCAGGTTCATGCAGTGTGAAGGCCGGAAAAGCAGGCACGACAGGCGATGCAAGACCTGAGTGGAAGGCTCTCTGTGGGCGAAGCGGTGAAGTTGCCGGGGTCAATCGGCGAATGCGGGGCCCGATCAGGAGACGTCCTTATAATCGGGGGGAGATTATAGCGATGTCGCGGGGAGAAATGTCGCCATTCGTGGTTTTTATTGCAGCGTTTGTCAGGTTGCGAGAATGCGCTGGTGCCAACGGCGGCTGGCGCGGGCGCAAACCCGGGCGCTGGCGGGTAGCTCGCGGCCCAGCCAGGCCAGCTGAATTTCGTTGATCTGCACCCAGCCGCTGCTGCTGGGCGCCTGGTGGCATTGCTTGAAAGCCAGGCATTTGCCCTCGGCATCGACGCGGGCATAGGCGTTGTGGCGTGGGCGTTGGAAGAGCAAGGTCCAGAGCGAAGCCATGGCAGCGAGTCCTGTGCGTGAGGGCTTGGCGCAAGGATAAGGGCGCAGCGATGAAACGATTGTGACAAGCGGGTCGGACCGATGACTGGTCGATGCGTGGCTAGGTATACTGTGGGCCTTCGCCGCATTTTCTGGAGTAACCCGCATGTTGCAACGTCTGTTGTTCGGTTTGATCGCCGTGGCCAGCCTTAGCCTGGTCGGTTGTGCCCACAGCCCGCAACAACTCAACCCGCAGCCCACGCTCAAGGCCCAGCTCGCCCCGGTCGGCCATGGCCAGCCGGTTGTGGTCCGGGTGGTTGATGGCCGGCCTTCGCAATCGTTGGGGACGCGCGGTGGCATGTACCCCGAAACCAGCACCATCAGTGTCAGCGGTAACGACTTGGTGCCAAAGCTGCAGGCCCAGGCCGAAGCCGCCGTGCGCTTGCTCGGCTTCACCCCGACGCCGAACGCCTACAACGCCCCGCAGCTGACCGTGACCCTGGCCGAGCTGAAGTACCAGTCGCCGAAAGACAACCTGTACGTGACCGAGGCCACCATCGGCGCCACCTTCCGTGCCGACGTGGCCAATGGCGGCCGTCGCTACAGCGGCCGTTACGGCGCCTCGCTGGACCAGCGTTTCGGCATGGCACCGAACCAGGACACCAACACCCAGCTGGTAGGTGATGTGCTGAGCGACGCCCTGACCCGTCTGTTCAAGGACCCGACCATCGGGCAGGTGCTGGGGCAGTAAGCTTTCTAGCTGTTAAACAAAACCCGCTGCCTGTGTGCCAGGCAGCGGGTTTTTTGTTGTTTGTACCGGGCTCTTCGCTGTAGTGGCGGGTTTGCCCGCGAACAGGCCGCTACCGGCTTACGCAGCTTCTATCTGGAAATCCAGCAGGCTGAGGCCGGTATGGGGGTCGATATCCGGCAAATGCTCATGTGCATGCCCGCCCAGCGCGCAATAGACCAGCCACTGGCGGTCTTGCACATTGATGGCAAAACCATCGATCAGCGCCTGTTGTTCGTCGCTCTGGGCAACAAGGTAGAGGCGGTCCTGGTTTTCGGCGTGCAGCATGAGCGAGCTCCGGATCATGGGAAGGCCGACAGGGTGGCCTGTTCTGATGACGGGCGCATGACAGATGAAATTTAATGCACTTGGTCGCTCGGGCGGGGCGACGGGCAACGACTTGGTTAGAATGCGGGCCTTTGCCGTCGTCTACACCGAGGTTGCGTGATGTCCTTGCAAGTGCTCTGGGGGTTTTTGGCCGCCCATCCCACCAAGCTGATCAATCTGCTGGCGCTACTGCTGACGTGCCCGGGCGGGTTGCTGCTGCACAGCGCACGGCGGCGTGAGGCCGAGACCCGCGAGAGCCTGGCGCTGGAGGAAGGGGTGGTGGACGCGTTCGACCGGCGGGTGCCCAAGTACTTCTACATTCTCGGGTTTGCCTGCCTGGCGATGGCGCTGCTGCTGTCCTGGTTCAGCACCTGGGTCTGAGATATCGGGGCCGCTTTGCGGCCCATCGCAGGCAAGCCAGCGCCTACAGGGTTGCGGGCTGCAAAGCAGCCCCACATTCGATCAGGCTACCGAAGCTTGCTGCCGGACCTGATACTGGTTACGCACCGGCGTCGCATACTGCAACACCAGGTACGGTCGCTGCTCTTCAGGGCAAGCATCCAGGCGGCGCTGCCATTCTTCCTTGGCCTTGGCCAATTCATCCGCCGGAAACACCTTGTCGGCGCTCGGCACCTGCAGGGCGTCGTCCTTGCTTTCCCACATCGCATAAGCCAGGTAATGCACCGGGAACAGCCGGTAGCCACCCAGGATCTGCCGGTCGATTTGCGCCGCCAGCTGCTTGGTGTCCTCGTGGTATTCGGTCACCGGTGGGGCGAAGTTGATGTGCACCCGGCCCTTGTAGCCGGTAATGCCTTTGGCAATGCTGTTGTCGTCCTCGCCCGGCGCCTTTTTGTAGGTGCCGGTAGTGGCACGGATATACAGCTCGCGGGCCTTGGCCTGGTCGCACGGGTCGTATTCGTAGCTGATCGACACCGGTGTCAGGTTCAGGCTCTGGATCACCGCGCCGAACGGCTCGTCCTTGCGGCTCATGTGGAACATCTTGAGGATCGCCGAATCGGTGCGGTCGTCACCGTCCTTGGCGCGGCCTTCGGCCTGGGCAATCCAGATCGACGTGGCGTCGTTGCGGATCGAATGGTTGATGTAGGCCGAAAGCAGCTGGTAGGCCGCCAGCTTTTCACGCCGCCCACTGATCGAGCGGTGCACGATGAAGCTCTTGTTCAGGCGCATCATGTCGCTGACAAAGGGCTTTTGCAGCAGGTTGTCACCAATGGCGATGCGCGGCGTGGGCAGGCCGGCGTGGTACACCGCGTAGTTGACGAAGGCCGGGTCCATGACGATGTCACGGTGGTTGGCCAGGAACAGGTAAGCGGTGCCGGCCTTGAGCTGCTCCACGCCCGAATAGGTGACGCCGTCGGTGGCGCGGTCGATGGTTTGGTCGACGTAGTACTCGACTTTGTCTTGCAAGGTCGAGACGCAGGTGACACCGGCGAATTCCTTGCGCAGGCGGCGGGCGATCAGTGGTTTGAGCAACCAGCCGAGAGTACCGGCCGCACGCGGGAAGCGGAAGTGGGTGAGGATATCGAGGAATGCCGGGTCGCTGAGCAGGCGTGCCAGAACGGCAGGGACCTCAGCGTCGTCGTACGGTCGGATGGCATCGAATTCGCCCATCATGCTCTCTTGTTGGAAACGGCTAGGGTAATAAGGTAGGGGCGGGCTCCGAAAAACGGCTCGGACACACACAGGCCCTGTAAATAGACCGGCAATTATACGCATAAGTCACCCCGGAGGCCGCGATGCTGGAAACTGCGATCTACGATTGCCCCTATTGTGGCGAAGAAGTCGAAACCACGGTGGACCTGTCCGCTGGCGATCAGGAGTACATCGAGGACTGTCAGGTGTGCTGCAAGCCTATCCGCTTCGTGCTGCAGGTTCATGGTGAGGAGTGGATGCTGGATGTTTACGGTGAGAATGACTGATGCAGCGCATCTACGAGCCGGAAAGCCTGCTCGAGGCAGAAATGCTGGCGGGCATGCTCGCCAGTGAAGGGGTGGAGGTGTACCTGGTTGGCCGTGACCTGGTGGGTGCTGCGGGCGAGCTGCCGTTGCAGGGCCTGCTGGGGCTTGCCGTGGCCGACGAGCAGGCCGAGTACGCACGCCAGCTAATCGATGCGTACAATGACGCCCAGCCACTGGTTGGCGACGAACCGGAGAGTTTCCCCGGTACCTTGATCTGCTAGGTTCTGAATTCGCCCATGTGTGGACGTTACGCCCTGTTTCGCTGGCCCCAGGCCCTTGCCAGTCTGCCGGGCTTTCCCGTCGGCCAGCCGGCCCAATGGAACATCGCGCCGGGGGCTTCGGTGCTGATCCAGCGCCAGCTCGACGGCCAGCAGCAATTGGCCAAGGCGCGTTGGGGGCTGACCCCGGCCTGGCTCACCGACTTGTCCCGCACCCCTGCCCATGCCCGCGCCGAAACCCTGGCCGAGCAACCGATGTTTCGTGACGCGTTTCGCCAGCGCCGTTGCCTAATGCCGGCCAACGGCTTTTACGAGTGGCGCGGCAATGTGCGCAAACGCCCGTACTGGCTGACCCCGGGGGAGGGCTCGTCGCTGTACTTCGCGGCGGTGTGGGAGGCTTACCCGGTGCAAGACCAGGTATGGCTGAGTTGCGCGGTGGTGACCCAGGCGGCGATGAATCAGCGGCGGCCGCTGATACTGGACGAGGCGGGGCAGGCGGCCTGGCTTGACCCGGATACGCCGGTCACCCGCTTGCATGAGCTGCTGGCTAGCCCGTCGGCACCGCTGCGTGAGCGGGCCTTGGCGAACTTCGTCAATGACCCGAAGCTGGATGCGCCGGAGTGCCTGACCCCGGCTTGATGATCAGGCACAGAAAATCTTCCCTGCGGCTATGGCGGCCCACTGGTGACTAGGCCTAGGATACGGCGCATGTAGAAAGGGAGTGTTGTCATGCGTAAGTCTTTTGTCATCAGCCTGTTGAGTGCTGGCATCCTGCTAGCCGGCTGCCAGGCGGTGAATACCACTAGCGGCGGTGCTGTCGGCGTCGAGCGCCAGCAATACATGTTCAGCATGCTCTCGACCGCTGAGGTCAACCAGATGTACGCCCAGTCGTACCAGCAGACCCTGGGTGAGGCATCGAACAAGGGTGTGCTCGACAAGTCCAGCGCCGATGCCAAGCGGGTGCAGGTAATCGCCAACCGCCTGATCGCCCAGGCGCCCAAGTTCCGCCCGGATGCCGCGCAATGGAACTGGGAAGTCAACGTGATCAAGAGTGACGAGCTCAATGCCAACTGCGGCCCAGGCGGCAAGATCATCGTTTACACCGGGCTGATCGATCAGCTCCAGCTCACCGATGCAGAAATTGCTGCAGTGGTGGGCCACGAGATTGCGCACGCCCTGCGTGAGCACAGCCGCGAGGCGATGTCCAAGGCGTACGGGGTAGAAATGGCCCGCCAGGGTGCCGGGGCGCTGTTTGGCCTGGGCCAGGGTGGCATGGCCATGGCTGACACCGTGGTGAACTACGCCATGACTCTGCCCAACAGCCGCGCCAACGAAAACGAAGCCGACCTGATTGGCCTGGAGCTGTCGGCGCGTGCCGGCTACGACCCGAATGCCGCGATCACCTTGTGGAACAAGATGAGCAAGGCTTCCGAAGGCGCGCCGCCCGAGTTCATGAGCACTCACCCGGCGTCGCAAAGCCGCATTGCTTCGTTGCAGGCGGCCATTCCCAAGGTGATGCCGTTGTATCAGGCGGCCAAGCAGTAACAGCAGCTACAAGTTTCAAGCTGCAAGCAACAAGTCAAAGCAGAATGTGCTTCGCTTGCAGCTTGCAGCTTGCAGCTTGCAGCTTGCAGCTTGCAGCTTGCAGCTTGCAGCTTGCAGCTTGCAGCTTGCAGCTTTCAGCCCACCCAGCCACTGGCCTTCATCGCCGAGTACACGGCCACGATCGCCAGCACGAAGAACGCCGTGGCCGCCAGGCGACGAATCAGCGTCAGCGGCAGTTTGTCCGCCGCAAAATTACCCGCCAGTACCACCGGCACGTTGGCAATCAGCATGCCCAAGGTGGTGCCGATAATAACCATGATCAGGTGCGGATACTGCGCCGCCAGCATCACCGTGGCGACCTGGGTCTTGTCACCGATTTCTGCCAGGAAAAACGCGATCAGCGTCGTCAGGAATGGCCCAAAGCGGCGTGCCGGGTTCTCGTCGTCATCCATCTTGTCCGGTACCAGCGTCCACAGCGCCGTGGCGGTGAAGCTGGCGGCCAGCACCCAGTGCAGTGCCGAATTGCTGAAGAAGCTACCGACCCACGCCCCTACGGCACCGGCGGCAGCATGGTTGGCCAGGGTGGCGGCAATGATGCCGGCGATGATTGGCCAGGGCTTGCGGAAGCGAGCAGCCAGAATGAGCGCGAGCAGTTGCGTCTTGTCGCCAATTTCGGCGAGGGCAACGATGGCGGTGGGGACCAACAGAGATTCCAGCATCAGGATTCCTACGGGGGCGGGTCGACACGGCTATGACACGTACAGCCTCCCCGCCCCGGGTAAGGTGTGCGTGTCATAGGTCTTGTCAAACCCTGGACCCGTCTATGCGGATCTCGCCATGCAGGCTGGCATGGTGGGTCGCACGCGCCATGGTCTGTGGACCAAGTATGTTGACGCGTGCCGGGCGAGCTGGGTGCTCGCGGGAGACTACTCCCCTAGGACGGTGCGGATTCTGCCTAGCCGAAACGCTTTCGGCAAGCGCTGATTTTACCCGCGTGTTGCCTGGTAGATGCGGAAGCCGTCGGCTTCCTCACGCACTTGGCAGTTGCCAAGCGCCGCTTCGATCAGCGGCCGATAGCGCAGGAAGCTGTTGGCAACCAAGCGGATTTCGCCACCTTTTCGCAGATGAATGGCTGATTTTTTTAGCAAAGTTTCCGAGGCCTGGTAGTGGGTGTGCACCCCGGTGTGGAACGGCGGGTTGCTCAGAATCACGCTCAGGTCGGCGGGCGCTGCGTCAATGCCGTCACCGATGATCACCTCGCCTGCCAGGCCATTGGCAGCCAGCGTCAGGCGGCTAGCTGCCGCCGCGAAGGCGTCGACGTCCAGCAGCGTTAGCCGGCTCTGAGGGTAACGGCGTTTGACCGTGGCGCCCAAAACCCCGGCGCCGCAACCGAAGTCCAGTACATGGCCGGTCGGCAGGCCGTCGAGGTGCTTGAGCAACAGGGCGGTACCGCGGTCGAGACGGCCATGGCTGAACACCCCAGGTAGGCTGACGACCTGCAACGGGCCATCTTCAAGCGCGAGCTCGAAGCGTTCGGCCAGGCTTTCCAGCGGTTTGCCTGCGGGGGCGTGTTCGACGGTCACTTGCCACAGTTGGCAATGCCGGGCGCTGTCGAGCTTGCGTGGTTTGCCAAAGGCCTGAAGTTGTTTGGCTGCACCTTCGATGCCGCCGCGTTTCTCGCCAACCAGGTACAACTCACGGCCCGCCAGGCGCGACGCCAGGGCGTTGAGCAGGTAGGCCGCCAGTTCACGCGACTTGGGCAGGAACAGCACGGCGCCGTCGAAGGCCACGTCAGGGGCCTCGACACCGAAATGGCTACGGCCGGCAAAGCGGCTGTCGAGCATGGCCTGATCGCCCGCATGCCAGGTCCAGGCCTGGGCCTGGGGCAGCTGGCCGAGCAGGTCATCGGCGGGGGCGCCGGCAATCAGCAGCGGCCCCTGGAACAGCTCTGCCTGGCGGAGCAACACTTCACTGCGCGGGTCCATGGACAACGCCTCCTGGAAAAAAGTGGCGCAGTGTAGCAGAGGCAGGCCTCGGGCTCAGCTGACCACGCGGCGGGGTTGCCCGGCGAAGAAGGCCTGGGCGTTCTCGCTGAGTTGGCCGACGATGCGCTGCCGCGACTCCACTGCGCCCCAGGCGCTGTGCGGGGTGATGATCAAGCGCGGGATACCGGGTTCGAGCAACGGGTTGCCATTTACCGGCGGCTCCACGCTCAACACGTCGGTGGCGGCGCCGCCTAGCTGGCCGCCGCGCAGGGCGTCGGCCAGTGCTTGTTCGTCGATCAGGCCGCCACGGGCGGTGTTCACCACCAGCGCATTGGGCTTGAGCAGGGCCAGCTCGCGGGCCCCGAGCATGTGCCGGGTGTGTTCGTTGAGCGGGCAGTGCAGGGTCAGTGCGTCGACCTGCGGCAACAGCTCTTCAAGCGGCAAGCGGTCGGCCCGCTCCGGGCGACCGGGTATCTGCCCGCTGAGCACGCGCATGCCGAAGGCTTCGGCCAGCCGCGCCACCGCGCCACCCAGTTCGCCATGGCCGAGCAGGCCGAGGGTTTTGCCCTCCAGTTCGATGATCGGGAAATCCAGCAGGCAGAACTGGTTGGCCTTGGCCCATTGGCCGTCGGCCACCGCCTGGTTGTAATCGCACAGCCGGGTGGCGAGGGCCAGCAGCAGGGCGACGGTGTGCTGGGCAACGGACGGTGTGCCATAGCCTTGGCAGTTGCACACGGTAATGCCTTGGGCGCGCGCCGCCACCAGGTCGACATTGTTGGTGCCGGTGGCGGCCACCAGGATCAGCTTCAGTTGCGGGTTGGCGGCCAGGGTCGCGGCGTCGAGCAGGACCTTGTTGCTGACGACTGCCACTGCGCCCTGCAGGCGTTCGGCGACCTGGTCCGGGCCGGTGGCGGCGAACAATTCGAACTCATCGAACTGCTGCTTCAGGGGCGAGAGGTCGAGGTCGCCAAGGTCCAGGGACTGGTGATCGAGAAACACGGCGCGACGCGGGCTGGGCATGAAGTTCTCCGGTGCAGGGCGAGATTTCGCTGTCGTGGCCATTCGCGGGCAAACCCCCACAGGTCTCCACCACTCTGGAAACCATTGCTGTCCCTGTAGGAGCGGGCTTGCCCGCGAACAGGCCCTTAGCTCCAGTACAAATTCTGAAGCTTTCAGCGCAGTGTCTAGCCCGCGGTTACCACCCGTCAACGCCCGCCACTCATACCTCTGCCGAGCAAATCATTCCTTCGGCTGATTTAGCCGTCACATTGGCGAACTACAGTAGTTGCCAGACTTGTCCGGCCCGCTTTCAGAAAAGGGATACCCATGTTGCAGACCCGCATCATCAAGCCCGCCGAGGGCGCCTACGCCTTCCCTCTGCTGATCAAGCGCCTGCTGATGTCTGGCAGCCGTTATGAAAAAACCCGCGAAATCGTCTACCGCGACCAATTGCGGTTGACCTATCCACAGCTCAACGAGCGCATCGCGCGCTTGGCCAACGTGCTGACCGCAGCCGGGGTAAAGGCCGGTGACACCGTGGCGGTGATGGACTGGGACAGCCACCGCTACCTGGAATGCATGTTCGCCATCCCGATGATCGGTGCGGTGGTGCACACCATCAATGTGCGCCTGTCGCCCGAGCAGATCCTCTACACCATGAACCACGCCGAAGACCGCGTGGTGCTGGTCAACAGCGACTTCGTCGGCCTGTACCAAGGCATTGCCGGGCAGTTGACCACCGTCGACAAGACCCTGCTGCTGACCGACGGCCCGAACAAGACCGCCGAGCTGCCCAACCTGGTCGGCGAGTACGAGCAACTGCTGGCCGCCGCCAGCCCGCGCTACGACTTCCCGGACTTCGACGAAAACTCGGTGGCCACCACCTTCTACACCACCGGCACCACCGGCAACCCCAAAGGCGTGTACTTCACCCACCGGCAACTGGTGCTGCACACCCTGGCCGAGGCGTCGGTGACCGGCAGCATCGACAGCGTACGCCTGCTGGGCAGCAACGATGTGTACATGCCCATCACGCCGATGTTCCATGTGCACGCCTGGGGCATTCCCTACGCCGCCACCATGCTCGGCATGAAGCAGGTGTACCCGGGCCGCTACGAGCCGGACATGCTGGTCAAGCTGTGGCGCGAAGAAAAGGTCACCTTCTCGCACTGCGTGCCGACCATCCTGCAGATGCTGCTCAACTGCCCGACTGCCCAAGGGCAGGACTTCGCCGGCTGGAAGATCATCATCGGCGGCAGCGCGCTCAACCGCTCGTTGTACCAGGCCGCCCTGGCACGCGGCATCCAGCTGACCGCAGCGTATGGCATGTCCGAGACCTGCCCGCTGATTTCTGCAGCACACCTGAACGACGAACTGCAGGCCGGCAGTGAGGATGAGCGCGTTACCTACCGCATCAAAGCCGGTGTGCCGGTGCCGCTGGTCGAGGCGGCCATCGTCGATGGTGACGGCAACTTCCTGCCCGCCGATGGCGAAACCCAGGGCGAACTGGTGCTGCGTGCACCGTGGCTTACCATGGGCTACTTCAAGGAACCGGAGAAAAGCGAGGAGTTGTGGCAGGGAGGCTGGCTGCACACCGGTGACGTCGCCACCCTCGATGGCATGGGCTACATCGACATCCGCGACCGGATCAAGGATGTGATCAAGACCGGTGGCGAGTGGGTGTCCTCGCTGGACCTCGAAGACCTGGTCAGCCGCCACCCGGCAGTGCGCGAAGTGGCGGTGGTGGGGGTGGCCGACCCGCAATGGGGCGAGCGCCCGTTTGCCCTGCTGGTGGTGCGCGAAGGCCAAACCATCGATGCCAAGGCACTCAAGGAACACCTCAAGCCATTCGTCGAGCAAGGGCACATCAACAAGTGGGCGATTCCAAGCCAAATCGCCGTTGTTACTGAAATTCCCAAGACCAGTGTCGGTAAACTCGACAAGAAACGCATTCGCCAGGACATCGTCCACTGGCAAGCCAGCAACAGCGCCTTCCTGTCCACCCTGTAACCCCGCTGCGGGTCCCGTGCGCCAGAACGGGACCCGCATGCTAGACGGGCTGGCGCCTTGCCAAACGGCAAAAATACGCCATCCTTGAGCACTGCCAGCGCGCAATCGATACGCGAAGACAGCGCGTTGGCAGCATGGAGCGCAAATCACACTTTAGAGGGATCAAGCGCCTGTGCCTTGCTGGCTATAGTCGGGGCCAGGGGTTTTTCAGGAATGGGGGAGGCGACATGCGCAAGCCGTGTCGCTGCGGGCGCAAGCCTGCAAACCGGTCGCTCGGGCCGTTCTTGAAAGGACTCACTGCCATAACAAAAAAAGTACATGGAGTAGCGTCGATGAAATCTGCAAACCTGTTCTGGCGCCGGGCCAAGTTGCCCCTGGCTGTCAGCCTTGCTTCCACGCTCGCAAGTCCTGCTTTCGCTGTCAGTTTCAACATGGGTGAAATCGAAGGCCAGTTCGACTCGTCGCTCTCCATCGGCGCCAGTTGGTCGACGGCCAACCCCAACCAGAACCTGATAGGGGTGAACAACGGCGGCAAGGGCCTGTCGCAGACCTCCGACGATGGCCACCTGAACTTCAAGAAGGGCGAGACCTTCTCCAAGATATTCAAGGGTATCCATGACCTGGAGCTCAAGTACGGCGACACCGGTGTGTTCGTCCGTGGCAAGTACTGGTACGACTTCGAGCTGAAGGACGAAAGCCGCCCGTTCAAGGACATCAGTGACTCCAACCGCAAGGAAGGCGCCAAGTCGTCCGGCGCCGAAATGCTCGATGCCTTCGTCTATCACAACTATGCCATTGGCGATCAGCCAGGCTCGGTGCGCCTGGGCAAGCAGGTGGTGAGCTGGGGTGAAAGTACCTTCATCGGCGGCGGTATCAACTCGATCAACCCCATCGACGTAGCGGCCTTCCGCCGCCCTGGGGCCGAGGTCAAGGAAGGCCTGATCCCGGTCAACATGTTCTATGTCTCGCAGAGCCTGACCGACAACTTGTCGGCCGAAGCCTTCTACCAGATCGAATGGGACCAGACAGTCGTCGACAACTGCGGCACCTTCTTCTCCCAGCCAGACATCATTGCCGACGGCTGTACCGACAACCTGCGCGTGCTCAACAGCAGCCGCACGGTGCCGGGTGCTGCGCAGCAGTTCCTTGCTACACAGGGCGTGAACATCAACGAAGAAGGGGTGCTGGTGCGCCGTGGCGCCGACCGCGATGCGCGTGACAGCGGCCAGTTCGGCGTGGCCATGCGCTACATGTTCGAGCCGCTGGACACCGAGTTTGGCGCCTATTTCATGAATTACCACAGCCGTGCGCCAATCTTCAGTGCTACCGGCGCCGCGCCTTCAGTGTTTGGTGGGTTGAGCGCCCTGCCTGCGCAGCTGCGCGCCTTGGCCCCACTGATCGTGGCGGGTAATTCCGAGTACTTTGTCGAATACCCCGAGGACATCCGCCTGTATGGCTTGAGCTTCTCCACCACGTTGCCCACCGGCACCGCGTGGAGCGGCGAAGTCAGCTACCGCCCGAATGCCCCAGTGCAGCTCAACACCACGGATATCTTGTTCTCTGGTGTCCGCCCGATTGGCGGCGCGTTGAGCAATGCTTCGCTGCTGACCGGTACCCCAGGGCAGGACCTGCACGGCTATCGCCGTAAAGAGATCACTCAGTTCCAGACCACCCTGACGCACTTCTTCGACCAGGTGATGGGCGCCAGCCGCATGACCGTGGTGGGTGAGCTGGGTGTCACCCACATCGGCGGCCTGGAGAATGCACACGATACTCGCTACGGTCGCGACCCGGTGTTCGGCCCAGGTCCGTTGCCCTCTACCGGTGGTGCCGATACCTGCCAGGCGCTCAACGCCAGCACTATTGCCGGCGCCGGTGCAGGTGCGTCCACCGCCAACCTGAACCGCAAATGCGAGAACGACGGCTACGCCACCAGTACGTCCTGGGGTTACCGCGGCCGTGTCATCTGGGACTACAACGACGTCTTCGCCGGGATCAACCTGAAACCCAGCGTAGCCTGGTCGCATGACGTCTCCGGTTACTCACCGGGCCCTGGCGCCAACTTCGAGGAGGGCCGCAAGGCTGTCAGCCTGGGCCTGGACGCCGAGTACCAGAACACCTACACGGCAAGCCTGTCGTACACCAACTTCTTCGACGGCAAGTACAGCACCGTAGATGACCGCGACTTCGTCGCGCTCAGCTTTGGCGTGAACTTCTAAGCATACAGATCCGGGACGACACGACATGAACAAGACCAGAAGTCTTCTGCAAGCCGGTGTGCTGGGCCTGTCCCTGCTGGCGACCAGCGTCATGGCTGCGGTATCGGCCGACCAAGCGGCCAAACTGGGCACTACCCTGACCCCGATGGGCGCCGAAAAGGCGGGCAACGCCGATGGTTCGATTGGCCCGTGGGAGCCGCTGTCAAAGAGCGCCGGCAGTGCCGACGCCAAGGGCTTCCTGTCCGACCCTTACGGCAGTGAAAAGCCGCTGTTCACCATCACCGCGCAAAACGCCGACCAGTACAAGGACAAGCTTTCGCCGGGCCAGCTGGCCATGCTCAAGCGCTACCCGGACACCTTCAAGATCCCGGTATTCAAAACCCATCGCGGTTCCACGGCGCCGGCCGACGTGTTCGCAGCCATCAAGGAAAACGCCACCAAGACCACCCTGGTCGAAGGCGGCAACGGCCTGAACAACTTCCGCACCGCCATACCGTTCCCCATCCCGCAAAGCGGCCTGGAAGTGATTTGGAACCACATCACCCGCTACCGCGGGGGCAGTGTCAGCCGCCTGGTCACCCAGGCCACGCCGCAACAGAATGGCTCTTTCAACCCGGTGTACTTCTCCGACCAGTTCGTCTTCCGCGACAAGATGAAGGATTACGACCAGAACAACCCAGGCAACATCCTGTTCTACTTCAAGCAGGAAGTGACCGCCCCCGCGCGCCTGGCGGGTACCGTGCTGCTGGTGCACGAAACCCTCGACCAGGTGAAAGAACCGCGCAAGGCATGGATTTATAACGCCGGCCAACGCCGCGTGCGCCAGGCGCCGCAAGTGTCGTACGACGGCCCGGGCACCGCCGCCGATGGCTTGCGCACCTCGGACAACCTGGACATGTTCAACGGTGCGCCAGACCGGTATGACTGGAAGCTGGAAGGCAAGAAGGAGCTGTACATCGCGTCCAACGCCTTCAAGCTCGACGATCCCAAGCTCAAGTACACCGACATCATCAAGGCCGGGCACATTAACCAGGACCTGGCCCGTTACGAGCTGCGCCGTGTCTGGCATGTGGTCGCAACCCTCAAACCGGGCCAGCGGCACATTTATGCCAAGCGTGACTTCTACATCGACGAGGACACTTGGCAGGCTGCGGTGATCGACCAGTACGACGGCCGCGGCCAGCTGTGGCGCGTGTCCGAGGCCCACGCCCAGCAGTACTACAACGTGGAGGTGCCGTGGTACACCCTGGAAACCATCTACGACCTGCAGTCGGGCCGCTACCTGGCCTTGGGCATGAAGAACGAAGAGAAGCGCGCCTACGACTTCGGTTTCAGCGCCAGCAAGGCTGACTTCCAGCCAGCGGCACTGCGTCAGTCCGGTATTCGCTAAGCTGAACGTGTTCAACTCCGTGTGACCCCAGAACGCCCCGGCTTGCCGGGGCGTTTCCATTTTCTGTACCGGCCTCTTCGCGGGCACGCCCGCGAAGAGGCCGGTACAGGCAATAACATAAACCTGCTGAATACCTCCCCAAACCCCCGGCCCAGCCCCGGTCAATCAGCGCTGTTGCTTTTTGTCGTAGTCTTTTACAACCCAATTGCGCCCATCATCTTCAAATGCGCAGCGTTACCCGCTAGTCTCGCAAGCATCCATACCGCCGTAGTCTTCCAACCAGAATGAGCCGGCCATGACAGATCTGTCCCGTACGCATGGATTCGCCAGCCAGGCCCTGGGCCTGCTGGACGGGCGTTTCTTCCGGCCGCCACTGCCGGATGGCCATGTGCCGCGCTTGCGCCTGTGTCAGCGTTTGCATACGGGGCTCGCTGGGCGGCTGCTGCTGGTCAATGCCCCAGCGGGTTTTGGCAAAAGCTCCCTGGCCATCGAATTTTGCCAAGCGCTACCCGAACACTGGCGTAGCCTGTGGCTGGGCCTCAGCCAGCGCGATGCTGACCCTGGGCGCTTCCTCGAACGCCTGCTCGAAGGCCTGCAGCAGTACTGCCCGGCGCTGGGCGGCCAGGCCATGGGCCTACTGAAAATGCGCCAGCGCCACCAGCCGTTCGCCTTCGAGGAATGGCTCGACGGCCTGCTCGACGAGCTGGCGCAGTACCTGCAAGCCGATACCCCGTTGTTGCTGGTGCTGGATGACTATCACCTGGCCCAGGGGGCCGTGCTGGACCGTTGCTTGCAGTTCTTCCTCAATCACCTGCCCCCCGGCCTGGTGCTGCTGGTCACCAGCCGCCAGCGCCCGGACTGGCACTTGGCGCGCCTGCGCCTGTCGCGGCAACTGGTCGAACTCAACGAGCAGGACTTGCGCCTTACCGCCGAAGAGTCGCTGGCGGTAATCGGCCGCCAGCCCACCGGCCTGCGGGGCCAGGCCCTGGACAATCTGATCCAGCGCAGCGACGGCTGGGTGGCCGGCTTGCGCTTCTGGCAGTTGGCGGCCAGCGAGTGCGCTGACGAACAAGCCTTGCCCCAGGCCCTGCATGGCGGCGAAGGCCTGATCCGCGACTACCTGCTTGAAGAAGTCATCGACATGCTGCCCGCCGACGTGCAGGCCTTTCTGGACGATACGGCCTGCCAGGAGCGCTTTTGCGCCCCGCTGTGCGATGCCGTGCGGGGCCGCCACGACAGTGCGGCAATCCTGCGCTTCCTGCAGGCGCACCAAGTGTTTTTGGTGCCGCTGGACGAGCATGGCCACTGGTTCCGCTATCACCACCTGTTCTCCGACCTGTTGCGCAGCCGCCAGGCCAGCGAGCCGCTGGCAGCTTTGCAGTTGCGTGCTTGCCGCTGGTTCGAAAGCCAGGGCTTGCTGGACGAGGCGGTGGAGCAGGCGCTGCGTGCCGGCCACCTCGACGTTGCCGCCGACCTGGTGCAGAGCCTGTCAGAGGAGCAGTTGCTGGCCGAACAGAACGTCGGCATGTTGCTGCGCTGGAAGATGGACCTGCCCGACAGCTTGCTGATCAGCACGCCGCGGCTGATCGTGTTGTACAGCTGGGCGCTGGGCCTGGCCTGCCAGCTGGATGCCGCCGAGGAGCTTGCCGGTTACCTCAGCCGCTTCCTGCCTGCGCCCTCGGCCACCGCGCAAAAGTCCATGCTGGCCCAATGGCTGGCGCTGAGCGGTGTCATCGCCCGTGGCCGTGGCGACCGTGAGCGCACCCTGGCCTATTGCGGCGAAGCGCTGCAGAGCCTGCCGAGCAAGCGTTATGGCCAACGCTTGGTGTGCTTGTCGACATTGTCCAACCTGGCCATTGCCGACGGTGATTTCTGGCGGGCCCGTGGCTGGAACCGCGAGGCCCTGGAGCTGGCCCAGCGTGTCGACAACCCGTTGTTCGAGGCCCTGGCCCATTACGACCGGGCGCGGGTGCTGCATGCCCGTGGCGAGGTGTTGCGCGCGTTGGATGAGGTGCGCCACGGGCTGCAGCGCCTGCAAGGGCTTTCGGCACAGCGCCTGTATGCCGTGCGCGCCCGCTTGACCCTGTACGAAGGTTACCTGCTGGTCTCGCGCCTGCAGCCGGCCCAAGGCCGTGCCCGCTTGCGCGCTGGGCTAGGCGAGGCGCGGGCGTGTCGGGATATCAGTGTGCTCATCGGCCACTGCGTGATCGCGACGCTCGACGGCCGGGAAGGGCAGTTTGCTGAGGCCTTTGCCGAGCTGGCCGAGGCTGAGCGGCTGATGCACATCTGGGATGTGCCGCCGGTGTACTACCTGGCCATGATTACCTTGGTCAAATGCGAGCTGTGGCTGGCCCAGGGGCGCATCGACCTGGCCGAGTCATGGTTGCTGCGCCTGGGCCAGACCTATGGCGGCGAGCAACCGGCAGCGGCCCCGGAGTTTCACCCGTTGTTGCCACTGCACATCGCCTTGCAGCAGGCGTTGCTTGAACGTATCCAGTCGCGTAGCGACGACGCGGCACAGCGCCTGGCCGGCCTGGTCGAGCGCGGCCAGGCCAGTGGCTGCATGCTGCTCAGCGTCAGCGCTTTGTGCCAATGGCTTGCCTTGTTGCTGGGCGAAGGCCGCGAAGCGCAGGCCGCGCAGCTGTTGCCCAAGCTGCTGGAGGCTGCCCAGGGTGGCGTGTTGCAACCCTTCCAACCATTGCTGCAGCAGCACCCGCAGTGGCTACACGAGCAGTTGCACGCCGCTGCCGCTTGCCCGGTACAGGCCGAGCTGCTCAAACGCCTGCCCGCGCTGCCCAGTGCCAGCACAGGCAGCGGTGAAGCCCTGAGCGGCCGAGAACTGGCCGTGCTCGAGCTAATTGCCCAAGGCTGCTCCAACCAGCAAATCAGCGAGCGGTTGTTCATTTCCTTGCACACTGTGAAAACCCACGCCAGCCACATCAATAGCAAGCTGGGGGTGGAGCGGCGCACGCAAGCAGTGGCCAAAGCCAAATCCCTCGGCTTACTGGCGTGACACTGGCCGTGCGGGGTTTTGCCCGCTAAAGTGATGGCCTGAGGCCATGGTTGGTGGCTGCACGCGCTCTACCCTCATGTTGTTCGACCGGCTGCCGATACAGCGATCGGTGGCATCGCCTCGCGCGATTTTTCAATCATTCCAAGGCAGGTCGTGTTGATGCTGCAGTTCGGGCAAAAGAGCTTTCTGATCGTCGACGACTTTACCGACTTCCGCACGTCGACCCGTTCCATGCTGCGCGAGTTGGGCGTGCGCGATGTGGACACCGCCGACAGCGGCGAGCAGGCGCTGCGCATGTGTGCGCAGAAACGCTATGACTTCATTCTGCAGGACTTCCACCTGGGCGATGGCAAGAAGAACGGCCAGCAGGTGCTCGAAGACCTGATCATCGACAAGCACATCAGTCATGAGTGCGTGTTCATCATGGTCACGGCCGAGAGCAGCCAGGCCATTGTGCTCAGTGCCATCGAGCACGAGCCCGATGCGTACCTGACCAAGCCGTTCAACCGGGTTGGCCTGGCCCAGCGCGTCGAGAAACTGTACCAGCGCAAGACCTTGCTCAAGCCAATTCTGCAGGCGCTGGACCGCAATCGCCCGGCCGAAGTGCTGGCAGCGTGCGCCGAGCTGTGCAAGCGGGACCCTCGCCTGGCCCCGCTGTGCCTGCGTTACCGGGCCGACGCCCTGCGCAATCTCAACCGCTTCGACGAACTGGAGAAGTTCCTCAAGGCCATTCTGGCTAGCCGCCCGCAGCCGTGGGTGTATGCGGCGTTGGGCAGCCTGATGCACAAGCGTGGCCAGAACGCGCAGGCCCAGGGTGTGTATGAGCAAGCGCTCAAGGCGTTCCCGATCATGCCAGGCCTGTACGATGGCATGGCCGAGGTGCTGGTGGCCCAGGGCGATACCCGGCGTGCGCAAAACTTGCTTGAAGAAGCCGTGCGCCTGTCGCCACTGTCGGTGCGCCGGCAGTCGACACTGGGCAAGCTGGCGCTGGAAAACGAAGACTTCGAGAGCGCATCGAAGGCATTCCGGCATGCGGTGAACCAGGGGCAGAGCTCGCGCTACAAGGATGCTGAAAACAACCTTGGCTTGGTGCAGGCGCTGATGAGCAAGAACGCAGGTTTTGGCCTGGATGCGCGCACCCGGGTCGAGATCAATACCACGCTCAGCGAAGTGGCCAAGGAAAACCCCGAGGACCAAGGCCTGCAGGTACGCGCGCGGATGATGAAGGCCGCCAGCCTGCAGCAGGCTGGCGACCCGGAAACGGCCGCCAAGCTGACCGAGCAGGCGATTCAACGCTTGGACAAGATGAACCAGTTCTTCTCGGTCGATTCGGCCCTGACCGTTGCCGCGCAGTTGCAGGCCATGGGCCAGGAAGCTGCCGCCATCGGCGTGCTGAAGAACTGTGTGGAAAGTTATGGCGATGACCCCAAGGTCATGGAAAAAGTGGGCAAGCTGACGGACGACCCCAGCGTGCTCAACGCCATCACCGAAGCGGTCACCCTCAACCGCCAGGGTGTGCGCAGTTACCAGGGAGGCCAGCTCGGCGAGGCGTTGCAGATGTTCCGCAAGGCACTGGGTATGCAGCCGAAGAACATCAGCATCGCCCTCAACACCGCCCAGGCGCTGCTGCGCATTGGTGGTGACAACCCTCAGCCCGCGATCATGCAGGAATGCCGCGACGCCTTGACCAGCGTGGCCGGTATCCCCGCCAGCGACAACCGCTACGACCGCTACCGCAAACTGCACATCCGAGTGTTCGGCGCATGAATCAAGACAATCAGGGGCTGGATTTTTCCACGGTGATCGCCTCCACCGTGCACGACCTGAAGAACACCCTGTCCGCGCTGATCCAGTCCCACAGCCAGTGGGTGCAGCGCTTGCCCGAGGAGCTGCGCGGGGGGGCTGAGCAAGGGGTGATGGAGCACGAGTTCCGTCACCTCAACGGCATGCTGGTGCAGCTGCTGGGGCTGTACAAACTGGGGGTGAACCAACTGCCGGTGTGCCCGGACTACCACGAACTGGACGACTTCATCGAAGCCCAATTGGCCGCGCACGAGGAAGTCCTCAAGCACAAGGACATCCTGGCTACCTGGCGCATCGACACCGATAACCCATTGGGCTTCTTCGACCGTGAACTGGTGGCCTCGGTCATCGCCAACGTGATCACCAACGCCACCCGCTTTGCGGCGCATGCTTTGCTGATCACCATCGAGGAAGCGGACAACCAGTTGGTCATCTGCGTCAACGATGACGGCCCAGGTTATCCACAGCGCATGCTTGAACGCCAGGAAGAGTTTATTCAAGGTATCGATTCGAACAGCGGCAGCACCGGCCTAGGTCTGTATTTTGCGGCGCGAATCGCCGCGTTGCATGAAAGCGGCGGGGTGCGTGGGCGGATTGAGATCTCTAATGGTGGGGCGCTTGGGGGTGGCTTGTTCAGGTTGTTCTTGCCGTAAGCATGTCGTGTGGCTTGTGGGGTAGGGCTTGATTGTTGTGTCGCCTGCAAGATCGAGCGCCGCCCCGCGTGGTGCTCGATCTTGCAGGCGACAAACCGGTCAAGGCATGAACCTCGTGCACCCGCCGTATTTTCCTGTCAGGCTCTTGGCAAAACCCTAGTTTTGCCACCGAGTACACAATGACCCAAGCCCCGCCTGCGCTCATCCGTGAAACCTTCCCCGTAGGCCCCTTGCAATGCAATTGCACCCTGATCGGCGACCCGCTGACCAAAAAGGCCATCGTCGTCGACCCGGGCGGTGACCCAGACAAAATCCTTGCCCGCCTGCAGGCCCATGGCCTGACGCTGGTGAGCATCATCCATACCCATGCGCACTTCGATCACTTTCTCGCTTCGGGCAAGCTCAAGGAGCTGACCGGCGCCACGTTGCACCTGCACAAGGATGACCAGGCGCTGTGGGATAACCTGGAAATGCAGTGCCAGATGTTCGGCGTGCCCTACACGCCGGTGCCTGCGCCAGACCGCTGGCTGGGTGATGACGAAGCGCTGGCCTGTGGCTGTGGTGTGGCCCTGCATACCCCCGGCCACACACCGGGGTCGATGAGTTTCTGGTTTGCCGATGCCAAGCTGCTGATCGCCGGCGATACCCTGTTCCGCCGTGGCATCGGCCGTACCGATTTGTGGGGCGGCGACCAGCGGGCCATCGTGCGTTCCATCAAGGAGCGGCTGTACCGGCTGGACGAGGAGGCTACCGTGGTGACCGGCCACGGTCCCGATACCCGCTTGGGCGACGAAATGCGTGAAAACCCCTTCGTGCGGGCCTGATGGCACATGAAGGCACTTTCATGGAATTTTTTCTTACCGTTGTAATCCAAGGCAGGCATAGATCCCTTTACGATCTGCCGCATTCATGAATTTAGTAGGAGCTTGTCCATGTTCACCATGCGTCGTCTGATTATCGTCGCAACCGCCGCTGCCCTGATGACCGGTTGTGCCGGCCAGAGTCCTTATGACAATCAGGGTCAAGCGCAGGGCTCCACCGGGATGAGCAAAACCGCCAAGTACGGCGGCCTCGGCGCGCTAGCCGGTGCTATTGCCGGTGCCGCCATCGATCACAACAACCGTGGCAAGGGCGCACTGATTGGCGCCGCCGCGGTGGGTGCCGCCGCCGCCGGTTATGGCTACTACGCCGACAAGCAGGAAGCCGAACTGCGCGCGCAAATGGCCAACACCGGTGTCGAAGTGCAGCGCCAGGGTGACCAGATCAAGCTGATCATGCCGGGCAACATCACCTTCGCCACCGACTCGGCCAACATCGCGCCAAGCTTCTACTCGCCGCTGAACAACCTGGCTGGCTCGTTCAAGCAGTTCAACCAGAACACCATCGAAGTGGTTGGTTTCACCGACAGCACCGGCAGCCGCCAGCACAACATGGACCTGTCCCAGCGCCGTGCGCAGGCGGTCAGCACCTACCTGACCTCGCAAGGTGTGGACGCCTCGCGTATCTCCGCGCGCGGCATGGGCCCGGACCAGCCTATCGCCAGCAATGCCGACGCCAATGGCCGTGCCCAGAACCGCCGGGTTGAAGTGAACCTGAAGCCTATTCCGGGTCAGCAGTATGACCAAGGGCAGGTTCAGCAGTAAGGCATCAATCCTGGGGCCGCAAAGCGGCCCCAGTTTTTAGCGCACCACGCTTGCCTGTATCGCCGTCAGGGCAATGGTATGCACGATATCGTCGACCTGAGCCCCACGCGGCAAGTCGTTCACCGGCTTGCGCAAGCCCTGCAGCATTGGCCCCAGGCTGACCCCGTCGGTGCTGCGCTGCACCGCCTTGTGCGTGGTATTGCCGGTATTCAGGTCGGGGAACACGAACACCGTGGCGCGCCCGGCCACCGGGCTGCCCGGCGCCAATTCGCGGGCGATTGCCGGGTTGGCCGCCGCGTCGTACTGCAACGGCCCATCGATCAGCAGCGCTTGCTCAGCACCCTGTGCCAGGCGAGTCGCTTCGCGCACCTTCTCGACTTCCTCGTCACTGGCCGAATCACTTGAATAACTGATCATCGCTACCCGCGGCGCGATACCGAAGGCGTGCGCCGATTCGGCACTCTGCCGGGCGATCTCGGCCAGTTCCGCGGCGCTCGGGTGCGGGTTCATCACGCAGTCGCCGTACACCAGCACCTGTTCGGGGAACAGCATGAAGAACACCGATGACACCAAGCTTGAGCCCGGCGCGGTCTTGATCAGTTGCAGGGCGGGGCGGATGGTGTTGGCGGTGGAGTGGACCAGGCCCGAAACCAGGCCGTCCACTTCGTCCAGGGCCAACATCATGGTGCCTATCACTACCGGGTCTTCCAGTTGCTGCTCGGCCATGGGCGCATTGAGGTTTTTGCTTTTGCGCAGTTCGACCATCGGCTCTACATAGCGCCCGCGAATCAGCTCTGGGTCGAGAATCTCGAGGCCTGGCGGCAAGGTGATGCCTTGGGCGCGAGCCACGGCGTCGACATCCTCAGGCTTGGCCAGCAGCACGCAACGGGCGATGCCGCGGGCCTGGCAAATGGCCGCAGCCTGCACCAGCAGCGGTTCGGCGCCTTCTGGCAGGACGATACGTTTGTTGGCCTGCTGCGCGCGCTGAATCAGCTGGTAGCGGAACACCGCCGGTGACAGGCGCAGCTCGCGTGGGGTGCCGCAACGCTGGTGCAACCAGGCCGCGTCGAGGTGGCTGGCGACGAAGTCGGTGATGAATTCGGCGCGCTCGCGGTCGTCCACCGGGATTTCGCGGTTCAGCGAGTTGAGCTGGTTGGCGGTGTCGTACGAACCGGTGCTGACCGACAGGATCGGTAGGCCGGCCTGCAGGGCGCCACGGCACAAGCCGAGGATGCGCGCGTCGGGCTTGCTGTCACTGGTCAGCAACAGGCCGGCCAGCGGTACGCCGTTGATCGCCGCCAGGCTGACCGCCAGGATGATGTCGTCGCGGTCGCCTGGGGTTACCACCAGGGTGCCCGAGGTGAGCAGCGGTACCGTATTGGCCACGGTACGTGCGCAGATGATGATCTTGCTCATGCGCCGCTGCTCGTAGTCGCCGGCATTGAGCACCTGGGCGCCGAGCAGTTCGGCCACGTCGCGGGTGCGCGGGGCATTCAGTTCGGGCTGGTAGGGGATGCAGCCGAGCAGGCGGAAGTCATTGCCCCGCAGCAGCGGCGAATGCTCGCGCAGGCGGGTGGCAAAGTCGGCCATGCTTTCATCGGTGCGCACCTTGTTGAGGATTACCCCGAGCACTTTCGGGTCGCGCGGGCCGCCGAACAGCTGGGCTTGCAGTTCGACCCGGCCGGACAGCTCGCTGAGCACTTCGTTTTCCGGTGCCGACACCAGGATCACCTCGGCATCCAGGCTCTTGGCCAGGTGCAGGTTGACCCGCGCCGCATAGCTCGCGTGGCGTGTGGGCACCATGCCCTCGACCACCACCACGTCGTTGCCGATGCAGGCTTGCTGGTAGAGGCGGATGATTTCTTCGAGCAGCTCGTCCAACTGGCCATCACCCAGCATACGCTCGACGTGGGCCAGGCTCAGCGGTACCGGGGGCTTGATGCCGTGGGTGCGGGCGACCAGCTCGGTGGAGCGCTCGGGGCCGGTGTCGCCCGGGTGGGGCTGGGCAATCGGCTTGAAGAAGCCGACCTTGAGGCCGGCGCGCTCCAGGGTACGCACCAGGCCCAGGCTGATGGAGGTCAGGCCGACACCAAAGTCGGTCGGCGCAATGAAAAATGTCTGCATGCGTGCTTCTCGGAATAAGCGTTGCAAGAAATTAACGGCCAAGGGTAGCGCTATCGGCCCCTTGCGCGCACCAGCCGCAAGCGAAAGGCTGGCCGATGCGCTGCGCACGTTGGGCCGGGTCGAGCACCCAGGGGCGCGCCTGCCACGGCGGCTGGTGGCGCAGGTGCTGGGTGTGGCCGCAGGACAGTTCGGCCACCCAGTGGCCTTCTTCGTCCTGGTGGAAGCCGGTGATCCGACTGATGGGCCGTTGCTCGTCTGCGGTGCGTTCGCAATCGGGCGATGGCTTGGTTACACTTGTCCGCTCTACATACTTTTGCAAAAGGTCTTGCCCCATGCTGATCGCCGCCAACAAGGCTGTCTCCATCGACTATACCCTGACCAACGACGCCGGGGAGACCATCGACAGCTCCGCCGGTGGTGCGCCGCTGGTTTACCTGCACGGTGCCGGCAACATTATCCCAGGCCTGGAAAAAGCCCTGGAAGGCAAGCAGGCCGGTGACGAACTGAACGTTTCCATCGAGCCGGAAGATGCCTACGGCGAATACCTGGCCGAGCTGGTCAGCACCCTGAACCGCAGCCTGTTCGAAGGCGTCGACGAGCTGGAAGTCGGCATGCAGTTCCACGCTTCGGCGCCGGATGGCCAGATGCAGATCGTCACCATCCGTGACGTCGATGGTGACGACGTCACTGTTGACGGCAACCACCCGCTGGCCGGCCAGCGCCTGACCTTCCAGGTCAAGGTGGTCGACGTGCGTGACGCCAGCGACGAAGAAATCGCTCACCGCCACATCCACGGTGAAGGTGGCCATCACCACTGATTTTCTGCGCTAAGCTCAGAAAGTCGCCAGGCGCTCGGGCAAGCCGATTTGCCTTCCTACGGGAGGTGGACGGTTTGGACGAGCGCCTTTTTAGTGGGCGGAATTCGCCTGCGCGGCAACCGGGAACCTGAGAGGGGATTCATCATGAGTGCATTTCACGACCTGAAGTTGGACGCGCTGAACGGCGGGGAGCTGCCCCTCGCACCATTCAAGGGCCAAGTGGTGCTGGTGGTCAACGTTGCCTCCAAATGTGGCCTCACGCCGCAGTACAAAGCCCTGGAGAACCTCTATCAGGTGTACAAGGACCAGGGCTTCAATGTGCTTGGCCTGCCGTGCAACCAGTTTGCCGGGCAGGAACCGGGCAGCGAAAAGGAAATCCGCGAGTTCTGCAGCCTGAATTACGGGGTGAGCTTCCCGCTGGGGGGAAAGCTGGAGGTCAACGGGCCGCAGCGGCATTCGCTGTATCGCCTGCTGGCGGGCGAGGGGGCTGAGTTCCCGGGTGACATTACCTGGAACTTCGAGAAGTTCCTGGTCGGCAAGGATGGGCGGGTGTTGGCGCGTTTTTCGCCACGCACTGCGCCGGATGACCCGGCGGTGGTGCAGGCTATAGAGAAGGCGTTGGGCTGATAGCGCCTGGCATGCCATGTGCGGCGCCTGTGAGACACAGCGCCGCCCGCGCGGCGCTCGGTCTCACAGGCGCTGCATATGTTGCGTCGACCGCTCAGCCGCAACCCCAGGCTCCCGACAAGTGCTATACAAATATCCCTCAAACTGCTCGACAATCGCCGCCCAGCCCTGGCGGCTAGCGTGTTGCCGCGCATTTAGGCGCACCCTGCGCAAGGTTTCCTGTTCTTCAAGCAGCCAGCAGGCCGCATCGACGAACGCCGCCTGGTCCCCCGGCATGGCCAGCGCACCACTGTGACCATGGCGAATATGCTGTGCAGCGGCCGCCTCGTCATAAGCGACCACCGCCAACCCCGAAGCCATGGCTTCGAGCACCACATTGCCAAAAGTTTCGGTCAGGCTCGGGAACAGGAACAGGTCACCACTGGCATAGTGCTCGGCCAGCACTTCGCCGCGCTGGGCGCCGCAGACCACGGCATCCGGTACTTGCTGTGCGAGGGCGGCGCGCTGCGGGCCATCGCCCACCAGTATCAAGCGCAGGCGCTTCTGTGGGTAAGCCTTTTGCAGGGCTTCAAGGCATGGGCGCAGTAAACCCAGGTTCTTTTCTGCGGCCAGCCGCCCAACATGCAGCACGGCGACATCGTCCGGGCCAAGCCCCCAGCTTTCGCGCAATGCCGCACTGCGCCGGGCCGGGTTGAACAGGCAGGCATCGACCCCCCGGGCCAACAGCGCCAGGCGCTCGAAACCACGGCGTTCAAGCTCCAAGCGCTGGCTGAGGCTGGGCACCAGCGTAGTGGCCGTGCGCCGATGGAACCAGCGCAGGTAATGGGTGAGCATGCGTGCCAGCAGGCCTAGGCCGTACTGGCCTGAGTACTGCGGGAAATTGGTGTGAAAGCCACTGACCACCGCTACCCCCAGGCGCCGCGCCGCGCGCAGTGCGCTGAGCCCCAATGGCCCCTCGGTGGCGATATACAGCACATCGGGGCGCTGCCGGCGCCAGCGGCGCAACAGCTTGTGCATCGACACCTCGCCCCACTGCAAACCGGGGTAGCCGGGCAGGGCCCAGCCACGGCACAGCATCAGCTTCGGGTCGTTGTGCACGGGGCCTTCGCCGGCCTGGCGCGGGCGCACCACCTCAATCTCATGGCCGCGTTGGCGCAACCCTTCGCTGAGGCGGCCAAGGGTGTTGGCCACGCCGTTGATTTCGGGTGGGAAGGTTTCGCTGACCAGGGTAATGCGTAGGGCGGGTGTATTCATGACAAAAAGTGTCCGCCTGCTGGGTTGCGCAAATGTGACTGCCGTGTGACGTACAGATGACAGCTGACCGGCGACACGTTTGGCTTTGTGAATATTTCCCGCAGGGCACTCAAGAAGGCCTCACCGCCAGCCGATGAAGATGCATTCGACTAGCTGATGCGCTCCGGGAGAGCGGTGATGTTCAACAACAAGCTCAAGCAAGAAATCCGGCAGTTGCGCGAAGACCTGATGTCCATCGAGCAGGTCAAGAGTAGCCTCGACAGCGAGATGCTGGTGCTGCAACTCGACCCTCAGGGGCGGATCGAGATGGCCAATGGCAACTTCGAAAGCGAGATGCTCTACCGGGGCGAACAATTGCTTGGCCGCAAACTGGAGGACATCGTCCCCGCTCACGTGAAATCGCTGGATTTCTACCAGCGCATGAAAAACGCGATCAGCCGCGGTGAACACCTGAACGGTGCCTTCCGCCTGCTGCGCGGCAATGGCCAGGAAGCCTGGCTGCGGTCGATCCTGCAGCCGGTCAAGAACAGTGAAGGGCGCATCAAGTACTTCACGCTGCACTCCAGCGACCTTACCCGCACCATCGAGACTTCCCGCGAGCACGAAAGCCTGATCAAGGCGTTGATGCGCTCTACCGCCGTGATCGAGTTCGACCTGGACGGCACTATCCTGACTGCCAACGAGCGCTTCCTGGCATCGGTCGGCTATCGCCTGGAACAGATCCGTGGCAAGCATCACCGCCTGTTCTGTGACCCAGCGGAGGCCAACTCGGTGGCCTACCAGGCCTTTTGGGACAGGCTGCGCCGTGGCGAGTACGTTGCCGAGCGTTTCAAGCGTATTGATGCCCATGGCCGGGTAGTTTGGCTGGAGGCCTCGTACAACCCGATCTTCGACCCCCATGACGTACTGTACAAGGTGGTCAAGTTCGCCACCGTGATCACCCACCAGGTCAACCAGGAGCAAGCGGTGGCCGAGGCAGCGGACGTGGCTTACAACACCTCGCTGGGCACGGATGCCAGCGCCCGCAAAGCCACCGAGGTGGTTACCCAGACCGTCAGCGTGATGCGCGGGCTGGAGGCCTCGATGCAGGAAGCCGCCGAAGGCATCCAGGCGTTGGACACCCAGTCACGGGTGATTGGCTCGATCATCAAGACCATCAGCGACATTGCCGGGCAGACCAACCTCCTGGCGCTTAACGCGGCCATCGAAGCGGCCCGCGCCGGTGAACAGGGGCGAGGCTTTGCCGTGGTCGCCGATGAGGTGCGCCAGCTGGCCTCGCGCACCAGTACCGCCACCGAGGAAATCGCCCGGGTGGTGCAGCAGAACGAGCAACTGGCCCAGGCGGCGGTGGCGATCATCGACACCAGCAAGCGCCAAGCCGAACAGGGGCTGGCGCTGGCTGACCAGACGGGGAATGTGATCGTCGAGATCCAGGACGGGGCGCAGCGGGTGGTGGATGTGGTGGGGCAGTTTTCCAGTCGGTTGGGGCAGTGACACCAAGGCCAGACACGCTTTGCTATTTGTAAGAGCGGCCTTTTGTCGCGAAAGAGCCGCTCCCAACTGGGCGCAGAGGGATCAGTTGCGCTCCCGCACCCAGAACAAGGTAGCCCCGGCTACCGCCGCCGGCATCATCAGCACGTTCACTAACGGCACCATCAGCGCAAGGTAGGTAATCCCGCCAAAGCCCAGCGACTGCCAGCGCTTGCTGCGCAGCCAAGCGAGCATGTCCTGCCAGCTCATCTTGTTGTTGTCCGCCGGGTAGTCGATGTACTGAATCGCCATCATCCACACCCCGAAGATCAGCCACAGCGGCGCGGCCACCACGTTGACCACCGGGATCAGCGACAGGATGAACAGGGCAATCGCCCGTGGCAGGAAGTAACCCAGCTTGCGCATTTCACGGCCAAAGGTACGCGGCACCATGGCCACCAGCTCGCCCCAGCTGAATGCCGGGAAGTTGTCCTGGCCACGCACTACCACCTCCACCTTTTCCGCCAGAAAGCCATTGAACGGCGCGGCAATGATGTTGGCCACCAGGGTGAAGGTGAAGAACACCATCAGCACCACCAAAGCGACGAACAGCGGCCAGAGGAGGTAGGTAAGGAAGTCCAGCCAGCTTGGCAAGCTTGGCATCAGGGCGTCGACCCACAAGCTGAACTGATGGCCGGCGAAGTAGATAAGGCCGCCGAACAGCAGCAGGTTGACTGCCAGCGGCAACAGCACGAACAACCGCAGGTTGGGGCTCAGCACCAGTTTCAGGCCTTCGCGCAGGTACTGGGGGCCAGAGAGGACAGGGGCTTGCATGAAGATACTCCGCAGAGAAGGAAAACGCGCTGACCTTACCGAGTTTGCCGCGCCGACGAAAGGCACGCAGCGGGCGGGAAACGGGCGGTAACAAAAGCCCAGCGCCTTGGCTACCGATGAAATCGCTGAATAGACGATGCCTATGAGGTGGATTGTCGAAGGATATTTCCTTAATCTTTGCGACCTCGCTACAGTGCGCTCAACTTTTCGCTTTTCGGGCTTGCGCGTTGTAGTACTTCCCCAAGTGCTGCGTGGGCCCTTTTTAATTTTCCAGCTGGCGCAGCCGGTACACCGATGCCGGCCCCTGCGGCCCGCTCGACAGGAGTTCGACATGTCTGAAGTACGTCATTCGCGCGTCATCATTCTCGGTTCCGGCCCTGCCGGTTATAGCGCTGCGGTGTATGCCGCCCGTGCCAACCTCAAGCCGTTGCTGATCACCGGCATGCAGGCTGGCGGTCAGCTGACCACCACGACTGAAGTCGACAACTGGCCGGGCGACCCCCATGGCCTGACCGGCCCGGCCCTGATGCAGCGCATGCAGGAGCACGCCGAGCGCTTCGAAACTGAAATCGTCTTCGACCACATCAACGCCGTCGATCTGGCCAACAAGCCGTTCACCCTGCAAGGGGACAGCGGCAAGTACACCTGCGACGCGCTGATCATCGCCACTGGCGCCAGCGCCCGCTACCTGGGCCTGCCGTCGGAAGAAACCTTCATGGGCAAGGGTGTTTCGGCCTGCGCCACCTGCGACGGCTTCTTCTACCGTAACAAGCCGGTCGCCGTGGTTGGCGGCGGCAACACCGCCGTTGAAGAGGCGCTGTACCTGGCCAACATCGCCAGCAAGGTGACCTTGGTGCACCGTCGCGAAACTTTCCGCGCCGAGAAGATCCTGGTCGACAAGCTCAACGCCCGTGTTGCCGAAGGCAAGATCGAGCTCAAGCTCAACGCCACCTTGGACGAAGTGCTGGGTGACAACATGGGGGTGACCGGTGCGCGCCTGAAGAACAACGACGGCAGCAGCGACGAAATCAAGGTCGATGGCGTGTTCATCGCGATTGGTCACACCCCGAACACTTCGCTGTTCGAAGGCCAGCTGACCCTGAAGGACGGTTACCTGGTGGTGAATGGCGGCCGTGAGGGCAACGCCACCGCCACTAACGTCGAGGGCGTGTTCGCTGCTGGCGACGTGGCTGATCACGTTTACCGTCAGGCCATCACCTCGGCCGGTGCTGGCTGCATGGCGGCGCTGGACGTCGAGCGTTACCTGGACGGTTTGGCCAACGCCTCGTTCTGATCTGAGAGCGCCGGGGCTGCTTCGCAGCCCTATCGCCACCCCACAAAAAACCGGCTCAATGGCCGGTTTTTTGGTTCTGCAAGCCGCTCACAGGCTCAGCCGCATCGACAGGTCCACCGCCTTCACATCCTTGGTCATGGCACCAATCGAGATGTAATCCACCCCAGTCTCGGCAATCACCCGCAAGGTGCTCTCGTTGACCCCGCCACTGGCTTCGAGCTTGGCCTTGCCTGCAGTAATACGCACAGCTTCGCGCATTTCGTCCAGGTTCAGTTCGTCGAGCATGATGATGTCGGCGCCGGCGGCCAGCGCTTGGCGTAGCTCGTCCAGGCTTTCTACTTCGATCTCCACCGGCTTGCCCGGCGCAATACGGTGTGCCGCTGCCACGGCCTCGGCCACGCCACCGCTGGCGGCAATGTGGTTTTCTTTGATCAGGAAGGCGTCGTATAGGCCGATGCGGTGGTTGTCGCATCCGCCACAGGTAACCGCGTACTTCTGCGCCAAGCGCAGGCCCGGCAAAGTTTTACGGGTGTCGAGCAGGCGTACCTGGGTGCCGTCCACCAAATCGGCCAGGAAGCGTGCGCGGGTAGCGACCCCCGACAGCATCTGCAAGAAATTCAGGGCACTGCGCTCACCACTCAGCAGCGAACGCGCGGGGCCTTCCAGGTGGAACAGCGGCTGGTTGGCCGTGGCGCGGTCACCATCGGCCACCTGCCAATGCACCGCCACACGTGGGTCGAGTTGGCGGAACACGGCATCGACCCAGGCGGTACCGGCGATGACGCAATCTTCGCGGGTGATGATGGTGGCCTTGGCCAGGCGCTCGGCCGGGATCAGTTGCGCGGTGATATCGCCACTGCCGATGTCCTCCAACAGCGCGCGGCGCACGTTGGCTTCGATTTCAGCGGTCAGGTCGGCAAGGCGTAGGTTCGGCATGGTCGGCTCCACAAGCTAGATGCCCGCGATTATAGGGCAGGGGGCCGGTGTGTACAGCCGCCTTGGCAAGGAATGACCTTTGGTCGGCGGGTGTGAGCAACCGGGGCAAATCAAGGTCACTAACCAGTCGCTGAAACGGCGCTGGCAGCCGTGTGGATTTTTACCGATAATAACGCCCAGTATTTGGCGTCATAGCTTTGACGAGTCGCAGCCCCTTCGGGCAAGACACCTGCAAGGAGTTCAGGATGCACAAAGAAGGCAAGGTGGTGCCCTTGGCGGCAGCCATCGACCGCGGGGGGCGTGCGCCTCTGCCTTGCCTTCCGGTGGTGCTCCTGCAGGTACGCGACAAGGCCGCCTTGCAGTTGCGCCAAGGCCTGCAGGCGTTGTTCGACAATGCCGATGACACCCTCTTCGAGATGGCCGACAAGGCCTTCGATCGCAGTGATCAGAACCTTTACTTCGAGGCCATGCGCGACCTGCGCCTGAAGCGCAAGAGCATCGAGCGGGGTTTCCTCGACAGGTTCTATGACGCTTTCGCCCGCATCGGCCAGCTAGACCTGCTGGCGCCACTGGTCGAGCCGGGCAACATGCACGGCAAGGCCCAGGGGGAGCGCGCCAGCGCGGTTGAAGGCATGGTCGCGCGGGTACTGTCACAGAACGGCATTGCCCTGCAGCAACTGGGCCTGCGCTTGCAAGCACTGCTGGAGCGGCCCTTGCACGAACAGCACAACCCTTTGGCGCCCGCGGCGTTATGCGGTTACTTCCTTGATGCTGGGCGCAACTTGGGGGTGGGCCTGCGGGTCAAGCTGGTCCTGCTCAGGCTGTTTGAGCGCTATGTGCTGCGCGAAGCAGACGTGTTCTATGGCGAAGCCAACCAATTAATGGCCGCTGCCGGTGTGCTGCCCGAGTTACCGCAGGCACCGCGTCGGCGAGCCGAAGACCGGCGCATTAACACACGGCGGGGGCCGGCGAACCTGGGGCAAGTGGTGGGCGCGGACGCGGCAGGGCAGGCCGTGTTTGCCTCGTTGCAAACGCTGCTGGCCCCGGCGCGGGGGCAGTTTGCACCGCGTGTGCAGGCGGTGGCCGCCGCCCAACCGATCAGTACCGCCGACCTGCTGCGCCTGCTTTCCCATTTGCAACACTACGTGCCCGCCACTGAAGAGGTCGACGATTTCGAACTCGGCCCACAGCTTGAACAATTGCTGATGCGGGTTAGCGTGCGTAGCGGCGTACGCCGGCGCATCGAGGTGGCCGACGAGGACATGATCAACCTGGTTGGCCTGCTGTTCGCCTTCATTCAAAACGATGACAACTTGCCGGCCAGCCTGCGCGTGCTGATCGCACGCCTGCATATTCCGCTGCTGAAAGTGGCGCTGCTGGACAAGGGCTTGTTCAGCCGGGCCAACCACCCGGCCCGTCGGCTGCTCAACGAGATCGCTAGCGCGGCCATCGGTTGGCAGAGCGCCAGCGAAGGCCTGCGCGACAGCCTGCATTTGCGGGTGGAGCGTGTCGTCCAGCGCTTGCTCAACGATTTTGCCGAAGATATCGGCCTGTTTGCCGAACTGCTTGACGACTTCCTCGCCTTTAGCCAGGACGAGCGGCGGCGCCACGAGTTGCTTGAACAACGCACCCGCGATGCCGAAGAAGGGCGTGCCCGCGCCCAGCAGGCCAGGCAACAGGTGCAGCACGTGCTTAACCAGCGCCTGCGCGGTCGGATGCTGCCGCAAGTAGTGGTAGAGATGCTGGTGCAGGTGTGGAGCCAGGTACTGTTGCTGGCCTGGCTCAAGCAGGGCGAAGCATCCCAGGCCTGGCGGGATGCGTTGCTCACCGTGGACACGTTGCTGGCCAGCATCACCCCGCCACATGAACCGCAAGCCTTGTTGCAGCAGGTGCCGGGCCTGCTCAAGGCGCTGCGCGAGGGTTTAGCCAGCGTGGCCCTGGACTCGGCAGCGACCCGCGAATTCTTCCTGCAGCTGGAGCAATTGCACCTGCGCGCCTGCGCCGGTACCGAGCAGCAGCCCGGCGGTGAGGGGCCGCCGCTGAGCGACGTATGGGTGGCCGCGGACATCGTATTGACGATTGCCGAAGAACCCGCCTGTGCGCCGGTGCAAGGTGCCGGCGGGCAGGCTGCGGCGCTACGCCAAGTACAACGCCTGCGTATCGGTACCTGGGTAGAAGTGTTGGATGAAGACCAACCACTGCGCTGCAAACTGGTGGCACGCATCGACAGCAGCGATAGGCTGGTGTTCGCCAACCGCACCGGCATGAAAGTGCGCGAGTGGAACGCTGCCAGCCTGGCTCAAGCACTGCACCGCGGCGAAGTGCGGGTGCTGGATGACGGGCTGTTGTTCGAGCGGGCGCTGCAGGCAGTTGTCGAGGGCCTGCGGCTGTAGCGGCGGGCGGGTATTACAATCATTCACATGCAAACGCCGTTGGCCGCAGGGCATACTGGTGCCCTGTTCACGGCGTTTTCAGGATCTGCCTCATGCAATTGGACCGTGCCACCGGCTGGTTCCACGGAATCGGAATCACCCACTGCCCCTCGCCGAACTTCAATGCCCGCCCCGAAGGCGAATCGATTTCCCTGCTGGTGATCCACAACATCAGCCTGCCGCCGGCGTGCTTCGGCACTGGCAAGGTGCAGCAGTTTTTCCAGAATTGCCTGGACCCTGACGAACACCCGTACTTCGCCAGCATCAACCACCTGACGGTATCGGCGCACCTGTTCGTCGAGCGTGACGGTGCGGTGACCCAGTTCGTTTCGTTGCTTGACCGCGCCTGGCACGCGGGTGTGTCCTGCTTCGACGGGCGCGATGGCTGCAACGACTTTTCTATCGGGATCGAACTGGAAGGCACCGACGAGCTGCCCTATACCGATGCCCAGTACTCGGTGCTGGAGCAACTCACTCGGCACATCTGCAGGGCCTGGCCGGCCATCGATGTGGGCCGCATCCAAGGCCATAGCGACATTGCCCCGCAGCGCAAGACCGACCCCGGCCCGGCTTTCGACTGGCCGCGCTACCGCCAAGCGCTGCAGCACAACGAGGACAAGGCATGAGTTTTCTGGTGTTGTTGCTGGCGCTGTGGGTCGAGAAGTTCTCGGCGCTGCGCCACCAAGTGCAGCGCGATGGGTTTTTCCTGGGCGAACTGGTGCGCCTGGAGCGCAGTGGCAAGGTGCAGCCGTGGTGGACGCTGGCCATCCTGGTAATGGCACCGGTAGCGCTGCTGGTGTTGCTGCTGCATGTGCTGGACCCGGTGGCGTATGGCCTGCTGGCCTTGCCGGTGCACCTGCTGGTGCTGATTTATAGCCTGGGCCGCGGTGATGCCAAGGCTTCGCTGGGGCCGTTCCGTGATGCCTGGCGGCGGGGTGATGACCAGGCTGCGCTGCACGTGGCCGAGCGCGATCTGGGGCTGGTGGCTGACGATCCGCACAGCCTGCTGGTACGGGTGCAGGGCAACTTGCTATGGCAGGTGTACCAAGGCTTTTTCGCGGTGATCTTCTGGTACTTCATGCTAGGCCCAGGTGCAGCGCTGGCCTATCGCCTGCTGGCGCTGTGTGGCGAGCACAGCAAGCAACCGGCGTTGAAGGCCCGTGCCGAGCAGTTGCGGCACATCATGGACTGGCTGCCGGTGCGTGTACTGGCCTTGAGTTTTGCCCTTGTCGGCAACTTCCTCGCGGTCACTCGGGTGATGCTGCACGAGCTGCTCAACTGGCACATCAGCGCCGCGCACCTGGTGGCCAGGGTCGGGCGCATTGCCGATGACATTCCCGAGGAAGAAGACAGCCAGCGCGGGCTGGGGCGGCTGGACAGCCTGTGGGAGCTGCTGCTGCGCTGTGCGGTGCTGTGGTATGCCGGGTTTGCGTTGTGGACGGTGCTGGTCTGAACTGACGCGTTGGCTTCTTCGCGGGCTTGCCCGCGAAAGGCCCATACAGGCAACAGAGCGCTCAGTTACCAGCCAAACACCTGGCAAGCATTGCGGCTGCTGGCATCAGCCAGCGCCGTGACCTCCACCCCCATCACTTCCGCCAGCGCCCCGGCAATCTCTGGCAGATGTTCCGGGCTGTTCCTTACCCCTGGGTACATCACCGGTGCCATGTCCGGCGCGTCGGTCTCCAGCACCACGCTGTCCAGCGGTAGCCGCGCCAAGGTTTTGCGCAGCCGCAGCGCCTGCGGCCAGGTAGCCGCGCCGCCCAGCCCTAGCCGAAAGCCCAGCTTGATGTACTCGCGGGCTTCCTCGTAACTGCCAGCAAAGGCATGAATCACCCCTGCGCGCACCGGCTGGTAACGCTTGAGCGTGGCGATCACTTGGGCATGGCTGCGGCGCACGTGCAGCAGGGCGGGCAGTTGGAAGTCGCAGGCCATTTGCAGTTGCGCTTCAAACAGGTCCTGCTGGCGAGCTTTGTCCAGGTCTTCGAGGTAGTAGTCCAGGCCGAACTCGCCCACCGCGCACAGGCGTGGGTCGCCGTGCAGGCGCTCCAGCCACTCACGCAACTGCGCCAGGTGCTGCGGGCGATGCTGGTCGAGGTAGATCGGGTGCAGACCAAGCGCGGCAAACAGGCGCTGATCAGCGCAGGCCAAATCCCACACCCGCTGGAAATTCGCCTGGTACACCCCCAGCACCACCATCCGCGCCACCCCGCGCGCCGTCGCGTTGGCCAGCAGGCGCGGGCGGTCGGCGTCGAAGTCGGGGAAGTCGAGGTGGGTGTGGGTGTCGATCAGGCGCATGTTCAGGCCGCTGTGATGCGTTGCTTGAACGTTCGACCAACGGCGTGCACGCCAGGTTGGTAGCGTTGTTCTTCAATCGCGGCCAGCGCCAGTTCCAGGGCGGTGGCGGCAATCAAGCCATGTTGCTGGGCCATGGCATTGACCGGCAGCGGCAGGAAGTCGAGCAATTGGTTGTCACCGAAGGTGCCCAGTTGCAGCTGGCGCGCGTCGGCCGGGCATGCCTGCAAGGTGTCGAACACCCCTTGCAGCAGCACGTACGAGGTAGTCACCAGGGCATCCGGCAGGCCGCCCAAGTCGTCGATCAGCTGCTGCATCAGGTGCTGGCCGCATTCACGGCTGAACGCTTCGCCTTGGTAGCGGCGAACTTCGCCGGTATAGCCTTGCAGGGCTTCATCGAAGCCGCCGGCACGCGCCTGGCTGACCGACAACTCCGGGCGTGCGCCGATCAGGGCAATGCTGCGCGGGGCTGCGCTGAGCAGGCTGGCAGCCAGTTGGCGGCTGGCGTCGCGGTCGTCGCTGATCACCGAGCAGAAGTGCGCAGGGTCCAGACGACGGTCGATGGCGATCACCGGCAGGCCTTTGTCCTGCAGTTCGCGGTAGCTGTCATCTTCTGGCGGCAGGCAGCTGGCGACAAACAGCGCATCGCAACGGCGGGCGCGGAACAACTGCTGCAACTGGCGCTCGCTGTCGGGCTGGTCGTCGCTGCTGGCGATCAGCAACTGATAGCCGCGAGCGCGGGCGCCTTGCTCCAACTGTTTGGCGATACGGGCGTAGCTGGGGTTCTCCAGATCCGGGAGAATGAAGCCCAGGGTGCGGGTATGCCGGCTGCGCAGGCCAGCGGCCTGGGGGTTGGGCGTGAAGCCGTGGGCATCGACTACCGCGCGCACCCGCTCGACAGTGCTGTTGCTGATGCGCTGCTGTTCAGCCTTGCCATTGATGACGTAGCTGGCAGTGGTCACGGACACACCGGCCAGACGGGCGATATCGCTGAGTTTCACCGAATTTTCCTTATTATTACCGGGGCTGGCTGTGAGGCCGGACCGGGTAGTTTGACCCGATGGGGGCGCCACGCGCAGACGACCATTGTCGCAATTGTCCGACAGGATGGGGCTTTTTCCTCGGCAGATTATCGAGTAACGTGGCCGTCTGGTCAGGTTAAACGTTTCAGCTGCCGAATTTTCTGCCTCGGCTGCCACCCGTGCAAGGCTGTTGAACTGGCCGTTCATGTGAATTTCACAACAATACTCCAGTACCCAACCGGGAACTGCAAAAGGAGAAGGTCATGCTCGAGCTCGCCAAGGAGCAGATAGCCATGGGCCAGAAGGCCGCCGACAAGGCCGAGGCATTGGGCCTACTGGCCGACCGGCTGGTCGCTGACGGCTTGGTCGCCGAGGGGTACCTGCAAGGGCTGCAGGCCCGTGAGGCGCAAGGCTCTACCTTCCTTGGCCAGGGCATTGCCATCCCCCATGGCACGCCGCAGACCCGCGACCTGGTGTACGCCACCGGCGTGCGCCTGCTGCAGTTCCCGGAAGGCGTGGACTGGGGCGATGGGCAAATGGTCTACCTGGCCATCGGCATCGCCGCCCGCTCCGACGAGCACCTGCGCCTGCTGCAATTGCTAACCCGTGCCCTGGGCGAGACCGACCTGGCCGAAGCACTGCGCCGCGCGGGGTCCGCCGAGGCGTTGCTGAAGCTGTTGCAGGGCGCGCCACAAGAACTGGCGCTGGATGCGCAATTGGTCGGCTTGAACCTGCCAGCCGATGATTTCGACGAACTGGCCTGGCGCGGCGCGCGCCTGTTGCAGCGGGCCGACTGCGTCGACAGCGGGTTTGCTGCGCTGCTGCAGCAGGCCGAGCCGCTGCCGCTGGGCGAGGGCCTGTGGTGGCTGCACAGCGAGCGCCAGGTGCGCCAGCCCGGCCTGGCCTTCATTACCCCGCAGCAGCCGCTGCGTTACCGCGAGCAGCCGCTCAACGGCCTGTTCTGCCTGGCCAGCCTCGGGGCTGCCCACCAGGCCTTGCTCGAACGTTTGTGCGAAGTGTTGATCGAAGGCCGCGGGCAGATGCTCTACCAGGCCACCAGCAGCCGTGCGGTACTTGAAGTGCTAGGCGGTGAGGCACCGGTGGACTGGCCCAGCGCACGTATCGTGCTGGCCAACCCGCATGGCTTGCATGCCCGCCCGGCCAAGGTGCTGGCGCAACTGGCCAAAGGCTTCGAGGGGGAAATCCGTGTACGGCTGGTCGACAGTGCACAGCCGGCGGTGTCGGTAAAGAGCTTGAGCAAGCTGCTCAGCCTCGGCGCCCGCCGTGGCCAGGCGCTGGAACTGCTGGCCGAGCCTAGCATCGCCGCTGATGCCTTGCCGGTGCTGCTGGCCGCCATCGAACAAGGCCTGGGTGAAGACGTGGAGCCGCTGCCACAGGCTGCCGGGGCTGTGGCCGATACCGCGGCCGAAGTGCGGCAAGCCCCCGAGGCCGGTAGCCGCATCCAGGGTGTGGGCGCCTCCCCAGGTATTGCCAGCGGCCCGGCGCATGTGTGCGTCGAGCGTGAGTTCGACTACCCCCTGCGTGGCGAGTCCTGCGCCCAGGAGCGGCACAAGCTGCGTGCAGCCATGGCGACGGTGAATGGCGAGCTGCAGGCCTTGGTCCAGCGCAGCGACAAGGCCATTGGCGAAATCTTCGTCACCCACCAGGAAATGCTCGCCGACCCAGCCCTGAGCGACGATGTCGAACAGCGCTTGGTCCAAGGTGAAAGCGCTGCGGCGGCGTGGATGGTGGTGATCGAGGCGGCAGCCCGCCAGCAGGAGTCGCTGCACGACGCCTTGCTGGCCGAACGCGCCGCCGACCTGCGTGACATCGGCCGCCGGGTGCTGGCGCAGCTGTGTGGTGTGCAGGCGCAGGTAGAGCCCGAGCAACCTTATGTGTTGGTGATGACCGAAGTCGGCCCGTCCGATGTCGCCCGGCTGGACCCGAGCCGGGTTGCCGGTATCGTTACCGCGCAGGGCGGTGCCACCGCCCACAGCGCCATTGTCGCGCGTGCTCTGGGCATCCCGGCGGTAGTTGGCGCGGGCGCGGCGATTCTGTTGCTGGAGGCCGGTACGCCGTTGCTGCTCGATGGCCAGCGCGGGGTGGTCAGCGTGTCGCCGCCAGCAGATGAACTGCAACGGGCATTGGCCGAACGAGACCTGCGCGAGCAACGTTTACAGGCCGCCTGGGCCAATCGTTTCGAACCGGCGGTTACCCGCGATGGCCATGCTGTGGAAGTATTCGCCAACATTGGTGAGAGCAAGGGTATCGCCAAGGTGGTGGAGCAGGGCGCCGAAGGCGTCGGCCTGCTGCGCACCGAGCTGATTTTCATGGCCCACCCGCAAGCCCCGGACGTGGTCACCCAGGAAGCCGAGTACCGCCGTGTGCTCGATGGCCTCGATGGGCGCCCGCTGGTGGTACGCACCCTCGATGTGGGCGGCGACAAGCCGCTGCCGTATTGGCCAATCGCCGCCGAGGAAAACCCGTTTCTCGGCGTGCGCGGCATCCGCCTGACCCTGCAGCGTCCGCAGGTGATGGAGGACCAACTGCGCGCCTTGCTGCGCGCAGCTGACCAACGCCCGCTGCGCATCATGTTCCCAATGGTTGGCCAAGTGCACGAGTGGCGTGAGGCGCGTGCCATGGTCGAGCGTTTGCGCGCCGAGATCCCGGTAGCCGATTTGCAACTGGGCATCATGGTCGAAGTACCGTCGGCGGCCCTGCTGGCGCCACAACTGGCGCGTGAAGTGGACTTCTTCAGCATCGGTACCAACGACCTGACCCAGTACACCCTGGCCATCGACCGTGGCCACCCGAGCCTTTCGGCCCAGGCCGATGGCCTGCACCCGGCGGTGCTCAACCTGATCGACATGACCGTGCGCGCCGCCCATGCCCATGGCAAGTGGGTGGGGGTGTGCGGTGAACTGGCTGCTGATCCGCAGGCGGTGGCTGTGCTGCTTGGCCTGGACGTGGACGAACTCAGCGTCGCCGCGCGCAGCATTGCCGAAGTCAAGGCCCTGGTCCGCCAGGCCGATCACCAGACGGCCCGCGCCCTGGCGCGCGAGGCCCTGCAACAGGACAGCGCCGCGGCGGTTCGCGCGCTGGTGGAGCGTTATTGAATGGCCAAGATCCTCACCCTTACCCTGAACCCTGCGCTGGATATCACCATTGGCCTGGATACCCTGCGCCCAGGGCAGGTCAACCGCAGCCAGGCACAACACAGCCACGCCGCCGGCAAGGGGCTTAACGTTGCCCAGGTACTGGCCGACCTTGGGCACAGCGTGACCGTTGCTGGCTTCCTGGGGCGCGATAACCTGCAGCCGTTCGAGGCCCTGATCAGCGCGCGCGGCTTTGCCGACTGCTTTGTCCGGGTGCCCGGCGAAACCCGCAGCAACATCAAGTTGGTCGAGGCCGATGGCCGGGTTACCGACATCAATGGCCAGGGCCCGCAAGTCGATGAAGCGGCACGCAGTGCCTTACTGCGCCGCCTGGAGCAGATTGCCCCAGGCCACGATGCGGTGGTGGTGGCCGGTAGCCTGCCGCGCGGGATCAGTGCTGAGTGGTTCCGCCAGTTGCTCGAGCAACTCAAGGCGCAAGGCCTGAAGGTAGCCCTGGACAGCAGCGGCGAAGCCCTGCGTGCCGGCCTGCAAAGTGCGCCCTGGCTGGTCAAGCCCAATACCGAAGAGCTGTGCGAGGTGCTTGGCCTAGCGGTGGATAACCCCGCGCAGCAGCGTGCCGCTGCCCAGCGCCTGTTGGCCAGTGGCGTCGAACACGTGGTGGTGTCGGCGGGCGAGCAGGGTGTCAGTTGGTTCGCTCGCGACCTGGCCGTGCATGCCCGCCCGCCCAAGGTGCAGGTTGCCAGCACGGTGGGGGCGGGTGATTCGCTGGTGGCCGGCATGGTCCATGGCTTGCTGCAAGGCGAAGCCCCTGCGCAAACCTTGGCCCGGGCCACCGCCATCGCTGCCCAGGCCGTTACCCAAGTTGGGTTCGGCATCCGTGACCGCGAGCAACTGGCGCGTCTGCAAGCCGCTGTGCAACTGACAGAACAACAAGAGGGTTGCCGATGAACATTGCCATTGTCACCGCCTGCCCCAACGGCCAGGTGTCGAGCGTGCTGAGCGCGCGTTTGCTGTCCGCCGCCGCCCAGCGGCGTGGCTGGAGCACCAGCGTCGAGGTGCAGGACGCCGGGCACCCTGAGCGGCAACTGAGCGCCGCGCAAGTCGCCGAGGCCGACTGGGTACTGGTGGTTAGCACCGGCCCGGTGGACCTGGCCCGCTTCGTTGGCAAGCGCGTGTACCAGAGCACACCGTCCCAGGCATTGGCTGACCGTGAGGGCTTCCTTGATGAAGCGGCAGCCAGCGCCCAACTGCTGGCAGCAGTGCCCGATAGCCCGGCCGCAGCGGGCAGTGCAGGTGCACGCATCGTCGCGGTCACAGCTTGCCCGACCGGCGTCGCACACACCTTCATGGCTGCGGAAGCCTTGCAGCAGGCCGCACAACAGTTGGGCTACCAGCTCACTGTGGAAACGCAGGGCTCGGTCGGTGCCCGCAACCCCTTGTCTGCCGAGGCCATTGCTGACGCCGATGTGGTGCTGCTGGCTGCAGACATCGAAGTGCCCACCGCGCGTTTCGCCGGCAAGCGTATTTACCGCTGTGGCACCGGCATCGCCCTCAAGCAGGCGCGTGCCACGCTGGACAAGGCCCTGGTCGAAGCCAAAGTGGAAAGCAGCGCGGATGCCGCAGCGGCGACCACGCCGGCAAAGGGCGAAAAAACCGGGGTGTACAAGCACCTGCTCACCGGCGTGTCGTTCATGCTGCCGATGGTGGTGGCCGGCGGCCTGCTGATTGCCCTGTCGTTCGTGTTCGGCATTGAAGCTTATAAACAGCCGGGCACCCTGCCGGCGGCGTTGATGCAGATTGGCGGTGAGGCCGCCTTCAAGCTGATGGTGCCGTTGCTGGCGGGTTATATCGCCTGGTCTATCGCCGACCGCCCGGGGCTGGCACCCGGCATGATCGGCGGCCTACTGGCCAGCACCCTGGGCGCAGGCTTCATCGGCGGTATCGTCGCCGGCTTTCTCGCTGGCTACAGTGCCAAGGCCATTGCCCGTTGGGCACGCCTACCCAGCAGCCTGGAGGCGCTCAAGCCAATCCTGATCATCCCGTTGCTGGCTAGCCTGTTTACCGGCCTGGTGATGATTTACGTGGTTGGCCAGCCGGTGGCGGCGATGCTTGAAGGCCTCACGCACTTTCTCGACAGCATGGGCACGACCAACGCCATTTTGCTCGGCCTGTTGCTGGGCGGCATGATGTGCGTCGACCTCGGCGGGCCGATCAACAAGGCGGCCTATGCCTTCTCGGTGGGGCTACTGGCCTCGTCGAGCTATGCGCCGATGGCGGCGACCATGGCTGCCGGCATGGTGCCGCCCATTGGCCTGGGCATCGCCACTTTCCTGGCCCGGCGCAAGTTCGCCCAAAGCGAGCGCGAAGCCGGCAAGGCAGCGTTGGCGCTGGGGTTGTGCTTTATCTCCGAAGGGGCGATCCCGTTTGCCGCCAAGGACCCGCTGCGGGTGATCCCTGCCAGTATTGCGGGTGGTGCGCTGACCGGGGCCTTGTCGATGTACTTCGGCTGCAAACTGATGGCGCCGCATGGCGGCTTGTTCGTGCTGCTGATCCCCAATGCGATCAACCATGCGCTGCTGTACCTGCTGGCGATTGTGGCGGGCAGCTTGCTGACGGCGGTGGTGTATGCGCTGATCAAGAAGAGCGAGCGGGTGGAGCTGGCGGTGGCGCCGGTGAAGGGCTAGAGCCCTCGGTGAGCTTCAGTGGCCTCTTCGCGGGTAAACCCGCTCCTACAGGTTACTGCACAGTGTTGGTTTGCGGTTTTACCTTGAAGAGGCCGGTCCAGGCTAGCGCCGATGCTTCTGCCGCAATGGCACCAGTAGATCACCCAGCCCGTTGTGATCGATCTCGAGCATTAACGCTAACAACCCGCCCAGCTCGCCGGTCGGGAACCCCTTGCGCGCGAACCATGCCAGGTAGTCCCCTGGCAGGTCGGCAATGATCCGCCCCTGATACTTGCCAAACGGCATGGTGCGGGTCACCAGCAGTTCGAGGGTTTCCGCTTTCATTTTCGGCGCACCTGGCAATGGAAAAGCGCCGACCATACTGCAATCTGCACGAGCACCCAAGCGGCAATCATGCAGAACGCCGTTATCAAATTGCCCTTAGTGTATTTTAACTAATTGATTTTTAACGAATTTATAAACAGGCAAAGCTTGGCACGAACGCTGCTCCCTTACAGATGACTATCACCTGCCAAGGAGTTCGTACCATGAGCAACCCCAATAAAGACGTGATCGACGTGCTCAACGACCTGATTGAGTACAGCAAGGATGGCGAGAAAGGCTTCAAGGCCTCGGCCGATGATGTGAAAAACCCTGAACTGAAAGCGTTCTTCGTGCAGCGCGCAGGTGAGTGCGCCAGCGCTGCGGGTGAACTGCAAAGCGAAGTGCGCCGCCTGGGCGGCGACCCGGAAACCTCCACCAGCATCAGCGGTGACCTGCATCGCGGTTGGGTCAACCTCAAGGCAATGGTCACCGGCAAGGATGAGGAGGCAGTGTTGAACGAGGTGGAGCGGGGCGAGGACCACGCCCTCAAGGCCTACAAGGAAGCCCGTGAGAAACTTGTGAAACTGGGCCGTACCGCCAGCGACCATACCTACAACCTGGTGGAAAACCAGCTGCAAGGTGTGCAGCGTAACCATGACCAGGTCCGGGCCCTGCGCAACGCTGCCCGCGCCCGCTCTTAGTAGGTAGGCCCCTCTACCCGGTTACGGCCATTGGCCTTGGCCCGATAGAGCGCTTCATCTGCGGCTCCCAGCACGCTCGCCAGGTCGTGCTGGGAGCCCGACAGGCCAATACCGATGCTCACCGTCACCGCATGGGTGTCATCGGCGAAGGGGGCCAATGCCTCGACACTGGCGCGGATACGCTCGGCCAACAGCCGGGCGCCGGCCAGGTCGGTTTCCGGTAGCACCACCTGGAACTCCTCACCGCCATAACGTGCCGCCAAATCCGCAGGGCGGCGAATGCACGCCTCGATGGTCTTGGCTACTTCGCGCAAGGCATGGTCGCCACCGGCGTGGCCGTGGCGCTGGTTGAACGCCTTGAAATGGTCGACATCCACCATCAACACCGCCAACGGTTTGCGGTTGCGTTGGGCGCGGGCCCATTCCTGGCGCAACACCTGGTCCAGGCGCCGACGGTTGGCCAGGCCGGTCAGGCTGTCGGTGGCGGCCAGCGCCGCCAAGCCTTGTTCGGCTTCTTGCCGGCGGCGCAATTCGCGGCCCAGCAGCAAGGTCAGCCATAGAATACCCACGCACAGTACCCCGGTGGCGACGCTGACCAGGATCGCAGTACGGCGCCAAGACTGGAAAACCTCGTCGGCCGAGTGTGCCACCAGCACGATCAGCGGCAACTGCGGGACCCGGGCAAAGGTGTATATGCGCTGTTTCGCGCTGCTGCCCGAGCGGGCAGTGAAGCTGCCGCTCTGTTCGCTGAGAATGCGCTTGAAATTGGGCCGATCGGCGTAATTGGTGCCAATCAGCGGATCCTGTGTGCGTGATGGCTGGCGCGCGAGCAATTGGCCGTCGGTGTTAAGCAGGTTAATACTGCTGTCGTCGCCAATGTCCAAGCGCTGAAACAGTTCGCTGAAGTACGACAGCCGCAGCGCACCCGCAGCCAGGCCGGCAAACTCGCCATTGGGGCCGGAGATACGCCGGGTGAAACTGATACACCAGTCCAGGTCGCCAAGCTTGGCCTTGAACGGTGGGCCCACCAGCAAACCGAGGTGGGCATTGCGCTGGTGTGCCTGGAACACTCCAGTGTCGGCGAAGTTGGCTTTGCGCGGCACGCTGCTAGTGGAGTCGCCCACTACATTGCCGAGTTTGTCCAGCCACAGCACATCACCGCGCTTGCGGTCGACGAAGGCTTCGTTGAATAGCAGGCGTTGGCGCAGCGGGCCGGGGATTTCCGGCAGCTCCTTGCGCCCGACCGCCCAGATCAGGCCCTGCAGGGACTGGTCATAGAGTTCGACGTTGCGCAGGATGTCACTTTCGATCAGCTGGACAATGTTGTTGGACGACCGAATGGCCGACAGCTCGACGCTGTCGCGCTCACGGGCCAGCAGGTAGCTGACAATCGTCACGATGGCGAGCACGGCAAGGCAACTGCCCAGGTTGAGAGCCAGTTCGGGGTGTGACCTGTGGAATGCGAAACGCGGGGATTGGGTGGGCATGCTCGCTACTAAGTGGGCAGGGCCATTCGCGGCGGCGATATTCTAGGGAAGTGGGGATTGTCGGACAAGATTTGTCCGACGGAATCACGGGTTTATCACCTTTGCACTGCTTGTGTAGGCGCGGCTTGGTGTCGCAATGGGCCGCAAAGCGGCCCGCAAACCAGGCTCAGAACACGTTTAGTGGGTAGTCGACGATCACCCGCAGTTCATCGTTGTCGCTGTTGCTGTCGATTGATGCATAACCCTGGCTGCCACGGTGGGCGGCATAGCGCACCAGCACCGACAGGTCCTTGAGGTCACCTTCCTGGAACACGTACTTCACATCCAGGTCGCGTTCCCAGTGCGTGGCGTTCTTGCCATCGGCACGGTAGTAATCGTAGTGCGTGGTGTCCTGCGTGGCCTTGGTCAGGTCCGCCTCACCGCGCGAGTACGACAGCGATGTGCTTAGGCCCGGCACGCCCACGCCGGCGAAGTCATAGTTGTACTGCAGCTTCCACGACCGCTCGTTGGGGGCGTTGAAGTCCGAATACATGCGCGAGTTGTCCAGGTAGATGCTGTCGCCCAGGTTGATGTAGTCGAACGGCGTGTTGCCATTGACCCGCTGGTAAGCGGCGGTGACGCTGTGGAACCCGGCGTTGACGGTGAAGTGCAGGCTGTAGGTGTTGTTGTCGATCTTGCCCAGCAGGGCCTGGCCGGTGTCCTGGGTGTGATAGAAGTGCACGCCCGGGTTAAGGCTGACCAGGTCGTTGACCACGTAGGTGTAGTCGAAGTCAGCGTAGTACTGGTTCCAGATGTCCTTCAGCTCGGCCGCGTACAGGTTGGCGGTGATGTTCGGGGTACCGCTCCACGACGCGCCGGCCCAGTTCAGGTGCTTGCTCTTGTCGTGTTCGTCCAGCGAGCCGTAGTAAGTGTCGATGCGGCGGTGGCCGCTCTGGTTGTAGGGCTTGGTGAAACTCACCTGACCGCCCTCGAGCAGCAGGCCGTCGATGCTGGCGTTGGTCAGGCTCACACCCCGGAAGGTTTGCGGCAGCATGCGGGACTCACCGCCGGCGATCACCGGGTTGGTGAGGAACAGGTCACCGGCTTTGAGCTCGGTGTCGAAGGCCTTGAGCTTGACGGCGGCACCGGCAGTGGAGAACGCGTGTGGCGCTGCCCCCAGCTCGCCGTCGTCCTTGATGTGCTCGGGCAGGATGCTGGTGCCAGCATGGCCGCCACCGCCGTCGAGCTTCAAGCCCAGCATGGCATGGGCGTCCAGGCCAACGCCGACTACGCCCGGGGTGTACCCGGATTCGAAACGTGCAACCGCGCCCTGGCCCCATTCGCGGGTGTCGCGCACGCCGGCGTTGTGGTTGTCGCGGTTGAAGTAGGCATTACGAAAATGCAGGTTGAAGGACGAGCCTTCGATGAAGCCATCAGCCTTGTCTTCATCTGCCTGGGCGGCGAAAGAGATCGTTGCAGTAAATGCAATGAAAAGCGGGGTGAAACGAAACGCGGAAGGCACCGGTACTAGCTCCTTTGGTCTGACGGTGGGGCAGTTTTTATTTTTCAATGTGCGTCTTTTTAGAGGTGTACGTTGCAGCGGGGCTGATAGTTAAAGCACATAAAAAAAGCCGCTGATCGGCAGCGGCTTTAAAAGGCTAACATATCGGCACCGAGGGTGCCCATTGCCTAGCCAAGGGAAAACGGGAGCAGCGACAATGCTTGATCAGCTGTCGGCGTTGGCATCGACAGAGACTTTGGAAGCGGTCTGTTTCGCGTCTTGCGTGGCGTCAGCCTTCTGTGCGGCGACGGCGTTGCGGGCGTCTTGATGGACCGCGGCGAACTCGGCATTACGGGTGACGAAAGCTTGCGATTCTTCGGCCATGGCCAGGGGCGACAACAACAGGGAAGACAGGACGAAGACGCTGGCAATACCCATACTGTTGGACATTTGAAACTACCTTCTTGCGGTGCAAGTGCTAATGAGGACGGGGGTAAAGTTAGTCCTTTCCCTGCACTTGAAACAGAGCGAAGTGCGATAAGCACTGTTGCGCAAAAGGTAATGATCCATAGAAAAGCAATAGAACTTTCGCCGCAAACCCTTATGTTAGACAGCCCGCGCCTGCGTTTGCGGTTGCGCGGCAGTCAGCTATGAGCCGGCAGGCTGATTCCGAAGGTATTGGCCCCCGCCGCACTGCGCACGAACACCTCCCCGCCATGCATCACGGCAATCGCCTTGACGATCGCCAGGCCCAACCCATGGTTACCTCCACCACTGTTGCTGCGCGCTACATCCACCCGGTAGAAGCGCTCGAACAGCAAAGGCAGGTGCTCATCGTCAATTGCCGGCCCGGGGTTGCTGACGGCGATGCTGACCTGTTCCGGCCCGGCGTCGATCTGCACGTGGATTACCTGGTGCGGCGCAGTGTGCTGCACCGCGTTGTTCAACAGGTTGATCAGTGCCCGGCGCAACTGCGCTTTTTCGATGGGCGCTTGGGCGTCGCCGCTCACGCACACGCTGACCTGCGCGTCTTCGAGAATGTAGTCCAGGTAATCCAGGGTGGTCGCCACCTCTTCGGCCAGCGAGGCCTGAGTCAGGGCAGTGGCCTTGCTGCCCTGGTCGGCACTGGCCAGGAACAGCATGTCGTTGATGATACTGCGCAGGCGCTCCAGCTCTTCCAGGTTCGATTGCAGCACTTCGAAGTAGTGCTCGGCACTGCGCCCGCGGGTCAGCGCCACTTGGGTTTGGCCGATCAGGTTGGTCAGCGGCGAGCGCAGTTCGTGGGCGACATCGGCGTTGAACGCCTCCAGCCTTGAGTAGGCCTGGCTGACCCGGTCGAGCGCGGCGTTGAAGGCGCCGGCGAACTGCGCCAGTTCCGGGGCCAGGGCCTGGGTTTGCAGGCGCCCATCCAGGCGCGGCGGGGCCAGGGCCTGGGCTTCGGTGGACAACGCCAGCAGTGGGCGTAGGCCGATGCGCGCCACCCAGTAACCCAGCAGCGAGGCCAGCAGCACACCGAGCACCGCCAACCCGACAATCGCCACCAGCAGGCTGTGTTGGGCCTGCCAGAAGGTTTCGGTGTCAATGCCGATCAGAAAGCGCAGTGGCGGCCGCTCGCCCAGCGCTGGCAGCGCGCTGACCAGCACTTTGTACGGGTAGGGGCGGTCGGGCAGGCGCAGGTCGTGCATGCCTTGTGCACCTTCGGCGAACGCACGCACCAACTGGCTGGGGTGGCCGTATTCATAAGCCGGGTCGCTGCTGACCACCCAGAAGCGTATGCGTTTGTCCTCTTCGCTGAGCAGGTTGAGCTTGTTGCTGATCTTGGCCCAGTGCTCCGGCGTACCGAAGCGGTTGAGGGTGGACTCGAGCACGCTGAAGCGTGCGTCCAGCTCAGCCTGCGGCAGCAGGTCGAGGCTGCGCTCGACCTGGCGGTACAGCGCCGAGCCGATCAGCAGGAATACGCCCAGCGCCACCAGAATGAACAGCGCCGACAAACGCAGCGCGATGGAATTACCCCGCGCGGTTTTCCAGGACATAGCCCATGCCTCGGATGGTGTGCAGCAGCTTGTTGTCAAACGGCCCGTCCAGCTTGGCGCGCAGGCGCTTGATTGCCACTTCGACGACGTTGGCGTCACTGTCGAAGTTGATGTCCCAAACCAGCTCGGCAATCGCCGTCTTCGACAAAATTTCGCCCTGCCGGCGGGCCAGTACGCTTAGTAGCGAGAACTCCTTGGCAGTCAGCTCCAGGCGCTGGCCGGCACGGCTGGCCTTGCGTGCTATCAGGTCGATCCACAGGTCACCAACCTGCACCTGCAGCGGTTCATGGCTGTTGCTACGGCGGGTCAGGGCCTGCAGGCGGGCGACCAGCTCGAGGAAGGAGAATGGTTTGCCCAGGTAGTCGTCGGCACCCTCGCGCAGGCCATGAATGCGGTCTTCGACCCGTTCGCGGGCGGTCAGCATGATCACCGGTGTCTGCTTGCGCGCGCGCAAGGCGCGCAGCACGCCATAACCGTCCAGGCCGGGTAGCATCACATCCAGCACGACAACCGCGTAGTCACCCTCTAGCGCCAGGTGCAGGCCATCGACGCCGTCCCGCGCCAGGTCGACGGTAAAACCCTGTTCGCTCAGGCCGCGATGCAGGTAGTCGGCGGTTTTCTCTTCGTCTTCGATGATCAGCACGCGCATGGTCTTGTCCTAATGGGCACTGGGCGCCGCCGCCCGGGCGGCCTGGCGGCGGTGGAACAGGCGCTCCAGGGCCAAGTATATGACCGGGGTGGTGAACAGCGTCAGCGCCTGGCTCACCAGCAGGCCACCAACCACGGCGATGCCCAGTGGCTGGCGCAGTTCGGCGCCGGTGCCGAAGCCGAACATCAGCGGCACTGCGCCAAGCAAGGCGGCCAGGGTGGTCATGATGATCGGCCGGAAGCGCGTCAGGCAGGCCTGATGAATGGCCTGTTCCGGGGTCAGGCCCTGACGGCGCTGGGCGTCGAGGGCGAAATCGATCAGCAGGATGCCGTTCTTTTTGACGATGCCAATCAACAGCACCACGCCGATGAGCCCCATGATGCTGAAGTCCTGGCCCATGGCCCACAGCAAAATCAGCGCACCGAGGCCTGCTGACGGCAGGGTGGAGATGATCGTCAGCGGGTGGACGAAGCTTTCGTACAGCACCCCCAGGATGATATAGACCGCCACCAGCGCGGCCAGGATCAACCACGGTTGGCTCGACAGCGAACTCTGGAAGGCTTGCGCCGCACCCTGGAAGTTGCCGCTGATGGCGTCGGGCATGCCCAGCTCGCGCTGGGTGCGCTCAAGGATGCTCAGTGCATCACCCAGGGCCACCCCGGGTGCCAGGTTGAACGACAGGTTGGCCGCCGGGAACAGGCCGTCGTGGCTGATCGACAGGGGGCCGGTGCTGGGCGGCGCCACGTGGGCCACTGCCGACAGCGGCACCATTTGGTTGGTCAGCGGTGAGCGCAGGTAAAAGTAGTTGAGGCTTTCGGCTTTGCCGCGCTGACGGGCGTCCAGTTCGAGGATCACCTTGTATTGGTTGGTCTCGGTCTGGAATTCGCTGATCTGCCGCTGGCCAAAGGCGTCGTACAGCGCTTGGTCGACGTCGTTGGTTGTCAGGCCAAAACGTGCTGCGGCCTGGCGGTCAATGTCGATGCGGGTGACGCTGGCGCCCAATTGCAGGTCGTTGGACAAATCGCGCAGCGCCGGGTTTTCGCGCAGGCGGTCGGTCAGGCGCTGGGTCCACAGGTTCAGCGCCACGCCGTCGTTGCTTTTCAATACGTACTGGTACTGAGTGCGCGACGGGCCAGAGCTGAGGTTGATGTCCTGGCCGGCGCGCATGTACAGGACGATGCCCGGCACCTGGGCCAGTTTCGGCCGCAGCTGGTCAATCAGTTCGCTGGCTGACACATCGCGCTCGCCACGTGGCTTGAGGGCGATCCAGAAGCGGCCGTTGGCGATGGTCTGGTTGCTGCCGGTGACGCCCACCGAATGGGAGAACGCACGCACCGCTGGGTCGGCCTCGATGATCTTGGCCAGCGCCTGGTGCTTGTCGATCATCGACGGGTACGACACATCCGCCGCCGCTTCGCTGGTGCCGAGGATAAAACCGGTGTCCTGCAGCGGGAAGAAGCCCTTAGGGATAGCCACGTAACCGGCCACCGCCAGGGCTAGGGTCAAGCCGAACACGCCGAGGGTCAGGCGCTGGTGGGCGAGGGCGTGGTCCAGGCCCTTTTCGTAGCACGTGACCAGGCGTTCTCCGAAGCCGCCCTTGGGCTGCGCCGGTGGGCGGCGCATGAACAGCGCGCACAGGGTGGGCGCCAGGGTCAGCGAAACCACCACCGAAACCAGGATGGTGGCAGTGGCGGTGAGGGCGAACTCCTTGAACAGCCGACCGACTACGCCGCCCATGAACAGCAGCGGGATGAACGCGGCGATCAGCGAGAAACTGATCGACACCACGGTGAAGCCAATTTCCCCGGCACCCTTGAGCGCCGCCGTGCGGCTGTCGTCGCCGGCCTCCAGGTGGCGGTGAATGTTCTCTACCACCACGATGGCGTCGTCGACCACGAAGCCCACCGAGATGACGATGGCCACCAGGGTCAGGTTGTTCAGGCTGAAGCCGAAGAGGTACATCAGCGCGCAACTGGCGATCAGCGACACGCCGAGTACGCTGGACACCACCATGGTCGCCGACCATTGGCGCAGGAACAGCGCCATCACCCCGATCACCAAGGCCACGGCAATCATCAGGGTCAGCTCCACTTCGTGCAACGAGGCGCGGATGGTTTGGGTGCGGTCTTGCAGCACCGACACCTCGACCGAGGCCGGGAGCATTTCCTGCAACTTGGGCAGGGCGGCCAGTACCCGGTCAACGGTATCGACGATGTTGGCGCCAGGCTGGCGAAACACAACCAGGTTAAGCCCTGGCTGGTCGCCGGACCAGGCCTTGACGTAGGCGTTTTCGGCACCGTTGATCACCTTGGCCACGTCCTTGAGGTGCACGGGGGCGCCGTCGCGGTACGAGACAATCAGCTGGGCGTAGTCCTCGGGGTGGAACAACTGGTCGTTGGCGGCGAGGGTCGACACGCTGTGCTCGCCGTACAGCGCGCCCTTGGCCAGGTTCAGGCTGGTCTGCTGGATGGCCACGCGCAGGTCAGCCAAGGTCAGGCCGATGGCTGCCAGTTTTTCTGGTTGCGCCTGCACGCGGATCGCCGGGCGCAGTTGCCCAGTGATGTTGATTAGGCCAACCCCGTCGATTTGGCTCAGTTGGCGGGCCAGCAGGGTTTCGGCGTAGTCGCTGAGGTCGTTGCCGGGCATCTGCTTGGAGCTGACCGTCAGCACCAGCACCGGGCTGTCGGCCGGGTTGACCTTGCGCCACGTTGGCGGGTTGGGCAGGTCTTGTGGCAGGCGAGCGGTGGCGGTGTTGATCGCCGCTTGCACTTCCTGGGCGGCAGTGTCGATGTTCTTGTCGAGGGTGAACTGCAGAATCAACGTGGTTGAGCCCAGCGCGCTGCTGCTGGTCATCTGGGTCATGCCGGGGATGGCGCTGAACTGCACTTCCAACGGTGTGGCCACTGACGAGGCCATGGTTTCCGGGCTGGCCCCTGGCAACTGAGCGGTGACCTGGATGGTGGGAAAGTCTGCTTCAGGCAGCGGTGCCACCGGCAGGCGCGGGAACGCGATAGCCCCCAGCAGCACCAGGGCGAAGGTTAGCAACAGGGTGGCGATGGGGTGGTCGATGCACCAGGCCGAAACACCGTTGCGTGTATTCATGGCTGGCTCCGGCGGTCGGCCATTTCCGATGGCGCGGGGGCGTCGGGGGCCACCTCCACCCGCGACCCGGGCTTGAGCCGCGACTGGCCGTCGAGCACCAGGCGCTCGCCCGGTTTGACCCCGGCAATGACGGTCAGCCCGCTGTCCTGGTACAACACCTTGACCGCTACGCTGGTGACCTTGTCGCCGTCCAAACGGTAGACAAAGTGCCCGTCGACGCCGCGTTGTACCACCGGGGGCGGCACCACCAAGGCGTTTTCTGCCACGGCCGTGAGCAGGCGAACAGTGACCAACTGGCCCGGCCACAGGTGGCCGTCTTTGTTGTCGAACTCCGCCTTGACCCGCACGGTGCCGGTGGTGGCGGAGATCTGGTTGTCGATTAGCGCTAGGTGGCCCTCGCCCAGCAGGCTGCGCTCGCCGTCGGCATCCATGTAGGCCTGCACCTGTGCGGGGGTGGGCGCCTTCAGCAGGTTCTGCAGGGTCGGCAGCATCTGCTGCGGCAAGGCAAATTCGACGGCGATCGGGTCGATTTGGGTGACGCTGAACAGGCTGCGGGTATCGCTGCTGCGTATCAGGTTGCCGGGGTCAATGTTGCGGATGCCCACCCGGCCGGTCACCGGCGAGCGGATTTGCGTGTACGACAGTTGCACCTCGGCATTGGCGATGGCCGCCTGGTTGCCCTTGACCGTGGCCTGCAAGCGGTTGACCAGGGCCTGTTGCTGGTCGAGGGTCTGCTTCGACACGCCGTTGTCGGTGCTCAGCAGGCGGTAGCGCTGCAGGTCGACATTGGCCACCTGAATTTGCGCTTGGCTCTGGCCAAGTTCGGCGCGGGCCTGGTCGAGGCTGGCGCGGATGGCGCGGTCGTCGAGGGTGGCCAGCAGGTCGCCTTCTTTCACCCACTGGCCTTCCTTGACCAGCACCTGGGTCAGCACGCCCTCCACTTGTGGGCGTACCTCGACGCTGTGCAGCGACAGCACCGCACCGATGGCGCTGGCATAGCGCGGCACGTCTTGTTGCGCGACGCTGACCACGCGCACCGGGATGGCAGTTTGCGCGCGCGCGGCAGGCGCGGGCTGGTGCTGGCCGAACCAGATGCCCGCTACCGCCAGGGCCAGAAGCGCCAGGGCGGCGAGGGTGACAGAGCGGGGCGGACGTCGCATCGGTGCGGGCACCTTGGCCAGAGGGGAGGGGCGCGGTTGTCAATATTCAGCTTATAACCCCTGAAGCGGGTCGGCTGCGTGACCGCTGGCTGACAGCCGTGTCAGTTTCGGGCGTTTGCAGGTGGTTGTCTTGAGTTTTTCTGGGGCTGCGAGGTCGAGCGCCACCCGGGCGGCGCTCGACCTCGCAGCCCCAGAACAATTCAAGGCAAGCCGTGGCTTCCCTAGAAACCGATGAAAGCGTAATACACCGGGGGTTCGCGGGTGGTACGCAAGCCATGCCCGTGCAAACTCGCCACCAGCGCCTCATCCTCCACATGCAAGGTCCACTGTGCGCCGTCATCACCCGGCACCTGCGCCAGGGCCCCAGCAAACGCGCCCATATCTGGCAGGTAGGCAGTAAAGCCATTGCCCTTGAGCGCACTGGTGGTCATACCCAGCGCTTGGCACACCGCCACCTTGGCGGCGATGTCATCCCGATCGGCCTGGCGCGAAGCCTGTACCAGCGCCTGCAGTTCGGCATCGACCAGTTGCGTGCCATGAATCAGTTGCGGACCCTGCTGCCAGGCCTCAGGCGGGCAGTCCTTGTTGCCTGGCCGCAGCGGAATATGCGGGTTGATTTCCACCGGATAGATGCGGCAGACCAAGGGGCGCTGGTCATAGATGGTGCACAGGTCGTTGTCATCGAGGTTGCGGCAGCGCCCGGGGTTGAATGCGGCAAAGGTCACTGACACCCGCGCTTGGCCATCGCCGCAGGCCACCGCCTGGGAACGGCGCAGCACATGGTCGCGCTGCTCCGGTGGCATGCCCGGGCCATCGGCGACGAACGCTTCGATCAGCACCACCACCTGGCCGGCGGCGTCCGCCCAGCGGCGTGCTTCGGCCAGGGTCAAGGGAACGTGGTGGCCGGTGCAGCATTTGCCACAGCCGGTACAAGCGAAACGCAAATTGTCGCTCACTTGGCTTCCGGGCTCCATTCGCTGACGAAGGCGCGCTGCTGCTGGCGGTCGTACAGGCACAGCTCGGTGCCGGTGCGTTGCTGCATGTGTTTCTGTGGGTAGACGCCTTCGATCAGGAGGGCGCTGATGCCCAGCTGGTCATCGAATTCGGCAGGCTTGCCGCGGGCGTGGGCGTCCTTGAACTGGCTGGCGGCCAGGCAGGCCTTGAGCATCTGTTGGCGCTGCTCGTTCCAGGCCTGGCTGCTGGAGGCCTGGGCGATGCCGCTGAAGAGGGCGCAGGCGATCAGGATAGAGCTGAAAAACTTCATACGCGGTTCCGGCAGATTGCTTGCGAAGGGCGCGAATTATGCCCGACTCGACCCTGACGGCAAGCCGGGGAGTTTGTCGCTTAATATATCAGCGCTCGGCGAACACCACGGTACGCGCCGCCAGCACCAGGCAATCGGTGAGCTCCGGCGAGGAGAACTTGGTGAGGATGGCATTGGCTCCGGCCTGGGTTGCCTTCTCGCTGCTCATGGCGCTGTCCAACGAGGTATGCAGCAGCACGTACAGGTGCTGAAAGTCGGGGGTTTCGCGCAGGGTACGGGTGAAGGCATAGCCGTCCATTTCGCTCATTTCGATGTCGGAAACGATCACGTTGATTTCCTGCGCGGTGCCTTGTAGTTCCAGCAGCACGTTGATGGCGTCCTTGGCACTGCGCGCGGTGTGGCATTCAACGCCAAGGTTGCGCAGGGTGTGCACCGACTGCTGCAGGGCCACGTTGCTGTCATCCACCACCAGGATGTTGGTGGCAGCCAGTAGGCTGGCGTCTTCTTCGCTTAATGTGCCGTGATGGGGCTCGGCCACGGGTGGGGCGATGGCGTGGATGACTTTTTCGATGTCCAGCACCTGCACCAGGGTGTTGTCGACCCGGGTCACGCCGGTGATGAACGAGCGGTTGCCCGAGCCATAGGGCGGCGGTTTGATGTCGGTGCTCAGGCAGTGCACGATGCGGCTGACTGCCTGCACATGCAGGCCCTGGCGCGAGCGGCTGATCTCGGTGACGATCAGGCAGCCGCCGGCGGGGTCGGCCAGCGGCCGTTCGCCGATGGCGCGGGACAGGTCGATGACCGACAGCGAGTGGCCGCGCAAGGTCGCCACGCCTTTCACGTTGGGGTGCGATTCAGGCAGCTTGGTCAGCGGCGGGCAGGGAATGATTTCGCTGACCTTGAGCAGGTTGATTGCCATCAACTTGCCGCTGCGCAGGGTGAACAGCAGCAGGGACAGCGAGTCCGCGCGGGCATTTTGCGTGGCCATGGTGACCTTCGTCGGGAACAGGGGGTAACCGGTTATCGGCCTGTTTCACTCGGGCTTTAGCGAGGCGGGGATTCTGCGCTTGCTGTGCAGCCCCCTCACCACTCAGCGCAGCCCCAGCCGCCGCGCCAGGCGGCTAAGGTTGGCGCGGTCCAGGCCCAACTCGCGGGCCGCTGCCGCCCAGTTTTCCTGGTGCCGTTGCAGGCAGGCTTCTATCACTTGGCGTTGGTAGAGATCGATGGCCTCACGCAGCCCGCCTTCGGGCAGCACTACCGCCGGCAATGGCACGGTCGGGGAGGGCGGGGTGCCCGGCAGTGTTGTTACGCGCAGGTCCAGGTCGGCGGCCTCCAGGGTGAGGATGCGCGGCCGATCGGGGTGCTGGCCCAGCGCCTTGAGCGCCGAGCGGCCAATCAAATGTTCCAGCTCACGCACGTTGCCCGGCCAGCCATAGGCCAGTAGCGCGGCCTGGGCATCGCTGCTCAGGCGCAGGCTGTTCAAACCCAGGCGAGAACGATTTTGTTCGAGGAAATAGCCGGCTAATAGCAGCACATCACGCCCCCGTTCGCGCAGCGGCGGTACGTGCAGTGGGTACACGCTGAGGCGGTGATAGAAGTCGGCGCGGAAGTTGCCCGTGCGTACTTCCTCCGCCAAGTCGCGGTTGGTGGCGGCGATCAGGCGCACGTCCACCCGGTGTTCGCGGTCCGAGCCCAGGCGCTGCAGCTGGCCGCTCTGCAGCACGCGCAACAACTTGGCCTGTACGGCCAGTGGCAATTCACCCACTTCGTCGAGGAACAGCGTGCCGCCGTTGGCCAGCTCGAACTTGCCCCGGCGCTCGCCATGGGCGCCAGTGAACGCGCCGCGCACATGGCCGAACAGTTCGCTTTCCACCAAGGTGTCGGGCAGCGCAGCACAGTTGAGGCTGACCAGCGGTTTGTCGGCACGGTTGCTGGCCTGATGCAGAGCCAGGGCCACCAGTTCCTTGCCGACGCCGGTTTCGCCGGTGATCAGCACGGTCAGGTCGCTGCCACCGACCAGGCGAATTTCCTCAACCAGGCGCTTGTGCGCCGGGCTCTGGCCTATCAGCTCTTTATCCTGGCCGCTGGCCTGCCGGTAAATTTCGGCGCGGTGGTGCTCGTCTTCGGCACGCAGGGCCAGGTGCTCGATGCGCTCGGCCACGGTGACGGTGGCGGCAGCCAGGCTGGCGAAGGCTTGCAAGGCACCCAACTCCAGGCTCTGGAACTGCCCCGGGGTGAGGGCATCGAGCGTGACCAGGCCCCAAGGGCGTTCATCGACCATCAATGGGCAGCCCATGCAGTCGTGTACTTCCAGGCTGGCATCGGGTGCGTTGACCAGGCCGTCGTAAGGGTCGGGCAGTTCGGAGTCGCTGGCGAAGCGGGTGGGCTCTGGGCGGCTGAGCAATATTTGAAAGCGCGGATGCTCGCTGACTCGAAAGCGCCGCCCCAGGGTATCGGGGCTCAGGCCGTCCACCGCCAGCGGTACCAACCACTCACCGTCCAGGCGCAGCAGCGCGGCGGCATCGCAGGGCAGCAGCCTACGCATGGCTTGCAACAGGCGACGGTAGCGTTCCTGGTCGGGCAAGTCGCGGGACAGGTCGCTGACCAGGGGCAGCAAGGTGGTAAGCAGCGGCGTTGTGGTCATATAGACTCCTGTAAGTCGATTTGACTATACGCGCGGCGGGGTCGTTTTGACATGACCGGCGTCAACACCCTGATTTTACTGGCGATAAAAGTTGGCACGATTGCTGTAATAGCAAGCGCAGTCATTTGAAGCCATAGGCTCAGGAGTTGTTGCAATGCTCAATGCCGAACAACGTGCAATCATCAAAGCCACTGTGCCCCTGCTGGAAAGCGGCGGCGAAGCGCTGACCACTCACTTCTACAAAATGATGCTCAGTGAGTACCCAGAAGTGCGCCCGCTGTTCAACCAGGCCCACCAGGCCAGCGGCGACCAGCCGCGAGCCCTGGCCAATGGCGTGCTGATGTATGCCCGTCACATCGACCAGCTGGAGCAGCTGGGCGGCTTGGTTGGCCAGATCATCAATAAGCACGTTGCCCTGCAGATTTTGCCGGAGCACTACCCGATCGTCGGCAGCTGCCTGCTGCGCGCCATCGAAGAAGTGCTGGGCAAGGACATTGCCACCCCCGCCGTGATCGACGCTTGGGGTGCCGCCTACGGGCAACTGGCCGACATCCTGATCGGTGCAGAAGAAAACCTCTATAAAGAGAAGGAAGAGGCCGAAGGCGGCTGGCGCGGCACCCGCGAATTCCGCCTGGTACGCCGTGAGCAGGAAAGCAGCGAGATCGTCTCGTTCTACTTCGCCCCGGTGGATGGTAAAGCGGTGCTCAAGGCCGAGCCAGGCCAGTACATCGGCCTGAAGCTTGACATCGACGGTGCCGAGCAGCGTCGCAACTATTCCTTGTCTTCGCTGTGCGATGGCAAGGAGTACCGCATCAGTGTCAAGCGCGAGGAGGGCGGTAAGGTCTCCAACTACCTGCACGATCAGTTGGCAGTGGGCGATACCTTGCAACTGTTCCCGCCGGCGGGTGATTTCACCCTGGCTGCCAGCGACAAACCGCTGGTGCTGATTAGCGGTGGCGTGGGCATTACCCCGACCCTGGCGATGCTGCAGGCAGCGCTGCAGACCCAGCGCGAGGTGCATTTCATTCACTGCGCGCGTAACGGTGCCGTGCATGCCTTCCGTGACTGGATCGACGGCTTGGCCGCGCGTCACCCGCAGCTCAAGCGCTTCTACTGCTATGCCGAGCTGGAAGGTGGCGCCGCAGCCGATGCCGTGGGCCTGCTGAGCGAGGACCTGTTGGCCGAATGGCTGCCACAAGCGCGTGACGTGGACGCCTACTTCCTCGGGCCCAAGGGCTTCATGGCGGCGGTCAAGCGCCAGCTGAAGGGCCTGGGTGTGCCAGAGAAGCAGAGCCGCTACGAGTTCTTCGGGCCAGCGGCTGCACTGGAGTGATGTAGCGTCTGTACTGGCCTCTTCGCGGGCAAGCCCGCTCCTACAGGCATGCCCCCAGAGGCTTTTGTAGGAGCGGGCTTGCCCGCGAAGAGGCCGCTACAGGCTCACAGCATCTTCATCCCAGCCGCTGGCAAGCCAGCTCCCTTGCAGCAGTGCTCCCGCCCGTGGGTAATCGAGAACGAAACGGTCGATCGCATTCGCCGCCTGGGGGCTGTCTTGCCAGCGGCTGGGCCGCACCTGACTTTCCTGCCTCTATATAAGGAGAGTTGAAAGCGGCTGTGCTGCGTTCAACGTTAATCCTCCTTTAATCACGGTATCCTTCACTCCCGGGTGTCGAGGGGCTTGCCCCTGCGCGGCACTCGGGCAGCCGTTTTTTGCCGCCTGCGGTTGAACCGACGTCGTTACGGCCGGTCTCAGCCACACCGGATAGCCCTCGCAGTGCAGTCACGCCGCTTCCTCGGCACGCTCAAAGGCCCTGCCCAGCGTGTAGACTTGCGCCCAGGCAGGCGGACCCGCAGCCACTATCCATCGAAGGAACCGGCAATGAACGAACAAACATCGCGCCTGAATCGGGAACGGCGCTTCCTAGTGCTGTTAGGCCTGATCTGCCTCTCGTTGATCGGGGGCGCCCTCTACATGCAGGTGGTGCTGGGTGAGGCACCGTGCCCGTTGTGCATCCTGCAGCGCTACGCGCTGTTGTTCATTGCGCTGTTCGCCTTCCTCGCCGCCGCGATGCCCGGGCGCCGCAGCCTGACTTTCTTCGAGGCCCTGGTGGTGCTCAGCGCCATTGGCGGAATCGTTGCGGCCGGCAACCATGTGTATATACTCGCCAACCCCATGGTCAGTTGCGGTATCGATACCCTGCAGCCGATCGTTGACGACCTGCCGCTGGCCAAGCTGTGGCCGCTGGCGTTCCAGGTCGACGGCTTCTGCAGCACACCGTACCCGCCGATCCTCGGCCTGTCGCTGGCGCAATGGGCGCTTGTGGCGTTTGTGCTGACCGCTGTCCTGGTTCCGCTCGGGATTTACCGCAACCGACGCCAGGCTTAGACAAAAGTCCCGAATTACGTCGGGTCTTTTACGCCGCATGAGAAGAGCGAAAAGTTGCTCCCCGCTTGATCCAGATCAACCCAGAGGCCTTGCAGAATGCGGCTTTGGCGCCTAACAAGCGGGGTGCGACAAACTGTCGCGAAGTTGAATTATTGGGTGCTATTGTTGCGTAATCTGTAAAAGACTGTTGCTCAATAAGTCATAGTCAAGGGTTGGCGACCTATCTACAATCGCCCCCAATTTCCGTTCGGCACTGCTTGCGAGTCGCAGGATTGAAGGAAGCCCCAGCGCTCCTTTTTGCTGACTTCGTCAAGTTTCGCCCAACGGCGATACCGGGCGGACCCCCCTCCGCGTTTTCCCGCACCAAATGGACTTGGTCTGAAGTACAGGCCTGTTGCCTACGAAACCATAAGCACCGCTAACCCGCTTGACGCCAAGGTCCTGCAGTCGGACCCAGGCAGGAGCGAGTACGGGCGCGAAATGCCTCACTTGGCAGGACGAAGTGTTGGCTACCAAAACACAAATTGCATTGAAGCAAGCTGATCTAGAGGTCGTGAGATGAGTAAAAAGCGTTACCCCAGACTGTTTGGCATATTGCCCTTTTTAGGCATGCTTTTACTCAGTGGGTGCAACTGGACCCTGCTCGACCCGAAGGGCCAGGTCGGCATTGAGCAAAAGAACCTGATCCTGATCGCAACCGGCTTGATGCTGCTGGTGGTGATTCCGGTCATCATCATGACCCTGGCGTTCGCCTGGAAGTACCGTGCTTCCAACAAGGCAGCCACCTACACCCCTGACTGGTCGCACTCGACCAAGATCGAGGCCGCGGTGTGGATCATCCCGATCCTGATCATCATTGCCCTGGGTTACGTCACCTACAAGTCCACCCACAAGCTGGACCCATACCGTCCGCTGGATTCGGACGTCAAGCCGATTCAGATCGACGTGGTCGCACTGGACTGGAAGTGGCTGTTCATCTACCCAGAACAGGGCATTGCCACCGTCAACAAGATCAACTTCCCGGCCAATACCCCGGTGAACTTCCGCGTCACCTCCGACGCCGTGATGAACTCGTTCTTCATCCCGGGCCTGGGTGGGCAGATCTACGCGATGGCCGGCATGACCACCAAGCTGCACCTGATCGCCAACGAGAACGGTGTGTTTGACGGTATCAGCGCCAACTACAGCGGTGCTGGTTTCACCGGCATGAAATTCAAGGCTACTGCCACTTCCCAGGCCGACTTCGATGCATGGGTCGCCGAGGTCAAGCAGTCGCCGTTGAAACTGGGCAAAGCCGAGTACGAAGCTCTGGCCAAGCCTAGCGAATACAACCCAGTCGCGCTGTACAGCGAGGCGCCAGCAGAGCTGTTCCAGTCCATCGTCGACAAGTACGAAGGCATGAACCGCGGCAAGCCGGTCCACGAAGAAGCAGGCAGCAAAGATCTGGCCACCACCAAGGGTGTGGAATCGAGTATGCAACCAGCTGCCGGTGCAGAGGAGTAAGAGATGTTCGGTAAACTAAGCCTGGAGGCGATACCCTATCACGAGCCGATAGTCATGGTGACGCTTGCCATGATCGCGCTCGGCGGTATCGCTGTCGTCGGTCTTATCACCTATTTCCGCAAGTGGACCTACTTGTGGAGCGAGTGGCTGACTACTGTCGACCACAAAAAGATCGGCGTGATGTACATCATCGTCGCGATGGTCATGCTGCTGCGCGGCTTTGCCGACGCCATCATGATGCGTACCCAGCTGGCTGCCGCTACCGGTGGCTCCGAAGGCTACCTGCCGCCTGAACACTATGACCAGATCTTCACCGCTCACGGTGTGATCATGATCATCTTCATGGCGATGCCGTTCTTCACCGGCCTGATGAACCTGGCGGTTCCTCTGCAGATCGGTGCACGTGACGTTGCCTTCCCGTTCCTGAACTCCCTGAGCTTCTACCTGCTGCTGGCAGGCGTGCTGCTGGTCAACATCTCGCTGGGCGTTGGTGAATTCGCCAAGACCGGCTGGGTTGCCTATCCGCCGCTCGCGGGCATTCAGTACAGCCCTGGGGTGGGTGTCGACTACTACATCTGGGCGCTACAGCTATCCGGATTGGGTACGACGCTTACCGGTGTGAACTTCCTCGTCACCGTGATGAAGATGCGCGCACCTGGCATGAAGCTGATGGACATGCCGATCTTCACCTGGACCTGCACCTGGGCCAACGTACTGATCGTTGCTTCGTTCCCGATTCTGACTGCTGCACTCGCACTGCTGACTGTTGACCGTTATCTGGACTTCCACATTTTCACCAACGAGCTTGGTGGGAACCCGATGATGTACGTCAACCTGTTCTGGGCGTGGGGTCACCCTGAGGTTTACATCCTGATCCTGCCGGCCTTCGGCGTGTTCTCGGAAGTAACTTCGACGTTCTCTGGCAAACGCCTGTTCGGCCACCACTCGATGATCTACGCATCGGGCGCGATCGCCATCCTCGGCTTTGCGGTTTGGCTGCACCACTTCTTCACCATGGGCGCCGGCGCCAGCGTCAACACCTTCTTCGGCTTGGCGACGATGCTGATCTCCATCCCGACCGGTGTGAAGCTGTTCAACTGGCTGTTCACCATGTACCAAGGCCGCGTGCGCTTCACCGCGCCGATGCTCTGGACCCTGGGCTTCATGGTCACCTTCTCCATCGGTGGCATGACCGGCGTACTGCTGGCCGTTCCGGGTGCTGACTTCGTCCTGCACAACAGCCTGTTCGTCATTGCGCACTTCCACAACGTGATCATCGGTGGCGCGGTATTCGGCTACATCGCCGGTTTCGCCTTCTGGTTCCCGAAAGCCTTCGGCTTCACCCTGAACGAGAAGTGGGGCAAAGCTGCCTTCTGGTTCTGGCTGTCGGGCTTCTACGTTGCGTTCATGCCGCTGTACGCCCTGGGCTTCATGGGCATGACCCGTCGTCTGAACCACTCCGACAACCCACTGTGGGAACCCTACCTGTACGTAGCCGTTGTCGGCGCCGTGCTGATCCTGTTCGGTATCGCTTGCCAGCTGATCCAGATCTTCGTTTCGGTCCGCGACCGCAACCAGAACCTGGACGTGACCGGCGACCCATGGGGTGGCCGTACTCTGGAATGGTCGACTTCTTCGCCACCTCCGTTCTACAACTTCGCTCACATGCCTGAGAAAGTTGGCCTGGACTGCTGGCACGAAGCCAAGGAAGCAGGCGTTGCGTACAAGGCCCCGGCCAAGTACGAAGCCATCCACATGCCGAGCAACACCGCTACCGGTCTGTTCATGGGCCTGTTCCTGACCGTCTTCGGCTTCGCCTTCATCTGGCACATCTGGTGGCTGGTGGGTGCGAGCCTGGTTGCAACCATCGCTGTCTTCGTTCGCCACGCTGCCCGTGACGACCAGGGCTACATGGTTCCGGCCGAAGAAGTGGCGCGCATCGAAGGCGAGCGTATGAAAGCGCTGGCCAAAGCAGGTGCTCTGCCTGCCGGCGCACGTGTCGAATCGTTTGAGCGGGTGTAATCAATGTCCAGTCAAGTAATGCACGGCGCTGCTCATGGTCACGACCATGGGCATGACGACCACCACCACGACTCGGGCCAGATGACCGTACTCGGTTTCTGGCTGTACCTGATGACCGACTGCATCCTGTTTGCGTCGCTCTTCGCTACCTACGCGGTGCTGTCCGGCAGTTTTGCCGGCGGCCCGTCGGGTCATGACATCTTCCAGCTCGATTTCGTAGCTGTTGAAACGCTGTTCCTGTTGCTGTCCTCGATCACCTTCGGCTTCGCCATGCTGAAGATGTTCGATGGCAAGAAAGCGGGCGTACTGGGCTGGTTGGCTGTGACCTTCCTGTTCGGTGCAGGCTTCATCGCGATGGAAATCTATGAATTCCATCACCTGATCACTGAGGGCTTCGGCCCGCAGCGCAGTGGCTTCCTGTCGGCGTTCTTCGCGCTGGTAGGTACCCACGGTCTGCACGTGACCGCCGGCCTGATCTGGATGGCAATCATGATGTACCAGATCAATAAGCACGGCATCACGCCGACCGCCAAGACCCGCATGAGCTGCCTGAGCCTGTTCTGGCACTTCCTGGACGTGGTCTGGATCTGCGTATTCACCGTCGTTTACCTGCTGGGGGTTCTGTAATGGCTAACGCACACGACACTCATCACGAAGGTAATCACGGCAGCGTCAAGTCGTACATGATCGGCTTTGTACTGTCGATCATCCTGACCGCGATCCCGTTCGGCCTGGCGATGACCGCCAGCCTGCCGAAGAACCTGACCGTTCTGATCATTGTTGCCATGGCCGTGATCCAGGTAGTCGTACACCTGGTGTACTTCCTGCACATGGACCGCTCGAAAGAGCAACGCAACAACGTGTCGACGTTCCTGTTCACCGTCCTGGTTATTGCACTGCTGGTCGGCCTGTCGCTGTGGATCATGTTCAACATCCACATCGAAATGATGGCCAAGTGAGGTAAGACTGCATGTCCGTTAAGCACTTTATCCAAATCACCAAACCGGGGATCATTTTCGGTAACGTGCTTTCCGTGGCAGGCGGATTCTTCCTTGCCGCGAAGGGCCATGTGGATTTCGCCTTGTTCCTGGCGGTGGTAGTGGGTACTTCTTTGGTGGTGGCGTCCGGTTGTGTGTTCAACAACTGCATCGACCGCGACATCGACCTGAAGATGGAGCGCACTAAAAACCGCGTCATGGTCCAGGGCGGCATGTCGCTGCCCCTCGCGCTGATTTACGCCACCCTGCTTGGGGTGGCGGGTTTCAGCCTGCTGTATGTCCAGGCCAACCCGCTGTCGGCGTTCTGTGCGCTGATCGGCTTCATCGTCTACGTCGGTTTCTACAGCCTGTGGCTGAAGCGTAAATCGGTGCACGGCACCTTGGTCGGCAGCCTGTCGGGTGCCATGCCTCCGGTGATCGGCTACTGCGCCGTGAGCAACAGCTTCGACCTGGCTGCGGTCACCCTGCTGGTGATGTTCAGCCTGTGGCAGATGCCGCACAGCTTTGCCATCGCCATCTTCCGCTTCAAGGATTACAGCGCTGCCAACATTCCGGTGTTGCCAGTGGCTCGCGGTATCCTCGCGGCGAAGAAGCAGATCGTGCTTTACGTGCTGGCCTTCGTGCTCGCGACCCTGATGCTTACCCTCGGCGGTTACGCCGGCCTCGGCTACCTGGCCGTGGCAGCAGCCATGGGCCTGTACTGGCTGTACATGGCCTGGGGTGGCTACAAGGCCGAGGACGACAGCAAGTGGGCCCGCAAGGTGTTCGGCTTCTCCATCCTCACCGTTACTGCCCTGAGCGTGATGATGGGTGTGGACAGCCAGACCGCTGCCGACGTGCTGATGACTTACGCCCGCTGAAATTGCTGCCTGTTTCACGAAAACCCCGGCCATGTGCCGGGGTTTTTTATTGGCTTTTTTCCTGCGCGGGCCTATTCGCGGGCTTTGAATGTGGTGCGGTGCTTGTAGGAGCGGGTTTACCCGCGAAGAAGCCAGGCCTGAAAACATAAATATCGGATTTTCAAAAAATAGATCTGAAAAAATCTAATAAAACAGGAAATCATCCTTTACAAGCGTGCTGTTTCGGCACTATCTTCTGAATCAGGCCGCCACATCGGCCAGCGTCGCTCGGACGGTTCCGGGCGCTTACGTATTCAGAGGAAGCCATGGCCAACCCAGGTTCGCCGCGCCGCTTTGCGCGCATCGATCGTCTCCCCCCTTACGTCTTCAACATCACTGCCGAGCTCAAGATGGCTGCCCGCCGCCGTGGCGAGGACATCATCGACCTGAGCATGGGCAACCCCGATGGCGCCACCCCGCCGCACATCGTCGAGAAGCTGGTGCAGGTTGCCCAGCGTGAAGACACCCACGGCTACTCCACCTCGCGCGGTATCCCGCGCCTGCGCCGGGCCATCTCCAACTGGTACAAAGAGCGCTACGAGGTCGACATCGACCCGGAAAACGAAGCCATCGTTACCATCGGCTCGAAGGAAGGCCTGGCACACCTGATGCTGGCTACCCTGGACCAAGGCGACACGGTACTGGTGCCCAACCCCAGCTACCCGATCCATATCTACGGTGCGGTGATCGCCGGTGCCCAGGTGCGTTCGGTGCCGCTGGTGCCGGGTGTGGACTTCTTCAATGAACTGGAGCGGGCCATTCGCGAGTCGATCCCCAAGCCGAAGATGATGATTCTTGGCTTCCCGTCCAACCCCACCGCGCAGTGCGTGGAGCTGGACTTCTTCGAGCGCGTGGTGGCGCTGGCCAAGCAATATGGCGTGCTGGTGATTCACGATCTGGCTTATGCGGACATCGTCTACGACGGTTGGAAAGCCCCGTCGATCATGCAGGTGCCAGGCGCCAAGGACATCGCGGTGGAGTTCTTCACCCTCTCCAAAAGCTACAACATGGCTGGCTGGCGAATCGGTTTCATGGTCGGCAACCCCGAGCTGGTCAGTGCCTTGGCGCGAATCAAGAGCTACCACGACTACGGCACCTTCACCCCGCTGCAGGTGGCGGCCATTGCTGCGCTGGAAGGCGACCAGCAGTGCGTGCGCGACATTGCCGAGCAGTACCGCCAGCGGCGTAACTTGCTGGTGAAAGGGCTGCACGAGCTGGGCTGGATGGTCGAGAACCCCAAGGCGTCGATGTACGTGTGGGCGAAGATCCCGCCGGAGTACGCGCACCTAGGCTCGCTGGAGTTTTCCAAGAAGCTGCTGGCCGAAGCCAAGGTGTGTGTATCGCCAGGGATCGGCTTTGGTGACTATGGCGATGACCATGTGCGCTTTGCCCTGATCGAGAACCAGGACCGCATCCGCCAGGCCATTCGCGGGATCCGGCAGATGTTCCGGGCTGACGGGTTAGCCCGCAAGTAAGCCATTGGGCCGCTCCCGCAGGCATCGCCAGATCTCCTGTAGGAGCGGCCGTTGTGTCGCGAGGGGCTGCAAAGCAGCCCCTGACGCACAACGGCGAGCTTTCCGCCTGCATCCCACCGATTTACCTACCTATCTTCTGCACTCATTTCTCACCACAGAGACCCACGAATGAGTGTCTTCACTGCCTATTTCTGTGGCACCGGTTCCCACCGTTTCGACGACGCCAACCCCAACTTCTGGAATGGTGAACTGGTCTCGACTTTGGCCTGCAACGACCAAGGCCGCGAGTTTGCTCACTGGATCGCCGTCGACGGCCCCGGCAGCGGCAACCTTCAGGATGACCAGCTGTTCGTCGAGCCGGGTGGCTACTTCAACTGGAGCGGCCAGTTGTTCGGTCGCGGTTGGGAGGAGAACGTCAACCACGTGCTGCGGGTGATCAAAGGGCAAAGCAGCTGGCAGCGCACTCGGCTGAACGAAGAAGAATACCAGCGCCTTAAAAGCGCCGGCGTACCTATTCCAGACGCAACTTCTTCAGCCTCTTGGTTCTGGCGCACCTACGACTACGGCGAGCGCCACCCAGCCCCGCAAGAACTGCAAGAGCAGGTCATAAACCTGTTCCGCAAACCGCGCCTGCCGACCCAGGTCAACCTGGTGGGTTGGAGCCGGGGAGGGATCAGCTGCCACATGCTGGCCAATGCCATGGCGCAAGATCCCGAATTGCAGGGGGTACCGGTGAACATCTTTGCGATCGACCCGGTGCCCGGTGTCGGCAACCTGCAAAGCGAGCGGGTATCCCTGGCTAGCAACGTCCGCGAATATGTCGGTTTCTACTCGCGGGACGAACGCTCGAGGGGCTTTGCCTGTGTGGTTCCGTCGTTCGCACCTGGCACGCGGGTTTGCCTCTACCCTATGCCGGGTCGCCATGCCACGCTGGTGGGCAACGCCTCGGTCGATGGTGCGGGCGACGGCAAGGTGCTGGTGGAGCCGGGGTTGATCGTTCGGCATTTTGCCGAAGTGTGCCTGGCCCGCTGGGGGGTGCAGCTGGACCAATGCCTGGGCCTGGACGACAGCCAGTTGATGGCCCATCACTTGGCCATGGCCGATGCCGAAGATCGCTACCAGGCCATGCGCAGCGAGTCCTATACCGTACTCACCGAGGGCGAGATGGATGATCGGCTGGTGCATTGCGGCGAGGCTCGCACGAATTTCAGCAAGGTGTGCGGTGAGGGTTATGACCCGCGCGAGGGCCTGGGCCTGCAGCGCTGGGATGCCACTACCTACAAGCCATTGTGCTAAGCGCAACGGGCGGTCGGCAAAGGCGCTGGCTGCCCTTGCTCGACCGCCGGATCAGCGGTAAATATTTTTTCCATTTCCCCTCTATCCAGCCGCCCCCGCTTGGATTGAAAATGGCGCTGCGGGCTAGCCCCGATAACAACAACCTTCCCTCCGTGCCATCATGTCCGAATATAACCCTTGCCTTGACTGCGGCGCTTGCTGCGGGTACTTCCGTGTGTCCTTCTTCTGGGGCGAATGCCAGTCTTCCGGGGGCGTTGTGCCGGACGACCTGGTGGTACAGATCAACCCCACCCGCGTTGCCATGATTGGCACCGACGCCAAGCCTAGCCGCTGCATCAGCCTGCAGGGCGAGATTGGCCAGCAGGTGGCGTGCAGCATCTACGCCAACCGCTCCAGCCCCTGCCGCGAGTTCGAGGCGTCGTGGGTGGGTGGGGTGCACAACCCCAGCTGCGACGATGCGCGGGCCGCGTATGGGCTGCCACCGCTGACTCCGCCGGAGGCCAACGAGCCGCATTGGCCGGATGATGGGGCCGAGGTGGCCTGAATCATACGGGGTGCCTGGGTGGGCGCGGCCTTGTGTCGCGATGGGCTGCGTAGCAGCCTCGGGATGCCTGAACCGTGCGCTTGACGTTAAACTGTCATCTCCCCAGCAATGGACAGGAGATCCGGCGTGACCCCACCCCGCAGTTTCCCCAGTGACCTCTGCCTCGACAGCCCGCGCCTGCAATTGCGCCCTATGCGCCATGCCGATGCTGCGCAGTGGCTGGCGATCATGGCCGACCCCGAGGTCATGCGTTATTGGCACCATGCCCCCTGGCAAAACCTGGCCGAAGCCGAAAGCGCCCTGGCCGCCGACCGCGAAGCCTATGCCAATGGCGACCAGCTCAAGCTCGGCATGTACCGACGTGACAACGGCGAACTGATCGGCATGGTTCAGCTGTTCAACATCGACGATGTCTCCCGCCGTGGCGAGATCGGCTACTGCCTGGCAAGTGCGGTGCAAGGCAGGGGCTACATGGACGAAGCTTTGACCTGCTTCATCGACTACCTGGCGCACACCCTGCACATGCGCCGCCTGGAAGGTGAGATCGACCCCCGTAACCAAGGCTCGGCACGCACCCTGGAGCGCCAAGGCTTCGTGCTCGAAGGCACGTTGCGGGCACGTTGGTGCGTAGCCGGCGAGCTATCGGACTCGGGTATTTACGGTTTGCTGCTGGAACCGCCGGTTGCCTGACCGGGTTATCGGTACAGTGCAGGTTTGGAAGCGGGGCAGGGCCTGGGTTATGGTCACAGCCTGTTCCGTTTCCCCCAGGTGCCCCCCTTGCCCGTTTTCTACCTGAGCGTCAGCCTGCTGCTGTATTTGCTCGCACTGTTTTTCGATGGCGCGCTGATGAGCGGCGAGCGCTACATGCCGGCTTTGCAGATGTTGTTGTATGGGCCGTGGGGTGTGCCCTTCGGCTTGTACCAATGGTTTGCCAACCCGCTGCTGGCGCTGGCGGTTCTTGCCCATCGGCGTTTTCGCCGGTTGGCACTGCTGGCAGGGTTGGTTGCGCTGTACCTGGCAGCGAGCAGCTTCGGAATTGACCGTTTGCCAGACAACCAGAGCTACGAGTTCCATGACCTGACCGGCTTCGGTGCTGGCTTTTACCTGTGGCTGACAGCGATGCTGGTGTTCTGTGCGGGCCAGGCCTGGCATTGCTGGAAGGCACGCAGCGCCAGTGACATGCCTGGCTGGACGTGGCTCGATGTGGTGTTGATCGCGGCGTTGGGTGTGGCGTTCTATGCGGCGACGCAGATGCCAACATTGCGCTTCGAGCCTGGCAAGGTATTGATGCCGCCAGAGCAGCCGCAGACGCTTTGATGCCCACAGGAGGTTCGGCATGATCAAGCATTACCTGGCGGGGCCATGGCGCAGCTGGAGGTTGGCTCCTGTGTGATGGACATGAGCCGTGACCGCGCAGCGGAGCTGGAGCGGGTGCTCAGCCTGGGGCATTGAGGTTGCCTGTTCCGGCCTCTTCGCGGGTAAACCCGCTCCTACAGGAGTGCGCAAGGCTTGAGGCCCATGCGGTCGAGGTGGGAGCAGGCTTGCCGGCGATGGGGCCGCGGAGCGGCGCCGTTTCTACTTGCGCGGTTCGCGCAGTGCTCGGGCCTTGAGGTATTCGCGCACTTCCACTGCATCCCCAGCAAATTCGATACGCTCTGCCTTCGCATCGCGTTGGTAGGCGTACATCGGGTCGTAGTACTCGTTCAGCAAGCCTTCGATCCAGCCCCGGTGCAGGTCTACCGCGCCACTGCGCTGCTGCTCTTCCAGGGCTTCGCGGAGGATCTCGGACAAGCGCTGGTAGCGCTCGCCCCCTAAACGCTTGTAGATATTGGCCATGCTCTGCAGCATGCGCTCGGCAAACAGCTGGCGGCCGTGTTCTTCGCCATGCACGCTGACGAACTCGGCGCTGAGGTTGATCACATAGTCGCGCAGGATGCGCTCAACACGGTTGGCGAAGCTGTCTTCCAGCCACACCAGCGGGTACTGCTGCATGCCCTGGTACAGCTCAAGCGGCACCGTGCAACTGCCTACGATGCGGCCTTCATCCTCCAGCACGAACTGCTCGATGCCCCGGTCGCGCTTTTTCAGAACGTCGATGGCCAGCTGGTTTTCAAAGTCGATCTGCGCCGGCTGCGCAGTGGCGCGCTTGCCAAAGCTGGAGCCGCGATGGTTGGCGTGGCCTTCGAGGTCAAGCACATTACCCAGCTGGTGCAGCACCTCGGTCTTGCCGGTGCCGGTCAAGCCGCCGACCAGCACGAAATCGCATTGCGCCACTGCCTGCTGGGTGGTTTCCAGCAAGAAGGTACGCATGGCCTTGTAGCCGCCTTTGACGCGTGAGTACTGGATGCCCGCCTCATCGCGCAGCCAGCCTTGCACGATCTGCGAGCGCAGGCCGCCACGGAAGCAGTACAGGTAGCCCTCAGGGTGAGCCTGGGCGAACGCTGCCCAGGCCTCCAGGCGTACCTGCTTGGTGGTGCCGCTGACCAGTTGGTGGCCCAGGGCGATGGCCGCAGCCTGGCCCTGTTGCTTGTAGCAGGTGCCGACTTTTTGCCGCTCCTGGTCGTTCATCAGCGGCAAGTTGACCACGCCGGGGAAGGCACCTTTGGCAAATTCGACCGGGGCGCGCATGTCCATCATCGGCACGTCGTCGAGAAACAGCTGGCGGAAGTCGGTGCAGTCGGGGCGCATCAGACCACCTCGACCGCGTGGCGCTGTCGCTCGACCAGTTGGCCGATTGGCGACAGTTGCAGGCCCAGCTCGCTGGCCATCGCCAGGAACTCGGCTTCACCCTCCGGGGTAACCGCCACCAGCAGGCCACCGCTGGTCTGCGGGTCGCACAGCAGGTGCTTCTGATCGTCGCTGAGGGCGCCGATCTTGTGGCCGTAGCTGTCGAAGTTGCGCAGGGTGCCGCCGGGTATGCAGCCCTCGGCCAGGTAGTGGTCGACGCTGGGCAGGCGCGGTACGGCGGTGTAGTCCAGGTGCGCGGTGAGGCCACTGCCTTCGGCCAGCTCCACCAGGTGGCCGAGCAGGCCGAAACCGGTGACATCCGTCATGGCCTTGACCCCATCGAGCTTGCCGAAGCGGCTGCCGGGGGTGTTGAGGGTACACATCCAGTCGCGGGCCAGGCCTTGGTCCTGGGCGCGCAGCTTGGCCTTTTTCTCGGCGGTGGTGAGGATGCCAATGCCCAGCGGCTTGGTCAGGTACAGGCGGCAGCCTGCAGTGGCTGTGTCGTTGCGCTTGAGGTGGCGCTTGCTGACCACGCCGGTGACGGCCAGGCCGAAGATGGGTTCGGGGGCGTCGATGGAGTGGCCGCCGGCCAGCGGGATGCCGGCTTCGGCGCACACTGCACGGCCACCCCGGATCACTTCGCGGGCTACTTCCGGCGGCAGCACGTTGACCGGCCAGCCGAGGATGGCAATGGCCATCAGCGGGTCGCCGCCCATGGCGTATATGTCACTGATGGCGTTGGTGGCGGCGATGCGGCCGAAGTCGTACGGGTCATCGACGATTGGCATGAAAAAGTCGGTGGTCGAGACCACGCCGCGCTCGTCGTCCAGCGCGTAAACGGCAGCATCGTCGCGCGAGGCGTTGCCAACCCACAGCTTCGGGTCCAGGGCCTGGGCGCCGCTTTCGGCGAGGATGACATCCAACACCTTGGGGGAGATCTTGCAGCCACAGCCGGCACCATGGCTGTACTGGGTCAGGCGAATCGGCGCGCTCATGTGTACCTCGGCAGGTCAATTTGTTGCGCGATTGTAGCAAAGCTGGCCTTTGCGCCTGCGCCTCTTATAATTCCCGTTGTCGGCGCATAGCCGGCCTTTCCCCGCTATTGAACCGGAGAACACCCATGCTCAAACGCCCCTTGGCGCTCGCCGCCGGCCTCGTGCTGTCTTGCTGTGCCGTTGTCGCCCAGGCCGCTGACACCCTGCGGGTCAGTGCCATCCCTGACGAAGCGCCAACCGAACTGCAGCGCAAGTTCAAGCCGTTGGGTGAGTACCTGGCCAAGCAGCTGGGCATGGACGTGAAGTTCGTGCCGGTAGCCGACTACCCGGCAGTGGTCGAATCGTTGGCCTCCGACCGCCTGGACCTGGCCTGGCTGGGTGGTTTCACGTTCGTTCAGGTGCACCTCAAGGACCCGACCGCCACGCCGCTGGTACAGCGTGAGCAGGATGCGCAATTCACCTCTAAGTTCATCACTGCCAACCCCGACGTGAAGAGCCTGGCCGACCTCAAGGGCAAGTCGTTTGCCTTCGGTTCCATCTCGTCAACTTCGGGCAGCCTGATGCCGCGTTACTTCATGCTCAAACAGGACAACATCAAGCCTGAAGACTACTTCAGCCGCGTTGCCTACTCGGGTGCCCATGACGCTACCGTAGCCTGGGTGCAGGCCGGCAAGGTCGATGGCGGCGTGCTCAACGCCAGTGTCTGGCAGAAGCTGGTGGATGCCGGCAAGGTCGACACCAGCAAGGTCAAAGTGTTCGCCACCACCCCGACCTACTACGACTACAACTGGACCGTGCGCGGCAACATGGCCCCGGCGCTGAAAGACAAGATCAAAAAGGCCTTCCTCGACCTCGACCCGGCCAACCCGGAGCACAAGGCGATCCTCGACCTGCAGGCCGCCAGCCGCTTCATCGAGACCAAGCCTGAAAACTACGCGGGCACCGAGCAGGCGGCACGCGAGGCCGGCCTGCTCAAGTGACGTCTACAGTAGCTTCCAGCGTGGCTATCCAGCTGCACGGGGCGGGGCTGCGGCATGGCCAGGTGCGTGCGCTTGACGCGGTTTCCCTGCGCATCGGCCAGGGCGAGCGCGTGGCTATCATCGGGCCTTCGGGGGCGGGCAAGTCCAGCTTGCTGCACCTGATGGCCACCGCCATCCAACCTAGCAGCGGGCGCCTGGAGCTGCTCGGCGAGCAGCCGTGGGCGTTGTCGGCCAGTGCACGCCAGCGCCTACGCGCGCGCGTGGGCCTGGTGCACCAAGCACCGCCCTTGCCGCCACGCCAGCGGGTAGTCACGGCAGTGCTGGCCGGCCGCCTGGGGCAGTGGGGCGTGCTGCGAGGCTTGCTCAACTTGCTGTACCCCAGCGATGTGCCGGGGGCCCGGCAGGTGTTGGCCGAGCTCGGCCTGGCTGACAAGTTGTTCGTGCAGTGTGCTCAATTGTCTGGTGGCCAGCTGCAGCGGGTGGGCATTGCCCGCGCGTTGTACCAGCGGCCGCAGCTGCTGTTGACCGACGAGCCGGTGTCGGCCATGGACCCGGTGCTGGCCGACCATAGCCTGGCCTTGCTCAACCGCCACGCCCAGGCCAATGGCGTGACCCTGGTGGCGAGTTTGCATGCCGTGGAGATGGCATTGGCGCACTTCCCGCGGGTAATCGGTATCCGCGAAGGGCAGGTGGCGTTCGACTGCCCGGCGCAAGCGGTGACCGAGCAATTGCTGGATGCGCTGTACGCCAATGAACAACTGCCCTCGCCGCCAAGCCAGGGCCCGACCCTGACTGTGCAGATACCGCGATGCTGAAGCGTGATGCCCGCGACCCGGCCTTGTTGCCGCGGTTGCTGCTGGCCTTGCTGGCCGTGGCCGTACTGTGGCCGGGTATTCGGTTGAGCGAGCTGAACCCCTGGGTGCTGCTGCAGGCGGAAAACCGGCAGCAGATTGCCAGTTTCACCCGCGCGTTCTGGCCGCCGGCACACGCTGCCGATTTTCTTTCGCTGTTGTACGAAGCCACCTTGCAGACCCTGGCCGTGGCCACTGCCGGCATGGCGCTGGCGTTGTTGCTGGCGGTCCCTACCAGCCTGTTGGCCAGCCGAGCCTTGTCGCTGCGTGCTGCCTCGCGTGGCGGGCGGCCCGGGTTGTGGTCACGGTTGTTGCGCCTGCCGGTACGCGGGTTGCTGATTTTCCTGCGTAGCGTGCCGGAGATTGTTTGGGCACTGTTGTTCGTGCGCGCCGTGGGGCTGGGGCCGACGGCGGGCGTGCTGGCCATCGCCATCACCTACAGCGGCATGCTGGGCAAGGTCTACGCCGAAATTTTCGAGTCGGTCGACCAGCGCCCGGCCCATGCCTTGTTGCAGGCTGGCAGTGGCCGACTGGCGGCATTTCTCTACGGCATTTTGCCGAATGCTGCACCCGAAGTGGTGTCCTACACCGTGTACCGCTGGGAGTGTGCGGTGCGGGCTTCGGTGGTGATGGGCTTTGTCGGTGCTGGCGGGCTGGGGCAGCAGATCGACCTGTCGATGCGGATGTTTGCCGGTGCAGAAGTGGCAAGCATGCTGCTGACATTCCTGCTGCTGGTGATCCTGGCCGACCTGCTCAGCCGCTTGTTGCGCTGGAGGCTGGCATGAACCGGGCAATCAACTTGTTGCTGCTGGGCGCCATCGTGGCGGCAGTGCTGGCTTCGTTCGCCTACCTGGAGCTAGACCTGCAAGCCGTGGTCAGCAACGGTGGGTTGGGGCAGATGGGCGAGTACGCCGGGCGCTTCCTGCACCCGGACCTGTCTGCCGGGCACCTGAAGGCGGTGTGGCATGGGGCGCTGGAGACCCTGGCTATGTCTGGCCTGGGTACGTTGTTGGCGATGGTCCTGGGGATGTTGTTGGCACTGCCGGCGGCCGGTCGCTTCGGTTGGCCGTTACAGGGCGCAGCGCGGTTGCTGCTCAATGCCCTGCGCGCCATTCCAGAGCTGGTATGGGCAGCGCTGACGGTGCTGGCGGCTGGGCTTGGGCCGAATGCCGGTACCCTGGCGTTGGCGCTGCACACCGCTGGCGTGCTGGGGCGGCTGTTTGCCGAGGCCCTGGAGAATGCGCCAGTGGAGCCAGCGGCGGCGATCCGTTTGCAGGGTGGTAGCCAAGTGGCGGCGTTCTGCTTTGGCACCTTGCCTAACCTCTGGCCGCAGTTACTGGCCTATAGCTTGTACCGTTGGGAGAACAACATCCGCATGGCCAGTGTGCTGGGCTTTGTCGGGGCGGGCGGGTTGGGGCAGATGCTGTACACCACCTTGAGCCTGTTCCAGGAGGCCCAGGCCAGCACGGTGATCATCGGCATGCTGGTGCTGGTGTTGCTGGTGGATGCGTTGAGTGATGTGTTGCGCCAGCGCTATGTGCGGGCCTGACACAACCTCGGCACATTGCGCCTCCCAAGGCGCTGAGTCTGGGCGAAAAGCCTCGAATTGACACTGTTTTGCAAGTCATTCGTGCCTTGGGCGTCGACCTTCTCGATCAGCCTCATGCCGTGCCCCGTTAGCTGAGCACCTGCTTCATCTGTACCAATGCCACCCGCGTGCCATCCCACGCCTGCCGTTCCTCGATGCCGAACGGCACAAAGCCCAGCTGTGGATAAAGCAGCAAGCCTGCGGTGTTGTGGTTGAAGCATGACACCCAAACCTCCCGGGCAGCGTATTGCTGGCGGGCGAGGTCGATCATGGCGGTTACCAGGTAGCGGGCCACGCCCTGGCCGCGGGCGGCTGGGGCCACGACGACATTGCCCAGGGCGCACACGCCACCGTGTTCGGTTTTGTAGAAGTTGGCGAAGGCCAACACCGAGCCGTTGCTTTCGACTACCGAGGAGCCGCTGCGCTGGGCGATGGCATCGCTTAGCTGGGCGGGGTTTAGAGGGGAGGTGGCTTTGGGGAACATGTAGAACAGCTCGTCCGGGCTCTGCGGGAAGCTGCAGATCGCCGGGATGTCGTCGGGCTGTACCGGGCGGAGGGTCAGGTGCATGGCAAATCCTTATGTACTGGCACGTTTGGCAGTGACGCTTGCAGGTCACTGCCGACCCGTGATCTTTACCGGGATGGACGCCGTGATCAACTACTGCACCGGATCACTCATCGGCTTGGCAATGATGGCCTTGAGTTCGCTGGTCATCGGGAATTCAAGGTTCAAGCCTTTAGGCGGAATCGGCTGTTCGAACCAGCGCTGGTAGATGGTGTTGATTTCGCCCGAACTGTACAGCTCGCCCAGCGACGCGTTCACCAGCGCGAGGAACTGCGGGTCATCCTTGCGCACCATGCAACTATAGATTTCCCGCGACTGCTCTTCCCCCACCACCACCCAGTTGTGCGGGTCGCGGGCCTTGGCGCGTTCGCCGTAGAGCAGCGCATCGTCCATGTAGAACGCCGCCGCCCGACCGGATTGCAACATCTGGAAGGCTTCACCGTGGTCCTTGGCACTGATCACGGACATGTCCATCTTGTGATCGACGTTGTAGCTTTTCAGATAGCGTTCGTTGGTGGTGCCAGCGGTGGTGACCACATTCTTGCCGCGCAGGTCGGCAAAGCGCTTGATCCCGCTGTCTTTGGCCGTCAGCAACTGACCTTTGACATAGATGAACCCATAGGAAAACGCCACCTGCTTCTGCCGTTCGGCGGTGACGCCGGTCGAGCCGCACTCGAGGTCAACGGTACCGTTCTGCACCAGCGGAATGCGGGTTTGCGATGTCACCAGGTTGTACTTCACCTTGAGCTGGGGTAACGCCAGCTTCTGCTGGACCCGCTCGACGACCTTGCTCGCCAGGTCTACCGAGTAGCCCATGGGTTGGCCTGAGTGATCGCCCACGTAGGAGAACGGCACTGAAGCATCGCGATAGCCCAGGGTGATGCTGTTGTTTTTGGCAATCTTGCTCAAGGTAGGCCCAAGCGCTGCTTCGTCAGCATGGGCCTGAGTACCTAGCAAAAGGGCAAGGGTGCAGCCGATCAACGTGATTTTTTGCATTGTTGTTCTCCGTTGTGGGTAACTGGGTCAGCGACGTGCCGCGATCACGGATATTTCCACCAACACTTGCGGGCGCGCCAGTGCGGCCTGCAAGGTGGTGCGACTGGGTGCCTGGCCGGGCGACAACCAGGCAGACCAGACGTCGTTCATCGCTGCGAAATCGTTGTCGATGTCCTTCAGGTAGATGGTCGCGCTGAGCAAGTGGTCTTTGTCGCTGCCCGCTTCGGCCAGCAATACATCGATTTTTTCCAGTACCTGCACCGTCTGGCTGGCGGCATCGGTGGCGTCACCCGGCACCTGGCCGGAGACGAACACCAGCTCGCCAAAGGTCACGGCAGCGGACAAGCGGGGGTTGGGCTGAATGCGCTCAATGGTCATCGGGTGATCCTTTCAGGGGGGGAGGGGTCAGGCTGCACGGGGCGTAAAGCCCTGTAGGTCGATGGAGGGGCGACGCTGGCCGATCAATTCGCTCAGCACGCATGCGCTGGCGCAGGCCAGGGTGAAACCCAGCGCACCATGGCCAAGGTTCAGCCACACATTGCGATACGCCGTTGCGCCCAGCAGCGGCACGCCGCTGGGGGTCGCCGGACGCATGCCGGCCCATTCGATGGCCTGGTCGTAGTCACCGGCCTGGGCGAAAGTCTCGCGCGCCTGGCGTTTGAGCAGGGCCAGGCGCTTGGGGGCCAGCGATGGATCGAAACCGACGATGTCGACCATCGCCGCCACCCGCAACTGCTCACCGATCCGGGCGTAGACGATCTTGCGGTCATAGTCGGTGATGCTCAGGTCCGGCGCCCGGTGCTGGGCGCCGATCGGTACTGTCAGGCTATAACCCTTTAGCGGATACAGCGGCAGGTCGACCCCGGGCAGCGCCAGCAACGGGCTGCGATGGCCGGCGGCAATGACCAATTGCTCCACCGGCAGCACTTCGTCGCCCAGTTCAATAGCACTCGCCACGCCATGCGCATGACGAATTCCGGTCACGCCCTGGCCCAGGCGGAACTGGCAACGTCCCGATGCCTGCAAACGCGCCGCCAGTTGCTGGCAAAAGCCGTGGCAGTCACCGACTTCTTCATCCGGGGTATAGATGGCGCCGACGAAGGGCGCCTCCGCCAGCGCCGGGTCCAGGCGGGCGCAGTCAGCGTGCGACAGCACCTGTTGTTGCTGGGGGGCGGCAAGGCTCTTGCGCGCATGTTCGAAGCTGCTGGCCTGGCGAAAGGTGACCAGCTTGCCGTTGCGCCGCCAGTGGAAACCGTCCAGGCCATCCTCTTCACGCCAGGTTTGCAAGGTGGACTGGCTCAACAGCGCGAGGCGCAACAAATGGCCTGCGTTGGTGCGGTTGACTGAGGTGCGGCAAGCCCCGAGGAATGATGCCATCCATCGCCACTGTGCCGGATCGAATCGCGGCCGCAGCCTCAGCGGTGAGTCACCGCGCAGCATCCAGCCAATGGCCTGCAATGGCACGCCAGCATCGGCCAGGGGCGCCACGTAGCGATAGGACAACTGGCCGCCGTTGGCGAAGCTGGTTTCACTGCCCAGTGAATCGCGCGCCTCGACGAGCGTCACGTCAAGCCCATCGCGCACCAGCGCGTAAGCCGTTGCCAGGCCAATCACGCCACCGCCGATGATGCATACATGCTGAGCCATGTCAGTCCTTAAGCGTTGTTGGAACGAGCTCGAGGTTAGGGCCTGGTGACAGGTGGCGAAAAATGAATAAAGATCGCTAAGCCATAAACAAAGGTTATAGGTTTGCCATGCGCCTTCGCCATATCGAGATTTTTCAGGCCATTCGCCAGACCGGCTCGGTCAGTGCTGCCGCGCAGTTGCTGCACGTTTCCCAGCCTGCCGTGACCAAGGTGCTGCAACATGCCGAGCAGCAACTGGGCTTCCCGTTGTTTCTGCGGGTGCGTGGCAAACTGCAGCCCACGCCTGAAGCGCTGGAGCTGGAGCGTGAGGTCGACAAGGTCACGGAGAGCCTGCAAGGGGTGCGACGCCTGGCGCAAAGCCTGCGCCGTGAGCCAGGCCACAGTCTGCGGATCGGAGCGACCCCGGCACTGGCTCTGTCGTTGCTGCCGCCGGCCATTCATGAGTGGACCCAGCGTTATCCAGACATCGCCTGCGAGCTGTCCAGCGCTCACAGTCGCGAACTGGTGCAGAACTTGCTGATGCGTGAGATCGATGTTGCCTTGACCCTGCAACAGCCCGATCACCCCGCGCTCAAGGCCCAGGCACTGGCCAGCGGGGTGTTGGTGGCGTTGGCTCCGGCGGGTTATTGGCCGTTGGAGGATGAAGGTAAGCCGCTGCCGTTGATGGCCCTGGCCGATGCGCCCTTGATCGGGCTGTCCAGCGCCGACCCGCTGTCGGTCCGCCTCGACAGCTACCTCAAGGCAGTAGAGCCGCCGCCGCGGGTGCGCATCGCGGTGCAAACCTATTCACTGGCCAGAGCGATGGTGGAATCCGGTGCGGGGCTGGCGGTGATCGACCCCTTCACCGCGCTTGGCGCGGCGCCTGGGGCGACCGCGATTCGTCCGCTGGCCCCGGCGCTGGCGATCACCTTGTACGCGGTGACCCGCAATGCCGAACCGCCACCGCATACCCTGAGCGAACTGCTGACCCTCTTCAGCAGCCGTGCGCAGGGGCAACTGGATCGTTGGCGCTGATTGGAAACTGAAAACGCAGGCACAAAAAAACCGACCATAAGGTCGGTTTTTTCTGGATTTTGGTGCCCCGATGGGAACTCGTAGTTTAAGTTATCTCGTTGAATTAATTGAGCTATTTTTGAAGTATATAAGAATGTGTACGGATAATTTAATATTTGGCATGCTTTTTGATTTTTGTGGCGTTTAATGCTTTTTCTTGGCGCTGGATGGTAGATCATCCGACAAACGGATCCATAGTTGGCATACCTTATATTCGATTAGTCAGAATGAAATAGCAGTTTGTTATAAGTGATTAGAGTTTTTCAGTTTTTGCTCTGATTACTCACGTTCCAAGTTTCTAGCGTCAGCCGTTACAGCATCCATTATACCTACTAGCTCACGCTCTAAATCAGGTTCGAAACGCTGTAAGTAAGCAGATATTGCTTCGTTGCGAAGGAGTCTCGATAAGTAACCTTTGGCTACAACCAGAACTAGCATGGTTTCGCCCAATGTATCTTCAACCAGTCGGTAGTCGTGATACAGCCTCTCCATTTCTCTTTCCATTTTTATAATATTTTCGGCGGATACTCCTTCAGTTGAGTTTTTAGAATCCGTTAAATCCTCAGGCCTAGTAGCAGTTAACACCATTTGTGCATAACGGCCCGTATAGCAATTCGCCGAAATCATCATCTCTGCAACCTCAATTTGGCGCATCGGCTTCATTTTTCGCAATATTTGGAACACTGGTTGCCCAACCATTCGCGTTTTCAGTAGATCTATGACCTCGGGTGCTATGCCCTTTAAAAGGTTTTGACGCACTCTGATACGATCAATGTTTACATTGAGGACCTCGGCAATTCTTTCGGCTGACACACCTCTGTCGATTGCTTGGATGATCATCTTGCTTTCTTGGATTGGTGTCAGTCTATTTATCTGCCTGTTGTACGTGAATCCTTCGTCGTCTGTTGAAAGTAAGCAGAGTGCGTGTTCTGCTCCAAGCTGTTTTAATGCAGATAGCCGCAGGTGGCCATCAAGAATTAAGTATTTTGGTGGTTGCTCGGCTGACCTAACTGGCTCATGGTGAACGGCGAGCGGCTCAATAACCCCAAGTTCTCGAATTGATGCCAGAATTGAGAGGTATTTGGGAGTGCCGAGAGCGTTTGGTTGAACTATTCTAGAAGGTAGTAGCTGCGATAAGGAAATGGTTATTAATCTGCTATCGAACGCATTTTTTACCTCGCTCATGCTTCCCCCTTAACTCGTACGGCTAAGACTTGTGGCATGTCTTCAATCCCTTCACTTTTCAATAAAGAGCAGAAATATTCGTCTGAGAGGAGCTTTCTCAATGCAGTGACTACGAACAGCAGGCGTTGCTCGCCGATGTCAGCTTTTTTTACCATAAGCCTTTGCCTGCGAACCTCCGACTGATAAGCATTTAAGAGTTGGCGTGAAGTAGTTATTTTTTCGGGTCTTTTCTGATGGTTGAAACATTTTCCGGTGGCGCGTCGATTGTCAATCAAGCGACGAACTTTCATTAGCTGCTCGCCCTTTAAGAGACCATTTTCGTATGCCTCAAGCATTGCGGCCTGAATTACAGTGTCATCAGAGCGTGCAACTGTTATAGCAATCTTAATTGGTAACCAGCCTTTTTCCACGGCGCTAATTAGCCGTTCTTCTCCCTGTCGTAATAGGATGAGAATTCCGCCGATGTAGTGAGGGTCTAGACAGGTTTTTTGAGCGATTTGCTTGGTGGAATAACCTCGGTCATGTAGTGAGCTTATTGCTGCCAAGAGGTCGCGATTTGAATGCTTTCTTCTAGCTAAATTCTCAACTAGACTGATCAAGTACCTGTCGGCCTCGCTGGCTGTTATGATGACGCAAGGTATGTTTAGTTCTCCGAGCACTTTGAAAGCCTCGAATCGCCCCTGGCCGCACACAAGATCATAGCCTGAGTCGGTTCGAACTACAGTTATTGGTCTTTTTAAGCCCAAGTTCGCAATATTTTCTACCAGTCTTGCAAAAACTTTCTTGTTTCGTTGTCGTGGGTTGATAACCCTTATTGACTCAACGGGAATTTTTTCAATCGCTGAGGCTCGGGCGACGTGCAGCGTCAATGGCGTCTCTTGAGGGGCGTTCATTATGCCGCGCTCAACAAGCTGAATCGTTTGCTTAGCGTGGACAAGATTTCCAAATTTTCAAAACGATAGAGTTCCAACTCGCGAGGATTAGTGTCGCCAAGTCTAAGATTAGGGGCGACTAAATCAATCATTGGGAAAAGGTAGTAATCTAGAATTTCTGTTTCGCCGGGTAGCATGCGGACAGCAACGGTAATGTCCGGGAAGAGACTAAAATCAAAGCGCACCTGCCAGCGTCGGCGCCCGGTAGCTACTTGTAGGCAGCGACAGAGCACAACGGAAACAGTAAACTCCTCGTTCACCAGTATCAGTTGTGTATTAGGATCTACGGAAATTCGACCACCTACAGCCTCAATTTTTTGTAGGGTATCAGAAAGGATTGCGGGGAATCGTTCGCGTAGATGTCGATTGGCCTCTATGTATCCATAATCTCTTGCGGGTTCGTATCCGATTAATCGGTAACTATCAATAAGGCTTCCGAAACGTTTTCTATAACAGCTGCTTGAGGGCAGATCTTCCTGTTCATCTATAATAAGACCTGATAGGCAGCCCCTTTGTTGAAATAAGTCCTTCAAGCTTGAGAGCATTTCCTCATTGGACCAAAACCGTGCGCGAGCTTGGATGATAGCTTGGGCAGCAATGAATAGGGAGTGATCAACTATCGCTGGGAATGCGGCGTCTGCCCGGATCCATTCATTCGTAGGGTTTGCCGTGCGCGGCATCTTAAGCTTTGCTGATGTATGGTTCCATACATTGTTCCCTATGTATTTTTCGTTGACTAGTATTTGATGAACTACTCCACGTGTCCATGGCCTATTTAAGTCGGTGAGCATGCCGCGTTTGTTTAGTTTGTCGGCGATCTCTTTTTCGGTTAGCGCTTTTTTTATGAATGAGTTGTATATTTCTAAAATGACTTCTTGCTCAGGGATCGGGCCGGGAGTGAGAACTACCCTATCAGTTTGAAGGCTTTTGTATTCTTTGTAGCTTAGGGTTGCTTTGGGTTTTCCTGTTTGATCTATCAATTGGCGGCGCAAGCCATATCCTGCAGCGCCGCCTTGCCGGTAACCTAGTTGAATTAAACGAGACTGTCCGGCAAATACTTTTACAGAAAGCTCCCGGCTGTATTCTCCAGCCATCATTCGCTTAACGCTTTTGATTATGCTGGATACAGGAGAGCCATCATTGACAAATTGTTCCGCGCAGTATTCTACTCGCACTCCCGCCTGCCGGCAGCGTACTTCATAGCTTGCACTGACATCAGGGTCTTGAAAACGCCCCCAGCGGCTTACGTCATAAACGAGAACAGTCGAAAAATCATTATGTTTAAATTCTACGTCCGATAGCAGGTGCTGAAGCGCTTCGCGCCCTTCTAGACTGAGTCCACTTTTCCCAGAGTCCGTGTAAATTTTTACAATGTTAAGGTTATGTGTCTGCGCATAGATTTTGATGGTATCCAATTGGTTTTCTGTAGAATATTGCTGGTGCTCCGTCGACATCCGGACATAAGCTGCCGCCTTATTATTAGCTTCTGCGCTAAACGATTTGACCTGTCGCATTGGCGGACCTATCTGGTGGTTTTCTGCCACACCGGTACAGAAATGGCAGGCTTGCGGTATGCCTTTCTGTAATCATCAAATAATAAATTTAGGAAGTGGAGGTGGAAAAATGATCGCGAAAATGGGCATTTCATTTCCTCTTAGCACAGATGTCTATGCTCACGCTTTAGCATCCGCGCTTTTGGATGAGCTTGGAGCATCGCATCGTGCTATAAAAACGCTGCGAAACTGGACTAGTGCGAGTGAGAGAACTGCAAAAAATTGGCTGGCTGGTACCAATGGCCCTAGCGGTCTGCATTTGATAGAGATCATGAGGCACTCTGATACGGTCCTTCATACCGTGCTTGAGTTGGCGCAAAGGAAATCCATGGTTGCTGGAGTCCTGCTACCTGCCTTGAGGCAGCGCTTGCTTGACACTGCTGAGCTGATTGATGCATGCCTTGGCCCTAGCTCGCACCCATCAAGTCACGAGGGTTGAGATGGTAGGTGGGAGGTACGTCGAGCAGTTACAGGTAGCTATCCCAAGACGCCTAGCGGCCTTGCTCCGAGGCTTGATATCGCCTTTGATAGTTGGAAGTTCCTGCTGTGCACTTTAGGATCTTGATGATTAAGGTAGGTGCAGGGCATGAAACGAACCGTGGAAGGCATGGCGTTAGCTGGCGAACCGCTTTTGCAGCAGGCGCTAGGAGCAATCAGAGCTCACCGCAGAGCCGTCGAGCGTGGAGCTCCTGAGGATGAAATTGACAGACTGCGTCTTATGGCAGATTCGCTTTTTCAGACAGTCGTGGACTACCAACTTTTTAAAGCTGGCGGTCTGTCGGAATCGATCCACTAAGGAGCATGATGGTAAATGCCCAATACGCCTGTAATCCTGTACCCAGATCATCCTGCGTACAATCATGCTGTAGAAGCCATGCGTCGCTGGCAGGAAGCGAAGGATGCCGGAGCACCTGCCGTGGAGGTGGAGCGATTGAGGCAGGTCGCAGAGTCAATGTTCCAGTCTGTCACAGACTATCAGCTTCGAGCTTTTGGGTTACGTGGTGGTCCTGTGCATTGAGCGGGCCGTAGAGGAGCGGGGGCTTCACATCGCTTTCTATGTCAAGTCAGCCAAGTCCTCTCCATCCGTTGCTCAATCAAGCGTATCGTTAGTAGGTAGTAATAGCGGGTGGACGCTGAGTGACGCGTTAAGTGATGAGCCCAGATCCACACGATATGCTTCCGCTTCCAATTCCACGGATTTTCTTTCCCCCATCGATCGTAAATCGCTGCTTGGATAGCTATTGCCTGCCTGATATGCCTATTGCGCGTTACCTGAGCGCCGCGTAGAACGCCTGCAAGGAAGACTGACATGTCAAATGACTTAGCCACGTACGCCTCCTATGTAGGCCGCTACAACATCGATTCGTCCATGCCCTAGCTCAAGGCTAATTTGTTTGCGCGCTAGGTGATCCAGTTGGCGATTCGTCATTGAGAGCGACCCACCGTTGACGGGGGCAGACTGTCCTGTGATTTTTACGTAGCGCTCGCAAGCATAAGCAGCTCGTAATTCGTGAAGACCTTTTAGGTTGTACGCCTGGAGGATACAGCGAGCAGGGCGGAAGATTTTCTGCAATACATCCAGGTAGCTTTCGTTTGGCGCAATCAGGTTGCGGCTACCCGCAGGCGAAATCTGGCGTGCAAACTCAAGTGCATCTCGAACATGGCCGTCTACCGGAATCCAACGCGGCGCCGAGGCACCGGCGCGACCGCCTTTGGTGCCATCCTGAATGTTAAGCCTTCCTAGATCATCAGCCTCACGGCTAAGCCGTGGCAGGTCAGCCAAGATGGCCTCACGCAAGCGCATGCCGGTGGCTCGCGCCAACAGAACAAGCGCGGCGGCGCGTTGATGATGTTGGCTGCAAAGTGCATTGACGATCTGCTTAACCTGTTCACGGTCTTGGCCCTGCGGCACCGAATGACGGACCCCGGTGCGCTGCATGCCCAACGCCTTGCTCGGGTTGGGCAATTTCACGTACTGATCACCGCGAAGCGCTGCCATGGTCCTGTTAACGCTAGATAGCCGGTTTTGTGCGGTGCTGACGGCGAGGTCACCGCGGCCAACCAGGTCGTGCAGATACGCGGCATATTCGGCCAACACCTTCCGATCAATCTGCCGCGCATCATTGATACCGGGCCCCTGTTCGGAGCGGCACCATTTGACGAATGCCTGCCACCGATCACAGTGCGCCTTGACCGTGCCGTAGTGGCCACCACCAAACATGTCTTTCAGCGCCTGCGGCCCTGCGTAACTCAATTGCCTGCCGTAACCGAAATTGCGGCCATCGCGTTTACCTACCAATGCCATGTCGATCACCTCATCGCCGCTTCTCCAATCCTCGCCCCACGTCATCCCGCCAAGAGTGCTGAGTGTTATCAGGGATCAAGGCCCCTGCGACCTGTGGGGATGTCCTCTAACGCGGGACCGGCGGCTCCTTACGACCAAGAGCAAGGGCATCTCATGATCTGGCCTCCTGAGCACCGTTACCGGTGGGCGGGTGGAGGCTGCATTGGCTGACGAGACCAGCGCCGCGAGATCTTGAGCCAGGTGCAAGCAGCAATGCGATGACCGGGGCGTGCCTGACTGTCAGTCAGATGCAGTCCATTCCTTGGTCTGCGGCACCATCATCTGCATGGCTGTTGCTGGTGACATCGGCGTTTGTCACGCCGATTGTCACGAGGTAAGTTGCCGCAAAGCCAAATGCGATGAGGGCTGCAGCAGTGCTAGAAGCGCCCGTCTCTTTCCACAGGAGAAAGAGACGGGCGCAGGTTGGCGCAGGATTCGGCCAAGCGGATAGGTTGCTGCAGGGCAGCGAGGTACGGAGTATCTGGCGCACGAGCGCTATATGTGTAAGAGCATCCATCACCGGGGAGGTGACCGGGCGAGCTGCCGGACGCGAATCGCCATTTGGGGGGAAGAGCCACCGCAGGAGCGGCGTGACCTTGAAGGCTCGGGTCACCTGGGGTGCTGTCAACGACAGCCTTTGCACTGTCTTTTCTACGCCCGCAATGCGAGAGGGTCAAGCGATGTGTCCCGCATGGCTTCGCGGTTGAAATGATAATGGGCGGGTACGGAATCCCATGGCTCCCAGTGCCAGATGTGGTGCCTTTGATCTTTTTAGGTAAGGTCCATCCAAACAGGGCGGCTTCGCAGCCCTGTTTGGATGGACCCGCGAACAAAGCAAAGTCGGTGCAAATCTTGCGGCAGAACTATCGCTGAAGTGAGCCGCGTTGTCCTTCCATTCCATTGGGACCAAAACTGATGGCGTTAATCTCCAAGAGTGCTGTCGCCTTGTGCGATAGGAATTGGTTTACCCTCGCGTCAAGCTGGTCTCGCAGATCCAGGGTCATTCCTTCACGGAGTGCATCAAGGTAATCAGCGTACCACTGCATCATGATTCGCCTCTGTGTCATGTAAAGGGCTTGGTTGTATTCGCCAGCTATACCGCCCTCGACATGGGCAAGCTGGCTCTCAACGTGATCCTTCAGCCAGCCATGCTCCCGGAGGAGCGTGCTCGCTGTGTGACGAACTCCGTGGCTGACTAGCCGGCCCTGATAGCCAATTTTCACGAAGACTAGATTTATAGTGTTTTCACACAGCACAGCACGTTTGTTGCCATTGCCCGGAAACAGGTAGCGACTGCGCCCGGTTAGTCGGTGAAGCTCAACCAACTTCGCAACGAGCTGATGGGGTAGGGGAGTGACGTAATCTCGGCGCATCTTCATACGCTCTGCGGGAACTGTCCACGTTCCCTCCTCAAAATCGATGTCTTCCCAAGTCGCGTAGCGAACCATACCGGGGCGAGCAGCAGTCAGTATTGCCATCCAAGCAGCTACCCGCGCGGGTAAGCGGCTAGTGGTTCTACTTAGTGCTTGGAGAAATTCTGGGAGCTCGTTTTCGTGCAGGTGAGGATAGTGCAGAGTGGGAGGAGGAGCGAGGGCGATCGTGTGGAGCTCTGACGCTGGATTGTGTTCGCACAATCCGCGAGCAATTGCCTGACTGAAAATCTGCTTGAGCCAAGTCCGTGCTTTGTCGGCGACATTGAACGCGCCACGCTTTTCGATGCTTGCCTGTAATCGTGCGCAGTCAGCCCGCGTGATTTCTTCCAATTGCTTCGAACCCAATGCTGGAATGAGGTCCTTGTCTAGGTAGTCACGAATCTTCTTCAGCGTCGCCTGAGCGCGGCCAGAGTCGGCTTTGAACTGATACCAATATTCGGCTGCACGTTTGAATGTGTTGAGTCCGGTTTCTCGTTTCTCACGTTTATCTGCCCGAGCCTTAGCGCCTGGGTTGATGTCGCTTTTCACGAGTCGGCGGCACTCTGCGGCCTTGTCACGAGCTTCCTGCAGCGACACTACCGGCCAGACACCAAGTGACATTTTCATCGCTCGACCACGGTAGGTGTACCGAAAATGCCAATACTTGCTTCCGTTTGGGTGAACCAATAGGCCAAGACCCGAACTATCACCAAGCATGTACTGCTTGTCGGTCGGCTTGGAACCTTTGATCTGCAAGGCTGTGAGCGGCATGTCTGTACACCTCCAATTCTCGAACTGGAATCTGTACAGAAAATGTACCAAAAAGAGAGTGGCTGACAAGAGACGGGGGCGGAATCCCAGAGACCAAAAAGCCCGCAGTTAGCGGGCTTCTTGGGTATTGCGTAGCCGTCCTTGGACGTCTATGTACACGTATTGGTGCCCCGAGGGAGACTCGAACTCCCACTCCTTTCGAAAACGGATTTTGAATCCGCCGCGTCTACCAATTCCGCCATCAGGGCTGTGGCGCGCAGTATAGAGACCTACCGCTAGTCGGTCAATCGGCTTTCATGGTCAATTTTCACACATTGGGCTAAACTTCCCGGCCCTGCCGAACCGAACTTCATCATGCGCGTCGCCGATTTTTCCTTCGAACTCCCCGATTCCCTGATCGCCCGCCACCCACTGGCCGAGCGCCATGGCAGCCGTCTGCTGGTCCTCGATGGGCCGAGCGGCGTGCTGGCGCATCAGAAATTTCCCGATCTGCTCGACTATCTGCGCCCCGGCGACCTGATGGTGTTCAACAACACCCGGGTAATCCCTGCGCGCTTGTTTGGCCAGAAGGCCTCCGGCGGCAAGCTGGAAGTGCTGGTCGAACGCGTGCTCGATAGCCACCGGGTACTGGCCCATGTACGTGCCAGCAAGGCGCCGAAAGTAGGCGCGGTCATCCTCATCGATGGCGGTGGCGAGGCCGAAATGGTCGCGCGCCACGACACGCTGTTCGAGCTGCGCTTCACCGAAGAGGTGCTGCCACTGCTCGACCGCGTCGGCCATATGCCGCTGCCGCCCTACATCGACCGCCCCGATGAGGGCGCCGACCGTGAACGCTACCAGACCGTGTACGCCGAGCGCGCCGGTGCGGTCGCCGCGCCGACCGCAGGCCTGCACTTCGACGAGGCGCTGCTGGAGAAAATCGCCGCCAAGGGCGTCGAGCGTGCCTTCGTCACCCTGCATGTAGGCGCGGGCACCTTCCAGCCGGTGCGGGTCGACAAGATCGAAGACCACCACATGCATAAAGAGTGGCTCGAAGTGGGCCAGGATGTGGTCGATGCCATTGAGGCCTGCCGCGCCCGTGGCGGTCGGGTGATCGCGGTCGGCACTACCAGCGTGCGTTCGCTGGAAAGCGCGGCGCGCGATGGCGTGCTCAAGGCCTTTAGTGGCGACACCGACATCTTCATCTACCCGGGGCGCCCGTTCCATGTGGTCGATGCCCTGGTCACCAACTTCCACCTGCCGGAGTCCACGCTGTTGATGCTGGTCTCGGCCTTCGCCGGCTACCCCGAGACCATGGCCGCCTACGCGGCGGCGGTCGAGCAGGGGTACCGCTTCTTCAGTTACGGTGATGCCATGTTCATCACCCGCAATCCGGCGCCACGCGGGCCCGAGGATCAAGCATGAGTCGCACCTGTCGAATGTCCTTCGAACTGCTGGCCACCGACGGCAAGGCCCGTCGTGGTCGCATCACCTTCCCACGGGGCACCGTGGAAACCCCGGCGTTCATGCCGGTGGGTACCTATGGCACGGTCAAGGGCATGCTGCCGCGCGATATCGAGGCCATCGGCGCCGAGATGATCCTGGGCAACACCTTCCACCTGTGGCTGCGTCCAGGTACCGAGGTGATCAAGAAGCACAATGGCCTGCACGACTTCATGCAATGGAAAGGCCCGATCCTCACCGATTCCGGTGGCTTCCAGGTGTTCAGCCTGGGTGCCATGCGCAAGATCAAGGAAGAGGGCGTGACCTTCGCCTCGCCGGTCGATGGTTCCAAAGTGTTCATGGGCCCGGAAGAGTCGATGCAGGTGCAGCGTGACCTGGGCTCGGACGTGGTAATGATCTTCGACGAGTGCACCCCGTACCCGGCCGAGCACGATGTGGCGCGCACCTCCATGGAGCTGTCGCTGCGCTGGGCCCAACGCTCGAAAAACGCCCACGCCGACAACACGGCGGCGCTGTTCGGTATTGTCCAGGGGGGCATGTACCAGGACTTGCGCATGCGCTCGCTGGAGGGCCTGGAAAACATCGGTTTCGACGGCCTGGCCATCGGCGGCCTGTCGGTGGGCGAGCCCAAGCACGAAATGATCAAGGTGCTGGACTACCTGCCGGGTCAGATGCCTGCTGACAAACCTCGTTACCTTATGGGGGTAGGCAAACCGGAAGATCTCGTTGAGGGTGTGCGCCGCGGCGTCGACATGTTCGACTGCGTGATGCCTACGCGTAACGCGCGCAACGGGCATCTGTTCGTCGATACAGGGGTGATCAAGATCCGCAATGCGTTCCATCGCCATGATGATTCGCCGCTGGACCCGACCTGTGACTGCTATACCTGCACCAACTTCTCGCGCGCCTATCTCCATCACCTGGACAAGTGCGGCGAAATGCTGAGCAGCATGCTGAATACCATCCACAACTTGCGCCATTACCAGCGCTTGATGGCCGGTTTACGCGAGGCTATTCAACAGGGTAAATTGGCCGCCTTTGTCGACGCCTTCTACGCCAAGCGCGGGCTGCCTGTGCCGCCCTTGGACTAACTGTCTGCATCCATTATTAGAAAATTACCTTAGGAGTGCCCAATGAGCTTCTTGATCCCCGCCGCATACGCGGACGCTGCTGCACCTGCCGCTGGCCCAGCCGGTACCGGCTTCGAGTGGATTTTCCTGGTCGGTTTCCTGGTCATCTTCTACCTGATGATCTGGCGCCCACAAGCCAAGCGTGCCAAAGAGCAGAAGAACCTGCTGGGCAACTTGCAGAAAGGTGATGAAGTTGTCACCAACGGCGGTATCGCCGGCAAGATCGTCAAGGTTTCCGATGATTTCGTGGTGCTGGAAGTTTCCGACACTGTCGAGCTGAAGTTCCAGAAGGGTGCCATCGCGGCTACCCTGCCAAAAGGTACGCTCAAGGCTATCTGAGTTACCGGTTTTATTTTCCAGTCGGGGCGCGCAACGCGCCCCGCGTCTTGAACGGGCGGCGTGATGCTGAACAAATACCCTCTGTGGAAATATGCACTGATCGTGCTGGTACTGGTGGTCGGTTTCATTTATTCCGCTCCCAACCTCTACCCGGATGATCCGGCGGTACAGATTAGTGGTGCCAGCTCGGCGCTGCAGGTGAACCAGGCCGACCTCGATCGCGTCAGCAAGGCGCTGGTCGATGCCAAGATTGCCGTCAAGGGCGCGAGCCTGGGTGAGAAGGGCAGCGGGCTGATCCGCCTGACCAATCAGGAAGACCAGCTGCCAGCCAAGGATGTAGTGCGCAAGGCACTGGGCGATGATTACGTCGTGGCCCTGAACCTCGCTCAGACTACCCCGCAATGGCTACGCAACCTCGGCGCAAGCCCAATGAAGCTGGGCCTGGACCTGTCCGGTGGTGTGCACTTCCTGCTGGAAGTGGACATGGACAAGGCCATGAGCGCCCGCATGAAAGTCTATGAAGGCGAGGTCAAGACCTTGCTGCGCAAAGAGCGCGTCCGCTACCGCAGCCTGCCGCAGCAGGATGGCGGCATCATGCTGGGCTTTGCAGACGATGCAACCCGCGAACAGGCACGTGCCCTGATCCGCAAGAATTTCAATGACTTCGAGCTGACCACCACCGAGCGCAACGAGCTCGCCGTGCTGCGTCTGGCGCTGACCCAGGCGAAAGTCGCCGAGATCCGCGAATACTCGATCAAGCAGAACCTCACCACCGTGCGCAACCGCGTGAACGAGCTGGGCGTGGCCGAGCCGCTGGTACAGCGCCAGGGCGCCAACCGCATCGTGGTCGAGCTGCCAGGCGTGCAGGACACTGCCGAAGCCAAACGTATTCTCGGTAAAACCGCCAACCTGGAGTTCCGCTTCGGTGCCGAGCCGGGCGCGTCCAAGGCCACTACCGAAGTGTTTGAGTTCCGTGAAGGCGGCCGCTCCGCTGCGGTCGAGCGCGGCCTGATTATCACCGGTGACCAGGTGACCGACGCCCAGGCCAGCTTTGACGAGCATGGCCGGCCACAAGTGAACATCCGCCTGGATGGCCACGGTGGCGAGCTGATGAGCCGCGCCACGCGTAGCAACGTTGGCCGCAGCATGGCGGTAATCTTCATTGAGCAAAAGCCGGTTACCCGCTACACCAAGCAGACCGTCAACGGCGTTGAGAAAGACGTTGCCGTGCAGAGCTTTGTGGAGGAGAAGAAAATCATCAGCCTGGCGACCATCCAGTCGCCGCTGGGCAGCCAGTTCCGCATCACCGGCTTGAACGGCCAGGGCGAATCGTCCGAGCTGGCCCTGCTGCTGCGTGCCGGTGGTCTGGCCGCGCCGATGTACTTCGCTGAAGAACGTACCATTGGCCCAAGCCTGGGTGCCGACAACATCACCAAGGGTATCGATGCGTCGCTGTGGGGCATGCTGTTCGTCTCGCTGTTCATCATCGCTATCTACCGCGGTTTCGGCGTGATCGCTACCGTCGCCCTGGCGGGCAACATGGTGTTGCTGCTGGCGCTGATGTCGCTGCTGGGTGCCACCCTGACCCTGCCGGGTATTGCCGGTATCGTGTTGACCATGGGTATGGCGGTGGACGCCAACGTGCTGATCTTCTCGCGTATTCGCGAAGAGCTGAATGCCGGCATGTCGGTGCAGCGCGCCATTCACGAAGGCTTCAACCGCGCCTACACCGCGATCATCGACGCCAACCTGACCAGCCTGCTGGTCGGCGGTATCCTGTTCGCCATGGGTACCGGCCCGGTCAAAGGCTTTGCGGTCACCATGTCCCTCGGGATTTTCACCTCGATGTTCACCGCCGTCATGGTGACCCGCGCAATGGTCAACCTGACCTGCGGCGGGCGTGACATCAAGAAGCTGTGGGTTTGAGGGAGCTGCGATGAAAACCATCAATTTCATGGGCGTGCGCAATGTCGCGTTCGCCATTACCGTGCTCCTCACCGTACTGGCGTTGTTCAGCTGGTGGCAGAAGGGCCTGAACTTTGGCCTGGACTTCACCGGCGGTACGCTGATCGAGCTGACCTACGAGCGCCCGGCCGACCTCCAGGCGGTGCGTGCCGAGCTGGTCGATTCCGGTTTCCATGAGGCCGTGGTGCAGAGCTTCGGCGCCACCACCGACCTGCTGGTGCGTATGCCGGGCGACGACCCGCAACTGGGCAACAAGGTGGCTGCAGCCCTGCAAAAGGCTGGCGGCGACAACCCGGCCACGCTCAAGCGTGTCGAGTTCGTCGGCCCGCAAGTGGGTGAAGAGCTGCGCGACCAGGGTGGCATGGGCATGCTGCTGGCCCTGGGCGGCATCCTTATCTACTTGGCGTTCCGCTTCCAGTGGAAGTTCGCCGTGGGCGCGATCGTTTCACTGGTCCACGACGTGGTGGTGACCCTGGGCATCTTGTCGTTCTTCCAGATCACCTTCGACCTGACGGTGCTGGCGGCAGTGTTGGCAATCATCGGCTACTCGCTGAACGACACCATCGTCGTGTTCGACCGGGTGCGTGAGAACTTCCGCGTCATGCGCAAGGCTTCGCTGATCGAGAACATCAACGTTTCCACCACCCAGACCCTGCTGCGTACCATCGCCACCTCGGTTTCGACCTTGCTGGCCATTGCCGCGCTGCTGTTCTTTGGTGGCGACAACCTGTTTGGCTTCTCGCTGGCACTGTTCATCGGCGTCATGGCTGGTACCTACTCGTCGATCTACATCGCCAACGTGGTATTGATCTGGCTGAACCTGAACAGTGAAGACCTGATCCCGCCGGTCAAGGCTGAGGGTGTTGACGAGCGTCCGTAAGGAATCGTCCTACGCCGTTTGGCGAATCAAAAGGCGCGAGTATTGAACTCGCGCCTTTTTTTTTGCTCCAAGGCAGGGAGAAGGCGGGCCAGGCCCCGCAGGTGCGATCAGGAGGTTCACGTGAATAAATCAATGCTGGTGGGTGCGGTGCTGGGTGCTGTCGGTGTAACTGCCGGAGGTGCTGTGGCGACCTACAGCTTGGTGAACAAAGGGCCTGAGTATGCCCAAGTCACCGACGTGCAGCCGATCAAGCAGCAGATCAAGACGCCGCGTGAGGTTTGCAAGGATGTGGCGGTGACCCGGCAGGCACCGGTCAAGGACCAGCATCAGATCGCCGGTACTGTAGTGGGTGCGCTGGCGGGTGGCCTGTTGGGTAACCAGATTGGTGGTGGTACCGGTAAAAAGATCGCCACGGTGGCCGGTGCGGTGGGTGGGGGTTATGCCGGTAACAAGGTGCAGGAAGGTATGCAAGAGCGTGACACCTATACCACCACGCAAACCCGTTGCACCACGGTCCATGACATCAGTGACAAGGTGGTCGGGTACAACGTCAAGTACACCCTGGGTGACAAGGCCGGGCAGGTGAAGATGGATCACGAGCCGGGGTCGACCATTCCCGTGGACAAGAATGGCAAACTGATCCTCAGCGAAGCCGAGCAATAGAGCCCGCGCAAGCCCTGGGTTTAGCTTCAGGCACAAAGAAAGCACCCCGCGGGGTGCTTTTTGTTGGCTGGCAATACGCGCTTTAGCGCTTCATGCTCTCTGGCAGGTGCGGCTGGATAGCAGTCAGCACGGCCTTGAAGCATTTGATGTTGCCCGCAACGATATGGCCCTTGTCGAGGAAGTCATGGCCGCCGTTGAAGTCACTTACCAAGCCACCGGCTTCCTGGATCAGCAGCACGCCAGCAGCCATGTCCCATTCGGACAGGCCCGACTCCCAGAAGGCGTCGAAGCGGCCGGCAGCCACGTAGGCCAGGTCGAGGCTGGCAGAGCCGGCGCGGCGGATGCCGGCGGTTTGGCCCGTCAGGGCGCGGAACATACCCAGGTAGTTGTCCATGTCAGCCATCTGGTTGTCACGGAACGGGAAACCGGTACCCAGCAGGGCGCCTTCCAGGCTGGTGCGCGAGCTGACACGCAGGCGGCGACCGTTGAGCTGGGCGCCACGGCCACGGCTGGCGGTGAATTCTTCTTGGCGAACCGGGTCGACGATCACGGCGTGCTCAAGGCGGCCACGGTATTTGCAGGCGATGCTTACCGCGAAATGCGGGATGCCGCGCAGGAAGTTGGTGGTGCCGTCCAGCGGGTCGATGACCCACAGGTAGTCCTTGCCTTCTTCGCCGGTGCCCGCGTGCATGCCGGTTTCTTCACCCTGAATAGAGTGGTTCGGGTAAGCCTTGCGCAGTGCGTCGACAATTTTTTGTTCGGCAGCGCGATCGACTTCAGAAACGTAATCCTTGGCCTCTTTCTCATCGACCTTGATAGTATCCAGGCGTTCGATGGAGCGGAAAATCAGTTCACTGGCGCTGCGAGCGGCGCGCAGGGCGATATTCAGCATAGGCTGCATGGGCGGGTCACCTGGAGATGTTAAAGAGGAAAGCCGGCCATTCTAGCAGAAATCTTTGAAGGCAGAAGTGTCACGTTCGCTTTCTTGGCGTTACGTCTGTCGGTTCTGTAAGATCGAAGGCCCTGATTCCTGCATCTGTGAGCACAACACCTTGCTGCAAAATATTCGTGTTGTTCTAGTCAATACCAGCCACCCCGGCAACATCGGCGGCGCTGCGCGTGCCATGAAAAACATGGGCTTGTCGCGTTTGGTGCTGGTGCAGCCGAAAGAGTTCCCCGCGGCGGATGCCAGTGCCCGTGCCTCGGGCGCCGACGATGTGCTGGACAGCGCCCAGGTGGTCGACAGCCTCGAGCAGGCGCTGGTCGGCTGTAATCTGGTGATGGGCACCAGCGCCCGCGAGCGCAGCATCCCCTGGCCGTTGATCGGCCCCCGCGAGTGCGGTGCCAAGGCGGTGGAGCATGCCAACGATGGCGAGGAGATCGCCCTGGTGTTCGGGCGCGAACACGCCGGCCTGACCAACGAAGAACTGCAGCGATGTCACTTCCACGTGCACATTCCCTCCAACCCCGATTTCAGCTCGCTGAACCTGGCTGCCGCCGTGCAGGTGCTCTCGTACGAGGTGCGCATGGCTTCGCTGGCTGCTGGTGAGGCGCCGGACAAAGTCGAGAAGGTTGACGCCAGTGAGCTGGCGACGATGGACGAAATGGAGCTGTTCTACGACCACCTGGAAAAAACCCTGGTGGGCATCGGCTTCCTCGACCCCGACAAGCCCAAGCACCTGATGCCGCGCCTGCGCCGGCTATATGGGCGGGTGGCGGTCGAGCGTACGGAAATGAGCATTTTGCGCGGCATCCTCACCGAGACCCAGAAAGTGGTCCGGGGCGAGCCGCATAAACGGAAGGACTGACAGATGTTCGAACGCCTGCGTGAAGATATTCAAAGCGTATTCCACCGCGACCCGGCTGCGCGTAACGCCTTCGAGGTGCTGACGTGCTACCCGGGTATGCATGCCATCTGGCTGCACCGCCTGGGCAATGCCCTGTGGAAGCGTGACTTCAAGTGGCTAGCCCGCTTGGTATCGAACTTCGGTCGCTGGCTGACCGGCATCGAGATCCACCCTGGTGCCACCATCGGTCGCCGTTTCTTCATCGACCATGGCATGGGCATCGTCATCGGTGAAACCGCTGAGATCGGCGACGATGTCACCCTTTACCAGGGGGTCACGCTGGGCGGCACCAGCTGGAACAAAGGCAAGCGCCATCCCACGCTGGAGGACGGCGTGGTGGTAGGGGCGGGGGCCAAGGTGCTAGGGCCGTTCACGGTCGGTGCCGGGGCCAAGATCGGCTCGAATGCGGTGGTGACCAAGGCGGTGCCAGCCGGCGCCACGGCGGTGGGCATCCCCGGGCGGATCATCGTCAAGAGTGAAGATAACGAGGTCGAGGCCAAGCGCAAGGCGATGGCCGAGAAAATCGGCTTCGATGCCTATGGTGTCAGCGGCGACATGCCCGACCCGGTGGCTCGCGCCATCGGCCAGATGCTCGACCACCTGCAGGCGGTCGACGAGCGGTTGGAGGGTATGTGCGGTGCCTTGACCAAGATGGGCAGCGACTATTGCGCCAAAGAGCTGCCGGCCTTGCCAGAGGACGCCTTTAAAGAGCTTGCCCAGGTGGCCCAGCGCGACACTCAGTCGCATTGATTGCGCCGCGTTGAAATCATAGTGACATACGGGGCGTGTGCGCACGCCCCTCGTCTGCTACAATCGCGCCGCCTCCCGAGTACAAACCCGACTAAAGCACTAGGTCTAATAGTTGACTTAAATGCTCGGGAATCGCATACTCGCACACATCCCGAAACTCCCGTGGTACCCAATAGCCATGCGACTGACTACCAAAGGCCGATACGCCGTGACCGCCATGCTCGACCTGGCGTTGCACGCGCAGCATGGGCCGGTGTCTTTGGCCGACATTTCCGAGCGCCAGGGCATATCCCTCTCTTATTTGGAACAGCTGTTCGCCAAGCTGCGCCGTAGCAGCCTGGTTTCCAGTGTGCGCGGTCCAGGCGGTGGTTATCAGCTGTCGCGGGGCATGGAAACCATCCAGGTGGCCCAGGTTATCGATGCGGTCAACGAATCGGTCGATGCCACCCGCTGCCAGGGCCTCGGGGACTGCCATGCCGGTGATACCTGCCTGACCCACCACCTGTGGTGCGACCTCAGCCAGCAGATCCATGAATTCCTCAGCGGCATCAGCCTGGCCGACCTCGTCATGCGCCGTGAGGTGCAGGAAGTCGCTCAGCGCCAGGACCTGCGTCGTGTCGCAGGCCGATCCGCCCAGCTGGACAAGATTGAGACGTCCGCCGTCGATTGATCCCCCTGGGACGACGAGCGACGCCACCGCCTGATAGGAGAGACAAATGAAGTTGCCGATCTACCTCGATTACTCCGCGACCACCCCGGTCGACCCGCGCGTGGCCCAGAAGATGGCCGACTGCCTGCTGGTTGACGGGAACTTCGGTAACCCGGCTTCGCGCTCCCACGTCTTTGGCTGGAAAGCCGAAGAAGCGGTTGAGAACGGTCGCCGTCAGGTTGCCGAACTGATCAACGCCGATCCGCGCGAAATCGTCTGGACCAGCGGTGCCACCGAGTCCGACAACCTCGCACTGAAAGGCGTCGCGCACTTCTATCAGACCAAGGGCAAGCACATCATCACCTCCAAGATCGAGCACAAGGCAGTGCTGGACACTGCTCGCCAGCTGGAGCGTGAAGGTTTCGAAGTCACCTACCTGGAACCGGGCGAAGACGGCATCGTTACCCCGGCCATGGTCGAGGCAGTGCTGCGCGACGACACCATCCTGGTCTCGCTGATGCACGTGAACAACGAAGTCGGCTCGATCAACGACATCGCCGCCATCGGTGAACTGACCCGTGCGCGCGGTGTGTTGTTCCACGTTGACGCCGCGCAGTCGGCCGGCAAGGTAGAAATCGACCTGCAAAAGCTGAAAGTCGACCTGATGTCGTTCTCGGCGCACAAGGTTTACGGCCCGAAGGGCATTGGCGCGCTGTACGTCAGCCGCAAGCCGCGCGTACGCCTGGAGGCCATCATTCACGGCGGTGGCCATGAGCGCGGCATGCGTTCGGGCACCCTGCCGACCCACCAGATCGTCGGTATGGGCGAAGCCTTCGCCATCGCCAAGCAGGAAATGGCCGCTGAAAACGCACGCATCAAGGCCCTGAGCGACCGCTTCTTCAAGCAGGTTTCGAACCTTGAAGAGCTGTACGTCAACGGCAGCCAGACCGCCCGCGTGCCACACAACCTGAACCTGAGCTTCAACTACGTCGAAGGCGAGTCGCTGCTGATGTCGCTGAAGGACATCGCTGTATCGTCCGGTTCGGCGTGCACCTCTGCGTCGCTCGAGCCGTCGTACGTACTGCGCGCTCTGGGCCGCAACGACGAGCTGGCGCACAGCTCGATCCGCTTCTCCTTCGGCCGCTTCACTACCGAAGAAGAAGTTGACTACGCCGCGCAGAAAGTCTGCGAGGCCGTAAACAAACTGCGTGAGCTGTCGCCGCTGTGGGACATGTACAAAGACGGCGTTGACATCTCCAAGATCGAGTGGGCCGCCCACTAAGCAGTCGCCGGCAAGAGCGGCTCCCTGATGAGGAAGGAATTGCACCATGGCATACAGTGAAAAGGTCATCGACCACTACGAAAACCCGCGCAACGTCGGCAAGATGAACGCCGAAGACCCGGATGTCGGTACCGGCATGGTCGGCGCTCCGGCCTGCGGTGACGTGATGCGCCTGCAGATCAAGGTCAACGAGCAGGGCGTTATCGAAGACGCCAAGTTCAAAACCTATGGCTGCGGTTCGGCCATCGCTTCCAGCTCCCTCGCCACTGAGTGGATGAAGGGCAAGACCCTGGACGAAGCCGAAACCATCAAGAACACCCAGTTGGCCGAAGAACTGGCGTTGCCGCCGGTCAAGATCCACTGCTCGGTACTCGCCGAAGATGCCATCAAGGCAGCTGTACGCGATTACAAGCAGAAGAAAGGCTTGATCTAAGCCGCCTGTTGCGAGGTAAGGAGTTCTGATGGCTATCAGCATGACAGAAGCCGCCGCCAACCACATTCGCCGCTCCCTTGATGGGCGCGGCAAAGGTGAGGGCATTCGCCTGGGCGTGCGCACCACCGGTTGCTCGGGCTTGGCCTACGTGCTGGAGTTCGTCGACGAACTGGCGGACGAGGACCAGGTGTTCGAGAACCATGGCGTCAAGGTGATCATCGATCCCAAGAGCCTGGTCTACCTCGACGGCACCGAGCTGGACTTTGTCAAGGAAGGGTTGAACGAAGGCTTCAAGTTCAACAACCCCAACGTGCGCGGTGAGTGTGGCTGCGGCGAAAGCTTCAACGTTTGAGGCTGAACTGTGGGTACTCTTTGTCACTACGCATTGTTTGACCTCCAGCCTAGCTTCCGCCTGGATCTAGACAAGCTGGCCACTCGCTATCGCGAGTTGGCCCGCGAAGTCCATCCCGATCGTTTTGCCGACGCCTCCGAGCGTGAGCAGCGCGTGGCACTGGAAAAGTCCGCAGCCCTCAACGACGCCTACCAGACCTTGCGCAGCGCGCCGCGTCGTGCCCGCTATTTGCTGGCCATTGGCGGCCACGAAGTGCCTCAGGAAGTCACCGTCCGCGACCCGGACTTTTTGATGCAGCAAATGCAGTGGCGTGAAGAACTGGAAGAGTTGCAGGACGAAGCCGACCTTGACGGTGTTGGTGTGTTCAAGAAGCGCCTGAAGGCTGCCCAAGACACGCTGAACGAGGACTTTGCCGCTTGCTGGGATGCCCCGGGTGAGCGGGAAAAGGCCGAACGCCTGATGCGCCGCATGCAGTTCCTCGACAAGCTCGCCCAAGAAGTGCGCCAACTGGAAGAGCGCCTCGACGATTAACCCGGTGCTGCCCGTGATGGCACCTAAGGTATTCAGATAAGCATGGCCCTACTGCAGATTGCCGAACCCGGTCAAAGCCCCCAGCCGCACCAGCGCCGCCTGGCGGTGGGGATCGACCTGGGTACCACCAACTCTCTGGTCGCCGCACTGCGCAGCGGCCGTAGCGAGCCCCTGCCCGACGTGCAGGGTAACGTCATTCTGCCGTCCGCGGTGCGCTACCTCGAAGGGCGTAACGAAGTGGGGCAGGCTGCGCGTGACGCCGCTTCCAGCGACCCGCTGAACACCGTGCTTTCGGTCAAACGCCTGATGGGGCGCGGCCTGGCCGACGTCAAGCAACTGGGCGAACAGCTGCCGTACCGCTTTGTTGGCGGCGAGTCGCACATGCCGTTCATCGATACCGTGCAAGGCCCGAAAAGCCCGGTAGAAGTGTCCGCCGACATCCTCAAGGTGCTGCGCGAGCGTGCCGAGGCTACCCTGGGCGGTGAGCTGGTGGGCGCGGTGATCACCGTGCCGGCCTATTTCGACGACGCCCAGCGCCAGGCCACCAAGGACGCTGCGCGCCTGGCCGGCCTGAACGTGTTGCGCCTGCTCAACGAACCGACCGCTGCCGCCGTGGCCTATGGCCTGGACCAGAACGCCGAAGGCGTTGTGGCCATCTATGACCTGGGCGGCGGTACCTTCGATATTTCCATCCTGCGCCTGACGGCTGGCGTGTTCGAAGTGCTGGCCACCGGTGGCGATACAGCCCTGGGTGGTGATGATTTCGATCACGCGATCGCTGGCTGGATCATCGAACAGGCCGGCCTGTCGTCCGACCTCGACCCGGCCACCCAGCGCACGCTGCTGCAAACTGCCTGCGCCGCCAAGGAAGCCCTGACCGACGCCGACGTGGTCAGCGTTAGCCATGGTGCCTGGCAGGGTGAGCTGAGCCGCGCCGGCTTCGAGGCCATGATCGAACCGCTGGTCGCTCGTAGCCTCAAGGCCTGCCGCCGCGCGGTGCGCGACAGTGGCGTCGAGCTGGAAGAGGTCAGCGCCGTGGTCATGGTCGGTGGCTCGACCCGCGTCCCGCGTGTGCGCGAAGCCGTGGGCACGTTGTTTGGCCGCACCCCGCTGACCTCGATCGACCCCGACCAGGTGGTGGCCATCGGTGCCGCCATCCAGGCCGATACCCTGGCCGGCAACCGTCGCGAAGGTGGCGAGCTGCTGCTGCTCGATGTCATCCCGTTGTCGCTCGGTCTCGAGACCATGGGCGGGTTGATGGAGAAGGTGATCCCCCGCAATACCACCATTCCGGTAGCGCGCGCCCAGGAGTTCACCACCTATAAAGATGGCCAGACGGCCATGATGATTCATGTGCTGCAGGGCGAGCGCGAGCTGATCAGCGACTGCCGCTCACTGGCGCGCTTCGAGCTGCGCGGCATTCCGGCGATGGTTGCCGGTGCGGCAAAAATTCGCGTCACCTTCCAGGTTGATGCCGACGGCCTGCTCAGCGTCGCGGCCCGTGAACTGGGCTCGGGCGTTGAGGCCAGCATCCAGGTCAAGCCATCCTACGGCCTGACCGACGGCGAAATCGCCCGCATGCTCAAGGACTCCTTCGAACACGCAGGTTCCGACAAGCAGGCCCGCCAGTTGCGCGAGCACCAGGTGGACGGTGAACGCCTGCTTGAAGCGGTACAGGGCGCCCTGGACGCCGACGGCGAGCGCCTGCTCAGCAGCGACGAGCGCGACGCCATCGAATACCAGATGCAGGAACTACGTGATTTGCTGACCGGCACCGATGGCGCAGCCATCGAGCAACAGACCAAGCGTCTGTCGCAGGTGACCGACGCATTTGCCGCCCGTCGCCTTGATTCGACGGTCAAAGCCGCACTGGCCGGGCGCAACCTGAATGAGATCGAGGAGTAACCGATGCCGCTGGTGACATTCCTGCCGCACGAGAAGTTCTGCCCCGAAGGGCTGAGCGTGGAGGTCAAGCCCGGGACCAACATCCTGGAACTGGCCCACGACCATCACATCGAGATGGAAAGCGCCTGCGGCGGCGTCAAAGCCTGCACCACTTGCCATTGCATCGTGCGCAAGGGCTTCGACTCGTTGGAAGAAGCCGACGAGCTGGAAGAGGACATGCTGGACAAGGCCTGGGGCCTGGAGGCGCAGTCGCGCCTTGGCTGCCAGGTGGTCGTCGGTGATCAGGACCTGACCATCGAGATCCCCAAGTATTCACTCAACCACGCTGCCGAAGCACCGCACTGAGGGCCTGTACATGAGTCTGAAATGGGTTGATGTACTTGAAATCGCAATCCAGCTTGCAGAAAGCAAGCCGGAGGTCGATCCTCGTTATGTAAATTTCGTCGACCTGCACCGCTGGGTGTTGGCATTGCCAGCGTTCAGCGACGATCCGTCACGCGGCGGTGAGAAAGTGCTCGAGGCAATCCAGGCCGCCTGGATCGACGAAGCCGACTAAGCGTCATCTGCAGGTTAGGCAATCCCCCAGAACCCGCGTATAATTCGCGGGTTTAATTTTTCGTAACACTCATATTCTGGAGTTTTCCATGGCTGTTCAACGTACTTTCTCGATCATCAAGCCTGACGCTGTTGCCAAAAACGTCATCGGCAAGATCACCACTCGCTTCGAAGAAGCTGGCCTGAAAATCGTTGCCTCGAAAATCAAGCAACTGTCCAAAGCCGAAGCCGAAGGCTTCTACGCTGAGCACAGCGAGCGCGGCTTCTTCGCCGACCTGGTTGCCTTCATGACTTCCGGCCCAGTCGTTGTTCAGGTTCTGGAAGGCGAAAACGCCATCGCTCTGAACCGTGAGCTGATGGGCGCTACCAACCCTAAAGAAGCTGCTGCCGGCACCATCCGCGCTGACTTCGCCGAGTCGATCGACGCCAACGCCGTTCACGGTTCGGACTCCGAAGCTGCTGCTGCTCGCGAAATCGCTTACTTCTTCGCTGCTACCGAGGTAACCACTCGCTAAGCGAAAGCTTACGGGTGAGGGTGAATCCATGACGACATCTACTGGCAAAATCAACCTGTTGGGTCTGACCCAGCCGGAAATGGAACAATTCTTCGACTCAATCGGGGAGAAGCGCTTCCGTGCCGGCCAGGTGATGAAATGGATTCACCATTTTGGCGTCGATGATTTCGCCGCCATGACGAACGTCGGCAAGGTCTTGCGTGAAAAGCTCGAGGCTGTTGCCGAAATTCGCCCACCGGAAGTGGTCAGTGAAGACATTTCCGCCGACGGCACCCGCAAGTGGGTGATCCGCGTTGCCTCTGGCAGCTGCGTCGAGACCGTCTACATCCCCACCGACGATCGCGGCACCTTGTGCGTATCGTCGCAAGCCGGCTGTGCCCTGGACTGCAGCTTCTGCTCCACCGGCAAGCAAGGCTTCAACAGCAACCTCACCGCCGCTGAAGTGATCGGCCAGGTGTGGCTTGCCAACAAATCCTTCGGGACCGTTCCTGCCAAAGTCGACCGCGCTATTACCAACGTGGTCATGATGGGCATGGGCGAGCCTTTGCTGAACTTCGACAACGTCATCGCTGCCATGAAAATCATGATGGATGACTTGGGCTATGGCATTTCCAAGCGTCGCGTCACCCTGTCCACGTCGGGCGTGGTGCCGATGATCGACGAACTGGCCAAGCACATCGACGTGTCGCTGGCCCTGTCGCTGCACGCACCGAACGACGAACTGCGCAACAAGCTGGTACCGATCAACAAGAAGTATCCGCTGAAAATGCTGCTGGAATCGTGCATGGGCTATATGTCCACGCTGGGTGGCAAGCGCGTGCTCACCGTCGAGTACACCCTGCTCAAGGACGTCAATGACCAGCCTGAGCATGCCGCGCAGATGATCGAACTGCTGCGTGACGTACCGTGCAAGATCAACCTGATCCCGTTCAACCCGTTCCCGCATTCCGGCTACGAGCGGCCAAGCAATAACGCCATTCGCCGCTTCCAGGACCTGTTGCACCACGGTGGCTTCAACGTCACTACCCGCACCACCCGTGGCGACGACATCGACGCCGCCTGTGGCCAGCTGGTCGGCCAGGTCAACGACCGCACCCGCCGCAGCGAACGCTACATTGCCGTGCGCCAGCTTTCCGCAGACGTTGAGCTGCAAGACAGCACCGCTAGCCACTGACCGGGACTTTGCCCATGAGCCTGCGCGCCGCGCTATCGATCCTTGCGCTTTCGCTGCTGGCTGGCTGCGTGTCGGGCGGCGCAGGCGACCCTCTGGCCAGCCGACAGGGCAGGGTAGAGGCGGGTCGGGCCTACGTGCAGCTTGGGCTGGGTTATTTGCAACAGGGTTTGACCGAGCAGGCCAAGGCGCCGCTGGGCAAAGCCCTGGCCCTGGACAGCCGTGATGCCGATGCGCACGCCGCCCTTGCGCTGGTGTTCCAGGCCGAAGGCGAACCGGCGCTGGCCGAAAGCCACTTCGGCAAGGCGCTGCAGGCACGCACGGGCGACACGCGAATTCGCAACAATTACGGCAGTTTCCTTTATGCTCAAGGGCGATTTGCCGAGGCCGAGCAGATGTTTCGCCTAGCCAGCGGCGATACCCTGTATCCTGAGCGTTCACGTGTGTACGAGAACCTGGGCCTGACCGCGTTGAAACTTGAGCGCCGCGACCAGGCGCACACGTATCTGCTAAAAGCTTTGCAACTCAACCAACGGCAACCGAGAGCGTTGCTGGAAATGGCTGAGTTGGCCTACGAAAACAGGCATTATGTGCCAGCCCGGGACTACTACGATCGTTTCAGCCAGTTGAGCGACCACGATGCCCGTAGCCTGCTGCTGGGCAGCCGCCTTGCTCGAGTATTCGACGAGCAGGGCACACTGGCCGAGCTGGGCCAGCAATTACAACGACTTTATCCCGGTACGCCGGAATATCAGCAATACCTGTCGGAGCAACGATGAACGCCGCGCATCCCGAAGTAGCAGTAGCGCCTGGCCAGAACCCCGGTGAGCTTTTGCGCCAGGCCCGTGAGAAACGGGACTGGTCACAAGCCGAGGTGGCCCGCAAGCTCAACCTCACTGTCAGTTCGTTGAACCACGTGGAAACCGGCGCCTTCGACAAGCTGCCCGGGCATACCTTTGCCCGTGGCTACATCCGCGCCTATGCCAAGCTGATGGAGCTGGACCAAGCCGCCTTGGTAGAGGCCTTCGACCGCTACACTGGCACCCATGCCAAAGGCAGCGACGTGCACTCGCTGGGCCGCATCGAAGAGCCGGTTCGCTTGTCGCACAACATCCTGCGCGGCGTCAGCCTGCTGCTGCTGGTGGCAGTGGTCGGCGGCGGCTTCGTCTGGTGGCAAGACCAAGGCAGCCTGCGTGGCAAGGACCTGGCCAAGATCGCCCTGGAACACGTCGAAGTCGAAAGCGCCGACGGCACCACTCAAATTCACCCGCTCGATGAGCCTGAAGACCAAGCCGTTTCCGCAGGCCAGCAGCCCGAAAGCGCGCCGCTGCCGCTGGAGCAGGCGGCACCCGAGCAGCCTGCCACCGAACCGGCAGTAGCCAGCCCGGCACCCGTCGCCGGCGCAGCGCCAGCCCCGGCAACCGCCCAGCAGGCGCCTGCACAGCCAGCCGCCAGCGCGCCTGCCGTTGTGCCTGCCCCGGTAGCACCGGCTGCGCCGGCGCTGGCCGCTGCGGCCCCCGTTGCACCTGCACCTGCACCTGCACCCGCACCCGCCGCGGTGCCGGCGGGCAGCGCCAAAGTTGCCATCCAGTTCACCGCCGATTGCTGGACCCAGGTGAGTGACGGCAACGGCAAAGTGTTGTTCAGCGCCGTCAAGCGCAAGGGGGACAACCTCGAGCTGACCGGCAAACCGCCGTTCTCGGTACGCCTGGGCTTTGCCCGTGGTGCACAGATCAGCTACAACGGCCAAGCCGTCGATGTTGCCCCGTTCACAAGTGGCGAGACCGCTCGCCTGAAGTTGGGACAGTAAGCCATGCACGGTGAATCTCCGATCAAACGTCGCGAATCCCGCAAAATCTGGGTTGGCAATGTGCCGGTGGGTGGTGATGCCCCCATCGCGGTGCAGAGCATGACCAATACCGACACCAACGATGTGGCGGCTACCGTGGCGCAAATCCAGCGCCTGGTCGATGCCGGCGTGGACATCGTGCGGGTATCGGTGCCAGACATGGACGCCGCCGAAGCTTTCGGCAAGATCAAGCAACGGGTCAGTGTGCCGCTGGTCGCCGACATCCACTTCGACTACAAAATCGCCCTGCGCGTAGCCGAACTCGGCGTCGACTGCCTGCGTATCAACCCGGGCAATATCGGCCGTGAAGACCGTGTGCGTGCCGTGGTCGATGCCGCCCGTGACCGTGGCATCCCGATCCGTATCGGCGTCAACGCCGGCTCCCTGGAAAAAGACCTGCAGAAGAAGTACGGCGAGCCGACCCCAGCCGCGCTGGTAGAGTCGGCCCTGCGCCACGTCGAGCACCTCGATCGCCTGGACTTCCAGGACTTCAAAGTCAGCGTCAAGGCCTCTGACGTGTTCATGGCCGTCGAAGCCTACCGCCTGCTGGCCAAGCAGATCGTGCAGCCGCTGCATCTAGGCATCACCGAAGCCGGTGGCCTGCGTTCGGGGACGGTGAAATCCGCTGTCGGCCTCGGTATGCTGCTGGCCGAAGGCATTGGCGATACCATCCGTATCTCGCTGGCGGCCGACCCGGTCGAAGAAGTGAAGGTCGGCTACGACATCCTCAAGTCGCTGCACCTGCGCTCGCGTGGCATCAACTTCATCGCCTGCCCAAGCTGCTCGCGGCAGAACTTCGATGTGGTCAAGACCATGAACGAGCTGGAAGGGCGCTTGGAGGACCTGCTGGTGCCGCTGGACGTGGCGGTAATCGGTTGTGTGGTCAACGGCCCGGGCGAAGCCAAGGAAGCCCATGTTGGGTTGACCGGCGGTACGCCCAACCTGATCTACATCGACGGCAAGCCTGCGCAAAAACTGACCAATGACAACCTGGTCGATGAGCTGGAAAAACTCATCCGCCAGAAAGCGGCCGAAAAGGCCGAAGCCGACGCGGCGCTGATCGCCCGTGGCTGACACACAGAATTCGTAAGGATTATTCGTGAGCAAATCGCTGCAAGCCATCCGTGGCATGAACGACATCCTGCCTGAACAGTCGCCGCTGTGGCGCTACTTCGAAGGCACTGTGGCCGGCCTGCTGGACACCTACGGGTACAGCCAGATCCGCACGCCCATCGTCGAGTTCACCGAGCTGTTCAAGCGCTCTATCGGTGAAGTGACCGACATCGTCGAAAAAGAGATGTACACCTTCGAGGACCGCAACGGCGATTCGCTGACCCTGCGCCCCGAAGGCACTGCCGCCTGCGTGCGTGCCGTGCTCGAGCATGGCATCACCGGCAACGGCCAGGTGCAGAAGCTGTGGTACATCGGCCAGATGTTCCGCCACGAGCGCCCACAGAAGGGCCGCTACCGCCAGTTCCACCAGATTGGCGTCGAAGTGTTCAACCTGGACGGCCCGGACATCGACGCTGAGCTGATCATGCTGACCTGGCGCCTGTGGGGCCTGCTGGGCATTCAGGACGCAGTCAAGCTCGAGCTCAATAGCCTGGGCACCAGCGAAGCCCGCGCGCGCTACCGTGATGCGTTGGTCGAGTTTCTGTCGGCACGCCTGGAGCAGTTGGACGAAGACAGCCAGCGCCGCTTGAAGAGCAACCCGCTGCGCATCCTCGACAGCAAGGACCAGAATACCCAGGCGGTATTGATTGGCGCGCCGAAGTTGGAAGACTACCTGGACGAAGAATCGCGCGTACACTTCGAGGGCCTCAAGGCCCGCCTGGACGCCGCCGGCATTCCGTTCGTGATCAACACCAAGCTGGTGCGCGGCCTCGACTACTACAGCAAGACCGTGTTCGAGTGGGTGACCGACAAGCTCGGCGCCCAGGGCACCGTGTGCGCAGGTGGCCGCTACGATGGCCTGGTCGAGCAGATGGGCGGCAAGCCGACCACCGGCGTGGGTTTCGCCATGGGCATCGAGCGCCTGATTCTGCTGCTGGAAACCCTGGGCAAGGTGCCCGAGTCCATCAGCCGCCAGATCGACGTCTACCTGTGTGCCTTTGGCGAGCAGGCAGAAATCGCTGGCCTGCGCCTTTCCGAAGGCCTGCGTGATCGCCTACCGGGCTTGCGCCTGGCGGTCAACGCCGGTGGCGGCAGCTTCAAGAGCCAGTTCAAGAAAGCCGACAAGAGCGGCGCGCTGTTCGCCCTGATCCTCGGTGACGACGAGCTGGCCAAGCAAGAGATCGGCGTCAAGCCCCTGCGTGGCCAGGGCGAACAACAGAACATTGCCTGGGATGCTCTGGCTGAGCACCTGGAAACCGCGATCGCCCAGGCGTAACGCGGTTCAACAAGCGAATAGGCGAAAAGGAGTATTGGGGTGTCGAGTACCGATGATGATCTGGTAGGGGTCAAGGACTGGTGGAACCGCAACGGCAAGCCGCTGCTGACCGGTGCCCTGCTGGCTGGCGTGGTGGTGTTGGGCTGGAATACCTGGCACAAATACCAGAACAATCAGTCGCAAGGTGCCTCGCAGCTGTATCAGGCCTTGCTGGAAACCAGCCTGACGCCGACCGGCCAACCGGATGCGACCAAGGTCGCGGAACTGGCCGGCAAGCTCAAGAGCGAGTTCGGCGGTACCGCCTATGCCCAGTACGGCAGCCTGTTCGTGGCCAAGGTCGCGGTCGAGAGCGGCAAGCTCGACGACGCTGCTGCCGAGCTGAAGAGCGTGCTGGACAAGCCGGCCGACGTCACCCTGGGTGAAATTTCGCGCCAGCGCCTGGCACGTGTGCTGGCCGCCCAGAACAAGGCCGAGGACGCCCTCAAACTGCTCGACGGCGACGCCGAAAAAGCCTTCCTGGCCAGCCGTGAAGAATTGAAGGGTGACCTGCTGGTGCAGTTGGGTCGCGCCGACGACGCGCACAGCGCTTACGAGAAAGCCAAGGCTGCGTTGTCCGATGAGGCGGCGGTCGGTGGCCTGCAATTGAAGCTGGATGACCTGGCCAAAGGGGACGCGTAAGTGATCGGTTGGAAACATGCAGCAGTGCTGACCCTGGCCGTACTGGCCGCAGGTTGCAGCAGCAACAGCAAGAAGGAACTGCCCCCGGCCGAGCTGACCAAGTTCACCGAGGAAGTGGTGCTGAAAAAGCAGTGGAGCCGTTCGATCGGTGACGGCCAGGGTGAAACTTACAACACCCTGGTACCGGCCATCGAAAACGACCGTATCTACGCGTCTGACGTCAACGGTGAAGTTTTCGCCCTCGACCGCATCAGCGGCGACGTGGTGTGGAAGCAGGACCTCGAGCTGCCGGTATCCGGCGCTGTCGGCGTTGGCTATGGCCTGGTCATGCTTGGCACCCTGAAGGGTGAAGTCATTGCCCTGGACTCCAGCACCGGTGAGGAGCGCTGGCGCTCCCGCGTGACCAGCGAAGTGCTGGCCCCGCCTGCCAACAACGGTGATGTGGTGGTGGTGCAGACCCAGGACGACCGCCTGATCGGCCTGGATGCCGCCACTGGCGACCGCCGCTGGATCTACGAAAATACCCCGGCCGTGCTGACCCTGCGTGGCACCGGTGCGCCGATCGCTACTAACCGCCTGGCGGTTGCTGGCCTGTCCACCGGCAAGGTGGTGGCGGTGGACATCAACAACGGCGTGCCGGTGTGGGAAAGCCGCGTGGCGATTCCGCAGGGTCGTTCCGAGCTGGACCGTGTCGTCGACATTGACGGCGGTATGCTGCTGTCTGGTGGTACCCTGTACGTCAGCACCTACCAGGGCCGCGTTGCGGGCCTGGACCTGGAAAGCGGCCGTGTGCTGTGGCAGCGCGATGCCTCCAGCTATGTGGGTGTCGCTCAGGGCTTCGGTAACGTCTACGTCAGCGAAGCTTCGGGGACTGTAGAAAGCGTCGACGAGCGCTCGTCCAGCGCGCTGTGGACCAACGACAGCATGGCCCGCCGCCAGTTGTCGGCACCTGAAGTGTTCTCCAGCTACGTGGCGGTGGGTGACTTCGAGGGTTACCTGCACCTGCTGAGCCAGGTCGATGGCCGCTTCGTCGGCCGTGAGCGAATCGACAGTGATGGCCTGCGTGCCCGCCCACTTGTGGTCGGCGACACCATCTACGTCTTTGGCAACAGCGGCAAGCTCGAGGCACTGACCATCCGCTGAAGCTATGCTTGAAGCCTTGGCGGGTTTCAAGCCGCGGCGTAGGACACGCCGCCCGAACTCCGGCCGCTGCCTTGCAGCGGCCTTTGCATTTTCAAGAATTCAAGAGTGGAGAGCCGAATGGTTCCCGTAATCGCCTTGGTGGGCCGCCCGAACGTCGGCAAATCCACCATGTTCAACCGCTTGACCAAAACCCGCGATGCCATCGTCGGTGACCTGTCGGGCCTGACCCGTGACCGCCAGTACGGTGATGCCAGCTGGCAGGGTCGCTCCTTCATCCTGATCGACACCGGTGGTATCACCGGCGACGAAGTGGGCATGGACGAGAAAATGGCCGAGCAGTCGCTCATGGCCATCGAAGAAGCCGACTATGTGCTGTTCCTGGTCGATGCCCGTGCCGGCATGACCGCGGCCGACCAGATGATTGCCGACCACCTGCGCAAGCGCAACAAATCGGCCATCCTGGTAGCCAACAAGATCGACAACATCGACCCGGACATCGCCCGCGCCGAGTTCTCGCCGTTGGGCATGGGTAACGCGATTCCGGTAGCCGGCTCGCAGGGCCGTGGTATCAACGCCTTGATGGAATCGCTGCTCGGCCATATACCGCGTGACGCCGACGAAGAAGCGCTCGAGCAGGACGTCGCCGAAGGCGAAGAAGCTGTTCGCATTCCAGGCCCGAGCGAGAAAGATGGTATCAAAATTGCCATCATCGGCCGCCCGAACGTGGGCAAGTCGACCCTGGTCAACCGCATGCTCGGCGAAGAGCGCGTGGTGGTGTACGACGAGCCGGGTACCACCCGCGACAGTATCTACATCCCGTTCGAGCGTGATGGCGACAAGTACACCTTCATCGACACCGCCGGGGTGCGCAAGCGCGGCAAGATCCACGAGGAAGTCGAGAAGTTCTCGGTGGTCAAGACGCTGCAGGCGATCAAGGACGCCAACGTCGTCATCTTCGTAATGGACGCCCGTGAAGGGGTGGTCGACCATGACCTGAACCTGCTGGGCTTCGCCCTCGAGGCCGGCCGCGCCATCGTCATCGCCCTGAACAAGTGGGATGGCATGGAGCCGGGTGAGCGCGCTTACGTGAAGACCGAGCTGGAGCGCCGGCTGTTCTTCGTCGACTTCGCCGACATCCACTTCATCTCCGCCTTGCACGGCACCGGCGTGGGCAACCTGTACAAGTCGGTGCAGGCCGCGTTCACCTCTGCTGTGACCCGCTGGCCAACCAGCCGCCTGACGCAGATCCTCGAAGATGCTGTCAGCGAGCACCAGCCACCGCTGGTTAACGGCCGCCGCATCAAGCTGCGTTACGCCCACCTCGGTGGTGCCAACCCGCCGCTGATCGTGATCCACGGCAACCAGACCGAGAGCATTCCCAAGTCGTACTCGCGCTACCTGGAAAACACCTACCGCCGTGTGCTGAAGCTGGTTGGTACGCCGATCCGCATCGAGTACAAGGGCGGTGAGAACCCGTACGAGGGCAAGAAGAACACCCTCACCGACCGCCAGGTCAACAAGAAACGCCGCTTGATGTCGCACCACAAGAAGGCCGAGAAGAAGCGCCGCGACAAGCGCTGATTCCGCGTCAGCTTCTTCGCGGGTGAACCCGCTCCCACAGGTACTGCACAGTATTTGAAATCTGTGAGGTCCCTGTGGGCGCGGGTGAACCCGCGAAGAGCCCCTTTGACCCAGCGCAATACCCCCATCGTTTCAACCTTTTTCCTGACCGCTCGATCCGCTATGCTCGGACTCTACCCCGTGCCGGATACACCCCAGGAAAGAGGGCTTCATGATCCGCAGCAAACTGCCGAATGTCGGCACGACCATCTTCACTACCATGTCCCAGCTCGCCATGCAGACTGGCGCGCTCAACCTGTCCCAGGGCTTCCCCGACTTCAATGGCCCACAGGCGCTGCTCGACGCAGTCGGCCGGCATGTGGCTGCCGGGCATAACCAGTATTCGCCGATGACCGGCTTGCCGGCGCTGCGCCAGCAAGTGGCGGCCAAGGTCGAACGCTTGTACGGGGCCAGGGTGGATGCCGACCAAGAAGTGACCGTCACCCCCGGCGCCACCGAGGCGATCTTCTGTGCCATCCAGGCGGTGGTCCATGCCGGTGACGAAGTGATCGTCTTCGACCCTTGCTACGACAGCTACGAGCCGTCCGTGGAACTGGCCGGTGGCCGCTGCGTGCATGTGCAACTGAGCGATGGCGACTTCCGTATCGACTGGCAGACGTTCAGCGATGCCCTCAGCCCGCGCACACGCATGGTCATCCTCAATTCGCCGCATAACCCCAGCGGTGCGCTGATCACCCGCGAAGACCTTGACCAGCTCGCCCGCCTTATCGCCGACCGCGATATCTACCTGGTCAGCGACGAAGTCTACGAGCACCTGCTGTTTGACGGCGTGCGCCACGCCAGCGTGCTGGCCCATGAGCAGCTGTATCAACGCGCCTTCGTGGTCAGCTCATTCGGCAAAACCTACCACGTCACCGGCTGGAAGACCGGTTACGTGATCGCCCCGCCCGCGCTGAGCGCCGAGTTGCGCAAAGTGCACCAGTACGTCAACTTCTGCGGCGTGACGCCATTGCAGTGCGCCCTGGCCGATTTCATGGCTGCGCACCCCGAGCATATCGACGAATTGCCGGCCTTCTACCAGGCCAAGCGCGACCTGTTCTGCGGCTTGCTGGAGGGTTCGCGATTCAGTTTTACCCGCACGGCGGGCACTTATTTCCAGCTGGTGGACTATTCGCAGATCCGCCCGGACCTGAACGATGTTGACATGTCGCTGTGGCTGACCCGTGAGCACGGCGTGGCGACCATCCCGGTGTCGGTGTTCTACCAGCAACCCATCCCCGAGCAACGCCTGGTCCGCCTGTGCTTTGCCAAACGAGAGGAGACGCTGCGTCAGGCAGCGGAAAAACTATGCGCGATCTGAGTGAACTGCCAAACCTGAAAGTTGCCCTGGTGCAGACCACCCTGGCCTGGCACGACCGTGAGGCCAACTATGCGCACTTCGAGGTGCTGCTGGAGCAGGCGGGCGAGGTGGACCTGGTAATCTTGCCGGAAATGTTCACCACCGGTTTCTCGATGCAGTCGGAAAGCCTGGCCGAACCGGAGCATGGCCCAACCTACAAATGGCTTAAGGCTCAGGCGAAGAAGTACAACGCGGTGATTACTGGCAGCGTGATCATTCAGGCCGCCGATGGCAGCCACCGCAACCGCCTGCTGTGGGCGCGGCCGGACGGCGAGATTTTGCATTATGACAAGCGCCACCTCTTCCGCATGGCCGGTGAACACAAGCATTACACCCCGGGCGAGCGCCAGGTGCAGTTCGAATTGAAGGGCTGGCGGATTCGCCCGCTGATCTGCTACGACCTGCGCTTCCCAGTGTGGAGCCGCGACGCCCAGGACACCGACCTGCTGCTGTACACCGCCAACTGGCCCGCCGCGCGCCGCCAGCACTGGAACCGCCTGCTGCCGGCGCGGGGTATCGAGAACCTGTGCTATGTGGCAGCGGTCAACCGAGTGGGCACGGACGGCAAGGGCTTTGCCTATTCCGGCGACAGCCAGGTGCTGGACTTCCAGGGCGAGAGCCTGCTCAGTGCCGGGGAGGCGGATGGGGTGTTTACTGCGGTGCTGAGTGCGGCGGAATTGGCGGCGTACCGGGCCAAGTTCCCGGCCAACCTGGATGCCGATACCTTCGAGCTGCACTGACAGCCCGCTACCGGCCTCTTCGCGGGTAAACCCGCTCCTACAGGATCCTCACAGCTTTCGAATTCTGTGCTGTACCTGTGGGTATACCCGCGAAGGGGCCGGTGCTGGTTACATCAATTTTCGATCAATACACGTCTCGCCGATACCGCCCATCCTCGATCAGCTGCTGTACTACCGCTGCTCCGAGAATGCCATTAAGCGCTGCGTCGACCCCCGCCGCCATCCCTTGCAGGCTGCCGCAAACATACACACAGGCGCCATCCGCCACCCAGCGCTTGAACTCATCGGCCTGCTGCAGCAACACATCCTGCACATACACCTTCTCGGCCTGATCCCGCGAAAACGCCAGGTCCAGGCGTGCCAGGTCGCCGCTGTCCAACCAGCCTTGAAGCTCGTCACCACACAGCAGGTCATGCGCCCGGTTGCGCTCGCCGAACAGCAGCCAGTTGCGTTGCTCCCCAACATTCACTCGTGCGCGGATCAGGCTACGCAGGCCGGCCAGGCCAGTACCGTTGCCGATCAGGATCATTGGTGCAGCAGCTTCGGGCAGGTGGAAGGCGCCGTTGCGCCGCAGGCGCAGGCTCAGCGTACCGTTCAGTGGCAGGTACTCGGTGAGCCAGCCGGAGCCTAGGCCTAGGTGGCCATCGGTGTGGCGTTCCTGGCGCACGATCAGCTCCAGCACGCCATCGCTGGCGATCGAGGCGATCGAGTATTCGCGGCTGCCGATCGGCACCAGTGCGTCGACCAGCGCTTGTGGCTGCAAGCCGATCAGGTGATCGCGACGGGCCGGCAGCTGGCGACCGGCCAGGGCCTGGGCAAGGGTTTCGCTCAGGCCATTTACCTGCACCTTGGCCCCGGGGGCCAAGGCCATGCCGTGGAGAAACGCATCGATCCGTGCCTGGCCGTTGAGTGGCAGGATTTCCACCAAGTCACCGGCCTCCCAGCTGGCGGGTTGTGCCGGTTGCAGGCCGAGCAGGTACACCGGCTGGCCTAGGCTGCCCGGGTTGAGCAACTCGCGGCGCACCAGCGACCAGTTGCCAAAACTCGGTGGCTGCCAGGCGGCCACCGGCTGGGCACCGGTCAGTTGCGCCAGTTCCTGTTGCCACTGCTGCAGGGCGGCCTGGTCGGCATTGTCCACTTCCACCGGGCTGAACGCGCTGCTGGCACCACGCTCACCTAGCCAGGCTTGCAGGCGGCGGGCAAAGCCGCAGAAGTGCGGGTATTGGCGGTCGCCAAGGGCGAGCACGGCGTAGCTCAGGTTGCTCAGCGCCCAGGGCTGGCCGAGTACTTTGCGCTCGAAGCCGCGTGCACTGTCAGGCGCCTCGCCGTCACCAAAGGTGCTGACCACAAACAACGCGCGGCGGGCTTGGCGCAAGTCGTTTTCACCCAGTTCTGCCAGGGCGCGCACCTGCACCGGCAGCCCGGCGGCTTGCAGTTGGCCGGCGCTCTGCCAGGCCAGTTGTTCGGCAAAGCCGCTCTGGCTGGCAAAACCAATCAGCCAGCCGTCGCTGCTGGCGTCGCTGCTGGCAACGTTGCCACGGGCAGTGCGTGCCTGGCGCTTTTTGCGGCGGCGGTCGAGGTACAGCAGCCAGCCGGTGACGAAGAACAGCGGCATGGTCAGGCTGGCGAGGGTGACGATAATGCGCCCCGGCAGGCCGAAGTATTCGCCCACGTGCAGGGCATAGACGCTCTGCAGCAGCTGGGCCTTGAAGGACTTGTCGCGGTAGCGGTCATGTTTTTTCACCTGGCCGGTGGCCGGGTCCAGCACCAGAGTGTTGAAGGCGCGTGGGTGGTCGGCGTCGTCCAGCAGGTAGAACAGGTTGGCCGGCTGGCCGCCAGCCGGTGGCAGGCGCAGGTTGTACATGGCCAGGCTCGGGCCGGCGGCGGCCTTGAGGTTGGCCCAGATCGCATCGTAGTCGACCACCAGCGGCGGGGCGTTGTTGTCGCTTTTCTGCGGCCCGTGGCGGCCACGGCCTTCGCCGCGTTTTTGCTGTTGGCCGGCGGCTGGGGCGTCGGCCAGCAGCTTGTTCAGGCCTTCGCGGTACCACTCGTAGGACCAGAACAGCCCCGTCAGGGCGAACAGCAAGTAAAACAGCAGGCACCAAGTGCCAGCCACGGCGTGCAGGTCCCAATTGAAAGCGCGACCTTTCTTGGCCCAGTCGAAGGTTAGCCAGGTACGCCAGTCCAGTGCCTTGCGCGGCCAGCGCAGGTACAAGCCAGAGAGGCAGAAGAACACCAGCATCAGTGTGCAAGCACCGGTGATCTGCCGGCCGGTATCGCCCATGGCCAGGAAACGGTGCAGGTTGAGCATGAGGTTGAAGAAGCCTTGCCCGGCCACTTCGCCCTTGAGTTCGCCGGTGTACGGGTCGGCATAGCGCAGCTGGCCGCGGCGTTCGCCCGGGGCTGGCGTGAAGAAGACCCGCGCGGCATTGCCATCGCGTATGTCCACCCACAGCATCGCCACCTTGTCCTGTTGCTGGGCCTCGACCCGCTGAACCAGCGCGGCCGGGGGCAGCACGCCTTCGGCGCGTACCTCTACCTTGAGTACATCGGCATTGAACGCGCGTAGCAGTTCTTCCTGAAACGAGTACAAGGCACCGGTGATACCCATCAAGGCCAGCACCAGGCCCGCGGTGATGCCAAAGAACCAGTGCAATTGGAACAGCGTCTTCTTCACCACGTCTCTCACCTTGAATGGCTGCCGCTACCTGCGCGGCGTGCATTATGCCTTGATACGCGAACGCCCCGCTCATAGGCAATGAACGGGGCGGGGGCTAGTTGTCAGGCTGGTGTTGTCGGTGCCGGCCTCTTCGCGGGCAAGCCCGCTCCTACACCGGCAAACCGCAGCCTGGTCACACGCCCCTGATGTAGGAGCGGGTTTACCCGCGAAAGGGCCGGCACAGGCGCAGCCCATTCAACAGCTCAACCCAGCCCAGACATCAGAAGTGCACGCTGGTGGTCAACAGTGCTGTCCGCCCGGCCGCTTGGTTGGCGAAGTGGGTGGAGAAGGTCTTGTCGTAGTACACCTCGTTGGTCAGGTTCTGCACGTTCAACTGCAGGTCGACGTTCTTGGTCAGCTTGTAGGCGGCCATGGCGTCGTAGCGCACGTAGCTGTCGACCACGGTGGTGTTGGCCACGCTGCCGTATACCTCATCCATGTAGAACGCACCGCCACCGATCGTTAGCCTTGGGGTAATGGAGTAGGTGGTCCACAAGCTGGCGCTGTTATTCGGAGTGTTCGGCAGCTGGTTGCCGTCGTTAACCTTGCCCACCGCGCCGCCGTCGATCTGGCGAGCTTCCATGTAGGTGTAGCCGGCGAACACTTGCCATTTTTCGGTCAGTTTGCCGCTGGCCGACAGCTCGATGCCCTGCACGCGGGTTTCGCCGACGTTCTCGTAGGTGGTGGTGTCCACCTGCACACGGGCGTTGTCCTTTTCGGTGCGGAACAGCGCGGCGGCCAAGGACAGGCGCTGGTCGAGCAAGTCCCACTTGGTACCGATTTCGTAGTTGGTGGTTTCTTCCGGCTCCAGGTCGCTGCTCAGCAGGTTGCCGCCGCGGTCGGTGGTGTTACCCAGTGGGTTGCCCTCAGTGCCTTCGCCCAACATCGCACCCGGCGGGGTAGCGGAGGTGGCGTAGGAAACGTAGATGCTGCCGTTTTCAGCAGGTTTCCATACCAGGCCCAGCTGGCCCGTGACGAACTCGCTGGTGTCTTTACCCTTGGCGACCACGCCCTTGCTGTTCACCGCGGTGGCGCCAGTGGCGTCGTGGCTGCGGTACTGGGTGTCGAAGTGGTCATAACGCAGGCCCATGTTCAACAGCCACTGCGGCGACAGCTCAAGGGTGTCGAAGACGTAGATCGCGCGGGTGTTGCTCTTGGTGTCGGTGCCTGCGTAGTCGCGGGCGATGCTGCCGTTCCAAGGGTCATCCGGGTTCGGGTTGCTCAGCGAGGTGCAGTTGTAACCGCTGGTGGCACCGATCATGCCAGGGGTGCAGTTGGTGTTGGCGGTGCCGCCTGGCACGGTGTCGGTGTCGACGGTATAGCTCGACCGCTTGCTCTCTTCACGGCTCAGCTCGATACCGGTCGAGAAGCTGTTCTTCAGGCCGCCGACATAAAACTCGCCGAACAGGTCGGTTTGGTTAGTGGTGGTGGCAGTGTTGCCTACACGGCTGTTGGCACGGCGCCAGACGCTGCCGTTGTTGACGTTGCCCTTGCTGTCATCGGGCTGGGTGAGGATGTAGTCCTGCATGCTGTTGCCGTGACGCAGAGTGTTCTTGATGGTCAGCGAGTCGGTCAGGTCGTGCTCGATGGCGAAGGTGGCGATGTCCACGCGTGCCTTGCGGAAGTCGCGACCGGTCAGGCCATAGAAGTTGTCGCTGTCGCCACCGTCATACGGCTTGCTCGGGTGCGCGGAGGTACGGGCAGTGCTGCCGCCGGTCGGGATGGTGTACGGGATGCCCGAATCTGGCAGGTCGTCGCTTTCCAGGTGGTAATAATCGAGGTTGACGCGGGTCGGCGTGCCCAGGCCGAAGGCCAGGGACGGGGCGATACCCCAACGGTCGTAGTTGACCTTGTCGCGGCCAGCAACGTTGCTTTCATGGGTCATCAGGTTCAGGCGGCCAGCCACGCTATCGCTGAACTGGTAGTTGCCATCGAAGGTGTAGCGCTGGGTCTGGTCACTGCCCCAGGTCCAGGCTCCGTCCAGCGAGTTGCCCAAGTGGGCGCGCTTGCTCACCAAGTTGATGGTGCCGCCAGCGGCGCCACGGCCACCAATGGCCGAGTTAGGGCCCTTGGCCACTTCCACCGATTCGATGGCGAAGATTTCGCGGGTTTGCGCACCGGTGTCACGCACGCCGTCCAAATAAGTGTCGCCCTGGGCGTCGAAGCCGCGGATGAACGGGCGGTCGCCTTGCGGGTTGCCGCCTTCGCCAGCGCCGAAGGTAATGCCCGGCACGGTGCGCAGGGCATCCTGCAGGGTCAGGGCGTTGGTGTCCTTGATCACCTGCTGCGGGATCACGGTAACCGAGCGCGGGGTGTCTACCAGCGGCGCGGTGTACTTCTGCGAGGAAGCTTTCTCGACCTTGTAGTCGGTGCTGGCCTGTTCCGCCTTGCCATTGATGCTAGTGGCGTCGAGGGTGATCGCGCTGCTGGCGGCCGGGTCGGCGGCGTAGGCCGACGAGGCGCTGAGGGCAACGCCGATGGCGGATACGATCAGGCGTGGTGAGCTCACTGCAGATGGTACGTACTGGCGCATTGCTTAGGACCTTCCCCAAGGTGTTAATGCGACGGATGTTAATGTAAGCGATTGTGAGTCACAATTGAGAGCGGTTACCATTTGTGAAGAATTTACATTCTTTACATTTTGCCTTTACGGTTTCATCAAGCTGAAACGTCTTAAGCGGCGAATGGGACTTGTGAAGTGCAAAAGGGAATCAATATCATTGGCCCCTTCACATTTGCTGACGGTGCTGCTGCCATGCTGCTTCACATCCCTGGCCTGTTCGACGTCGATGAACTGGCCCGTATCCGCGAGGCGCTGGAGCAGGCCGACTGGGCCGATGGCAAGGTCACGGCCGGCTACCAGTCGGCCAAGGCCAAGCACAACCTGCAGCTGCCGGAAGGCCACCCGCTGGCCAAGGAGATCGGCAGCGCGCTGATCGAGCGCCTGTGGAAAACCCCACGGTTCATGTCGGCGGCCCTCCCGCACAAGGTGTTCCCGCCGCTGATCAACTGCTATCGCGAAGGCGGTAATTTCGGCTTTCATATCGACAATGCCCTGCGCCAGCCCAAGGGCAGCCCGGAGCGGGTGCGCACCGACCTGTCCTCGACGCTGTTCCTCAGCGACCCGCACAGTTACGACGGCGGCGAGCTGGTTATTCAGGACACCTATGGCGTGCAGCAGGTCAAGCTCGCCGCCGGTGACCTGGTGCTGTACCCGGGCACCAGCCTGCACAAGGTCAACCCGGTGACCCGTGGCCAGCGTTACGCGGCATTCTTCTGGACCCAGAGCCTGGTGCGCGAGGACAGCCAGCGGGCGCTGCTGTTCGAGATGGACAATGCCATCCAGCAGCTCACCGCCGATGTACCGGACCATCCTTCGCTGCTGCAGCTGACGGGTACCTACCACAACCTGCTGCGCCGCTGGGCTGAGGTCTGAGCCGTGTCCTATCAGTTGCGGCGTGAAGAAGTGGTGGATGTGGCCGGTTTGCAGGCCATGCTCGAGGACAGCCCTGGCAAAGCCGCCCAGGCGATTCTGGCAGCAGCAGGGCAGGGCGCGGTCGAGGCACAGTTGTTGTTGGGGCAGATCCTGCTCGACGGGCGCGGTATCGAAGCGGATGCCGGCGTGGCCCGGCGCTGGTTCGGCATCGCCGCGCAGGGTGGCAGCGCCATGGCGCACAACATGCTCGGGCGTTGCCTGGAGCATGGCTGGGGTGGCGAGCCAAGCTTGACCCAGGCGGCCATTCACTATGCACGTGCGGCTGACGCGGGGCTGGACTGGGGGTTGTATAACCTGGGCAACCTGCTGGCTACCGGGCGTGGGGTAGCGGCCAATCAGGCGCAGGCGCTGATGTGTTACGAGAAGGCCGCGCACCTGGGGCATGCCAAGTCGATGAACCTGTATGGGCGTTATTTGGAGCAGGGCATTGCCACTGCGCCCAACCCGGCGCGGGCGCTGCGCTGGTATCGGCGTTCAGCCGAGGCGGGGGATTTCCGTGGCATGTTCAGCTTGGCGCTGGTGCTGGTCGAGCGCGGTCAGGTGGCGGAGGCGGGGCCCTGGCTGGAGCGGGCGCGGGTCGAGGGCAACTTGAATTTCCTGCGCGCTGCGCTGGTGACCTTGCAGGGAGCGGGGCCGGTATTGATGGCCTTTGCGGCACGTTATGCCGAAGAAATCGAACGGCGTGGGGCGTGAGGCTGCCTGTGCCGGCGATAAGGCCGGTGCAGGAAAGCACAAATGAAAACGGGGCCTTGCGGCCCCGTTGTGCATTACAGGTAGTAAGCCTTCAGCGGCGGGAAGCCGTTGAATTCCACTGCGCTGTAGCTGGTGGTGTAGGCACCGGTCGACAGCCAGTACAGGCGGTCACCGATGGCCAGGTTCAGCGGCAGCCCGTACTTGTAGTTTTCATACATGATGTCGGCGCTGTCGCAGGTTGGGCCGGCAATGACCACTTCTTCGGCTTCGCCTTTCTTCTCGGTCCAGATCGGGAACTTGATGGCTTCGTCCATGGTTTCGATCAGGCCGGAGAATTTGCCCACGTCGGTGTAGATCCAGCGCTCGACGGCGGTACGCGATTTGCGCGCTACCAGCACCACTTCGCTGACCAGGATGCCGGCGTTGGCGATCAGCGAACGGCCTGGCTCAAGGATGATTTCCGGCAGGTCGTCACCGAAGTCTTCCTTCAGGAAGCGGATGATTTCTTCGGCGTAGGTTTCCAGGCTGTTGGTACGGGTGATGTAGTTGGCCGGGAAGCCACCACCCATGTTGATCAGCTTCAGCTCGATGCCGTCTTCTTCTTTCAGGCGCTCGAAGATCACCTTGACCTTGGCAATAGCTGCGTCCCACACGCTGATGTCGCGCTGCTGCGAGCCCACGTGGAAGGAGATGCCGTAAGGCACCAGGCCCAAGTCGCGGGCGAGGATCAGCAGGTCCATGGCCATGTCGGTTTGGCAACCGAACTTGCGCGACAGCGGCCAGTCGGCAGTGGTGGAGCCTTCGGTGAGGATACGCACGTACACTTTCGAGCCTGGGGCGGCCTTGGCGATGTTGCGCAGGTCGGCTTCCGAGTCGGTGGCATACAGACGCACGCCCTTCTCGTAGAAGTAACGGATGTCCTTGGACTTCTTGATGGTGTTGCCATAGCTGATACGGTCAGCGCTGACACCGCGGCCCAGCACTTTGTCCAACTCGTAGATCGAAGCGATGTCGAAGCTCGAACCTTTCTCTTTAAGCAGGTCGATGATTTCGACGGCTGGGTTGGCCTTGACTGCGTAGTACACCTTGGCGAACTCGAAACCCGCGCGCAGGTCGTCATAGGCCTTGCTGATCATCTGGGTGTCGATGAGTACGAAAGGGGTTTCCTGCTTGTCGGCGAACGCCTTCATTTTCTGGAAGGTGTCACGCGCGAAATAGTCTTCGACCTGGATCGACATGCTCAGGGACTCCATGGGCAAACTGAAAGATTAAGTGGCTGCAAACTGAACGTCCTCCGTATCCCCACTTTGGTTCGCCTACTCAGTACTTGAGCCGGATGGATCGTTTCCAGCATGGACGTTCGGCGCGCACTGTAGGGCGTGAAGAATGCAGAATCAACAGGTAATCCGGGCGTGATCGACGTGGATCGACGACCAGCCATTTGAATAACCGACTCGTGTGACTGGCTGATGTTCCCTACGGTGTTTCAAACGTAAAAAATTGTGGAATGGACGTTGCCGGTCGCTTCGCCGGCAAGCCCGCTGCTATAGGCACCACGGGGTTCCTGGGGCAGCGGGCTTGCCGACGAAAAGGCCTCAGGTGTTCATATTTATGGCCACATTTTCCTGGTACCCACGTACAGGAAATCACCCATAAATTTTTTGTTACCGACTGGCGGATTTGCCGTTATTGATGAGAAACATTACTATTCGCACCCTTATTGGCCTCCCTGATGACCCCTGACCGTGGCTGGACACAAAGGCTTCCTTGACCACTACCATGAGCTGATCGGCACCTGGACGCGCAAGCTGCGCAGTCGACAGCAGGCCGAGGACCTCACCCACGATGCCTTTGTCCGGGTGTTGGAAAACCCACGCGGGCAGGTCACGCAGCCGCGGGCCTACTTGCACCAGACCGCGCGCAACATTGCCGTGGACGGTTTTCGCCGCGAAGACCGACGCCAGGCCTTTGAACTGGAAGCATTCGAGCAAGGTGTGGCCGGCAGTGACCCGGAGGCCTACGTGCATGCTCTGGAGTTGGCCGACAGCGTCGAGCGAGCGCTGGCCGAGTTGCCGCTCAACTGCCGCCAGGTGTTCATCTGGCAGAAGCTTGAAGGCCTGACCCAGGCCGAGATCGCCGAGCGCATGGGGTTGAGCAAGAACATGGTGGAAAAGTATATGATCCGCACGCTCCGGCATCTGCGTGAGCACTTGGATGTGTCGGCAGAATGAGTCAGGAGACCTTTTCGATGAATCAGCACGGTACCGACACCGTCCGCGAGCAGGCGGCCGCATGGTTTGCCCGCGTGCAGGATGCGCCTCGAGATGCCGGGCTACAGACGCAGTTGCGTGCTTGGCTGGAAGGCGATGCGCGGCACCGGGAAGAGTACGAAACACTCGCGCGCTTGTGGCAGGCCGCCGCCTTCATCCCGCGCCAGCGCTTGGAAGCGCTGTGTCACCCGGCACCGATGCGCCAGTTGCCGCGTCGACGCTTCCTGCACCGGGCCCTGGCCGCCAGTGTGATGGTAATGGCGTTGGGCCTGGGCTGGGCCGGCTGGCATTATCAGTCGCTGAATCACCAAGGCAATTTGCAGACAGCTTTCGATGAACGCCGCCAAGTCGAGCTACCGGATGGCTCGCAGTTAGAGCTCAACGGTGGTACGCAAGTGCAGGTTGACTTCAGCGCCGGCCAGCGGCGTATCCGCCTGCGCGCGGGTGAGGTGATGTTCACCGTCGCCCATGACAGCAGCAGGCCGTTCGTGGTCGACACCGCGCAAGGCAGCGTCACCGTTACCGGTACCCGCTTCGACGTACGCCTTGACCCGGCCAGCACCCGTGTGGCGGTAGAGCAGGGCTCGGTACGGGTGCAGGGCAAGGACGCTTCGTTGGCGCAGCTGACGACTGGCCAGGGCTCGCATATCGATGCACAAGGCCGGGTGTCTGCGCCCTATGCGGTGAATGCCGCTGCCTTGACCGCCTGGCGCCAGGGCAAGCTGGTGTTCGACAACGCCACCCTCGCCGAGGTGGTCGCCGAAGCGTCCCGTTACCGCGGCCAGCCATTGCGGGTCGCCCCTGGCAAAGTGGCCCAGATGCGCCTGTCCAGCACCTTCAGCACCGGCGATACCGACGCCCTGCTGCGCGCCTTGCCGAGCATCCTGCCGGTGGCCATCAAGGCTCATGAAGACGGCTCCCGCGAAATAATCGCGAAATAGATTCAGGTTTTTTTCCGCTCGTTCGTCTTCTCCGCCAGCTGCAACTGCCAAGCATTTCCATTTGCATGCGATTGGCGTTTATTCCGTATTCCAGGATGTTTCGACGACGTGAACAACAACAAGCCCTTCCCACGCTTGCGCACCCTGGCGCTGGCCCTAGCGGTCAGTGCCGTGGCCGGCACAAGCCAGGCCGCAGAGGCCGCCAATACCGTCCAAATCCAGGCTCAGCCGCTGGCTTCGGCGCTGAACCAGCTTAGCCAGCAGGCCAACCTGCAGCTGTTCTTCAGCCCCGAACTGGTGGCCGGCAAGCAGGCTCCGGCGGTGGCCGGCCAGCTGGCGCCCGAGCAGGCACTGCAACAGTTGCTGCAAGGCAGCGGTCTGACCTACGAGATGTCCCAGGGCACCGTGGTAATCAAACCGGCCCCGGCCGATGGCACCCTCACCACCGGCAGCCTCGAGCTGGCGCCTACCGACATCAAGGTGGTTGGTGACTGGCTGGGCGATGCCCAGCAGAGCGTGGTGCAGAACCACCCCGGCGCGCGCACCGTGGTGCGCCGCGAGGCGATGGTGGAGAAGGGCGCAATGAACGTACGCGATGTGCTGCGCGGCATCCCCGGTGTGCAGGTGCAGGATTCCAACGGCACCGGCGGCAGTGACCTGTCGCTGAACGTCGGCGTGCGCGGCCTAACCTCGCGCCTGTCGCCACGCTCCACGGTACTGATCGATGGCATCCCAGCCGCTTTCGCGCCGTATGGCCAGCCGCAGCTGTCGATGGCGCCGATTTCCTCGGGCAACCTCGACAGCATCGACGTGGTGCGTGGCGCTGGTTCTGTGCGCTATGGCCCGCAGAACGTCGGCGGGGTGATCAACTTCGTTACCCGGGCGATCCCGGAAAAGGCCTCGGCCGAACTGTCCACCACCCTGGAGACCTCTCAGCGCGGCGGCTGGAAGCACACCGAGTCGGCCTTCGTCGGCGGCACGGCGGACAACGGCATGGGTGTGGCGCTGCTGTACACCGGGGTGAATGGCAACGGCTACCGCGAAAGCAACAACGGCAATGACATCGACGACGTGATCCTCAAAACCCACTGGGCGCCGACCGACGTCGACGAGTTCTGGCTCAACTTCCACTACTATGATGGCCGCGCCGACATGCCCGGCGGCCTGACCCAGGCCCAGTACGACAGCAACCCGTACCAGTCGTTGCGCGACTACGACTACTTTGCCGGCCGGCGCAAAGACGTGTCGTTCAAGTGGCAACGGCAGATCGACGACGCCACCCAGTTTGAAGTGCTCACTTACTACACCGACAGCTTCCGTGGCAGTGCCATTGCCGCGCGCGACATGAAGACCCTGTCGTCATACCCGCGCAACTACCACACCTTCGCCATCGAACCACGGCTGTCGCGCATCTTCTTCGCCGGCCCGACCACTCAGGAAGTCAGTGTCGGTTACCGCTACTTGAAGGAAGCGATGCGTGAGCAGTCGACCCGCTTGGCGCTGGTCGACAACGTGCCGACGCCCACCCCGACCTCCGACGGCCATGTGTTTCAGGACCGCAGCGGTGGTACCGAAGCCAGCGCCTACTACATCGACGACAAAATCGACGTGGGTAACTGGACCATCACCCCGGGCATCCGTTTCGAGCACATCAATACCGATTGGCGCGACCGCCCGGTGATTGGCGCTAACGGCCAGCCGGTAGCGGAGAAAAAACGCAGCATTACCAGCAACGAACCGCTGCCGGCGTTGAGCGTGATGTATCACCTCTCCGATGCGTGGAAGGTGTTCGCCAATTACGAGACCTCGTTCGGCAGCCTGCAGTACTTCCAGTTGGGCCAGGGTGGTACTGGCAACAGCACGGCCAATGGCTTGGAACCGGAAAAGGCCAAGACCTACGAGGTTGGCACGCGCTACGACAACGGCGGTTTTGCCGGTGAGCTGACGGCGTTCTACATCGACTTTGATGACGAGTTGCAGTACATCAGCAACGATGTGGGCTGGACCAACCTCGGCGCGACCAAGCACCAAGGTATCGAGGCCTCGGTGCGCTACGATCTGGCCGGGCTGGACCCGCGCCTGGACGGGCTGTCGGTGAACGGTGGCTACACCTATACCCGCGCTACTTATGAAGGGGACATTCCTGGCTTCAAGGGCCGTGACCTGCCGTTCTATTCACGGCAAGTGGCTACTGCGGGGGTGCGCTATACGGTCAACCGCTGGACCTGGAACCTGGATGCCTATGCCCAATCCAAGCAGCGCGCGCCGGGTACCGGGATTAACGCCGATGGCAGCTTCAATGGTGACTACATCACCGAGCCAAGTGCCGATGGGCAGTACGGCGACATACCGGGTTACGTGACTTGGCATGCACGTGGTGGGTATGAGTTCGGGCCGCAGTTGTCCAACCTGAAACTGGCGGCGGGGGTGAAGAACCTGTTCGACAAGCAGTACTTCACCCGCTCCAGCGACAACAACGCCGGCATCTATGTGGGTGAGCCGCGGACGTTCTATGTGCAGGCCAGTGTAGGGTTCTGACATTTGCGTAGCCCTCTTCGCGGGCTTGCCCGCGAAGGGGCGCGAATTGCCCCGGCAGTTATGCAGTCACCGCCTCAGCCGGCGAAACGATGCTGGTCTTGGCCCCCCGCGAACGCCCCGAGCTCAGGTAGGCCGCAATCGATTCCTGCGTCACCTCACCCAGAAACACCTGCTCGGCATCCAGCACCGGCAACCACGCGCGGTTGAACTCGTACATGCGTGACAGCAGGATGCGCAAATGCTCATCGTGCGATGCCGTGGCATTGAACGGCCTCAGGAAGTCGCCACAGGTACCTTGCTGGCGGTGCATGTCGCGCCGGCGTACATAACCCAGCGCCTTGTTCTGCGTATCGGTCACCACCACATAGCGGCGGTCGTGCTCGTCGAGCAACTCCAGCGCATCGCTTACTGGCGTTTGCGGGCTTACCGACGGCGCGTTGTCCGCCGCATCTTCGGCACGCACCAGCAACAGGCGCTTGAGGGTGCTGTCCTGGCCGACGAAATTGCTTACGAACTCATCCGCCGGGTGCGCCAGCAAGGTGTCCGGGTGGTCCAGTTGCAGCAGCTTGCCGGCGCGGAAGATGGCAATCTTGTCAGCCAGCTTGATCGCTTCGTCGATGTCGTGGCTGACCATGATCACGGTTTTGTTCAAGGCCCGCTGCATCTCGAAGAACTCGTTCTGGATCATCTCGCGGTTGATCGGGTCGACCGCGCCGAACGGTTCGTCCATCAACAGCACCGGCGCTTCTGCTGCCAAGGCGCGGATCACCCCAATGCGCTGCTGCTGGCCCCCAGACAGCTCGCGTGGGTAGCGCTGCAGGTACTGCTTGGGCTCCAGCTTGATCATGTGCATCAGTTCGCGGGCGCGTTCATGGCACTTGTGCTTGTCCCAGCCGAGCAGGCGCGGGACCACGGTGATGTTCTCCTCGATGGTCATGTTGGGGAACAGGCCAATTTGCTGGATCACATAGCCGATGTGCCGGCGCAGGGTCACTTCGTCCAGCCCAGTGGTGTCTGCGCCATTGATGAACACCTGGCCAGAGGTGGGCGTGATCAGGCGGTTGATCATTTTCAGCGTGGTGCTCTTGCCGCAGCCCGAAGGGCCGAGGAACACGCAGATTTCCCCTTCGTTGACGGTGAGGCTTACCGCGTCGACGGCTTTGACGTCCTTGCCGTTGACGTTGAAGGTTTTGCTGAGGTTGTTCAGTTCGATCATGAGCGCAGTCCTTCTGGAGTCAGGGCACGTTGCAAGGTTTGCAGAAGCAGGTCGGCGATGATCGCCAGCAAGCTGACCAGCACTGCGCCGACCAGCAGCATCGACATGTCGCTGCGGCTGATGGAGGTAAGGATGAGTACGCCGAGGCCGCCGGCACCGATAGTGGCGGCGATGGTCATGACGCCGATGTTCATGACCACGGCGGTGCGCACCCCAGCGAGGATTACCGGTACCGCGATGGGCAACTCGACCATGCGCAGGCGCTGGCCGAAGGTCATGCCGATGCCGCGTGCGGCTTCACGAATGCCGGGCTCGACGTTGGTCAGGGCCAGGTAGGTGTTGCGCATGATCGGCAGCAGCGAATACAGGAACACGGCGGTGATCGCCGGCAGTGGCCCCAGGCCCTGGCCAAATTTGGAGTAGAACGGCAGCAGCAGGCCAAACAGGGCAATCGACGGAATGGTCAGCAGCACGGTGGCGCTGGCTTGCAGCGGGCCGGCCAACGCCTGGAAACGGGTCATCAGGATACCCAGCGGTACCCCAACCAGGATTGCCAGGCTGACGGCAACGCCTACCAGCATGATGTGCTGCCAAGTCAGTTGCAGCACCTGGGCCCAGTCGAGGTGGGCGAACGTGTCGAGCAGGCTCATGGCTGTACCTCGCTGTGCAGTGGGTGCTCGCGCAGGAACGCGGCGGCCACTGCGGTCGGGTTCTGGTGTTCGACGTCAACCTTGGCATTGAGCCGGCGCATGGTTTGGTCATCCAGCTGTTCGGCCAGCGGCTTGAGCAGGCCGGCCAGCTGCGGGTTGGCGTCGAGCACGGCCTTGCGCACCACTGGTGCGGCGGTGTAGTCAGGGAAATAGTGCTTGTCGTCCTCCAGCAGCTTGAGGTCGAAGGCGTTCAGGCGCCCGTCGGTGGTGTACACCAGGCCGGCGAACACCTGGTTGTTGCGCATGGCGGTGTACACCAGCCCGCTGTCCATCTGGCGGATGTTGCGCCGGTCCAGCGGCAGGCCGTACATCTCGCGCAGGCCAACCAGGCCGTCAGGGCGGTTGGCGAACTCGGTATCCAGCGCCACCAGGTGGCTACGCTGGCGCTCATCACGCAATACCCGGTTGAGGTCACTGATGGTGTTGACCTGCGGGTAGGCCGCGGCCACTTGCTTGGGCAGGCCCAGTGCGTAGGTGTTGCTGAAATTCGACGGGGTCAGCCAGACCAGGTCTTTTTTCGCGTCCAGTGCCTTCACCCGTGCATAGGTGGCTTCGGCACTGGGCATGCGCTCGTCGATGTGGTTGTACGACACCAGTGACACGCCGGTGTATTCCCACATCAGGTCGAGCTGGCCGGTTTCCTGAGCCTGGCGCGCGATGTTGCTGCCCAGGCCGCTGGTGACGCGCACGTCGAAGCCGTTGGCGCGTAGGTATTGCGCAGTGATTTCGGCGAGCACGGTTTGCTCGGTGAACACCCGCGCGCCGATGCGCACCAGTGGTTTTTCCGCTGCTTGGGTGAATCCTGCGAACAGCAGGGCCGCGCCCAGCAGCAAGGCGATTGTCTTGTTCATACGTTCCCTATCCTTATTGGGCCAGGCCACGTTCCAACCAGCGCTTGCTGGTAAAACTCACGGCGGCGTCCAGCACCAGTGCTAGCAGTGCGGTGCAGGCGGCCCCCAGCAACAGCTGTGGCTGGTTGTTCAGGGCAATGCCGGGGAAGATCAGGCTGCCCAGGCTGTTGGCGCCGATCAGGAAGGCCAGCGGTGCGGTGCCCACGTTCAGCGCCAGCGCCACCCGTACGCCGCCGACAATGATTGGCACCGCGTTGGGCAACTCCACTTGCCACAGCTGTTGGCGCGGGGTCATGCCGATGCCGGTTGCGGCTTCCTTGAGTGAGGCGGGGACGTTCTTCAGGCCCTCGTAGGTGTTGCGCACGATGGGCAGAAGGGAGGCGAGGAACAGCGCGAAGATCGCAGGCCCGGCGCCGATGCCCAGGATACTGAGCGCGATGGCCAGAACGGCCAGGGGAGGGATGGTGTTGCCAACGTTGAACAGCTGCATGAAGCGCTCGGCTTTGTCGACCCGGTGCGGTCGACTGAGCGCAATGCCGGCAGGTATGCCCACGGCCAACGCCGCCGCCATCGAAGCCAGCACCAGCACCAGGTGCGCTTGCAGGTAGAACCCAAGATCGTCGCGATAGCGGGCGATCGTGTCGATGCCGATCCAGTGGACCAGCAGGGCCAGGATGACGAGCACGGTGGCGCATCCCAACAGCCCTTTACCGTAGCGTTTAGCCACAGGCGGACTCCTTGTGTAGTCGGCGAGCACACTGCTTGAGAGCCGGCCAATCCTGGCGGCGGCTGGTGTGTTCGCGAGTAGCAGCGTGACGCACGCCGAAGGCTGCGATCAGGCCATGAGCCGAACCCCGTCGGGCCCGAAAATGCTGATGAAACCAGCCCCCAACCGAAGCGGGTTGCAGGGGAGTGGACGTCTCCGTGGGTGTAAAGGTTCCCACCTGAAGCGGCATTTGGCCAGCGCTAATCACTGGTTGGCTGTAATGATGGCGAGATAAAATAGCGGGTAAGTGCGCTGTAGGCGTTGAAATAACTGCCATGCGGCCTGTTGTCGTGATAAATCGATTGCCTGAAAATTTTGTAGTGCCTGGGCCAGCCCTTTCGCGGGTGAACCCGCTCCTACAGGGATCTTCATTGCCCTGAAACCGTGTGCAGTGCCTGTAGGAGCAGGCTTGCCCGCGAAGAGGCCGGACCTGCAACCACTCATTCAGCCGATTTTGGTCCAGGCCCAACTTCAGGTATGATATCGCCCCTTTTTAAATCCCCCAGTCAGGCGATTTCCCATGACCAACCAGGCCGCCGAAGTCGCGAAGCGCCGCACTTTCGCAATTATTTCCCACCCCGACGCCGGTAAGACCACCATCACCGAAAAGCTGCTGCTGATGGGCAAGGCCATTGCCGTCGCCGGTACCGTGAAGTCGCGCAAGTCCGACCGCCACGCCACCTCCGACTGGATGGAAATGGAGAAGCAGCGCGGCATCTCCATCACCACCTCGGTGATGCAGTTCCCGTACCGCGAGCACATGATCAACCTGCTCGACACCCCCGGCCACGAAGACTTCTCGGAAGACACCTACCGCACCCTGACCGCGGTGGACTCGGCGCTGATGGTGCTCGACGGCGGTAAAGGTGTAGAGCCACGTACCATCGCCCTGATGGACGTGTGCCGCCTGCGCGACACGCCAATCGTCAGCTTCATCAACAAACTCGACCGGGACATCCGCGACCCCATCGAGCTGTTGGACGAGATCGAAGCTGTGCTGAAGATCAAGGCCGCGCCGATCACCTGGCCGATCGGTTGCTACCGCGACTTCAAGGGCGTGTACCACCTGACCGGTGACTACATCGTGGTGTACACCCCGGGCCATGGCCACGAACGCACCGAAGCCAAGATCATCCAGAACCTGGACTCGGACGAGGCCCGCGCGCACCTGGGCGACCAGTACGATTCGTTCGTTGACCAGCTGGAGCTGGTGCAGGGTGCCTGCCACGAGTTCAACCAGGAAGAGTTCATCAACGGTCAACTGACCCCGGTGTTCTTCGGTACCGCGCTGGGCAACTTCGGTGTCGACCATGTGCTCGATGCGGTGGTCGACTGGGCGCCGCGCCCGCTGGGCCGTGTTGCCCACGAGCGTACCGTGGAGCCCGTGGAAGAGAAGTTCACCGGTTTCGTGTTCAAGATCCAGGCGAACATGGACCCGAAACACCGCGACCGCATCGCCTTCATGCGTATCTGCTCGGGCAAGTACGAAAAGGGCATGAAGATGCGCCATGTGCGTATCAACAAGGACTTGCGCATCGGCGATGCGCTGACCTTCTTCTCTTCCGAGCGTGAGCAGCTGGAAGAGGCCTATGCCGGCGACATCATCGGCCTGCACAACCACGGCACCATCCAGATTGGCGACACCTTCACCGAAGGCGAGGCGCTGGGCTTCACCGGTATCCCGCACTTCGCCCCAGAGCTGTTCCGCCGCGTGCGCCTGAAGGACCCGCTGAAATCCAAGCAACTGCGCCAGGGCCTGCAGCAGCTGGCTGAAGAGGGTGCGACCCAGGTGTTCTTCCCTGAGCGAAGCAACGACATCATCCTCGGTGCGGTCGGTGTGCTGCAGTTCGACGTGGTCGCCAGCCGCCTGAAGGAAGAGTACAAGGTCGAGTGCGCCTACGAGCCAATCACCGTATGGTCGGCGCGCTGGATCGGCTGTGACGACAAGAAGAAGCTCGAGGAATTCCAGAACAAGGCCATGGAAAACCTGGCCATTGACGGCGGTGGGCACCTGACCTACCTGGCGCCGACCCGGGTCAACCTGGCGCTGATGGAAGAGCGTTGGCCGGACATCAAGTTCCGCGCTACCCGCGAGCACCACTAAGAGCCGCGGCAAGTTTCAAGCGGCAAGCTATAAGAAAAAGCGGGCCCGAATTGGCCCGCTTTTTTCTTGCCGCTTGCAGCTTGAGGCTTTGCAACTGACGAAGGTCAGTTGCCTGCCTTGATACTGGTCCAGACCCGGGTCCTGATGCGGTCGATCTTGGCCGGCATCGCCTCCAGCGCATACAGCTTGCCCATCACGTCCGCGCTCGGGTAAATCATCGTATTCCCCTTCATCGCCGGCTCCACCAGCCCGTCCGCCTTGAGGTTGCCGTTGGCGTACTGCACATGGTTGCTGATGTTGGCCATCACTTCCGGTTGCAGCAGATAGTTCATGTAGGCATACCCGGCCTTTTCATCCGGCGCATCGGCTGGCATGGCGACCATGTCAAACCACATCGGCGCGCCCTCCTTGGGTATCGAATAGCCCACTTTCACCCCGTTGTTCGCCTCTTCGGCGCGGTTTTTCGCCTGCAGCACATCCCCCGAGAAGCCCACCACCACGCAGATATCGCCATTGGCCAGGTCGCCGGTGTACTTCGATGAGTGGAAGTAGCTGATGTACGGGCGCACCTGCATCAGCAACGCCTTGGCCTTGTCGTAATCCGCCGGGTTCTGGCTGTGGTGCGGCAGGCCGAGGTAATGCAGGGCGATCGGCAGCAGTTCGGGGCCGTTGTCCAGCACTGCGACGCCGCAGCTTTTCAGCTTGCTCATGTATTCGGGCTTGAAGATCAGGTCCCACGAGTCCAGTGGCGCATTTTCGCCGAGCACCGCCTTGACCTTGTCGATGTTGTAGCCGATGCCGGTGCTACCCCACAGGTACGGGAAGCCGTACTGGTTGCCCGGGTCGTTCACCTCTAGCGCCTTGAGTAGCACCGGGTTGAGGTTTTGCCAATTGGGCAGCTGCGACTTGTCCAGGCGTTTGAGGGCCTTGCCCTGGATCTGCCGGGCCATGAAGTGGTTGGAGGGGAACACCACGTCGTAGCCTGAGTTGCCGGTCATCAGCTTGCCGTCGAGGGTTTCGTTACTGTCGTATACGTCGTAGGTGGGCACGATGCCGCTGGCTTGCTGGAAGTTCTTCAGCGTGTCGGGGGCGACGTAGCTGGACCAGTTGTAGATCTTCACCGTTTCGGCGGCGCTGGCCACGCTGGCGGCCAGCAGCAGGGGGGCGAACAGGAGCGTGCGCATATCGGGATACCTTGCTTTGTCTGTTGTTATCGAAGGCAGGCGATCAGCGGATCAGAAGATGAGTACGTAGGTCTTGCGCACGGTCTCCTGGATGTCCCAGGTGCCGGTGCTATTGGCCGGTAGCATCAATGCGTCTCCGGCTTCTATGACCAGGGTTTCGCCACCGTCGGGGGTGAAGGTGCAGCGGCCCTTGATGAAATGGCAGAACTCCTGCTGCACGATCTGCCGCCGCCAGCGCCCGGGGGTGCACTCCCAGATGCCGGTTTCGACGCCGTCGCTGCGTTCCACGCAGGTGACCGAGGTCAACGCCACGGGGGCTCCGAGCGGTACCGCGACCGGGTTGGAGCTGTCGAGCACGGCGCTGTCGGTGTTCTTGAACTGGGTAATGCTCATGACCGGTAAATCCTGTGTCGGTGAGTGGGAAGTCAGTGCATGAAGCCTTCCATGAAGTCCGCAAGCGAGCTGGCCAGGCGCCGCCTCCAGGGCGCGCTGGCGGGGTTGGCGAGGGTTTGGTCCTCGTGGACGAAGCTCTGGATGATCGCGTTGTAGCCCAGCCAGCGGCAGGGCTCGGGCGGCCAACTGGCCAGGCTCGAGACCGGGCGGTTGTCGAGCACCCAAGGTTGCGCGGTCAGTTGGTTGTGCTGGTTGAGGATCAGCGCCGCCAGGGTGCGCCCGCCCAGGTTGGTGGCACCGACGCCTTCACCGCCGTAACCGCCGGCCAGGGCGATACCGCGCTGGCGGTCGCAGAGCATGTGTGGGTGGAAGCGCCGCGCCATGCCCAGGTTGCCGCCCCAGGTGTGCGTGATGCGGGCGTGCTTCAGCTGTGGGAATAGCTCACCGAACAAGTAGCGGCGCAGTTCGATTTCGTGTGGGTCAAGGTTGAAGTTTTCGCGCAGGCGGCCGCCGAAGCGGTAGCCACCGCGGGCGCCGAATACCAGGCGGTTGTCAGCGGTGCGCTGGCCGTAGGTGACCTGGCGGCTGCTTTCGCTGAACGCCTGGCCTTGGCTCAGGCCGATCTGCGCCCAGGTGGCTTCCGGTAGCGGCTCGGTGGCTACCAGCAGGCTTTGCACCGGTAACTGGTGCTTGCCCAGCGGTGGCAGGCTGGCGGCATAGCCTTCCACGGCGGGCACCACCCACTGGCAGCGAATGCGTGCCAGCGGGGTGCGCACCTCACCGGGTTGCCAGTCGATGGCCGGGGTGTTTTCGTAGATCGTTACGCCCAACGCTTGCACCGCCCGGGCCAGGCCTCGCACCAGCTTGGCCGGCTGAATGGTCGCGGTGTGCGGGCTGTAGATGGCGCCGTAGGCGTTGCTGACCCGCAGTTGGGCGTCCAACTGCTCGGGGCGTAGCCAGCGGTAGTCATCCTCGGTCATGCCTTGGCGGTACAGGCCGTCGAGGTAGGCGCGCAGGCTGCGTTCCTGTTCCGGGTAACGCGCGGCGCAGTACAGCACGCCGCCCTTGCGGTAGTCGCAATCGATGCCTTCGCGCTGCAATACGCTGTGCACTTCATCGGGAATACCGTGCAGCAGGTCAATGCTGGTGCGGCGCTGTTGCGGTGACAGGGTGGCGAGCAAGCGGTCTTCGCCCAGCAGGTTGCCCATCAGCCAGCCGCCGTTGCGCCCCGAGGCGCCGAAGCCGGCGATGTTGGCGTCGATCACCGCGATGGTCAGTTGCGGCGCTTGGCGCTTGAGGTAGTAAGCGGTCCACAGGCCGGTGTAGCCGGCGCCGATGATGCACACATCCGCTACCAGGTCTTCGCGCAGGGCCGGGCGGGCGCACAGTGGCTCGTCTAGCTGGTCCATCCACAGGCTGAGCGTGCGCAGGGGTTGCATCGGGTTCGGCTCCACATCCGTCAAGGTCTGTGGGCGATCCTAGTGGGGGCGGCGGGCCGCTGTCTTACATGCGTGCACGTAGGGAAATTTGCTTCAGGTACGCCTTGGGCGTGAGCCCGGTGTGTTCCCGGAAGCACTTGTAAAACGCCGACAGTGAGTTGAAACCGGCGTTGAATGCCAGGTCGTCGATCGGTACTGCGACGCTGTCGTCGTCGAGGCTGGCCATCAGGTGTTGCAGGCGCGCCTGGTTGACGTAGCGGTAGAAGCTTTGCCCGAGCACCTGGTTAAGCAGGTAGGAGATCTGGTTGCGGCTGTAGCCGCTGGCGTCGGCCACCTGTTGCAGGTCCAGCTCCGGGTCCAGGTACGGGCGTTGGCGCTGGAAGTAATGCTCCAGGTCCTGGGCCATGGTCGACAGCTGCCTTGGCGACAGGCCCAGGCGGCTGGTGGCCGGGCGCGGGCCTGTGCTGGCGTGGCCGCTGCCGCGCTGGCGGACCAGCGTGGCATATTCGTTGACCCGCCAGATCAGGCCGTCCTTGACGGTGATCGCCTCGCTGGACTGGAACGCCACCAGGCCATCGCCACCCTGCACCGTGACTTGATACTGGATGAACGCGGTGCAGCCATCGACGCGGATACGGTCGCTGTGGACGATGTCCTCGCCGGCTTCGTGGGGCAGGCAGGCACGCACGTAGTCGCGCAGTTCCTGGTAGCGGAGCACGCGGTTCTGGAAGAAATCGTGGTACTGGATGTCGGGGTGGTAAAGCGCGATGACGCCGTCGAGGTCGCGGTGCTTCCAGCACAGGTGGTAGCGCAGCACGGTGTCGGCGGTGAGCGGGGTTTGCTCGGGGCCGTCGGGTAGGGTGGTGGCGGTCATGCGCCTGATAGTGCATTGCAGAACACCCAGGTGCAAGGGCGAGAATCTGGCAAATTGCACGGTTTAGGCAAGCGGTTTATGGGGTAAGCCGTTGATTCATATGAATGTAATTTTTTGATACCAATGGCATGACGCGTGCAGCGGTTTGTTCACCATCGAACAAGGAGAAACGCCATGCGCTCGATATTGCTGTGGATGATTGGGGTGCCGATTCCGGTGATCATCCTGATCTGGTTCTTTATGCATTGAGATTTTTTTGGGGCCGCTTTGCGGCCCATCGCGGCTAAATCCGCTCCTACAAAGGTAGCGCTGTAGGAGCGGATTTATCCGCGATGAATTTCACACCAATTTAGAGAAACTGCTCGGCATAGTGGCAAGCCACCTGCCGGGTACTGACCTGTCGCAACGCCGGTACCTCCTTCGCACAACGCTCAGTGGCATACGGGCAGCGCTTGTGAAACGCGCACCCATCCGGCGGGTTAAGCGGGTTAGGCAGCTCCCCGACGATGCGGATCTTCGGTTTCAGCGGGTCTGGATGAATCGCCGGTGTCGCCGACAGCAGCGCCTGGGTATATGGGTGCAGCGGCTTTTCGTAGATATCGCCCTTCGGCCCCATTTCCGCCGGCCGCCCCAGGTACATCACCAGCACCTGATCGGCCACATGCCGCACCACCGCCAGGTTGTGCGAGATGAACACGTAGGCGGTGTTGAACTCCTTTTGCAAATCCATGAACAGGTTCAGCACCTGGGCCTGGATCGACACGTCCAGCGCCGAGGTCGGTTCGTCCGCCACCAGCACCTTGGGCTGTAGCATCATTGCCCGGGCCAGGGCGATACGCTGGCGCTGGCCACCGGAGAACATGTGCGGGTAGCGCTGGTAATGCTCGGGGCGCAGGCCAACCTGCTCCATCATTTTCTGCACTTTTTCGCGCCGCTCGGCCTTGCTCAGTGAGGTGTTGATCAGCAGCGGCTCAGCCAACTGGTCACCAATCTTCTGCCGCGGGTTGAGTGAGGCGTAGGGGCTTTGAAACACCATCTGCACGTCGCGGCGCAGTTGCTTGCGCTCGGCTTTGCTGGCGCCTTTCACCTCGGTGCCGGCGATTTGCAGCGAGCCGGACGACGGCTCTTCGATCAGTGTCAGGGCGCGGGCCAGGGTCGACTTGCCGCAGCCGGACTCGCCGACCACGGCCAGGGTCTTGCCGGCCTCCAGTTCGAACGACACACCATTGAGCGCGCGAACCAGTGCGTGGCCTTTGAACAGCCCACGGGAGACTTCGTAATGCCGGGTCAGCTCCCGGGCGGATAGAACGACGGCCATCACGCCACCTCCTGGTTCAACGGGTAGAAGCAACGCACCAGGCTATGGGCCTGAGGATCGAGGGGCGGGCGCTGGCGCCGGCAGTTGTCCTGCACGTACGGGCAGCGCGGTGACAGCAGGCAACCGACGGGGCGGTCGTAGCGACCGGGGACTATGCCAGGCAGGGTGGCCAGGCGCTCGGCGCCGATGCTGTGTTCGGGGATCGCCGCCAGCAGCGCTTCGCTGTAAGGGTGCGCGGGCACCTCGAACAGCTGCGGCACCTGGCCCACCTCGACGGCTTGGCCGGCGTACATCACGCACACCCGCTTGGCCGTTTCGGCCACCACGGCCAAGTCGTGGGTGATCAGGATGAGTGCCATGTTGCGCTCTTTCTGCAGGTTGACCAGCAGCTCCATGATCTGAGCCTGGATGGTCACGTCCAGCGCGGTGGTCGGTTCGTCGGCGATCAGCAACTTGGGCTCGCCAGCAATCGCCATGGCAATCGCCACGCGCTGGCTCATGCCGCCGGACAACTGGTGCGGGTAGGCGTCCAGGCGGCTTTCCGCTGCCGGGATCTCGACTTTTTTCAGCAGCTCCAGGGCACGTTGGCGCGCGGCCTTGCCCTTCAGGCCCAGGTGCTGGCGCAGCACTTCCTCGATTTGGTAGCCCACGGTGAAGCTGGGGTTGAGCGCGGTCATCGGGTCTTGGAAGACCATGGCGATGTCCTTGCCCACCACCTTGCGCCGCTGACGGCCGCTGAGCTTGAGCATATTGGTGCCGTCGAAGGTAAGCGCGTCGGCGGTGATGCGCCCGGGGGCGTCGATCAGGCCCATCAGGGCCATCATGGTCACCGACTTGCCCGAGCCGGATTCGCCGACGATGGCCAGGATTTCGCCGGCGTCCACGGCCAGGTCCAGGCCATCGACCACCGGTACTGCATGGGCGTCGCCGAAGCGCACGTTCAGGTTGTTGATCTGCAACAGTGACATGGCGTTCTCCTCAGGCGGCGTTCTTGAGTTTCGGGTCCAGCGCATCGCGCAGGCCGTCGCCCATCAGGTTGATTGCCAGCACACTGAGCAGAATGGTCAGGCCGGGCAGGCTGACTACCCACCAGGCGCGCTCGATGTAGTCACGGGCCGAAGCCAGCATGGTGCCCCACTCGGGGGTAGGCGGTTGTACGCCAAGGCCGAGGAAGCCTAGGGCGGCAGCGTCGAGGATGGCCGAGGAGAAGCTGAGGGTGGCCTGCACGATCAACGGTGCCATGCAGTTGGGCAGCACGGTGACGAACATCAGCCGTGGCAGCCCGGCACCGGCCAGGCGTGCGGCGGTCACGTAATCGCGGTTCAGCTCGCCCATCACCGCGGCACGGGTCAGGCGCACGTAGGAGGGCAACGACACGATGGCGATGGCGATCACCGTGTTGATCAGGCCAGGGCCAAGGATGGCGACGATGGCCACCGCCAACAGCAGTGAGGGTAGGGCCAGCATCACGTCCATCAGGCGCATGATCGACGGGCCGAGCAGCTGCGGGAAAAAGCCAGCCAGCAGGCCCAGCAGGATGCCCGGCAGCAGCGACATTACCACCGACGACAGGCCAATCAGCAGCGACAGGCGCGCGCCTTGGATCAACCGCGAAAGCAGGTCGCGGCCCAGTTCGTCGGTGCCGAGGATGAACTGCCAGTTGCCGCCTTCCAGCCATACCGGTGGGGTTAACAGGAAGTCGCGGTATTGCTCGCTCGGATCGTGCGGGGCGACCCATGGCGCAAACAGCGCGCAGAACACCACCAGGCACATGAAAGCCAGGCCCATTACCGCGCCCTTGTTACGCGCGAAGGCCTGCCAGAATTCTTTGTACGGTGAGGGGTAGAGCAGGCTCTGGTCCACCGGGCTGGCCGGGGTGACGGAGTTTGGAATCGGGCTAGTCATGGCGGGGGCCTCAGCGCTGATGACGGATGCGTGGGTTGGCCAGGCCGTAGAGGATGTCCACGACGAAGTTGACCAGGATCACCAGGCAGGCAATTAACAGGATGCCGTTCTGGACCACGGGGTAGTCACGGGCGCCGATGGCTTCGATCAGCCACTTGCCGATGCCCGGCCAGGAGAAGATGGTTTCAGTCAGCACCGCACCGGCCAGCAACGTACCGACCTGCAGGCCGAACACGGTCAGCACCGGGATCAGCGCGTTGCGCAGGCCATGCACGAACACTACCCGGGCCGGTGACAGGCCCTTGGCGCGGGCGGTACGGATGTAGTCCTCGCGCAGCACTTCGAGCATTGACGAACGGGTCATGCGGGCGATCACCGCCAGGGGGATGGTACCCAGCACGATGGACGGCAGGATCAGGTGCATCACGGCATCCTTGAACGCACCTTGTTCGTCGCTGAGCAGGGTGTCGATGAGCATGAAGCCGGTCTTCGGTTCGATGTCGTAGAGCAGGTCGATGCGCCCGGACACCGGGGTCCAGCCCAGGCTTACCGAGAAGAACATGATCAGGATCAGGCCCCACCAGAAGATCGGCATCGAGTAGCCGGCCAGCGATATGCCCATCACCCCGTGGTCGAACAGCGAACCGCGCTTGAGCGCGGCAATCACCCCGGCCAACAGGCCGAAGATGCCGGCGAACAGCAGGGCGGCGAAGGCCAGTTCGAGGGTGGCCGGGAACAGGGTGAGGAACTCGCTCCACACGCTCTCGCGGGTGCGCAGCGATTCACCGAGGTCACCTTGGGCCAACTTGCCGACATAGTCCAGGTACTGGACCGGCAGCGGCTTGTTCAGGCCCAGGCGCTCCATGGCCTGGGCATGCATTTCGGGGTCGACCCTGCGCTCGCCCATCATCACTTCCACCGGGTCGCCGGGGATCAGGCGTATGAGCGCGAAGGTCAGCAAGGTGATACCGAAGAAGGTCGGTATCAGCAGGCCAAGGCGCCGGGCAATAAAACTCAACATTGTCGGGGTTACCTCATCAGGCCGCGCGGCAAGCAGCGCGCTGCGGCAGCGCCGCCGGTCCCCGTGTGGGTTGCCGGCGGTCGTTGTTGTTCTACTTCACCTGGGTAGTGGCGAAGTTGTTGTTGGTCAGAGGGCTGATGACGTAGCCCTCCACGTTGTCACGCATGACCGCGAATACCTTCGGGTGGGCCATGCTGATCCAGGGTTGGTCGTCATCGTACACTTTCAATGCCTCGCTATAGAGCCTTGCACGCTCATCGTTGTCGATCACTTCGCGGGCGCGGGTGATCAGCGTCTGGAATTTAGAATTGCACCAGCGGGCGTAGTTCTCGCCGTTCGTGGCGGCCTCGCAACTGAGCAGCGGGCCCAGGAAGTTATCCGGGTCGCCGTTGTCGCCGGCCCAGCCGGTAGACACCAGGTCGGCTTCACCTTTCTTGGCACGGCGCAGCATTTCGGCCCATTCCATCACGCGGATGTCCAGCTTCAGGCCGATCTGCTTCAGGTCGGCCTGCAGCATTTCGGCTGACAGACGCGGGTTCGGGTTGGTCATGCCGCCACCGTTGCGGGTGAACAGGGTGATGACCGTGCCCTCCGGTACGCCAGCCGCCTTCAGCAGGGCGCGCGCCTGGTCGAGGTCACGCGGCGGGTTCTGGTTGTTCCTGTTGTAGCCGATCATGGTCGGTGGGTAGGGGTTCACGCCCACCAGTGCGTTGCCTTTGCCAAATAACTGGTCAACGTGGGCTTGGCGGTCGAAGGCCATGTTGATGGCTTTGCGCACGCGCACATCGTTCAGGTACTTGTGCTGGGTGTTCATGGCGATGTAGCCGGTGACCAGTGCTTCGATCTCGGCCACCTTGAGTTTGGGGTCAGCCTTGATCGACGGTACGTCTTCCGGCTTGGGGTAAAGCGCGATCTGACACTCGTTGGCGCGCAGCTTCTGCAGGCGCACATTGCTGTCGGTGGCGATGGCGAAAACCAGGGCGTCGGCCGGTGGCTTGCCACGGAAGTAGTCCGGATTGGGCTTGAAGCGGACCTGGGCGTCCTTGTTGTAACGCTGAAAGATGAACGGACCTGTGCCGATCGGCTTGTTGTTCAGCTCTGCGGTCTTGCCGGCCTTGAGCAACTGGTCGCCGTATTCGGCGGAATAGATCGAAGTGAACCCCATGGCCATGTCACGCAGGAACGGCGCTTCTGGGCGGGTGAGGGTGATGACCACCGTATGGTCGTCGGTTTTGTCCACGCTCTTGAGTAGGCTCTTGAAGGCCATGCTTTCGAAGTACGGGTAGCCGACGCTGGTCTTGTCGTGCCATGGGTGGTTCGGGTCCAACTGGCGGTTCAGGCTCCAGAGTACGTCGTCAGCATTGAAGTCGCGGGTTGGCTTGAAATAGTCGGTGGTGTGGAACTTCACTCCCTTGCGCAGGTGAAAGGTGTAGGTCAGGCCGTCTGGCGAGATGTCCCAGCTTTCGGCCAGTGCCGGCTGGATGTCGGTGGTGCCGGGCTTGAAGTCGACCAGGCGGTTGAACAGTGTTTCGGAGGTGGCATCAAACGTGACCCCCGTTGTGTACTGCACCACGTCGAACCCTTCCGGGCTGGCTTCGGTGCACACCACCAGCGGTTTGGCCGCTAGCTGCGTGACGCTGCCCAGCACCAGCGCGGCCAGGGCCAGGCGTAGCGGTAGCCGTTTGATGAAAGCTCTGTGCATGGGTGGAAGTCTCCCTGCTTGCATTGACCCAGCGTAGCCGCCACGGCCCGTAGCGAAGTGGGCCGTGGCGCCAGCGGTCAGAGAATGTTGAATGGAATGGTGGTAACGACCCGGAACTCGTCCAGGCTGCCATCGCCCTGGGCCTTGCTGGCGCGGTGCGCGGTGTAGGTGGCACGGATGCTGGTGTCTTTCAGCGGCCCGCTCTGCACCGCGTAGCTGGTGCCGATGCCCCACTCGTAGTGGGTTTCGCCATCCAGGCCGTTGACGTCATAGGCGGTACCGCGGTAGTGGGTGCCATCGATGCCCCAGCCGCGGGCGTTGTACAGGTTGAACTTGAGCCCCGGTACGCCGTAGGGCGCCATGTTCAGCACGTAGGAAAGCTGCAGCGATTTCTCGTTGGGGCCGTTGAAGTCCGACAGCAGCGAGTTGGCCAGGTAGATGCCATTGGTTTCGTGCAGGTAGTCGAAGTATTCGTTGCCGTTGACCTGCTGCCACGAGGCGCTGACGGTATGGGCCTGGTGGGTTAGGCCGAACGACAGGCTGTAGGTGTCGTTGTCGATTTCCCCCATTTTCTGGCTGCCGGCGTCGACGGTCTTGTAGTAGTTCAGGCCGGTGCTCAGGCTGAGCACGGCGCTGTCGCCGAGCACATGGTTGGCGCCGAAGTAGTACTGGTTCCAGAAGTCGTCAACCTTGGTGGCGTACAGGCTGGTGGTCAGGCTCTTGAACGGCTGGTAGTTGATGCCGGTGGTGCTGGCGCGGTCGGTTTCCACGCCGGTGGCACTGTACTCGCTGCGGAACTTGCTGAGGCTTTGTTCGGTACGTGGCGAGACGCGGTCGAAGGTGCCCAGGTCGAAGCTCAGGTTGTCGAATTCGGCGCTGTGCAGGAATGCACCCTGGAAGCTGGACGGCAGGGCACGGTTGCCGATGTAGGCGATCATCGGCGTGTCCACCGATTGGCGGCCGACGGTGAGGGTGGTGTTGGACACGCGCGCCTTGATGTTGCCCAGGCCCAGCTTGCTCCACTGGCCGACCGGGTCGCCGTCGCTGTGGGTCAGGGTACGGTTGTTCGGCCCGGCGATCGCGGCCCGGCCTTGCTCCAGGGCAATGGCGTTGTAGCCAGCCGCCTCGACGGCGATACCGACGGTGCCCTCGGTGAAGCCGGAACTGTAGTTGAGGATGCTGCCCTGCACCCAGTTGTCACGGCTGTGGGTGTCGTGGCGGGTGCCGTCGCTCTTGTAGTACTTCCACAGCGGGGCGCGCGCCGCGCGTTCACGGGCGTACCAGTTGCGGGTGCTGCCGGACAGGCTCTGGCCGCCGATGAAACCGCTGGCCTGGGCCTGTTCGCTGCTGTCTTTGAGGGTGAGCGGGACGTATTCCTGGCTGTGCGGGTCGGCCTGGGTCACGGTGGATAAGGCACTGATCGATAACGCCAGTGCAGTCAAGGTGAATACTCTCAAGGTTGAAGCTCCCTTTCTTTTCTAGTTATGCCGACCTTGTGGGCCGGGTTTCTTGCTGCGGTGTTGCCAGGGTTGCCCGGGGTCTCCGGGCTAAATCGGGTAGTTGTGTTGCCTGTGCCGGCCTCTTCGCGGGTAAACCCGCTCCTACAGGGGATGTGCACACCCCAGGCTTGTGGAGAACCCTGTAGGACGGGTTTACCCGCGAAGAGGCCGGTACCGGCTAATGCCTAATCAACACTCACACCGGAAAAATCATTGCGCCCAAACGGGCTGACATTGAATTGGGAAACCTTGACGCTCAGTGGCTGGTTGACCGTGGAATGCGCCACTGGGGTAATCGGCACTTGCTGCTTGAGACGCTGCTGGGCCTGCTGGTACAGGGCAGTGCGCTGCGTACGGTCGGTCACCTGTTTGGCCTGCTTGACCAGGCTGTCGTACTGCGGGTCGCACCACAGCGAGTAGTTGTTGCTGCCGATGGCATCGCAGTTGTAGAGGGTGCCCAGCCAGTTGTCTGGGTCGCCGTTGTCACCGGTCCAGCCGATCAGGGCGATGTCGTGCTCACCGCTTTTCATGCGCTTGAGGTACTCGCCCCATTCGTAACTAACGATGCGCACCTTGAAGCCGAGCTTGTTCCAGTCGGCCTGGAGCATCTCGGCCATCAGCTTGGCGTTGGGGTTATAGGGGCGCTGCACGGGCATTGCCCACAAGGTGACTTCGGTGCCTGGCTTGACCCCCGCCTGCTGCAGCAGTTGCCGGGCTTTGTCCGGGTTGTAAGGCGCATCTTTGAGGCTGTTGTCATAGGACCACTGGGTGGGCGGCATGGCGTTGACCGCCAGTTGGCCGGAGTCCTGGTACACCGCCTGGAGAATCGCCTGCTTGTTCACCGCCATGTCCATCGCCTGGCGCACTTCCAGGCGGTCGAACGGTGGGTGCTGGGTGTTGTAGGCGATGTAGCCGAGGTTGAAGCCAGGCTGTTGCAGCACCTGCAGCTTGCTGTCGGCCTTGAGCGCCGGCAGGTCGGCCGGGCGCGGGTGCAGGGTGACTTGGCATTCGTTGCGGCGCAGCTTCTGGATGCGCACCGAGGGGTCGGTGTTGATCGCGAACACCAGGTTGTCGAGCTTCACCTCATCCGGCGCCCAGTAGTGCGGATTGCCCTTGTAGCGGATTTGCGAATCCTTCTGGTAACGCTGGAACACGAACGGCCCGGTGCCGATCGGTTGCTGGTTGATGGCGCTGGGGCGGCCGCTGGCCAATAGCAGGCCGGCGTATTCGGCGGAAAGAATGGAGGCGAAGCTCATGGCCAGGTTCTGGACGAACGCGGCGTCAACTTTGTTCAAGGTGAACACCACGGTCATCGGGTCGGTTTTTTCGACCCGGGCAATGTTCTTGTCCAGCCCCATGCTGACGAAATAGGGGAACTCGGTGGGGTAGGCCTGGCGGAACGGGTGGCCTTTGTCGAGCATGCGGTTGAAGGTAAACAGCACGTCGTCGGCATTGAAGTCGCGGCTTGGGCTAAACGCCTTGTTGCTGTGGAACTTCACCCCTTCGCGCAGGTGGAAGGTGTAGCGCAGGCCGTCGTCGGACACCTCCCAGGCGGTCGCCAGGGCCGGGTGCACGGCGGTGCCGCCGCGCTCGAACTCGACCAGGCGGTTGTACAGGGGTTCGGCAGCGTCGTTGTCGGTGGCGCTGGTGTATTGGGCGGTGTCGAAGCCGGCGGGGCTGCCTTCGGAGCAGAACACCAGGTTGTTGGCCAACACGGCCGGGGATTGGCTGAACAGGCCCAGGGCCAGCAGGGTGGAAAGGCGGGCGGCGTGGCGCATGGCAAGTCCTTTACGTCTGTTTGCACCGCCTCGGGGTAAGAATGGCGGCAACAGTTCGCCGACCCCGCTGCGGATAGCGGCGGGACGGCATGAAGAGCGGGTTAAGTTGGTGGGGCACCCGCTGTTTGGCGGGTGCCCTGGCTAGCCTATTTGTCCACACTGACGCCGTAGAAGGAGTTCAGCGAGAACGGGCTGATCTTGAAGTCCTTCACCTTGGCACTCATGGGCTGGTACACGGTGGAGTGGGCGATCGGGGTGATCGGCACCTGCTCTTTGAGAATGTGCTGCGCCTGCTGGTACAGCTCGGTGCGCTTGGCCTGGTTGGACGTGGCCTTGGCCTGCTTGATCAAATCGTCGTAGGGCTTGTAGCACCACTTGGAGAAGTTGTTGCCGTTCATGGCATCGCAGCCGTACAGGGTACCCAGCCAGTTGTCCGGGTCACCGTTGTCACCGCTCCAGCCAATCAGCATGGCGCCTTGTTCGCCACCTTTGGAGCGTTTGATGTATTCACCCCATTCATAGCTGACGATCTTGGCCTTGATGCCGACCTTGGCCCAGTCGGATTGCAGCATTTCGGCCATCAGCTTGGCATTGGGGTTGTAGGGGCGCTGCACCGGCATGGCCCACAGGGTAATCTCGGTGCCTTCCTTGATGCCGGCTTCCTTGAGCAGTTGTTTGGCCTTCTCGGGGTCGAAGGCGGCGTCCTTGATGCTGTCGTCATAGGACCACTGGGTCGGTGGCATGCCGTTGACTGCCAGCTGGCCGGCGCCCTGGTAAACCGACTCGATGATCTTTTTCTTGTCCACGGCCATGTCCAGCGCCTGGCGGACTTTCAGTTGGGCTAGCGGGTTGGCTTGGTTGCTGCCCTTGACCTTGTCCATCACGTTGTAGGCGATGTAGCCGAGGTTGAAGCCGGCCTGCTGCGGCATTTGTAGCTTGGGGTCCTGCTTTAGCGGCTGGATATCGGCCGGGCGCGGGAACAGGGTGACCTGGCATTCGTTTTTCTTCAGCTTCTGCATGCGCACCGAAGCATCGGTGGTGATAGCGAAGATCAGGTTGTCGATCTTCACGTCATCGGGTTGCCAGTAGTCCTTGTTACCCTTGAAGCGGATCTGCGCGTCCTTCTGGTACTTGCTGAATACGAACGGGCCGGTGCCGATCGGTTTCTGGTTGATGTCGGCAGCCTTGCCGTCCTTGAGCAACTGGTCGGCGTATTCGGCGGACTGGATCGAGGCGAAGCTCATGGCCAGGTTCTGGATGAACGCGGCGTCCACCTCGTTGAGGGTGAACTTCACCGTGTGCTCGTCGAGCTTCTCCAGCTTGGCGATGTTCTTGTCCATGCCCATGTCGGTGAAGTACGGGAACTCGGTGGGGTAGGCCTTGCGGAACGGGTGGTTGGTGTCGAGCATGCGGTTGAAGGTGAACAGCACGTCGTCGGCGTTGAACGGGCGGGTGGGTTTGAAGTAGTCGGTGGTGTGGAACTTGACCCCTTCACGCAGGTGGAAGGTGTACGCCTTGCCGTCGTCGGATACTTCCCACTGGGTCGCCAGGCCCGGGATGACTGCAGTGCCGCCGCGCTCGAACTGCGTCAGGCGGTTGAACACGGTCTCGGCCGAGGCGTCGAAGTCAGTCCCTGTGGTGTATTGCCCTGGGTCGAAGCCGGCCGGGCTGCCTTCGGAGCAGAACACCAGGTTGGATGCCGCGAGTGCCGACGGTGCGCCGGAAAGCAAGCCTGCGCCAAGCAGGAACGGAATGACTGCGTGTTTGAGCATGGTGGCCTCATTGTTGTCATTTTTCGGATGAGGTGGCCTCGTGAGCCGACCTGCGGATACTTATGCAGGGGGTGTTCCCAATGCAATACGCAGAAGGATAGTTGGCGCCGGAAAAGTGGCACGATCGTACATGGATGTCGCATCGGTGTAACTTTCGTCGAAGTTAAACGTTTGCGTGGGCAAAATGATGGCTTTTTGCAGAATTTTGCGGAGCGGGGATAAATGTAGGAAGCACCTTTTAGGTGCGTAGGAAGTGTCTGAAAATGCTTAGCTTGAGGGGCGGTCCCAGTGGGAGCGGGCACGCCCGCGAACACGGGCGAAGCCCGTGCCATCCGCCGAGGTGGTTTTTCGCGGGCATGCCCGCACCCACAAGTGTTTCGTGGATCTGTTATGGCATCTGCACTTCGATCAAGCCATCAGCATTCATGCTCACTTCACTGGTTCCGGCTTCAATATCTGGTGCCGGTGCCGCCTCGTCAGCCCCCATAGCCTTCATCGCCATCGGTGCACTGCGCAGGTAGGGGCGTGGGTAACCGCTGCTGTTGAGGTTCAGGCTGACCACTTTATAGCCCTTGCCGCCCAGCGCCTCGGTGGCCAGTTGTGCGCGGGCCTTGAAGGCATTCACCGCGTCCTTGAGCAGTTCGTCCTCGCTGGCCTTGCGCGTGGCCGGGGCGATGGAGAAGTCCATGCCGCCCATTTTCAGCGTTTGCAGCAGGTCGGCGGTCAGCTGCGACAGGGCTGGGAAGTTAGCGCTTTCCAGACGCAGTTCGGCGCGCTCGCGCCAGCCGGTGATCGTCTGGCCTTTGCTGTCATACACCGGGTAGCTGTTGCGGCTGCCCTGGCTGATCTTCACGTCCTTGACTTGGCGTGCCTGCTGTAGCGCTGTGTTCATGGTTTCGGTGATCTGCTTGGCGAGCTTGCCTGGGTCGGTGTTCTGCGCTTCGCTGTACACCGTCACCACCATCAGGTCGCGCGGTACTTCCTTGCTGACCTCGGCACGCAGCGAGACCTGGTTGTAGCGCGGCTCATCGGCAGCCAGCACCGGCAGGCTGGCGAGCAGGCCGCAGGACAGGATCAGGGCGGCGCCGCGACGTGGGATGTGCATAAGGTACTCCTTGGCAATTAAAGGCGTGGGTTGTGGCCATCCATTCCACGCATGGCCGATCAGACCGGCAACAGTGTAGTGGGTTCAAAAGTGCCATCATCAAGCTGTGACAAAGTGTGGCGCTTTGCCGCATCGCTGCAGCGAGGCGCCCGGCTTCGGTATACTCCAGCCGATTTTCTGGAGCACTCATCAGGAGAGCTCATGCTCGCTGCCGTACAACCGTTGTCTGCTACTCGCCAGAACCTCTGGCGCCTGACCGTCATTCGGGTCTTGGTCCTGGCTGCCCAGGCCGGCTCCGTGGGCGTCGCCTACTGGACCGAACTGCTGCCATTGCCGTGGTTGTCGCTGGCCGGCACCTTGGCCTTGTCCTCGCTGCTGTGCGCGTTCACGGCCCTGCGCCTGCGCCTGTCGCTGCCGGTCACCGAAATGGAGTACGCCCTGCAGCTGGCCTGTGACCTGCTGATCCACAGTGCCTTGCTGTATTACTCCGGCGGTTCGACCAACCCGTTCGTGTCCTACTACCTGGTGCCGCTGGCGATTGCTGCGGTGACCCTGCCGTGGCTGTATTCGCTAATTCTCTCGGGTATCGCCCTAACCGCCTACAGCTTGCTGCTGGTGCAGTTCTACCCGCTCGAAGGCCTGCCAATGGCCCGCGACAAGATGCAGGTTTACGGCATGTGGCTGAGCATCGCCCTGGCCGCCGCTGTGATCACCTTCTTTGCCGCGCGCATGGCCGAAGAGTTGCGTCGCCAGGAGCAGCTGCGCTCCGAACGGCGTGAAGAGAGCCTGCGCGACGAACAATTGCTGGCTGTGGCCACCCAAGCTGCCGGCGCTGCCCATGAGCTGGGTACGCCGTTGGCGACCATGAGCGTGCTGATCAACGAGATGCGCCAGGACCACACCGACCCGCTGTTGCAGGAAGACCTGCAAATTCTGCAGGACCAGGTGAAGCTGTGCAAAGAGACCTTGCAGCAGCTGGTGCGGGCAGCCGAAGCCAACCGCCGCCTGGCCATCGTCGAGCAAGATGTGACCGCCTGGCTGGATGAGGCGCTGAACCGCTGGCACCTGATGCGCCCGGAAGCCAGCTACCGCTTCCAGCGCCTGCGTGACGGCCAGGTGCCCCGCCTGATCCCGCCACCAGACCTGACCCAGGCGCTGCTTAACCTGTTGAACAATGCAGCCGATGCCTGCCCCGATGACCTGGAAGTGCGCCTGGACTGGGACACCCATGACATCGTCATCAGCATCCGCGACCACGGCCCAGGCGTGCCGCCGGCCATTGCCGAAGCCATCGGCAAGCCCTTCATTACCACCAAGGGCAAAGGCTTCGGCCTTGGCCTGTTCTTGAGCAAGGCCAGCGTGACCCGTGCGGGCGGTTCGGTGAAACTCTATAGTCATGAACAGGGTGGCACCCTGACCGAACTGCGCCTGCCCTACGGTAAGCGAGGAGATGAATGATGAGCGAAGAAAACCAGGTCGAAAGCGAAGAGCTGCCGCACCTACTGCTGGTGGATGACGATGCCACCTTCACCCGGGTCATGGCCCGTGCCATGAGCCGTCGGGGTTTCCGAGTGAGCACGGCCGGCTCTGCCGAGGAGGGGCTGATCCTGGCCCAGCAGGACCTGCCGGACTACGCCACGCTGGACCTGAAGATGGACGGCGATTCCGGCCTGGTGCTGCTGCCCAAGTTGCTGGAGCTGGACCCGGAAATGCGCGTGGTGATCCTGACCGGTTACTCGAGCATTGCCACCGCCGTGGAAGCGGTGAAGCGGGGCGCCTGCAACTACCTGTGCAAACCTGCCGACGCCGACGATGTGCTGGCGGCGCTGCTTTCCGAACACACCGACCTGGATACCCTGGTGCCGGAAAACCCCATGTCGGTCGACCGCTTGCAGTGGGAGCACATCCAGCGCGTGCTCAACGAGCATGAGGGCAATATTTCGGCGACTGCGCGGGCGTTGGGCATGCACCGTCGGACCTTGCAGCGCAAATTGCAGAAGCGCCCGGTTCGCCGTTGATTCGGCGGTGGCCTCTTCGCGGGCAAGCCCGCTCCTACAGGTTTTGTAGGGGCGGGCTTGCCCGCGAAGAGGTTGGTCCTGACAGAAACTTCTTGATAATCCCCCGCGATCTCCGCAATTCCTGACATGTTGGCGTATCATTAGCCCCCTAATGGCAACCCCTTTCAGGATCGCTTGCGCATGCTCGCCCTTCTTATCCAGACGCTGAACATCACGGCACCGGTTTTCGCCATGCTGTTCATGGGCGTGCTGCTTAAACGCATTCACCTGATCGACGACAATTTCAACCGCGTTGCCTCGCAACTGGTATTCAACGTCTGCATGCCGGCGCTACTGTTCCTCGGCATCTACCACGCCGACCTAGGGGCAGCGGTCAAACCCGGGGTACTCCTCTATTTCATCGTTGCCACCCTGGTCGGCTTCGCCATTGCCTGGGGCCTGGCCATTTGGCGCAGCCCGCTGGCGGACCGGGGCATCTATACCCAGGGCGCGTTCCGCGGCAACAACGGCGTCATTGGCCTGGCGCTGGCCGCCAGCCTGTATGGCGACTATGGGATCTCCCTGGGAGCCGTACTCGCCGGCCTGGTCATCCTCCTGTACAACTCGCTGTCGGCGGTGGTGCTGGCGGTTTACAGCCCAGACCTCAAATCCGACCCGTGGAGCATCTGCAAGAGCATCTTCAGCAACCCGCTGATCATCAGTGTGCTGCTGGCCACACCCATGGCTTACGGCCAGGTGCCGCTGCCCAACTGGCTGCTGACTTCGGGCGACTACCTGGCGCAGATGACCTTGCCGCTGGCGCTGATCTGTATCGGTGGCACCCTATCGTTGGCTGCCCTGCGCGACAGTGGCAGGTTGGCGTTCGATGTCAGCCTGGTGAAAATGGTCTGGCTGCCGCTGTTGGGTACCCTTGGTGCTTGGCTGTGTGGCTTTCGCGGCGCCGAACTGGGCATTTTGTTCCTGTACATCGGCAGCCCCACGGCCGCGGCCAGCTACGTGATGGCGCGGGCGGCCAACGGTAACCATCAGCTGGCGGCGTCAATTATCGTGATTACCACGCTAATGGCAGCGATCACCACGAATATTGGTATTTTCATCTTGCAGTGGGGCGGATGGATCTAGATCCTTGACTGCAAACAACAGCAATAACACTGCCTCACTGAACTAAAGGACACTTCATGCAAGACCAGAGCACGCCCGAACGGTTACAGCGCGGGCTGAAGAATCGTCATATCCAGCTGATCGCGCTGGGCGGGGCCATTGGCACCGGGTTGTTCCTGGGCATCGCCCAGACCATTCAGCTGGCTGGCCCCTCGGTGCTGCTGGGCTATGCCGTTGCCGGCCTGATGGCGTTCTTCATCATGCGCCAGCTGGGTGAAATGGTGGTGGAAGAGCCAGTAGCCGGTAGCTTCAGTCACTTCGCCCACCAGTATTGGAGCGAGTTCGCCGGCTTTGTCTCGGGCTGGAACTACTGGGTGGTCTATGTGCTGGTCGGCATGGCCGAGCTGACAGCGGTGGGCATCTATGTGCAGTACTGGTGGCCGGACTTCCCTACCTGGGCCACGGCGGCGATCTTCTTCGTGGTAATCAACCTGATCAACCTGACGCAGGTGAAGGTCTATGGCGAAATGGAGTTCTGGTTCGCCTTGGTCAAGGTGGTGGCTATTGTCAGCATGATCGGCTTCGGCGCCTGGCTGCTGACCAGTGGCCATGGCGGCCCGGATGCCAGCGTGGCCAACCTGTGGCAGTACGGTGGCTTTTTCCCTAACGGCGTCACCGGCCTGGTGATGGCCCTGGCGGTGATCATGTTCTCGTTCGGTGGCCTGGAGTTGGTGGGTATTACCGCTGCCGAAGCCGATAACCCGCGGCAGAGCATTCCCAAGGCTACCAACCAGGTGGTGTACCGCATCCTCATCTTCTACATCGGGGCACTGGCGGTATTGCTGTCGCTGTACCCGTGGCAGAAGGTGGTGCAGGGCGGTAGCCCGTTCGTGATGATCTTCCACGAGCTGGACAGCGACCTGGTGGCGACCATCCTCAATATCGTGGTGCTGACGGCCGCGCTGTCGGTGTACAACAGCTGCGTATACGCCAACAGCCGCATGCTGTTTGGCCTGGCCAGCCAGGGCGATGCGCCACGCCAATTGCTGAAAGTAAGCCGCAGCGGCGTGCCGCTGACCGCGCTGGGTGTATCGGCTTTGGCGACTGGCCTGTGCGTGCTGATCAACTACCTGATGCCGGGGGAGGCCTTTGGTTTGCTGATGGCCCTGGCGGTGTCGGCATTGGTGATCAACTGGGCGAGCATCAGCATTACCCACCTGAAGTTCCGCAAGGCCAAGCTGGCGGCCGGCATTACCCCCTTCTACAAGAGTTGGGGGCACCCGCTTACCAACTACCTGTGCCTGGCATTCATCGTGCTGATCTTGGTGGTGATGTACCTGACCCCGCCGATTCGCATTTCGGTGATGCTGATCCCAGGATGGATTGCCGTGCTGTGGGTGGCCTTCAAGCTGAAGAAGGCCCGCCAGGCTAAATAAGCAAGGCAGGCCCGGCCTCTTCGCGGGTAAACCCACGAAGAGGCCGGTACCGGCAACCTATTGGTAACTGTCGATCACTTCCTGCGCCGCACGAAATGCATCGATCGCCGCTGGCACCCCTGCATACACCGCGCAGTGCAACAGCGCCTCGCGAATCTCCTCCACCGTACAGCCATTGTTCAATGCGCCACGCACATGCCCCTTGAGCTCTTGCGGGCACTTGAGTGCGGTCAGCGTGGCCAGGGTAATCAGGCTGCGGGTTTTCAGCGGCAGCCCATCGCGCGCCCACACGCTACCCCAGGCATGTTCATTGACGAAGTCCTGCAGCGGCTGGGTAAAGTCGGTGGCATTGCTCAGGGCGCGGTCGACGAAGGCATCGCCCATTACCTGGCGGCGAATCTGCTCGCCGGTCTTGTTGCTATCAGCCATGTTGTTTTCCTTAGTGTTGGCGGCGCCAGGCACGCACGGTGGTGTACAGCAACACCATGGCGAGCACCGGCAGTACATAGAACAGCATCAACCGCTCCAGGCGACCGGCCAGTGGCATGCCCATGGTAAACGCGGCCACATGCAGGCCGTAGGCCAGGTACAGGCACAGGAACACCAGGCCTTCGGCGCGGGTAATTCGGTAACCGGAATAGAACACTGGCAGGCTCAGCGCGGCAACGCCAAGCATCACCGGCAGGTCGAAGGCCAGGGCATTGGGCGAGATTGATAGCGGTTCGGGGGTTATTAGCGCGGTCAGGCCCAATACCGCCAGCAGGTTGAACAGGTTGCTACCGATCACCGTGCCCACGGCGATTTCCCGCTCACCACGCAGGGCGGCGATCAGTGCAGCGGCCAGTTCCGGCAGCGAGGTGCAGATGGCGACGACGGTCAGGCCAATGATGCGCTCGGACAGGCCAAGGTCGGTGGCGACCTCCACGGCGGCCTCCAGCAGCAGGTGGCCGGCCAGGCTCAGCAGGCCGAAGCCGGCCAGCACTTGCAGCAGCGTCCCCGACCAGAAGCGCCCGGCACCGCTTGTGACGGTGCCCGGGGCGGGATAAGTGCGGGCGTAGTGGCGCGACTGATGCCAGAGTGTCATCAGGTAGCCGGCCAGGCCGAGTAGCAGCAATACCCCTTCGGCGCGGCCCAAGTGGCCGTTGGCGGACAGCGCGTAGACCAAGCCGCTGGCGACGATCATCAATGGGAGGTCCAAGCGCACCAGTTGGCGCGACACGCGCAGTGGGATGACCAATGCAGCCAGGCCGAGAATGACCAGTACGTTGAAGATGTTGCTGCCGATCACGCTGCCCACCGCCACATCCGGCGCGCCTTGATAGGCGGCCTGCAGGCTGACAGTCAGCTGTGGCGCGGTGCTGCCGAACGCCACCAGGCTCAGGCCGATGATCAGCGGGCGTACGTGAAGGCGTTGCGCCAGGCGCAGGGCTGCCCGCACCAGCAACTCAGCACCAGCTACCAGCAATAGCAGGGCAATGCCCAGTTGCAGCAGGCTAAAGGTAGGAAGGGTGGCCAGGTCGAAAATGGTCGGACTCCTGTCGCGTCAGTCGCTAAGCCCTTGTACTCGCACGCGCGCCGTTCCGCTACGGAGCATGCCGATTTTTTCTGCTGCTGCGCGTGACAGGTCGATCAGACGGCCACGGGTGTGTGGGCCACGGTCGTTGATGCGTACCACCACGCTGCGTTGGTTGGCCGTGTTGGTGACCCGTACGCGGGTGCCGAAGGGCAGGCTGCGGTGGGCGGCGGTAAGGCCGTGCTGGTTGAACGGTTCGCCGCTGGCGGTGCGTTTGCCGTGGTGGCGCGAGCCGTAATAGGAAGCGGTGCCCGTCTGGTCGTAGCCGCGCGGGTCGATGTCATGGCTGGCGCAGCCGGCCAGCAGGGAGAAGAGGGCGAGGGTGCCCAAGGATCGTTTTAGCAAGTGAATGCTCCGATACTGGAAGTGGGGCCGCTGTGCGGCCCACCGCCGGCAAGCCAGCTCCCACAGCCGCCCCACGGCCCTTGAGGGCGGTGCTGTAGCTGTGGGGGCTGACTTGCCGGCGATCGAGGGCAGAGCCCTCGCCGCTTTTTTACATCACCCTTCGAGCTTGGCTTTGAGCAATTGGTTCACTTGCCCCGGGTTGGCCTTGCCTTTGGAGGCTTTCATGGCCTGGCCGACGAAGAAGCCGAACATTTTACCGCGCTTGGCCTCGTCGGCCGCACGGTACTGTTCGACCTGCTCGGCGTTGGCCGCCAGCACTTCGTCGAGCATCTTGTCGATCGCACCCGTGTCGGTGACCTGCTTCAGGCCTTTGCTCTCGATGATGCTGTCAGCATCGCCTTCACCGGCGGCCATGGCCTCGAACACGGTTTTGGCGATTTTGCCGCTGATGGTGTTGTCGCGAATACGCAGCAGCATGCCACCCAATTGCGCGGCGTTGACCGGCGCCTGGTCGATCTCGATGCCCAGCTTGTTCAGCAGGCTGCCCAGTTCGACCATGACCCAGTTGGCAGCCAGCTTGGCGTCGCCACCAATCTTTACCACCTCTTCGAAGTAATCTGCCTGTTCGCGGCTGGATGCCAGCACGTTGGCGTCGTAGGCCGACAGGCCGTATTGGCTCTGGAAGCGCTCGACCTTCTGTGGCGGCAGCTCTGGCAGGCCGGCGCGCACGGTTTCAAGGAAGCTGTCCTCGATCACCACCGGTAGCAGGTCTGGGTCGGGGAAGTAACGGTAGTCGTTGGCTTCCTCTTTGCTGCGCATGGACCGGGTTTCGTCCTTGTTCGGGTCGTACAGGCGGGTTTCCTGTACCACCTTGCCGCCGTCTTCGATCAGGTCGATCTGGCGCTGAATCTCGCTGTTGATCGCGCGCTCGATGAAGCGGAACGAGTTGACGTTCTTGATCTCGCAGCGGGTGCCGAACTCGGCCTGGCCTTTCGGGCGGATCGACACGTTGCAGTCGCAACGCAGCGAGCCTTCGGCCATGTTGCCGTCGCAGATGCCCAGGTAACGCACCAGCGCATGGATCGCCTTGACGTAGGCCACGGCCTCCTTGGCACTGCGCATGTCAGGCTCGGAGACGATTTCCAGCAGCGGGGTGCCGGCACGATTCAGGTCGATGCCGGTGGCGCCGCTGAAATCTTCGTGCAGGCTCTTGCCGGCGTCTTCTTCAAGGTGCGCGCGGGTGACCCCGATGCGCTTGATGGTGCCGTCTTCCAAGGCGATATCCAGGTGGCCCTTGCCGACGATCGGCAGCTCCATCTGGCTGATCTGGTAGCCCTTGGGCAAGTCGGGGTAGAAGTAGTTCTTGCGTGCGAACACGTTGCGCTTGCCGATCTCGGCATCGATGGCCAGGCCGAACATGCACGCCATGCGCACGGCTTCCTGGTTCAGCACCGGCAGCACGCCGGGCATGCCCAAGTCGACCAGGCTGGCCTGGGTGTTCGGCTCGGAACCGAAGGTGGTGGCGCTGCCGGAGAAAATCTTCGACTGGGTGGCGAGCTGAGTGTGGATTTCCAGCCCGATCACAACTTCCCATTGCATGTGTGAATTCCTCAGAAGCCGTTGGGGGCGCGGGTGTGCCAGTCGGTCACTTGCTGGTAGCGGTGCGCGACATTCAGCAGGCGGCCTTCCTGGAAGTACGGCGCCAGCAGTTGCACGCCGACCGGCAGGCCATCGACGAAGCCGGCTGGCATCGACAAGCCTGGCAGGCCCGCCAGGTTGGCGGTGATGGTGTAGACGTCTTCCAGGTAGGCGGCGACCGGGTCGCTGCTCTTGGCGCCGAGCTTCCAGGCCGGGTTTGGCGTGGTTGGGCCAAGGATCAGGTCGACGTCGTTGAAGGCGGCCATGAAGTCGTTCTTGATCAGGCGGCGAATCTGCTGCGCCTTCACGTAGTAGGCGTCATAGTAGCCGGCCGACAGGGCGTAGGTGCCGACCATGATGCGCCGCTGCACTTCCACGCCGAAGCCTTCGCCACGCGAGCGCTTGTACAGGTCGGTGAGGTCTTTTGGGTCTTCGCAGCGGTAGCCGAAGCGTACGCCGTCGAAACGCGACAGGTTGGAGGAGGCTTCAGCTGGGGCGATCACGTAGTAGGCCGGGATGGCGTGCTGCATGTTCGGCAGGCTGATTTCCTTGACCACCGCGCCGAGCTTTTCCAGCTCTTTGACGCTGGCATGGACCAGGTCGGCGATGCGCGGGTCCAGGCCGGCACCGAAGTATTCCTTCGGCAGGCCGATGCGCAGGCCCTGCAGCGAGGCATTGAGGTTGGTGCTGTAGTCCGGCACCGGCTCTTCGATGCTGGTGGAGTCCTTGGCGTCGAAACCGGCCATGCCTTGCAGCAGCAGGGCACAGTCTTCGGCGGTGCGGGCCAGCGGGCCACCCTGGTCGAGGCTGGAGGCGTAGGCGATCATGCCCCAGCGCGACACGCGACCGTACGTCGGTTTGAGGCCGGTGAGGTTGGTCAGCGCCGCCGGCTGGCGGATCGAGCCACCGGTATCGGTGCCGGTGCTGGCTGGCAGCAGGCGTGCAGCCACGGCCGCGGCCGAACCGCCCGACGAGCCGCCCGGGACGTGCTCGAGGTTCCAGGGGTTCTTCACCGGGCCGTAGTGGCTGGATTCGTTGGCCGAACCCATGGCGAATTCGTCCATGTTGGTCTTGCCCAGAGTAACCATGCCGGCTTCGGCCAGCTTGGCAACCACCGTGGCGTCATATGGCGCCTTGAAGTTGTCGAGCATCTTCGAGCCGCAGCTGGTACGTACGCCGTTGGTGCAGAACAGGTCCTTGTGGGCCACCGGGGCCCCCAGCAGTGCGCCGGTTTCGCCTGCGGCGCGACGGGCGTCAGCGGCACGCGCCTGGCCCAGGGCCAGGTCTTCGGTGACGCTGATGAAACTGTTGATTTGTGGGTCGAGTTGCTTGATGCGCGACAGTAGCGCGCCGGTCAGCTCTTCGGAGGAAAACGACTTGTCGGCGAGTCCGCGGGCGATCTCGGCCAGGGTCAATTGATGCATGGCAGGCTCTATCCCTTACTCGATGACTTTGGGAACCAGGTACAGACCGCTTTCGGTCGATGGTGCAATCGCCTGGTAGGTGTCGCGCTGGTTGCTTTCGGTAACCTGGTCGGGACGCAGGCGTTGGCTGGCCTCCAGGGGGTGGGCCAAGGGCTCGATGCCGGTGGTATCGACCGCTTGCATCTGGTCGACCAGCCCGAGAATGCTGTTCAGGGCGTCGGTAATGCGTGGCAGTTCGCCATCATTCAGCCCCAGGCGGGCCAAATGGGCGATCTTTTCCACGTCGCAGCGTTCAAGCGCCATGGGGATCTCCAAGGGAAACAAAGAACGGAATTTGGGTCCGCGGTGAGGAACATGTCAGCTTTCTGGCGGTCTAACGGCCGCGATCATCTGCTGGCGTGCTCGGAAAAACAGCCAATTTAACATATTGGCTCCTTGCCCAAAATCCCTGCCATTGTTAGAGTTTGCCGCACTTTTTTACCCACGCTTTCCCAGGGTCACTTTCCCATGTTCAAGAAACTGCGTGGCATGTTTTCCAGCGATCTGTCCATCGACCTGGGTACTGCCAACACCCTTATTTACGTGCGTGAGCGCGGTATCGTCCTGAATGAGCCCTCGGTTGTTGCCATCCGTACCCATGGCAATCAGAAAAGCGTCGTCGCCGTCGGTACCGAAGCCAAGCGCATGCTGGGCCGTACGCCTGGCAACATTGCTGCCATTCGTCCGATGAAGGACGGCGTCATCGCCGACTTCAGCGTCTGCGAAAAAATGTTGCAATATTTTATCAACAAAGTTCACGAGAACAGCTTCCTGCAGCCTAGCCCGCGTGTGCTGATCTGCGTACCGTGCAAGTCGACCCAGGTCGAGCGCCGCGCCATTCGCGAATCGGCCCTGGGTGCTGGTGCCCGTGAAGTGTTCCTGATCGAAGAGCCGATGGCCGCCGCTATCGGTGCCGGCTTGCCGGTCGAAGAGGCCCGCGGTTCGATGGTCGTCGATATCGGTGGTGGTACCACTGAAATCGCGCTGATCTCCCTGAACGGCGTGGTCTATGCCGAATCCGTCCGTGTTGGCGGCGACCGCTTCGACGAAGCCATCGTCACCTACGTGCGGCGCAACTACGGCAGCCTGATCGGCGAATCCACCGCCGAGCGCATCAAGCAGGAAATCGGTACCGCCTACCCGGGCGGCGAAGTTCGCGAAGTCGACGTGCGTGGCCGTAACCTGGCCGAGGGCGTACCGCGTGCTTTCACCCTGAACTCCAACGAAGTGCTCGAAGCGCTGCAGGAGTCCCTGGCGACCATCGTCCAGGCGGTCAAGAGCGCCTTGGAGCAATCGCCGCCCGAGCTGGCTTCGGACATCGCCGAGCGTGGCCTGGTGCTGACCGGCGGTGGCGCGTTGCTGCGTGACCTGGACAAGCTGTTGGCCCAGGAAACCGGCCTGCCGGTGATCGTCGCCGAGGACCCGCTGACCTGTGTTGCCCGTGGCGGCGGTCGCGCCCTGGAAATGATGGACAAGCACGCGATGGACCTGCTCTCCAGCGAGTGATCCCGCTCGCTGTTCACGAGCGCCCGGTTTACAGGTAGTACGCACAGTGCTACCTGTATGTGCTGGGCTGGCGCCCGTTTAGGGCGCCGTTTCCGTCAATCCGCAACCAGGCTGGTGCGTTGTCCCATGTCCAATGACCTCCTGAGTCGTCCACGAGGAACGGCCCATTAAACCGCTTTTCTCCAAGGGCCCTTCGCTGGGCGTTCGCCTGCTCGTTCTGGTGGTGATGTCGGTCGCCTTGATGGTGGTCGACGCGCGTTTCGACGTGCTCAAACCCGTGCGCAGCCAGATGGGCATGGTGCTGATGGAGTCGTACTGGATCACCGATCTGCCGCAGCGTGCCTGGCAAGGTGTGGCCGGCCAGTTCGGCAGCCGTACCGAACTGATCGCCGAAAACGAAAAGCTCAAGACCGAAGCCCTGCTGCTGCAGGGGCGCCTGCAAAAGCTGGCCGCCCTGACCGAGCAGAACGTGCGTCTGCGCGAATTGCTGAACTCCTCGGCGCTGGTCAACGAAAAGGTCGAAGTGGCGGAGCTGATTGGGGTCGACCCCAACCCGTTCACCCATCGCATCCTGATCAACAAGGGCGAGCGTGATGGCGTGTTCCTCGGCCAGCCAGTGCTCGATGCCCGCGGCCTGATGGGCCAGGTGGTCGAGCTGATGCCCTACACCTCGCGGGTGCTGCTGCTGACCGATACCACCCACAGCATCCCGGTGCAGGTCAACCGCAACGGCCTGCGCGCCATTGCCAGCGGTACCGGTAACCCGGAGCGCCTGGAACTGCGCCATGTGGCCGATACTGCCGACATCAAGGAAGGCGATCTGTTGGTCAGTTCTGGCATGGGCCAACGTTTCCCGGCCGGCTACCCGGTGGCCACGGTCAACGAAGTGATCCACGATTCCGGCCAGCCATTCGCCATCGTTCGCGCCATCCCCACTGCCGCGCTCAACCGCAGCCGCTACATGCTGCTGGTGTTCAGCGACCGGCGTAGCCCGGAGCAGCGCGCCACCGATGCCGCCATCGCCCAGGAAGAAGCTGACCGCAAGGGCGCTGCGGCGCCTGCCCAGCCGGCCGCTAGTGGCGAGCAGGCTGCCCCCACTGCAAGCGCACCTGCCACGCCGGTAACACCCGCGGCACCGCAGCCTGCTGCCGCGGCGGCCGCGCCCGTGCCCGCCACGCCGGCCGCGGCGCCTGCCGCAACCGCTCACCCCCGGAGGCAATGATGGCTGTATCACGCCGCAACAACGGCTGGGTCATCTGGCTGACATTCGCCATTGGCCTGCTGTTCAGCGTCTCGCCCCTGCCGCAATTCATGGAAGTGTTCCGGCCCATGTGGCTGGCCTTGCTGGTGTCGTTCTGGACCCTCGCGGTACCGAACAAGGTGGGCATGACCACCGCCTTCTTGCTGGGCCTGGCCGAGGACGTGCTGTATGGCACCCTGCTGGGGCAGAACGCCTTGGTCCTCACCCTGATCACCTTCCTGGTGTTGTCCTTGCAGCAGCGCCTGCGCATGTTCCCCATGTGGCAGCAGAGCCTGGTGATCCTGGTGATCTTCGGCATCGCCCAACTGATCCAGTTGTGGCTCAGCGCGCTCACCGGCAACCGCCTGCCCACTTTGGCGCTGGTCTGGTCGGCGGTGATCAGTGCCTTGCTCTGGCCGTGGATCAGCTTCGCCCTGCGCGACCTGCGCCGACGCCTACATATCAACTGACGGCAACGCCGCGACTGACAGGGAGATGTCTGCATGCCCCCGCTTTACCTGGCCTCTGGCTCGCCCCGTCGTCGTGAACTGCTGACCCAGATCGGCGTACCCTTCAACGTCGTCAGCGCCCCCATCGATGAAACCCCGCTGCCCAGCGAAAGCGCCTCGGCCTACGTCGAACGCCTGGCCCGGGCCAAGGCCGCCGCCGGCCTGGCCAGCCTGAAGGACCCAGTGCAGGGTCTTCGCGGGCATGCCCGCTCCCACAGGTCCGATGCTGTTCCTGAGGGCGGCGCCGCCCCTGTGGGGGCGGGCATGCCCGCGAAGGGCAGCACCGCGGCACTGGAAGAAGCTGTGGTGCTGGGCGCAGACACCGCCGTGGTGCTCGACGGGCGTATTCTCGGCAAGCCGGAAAACCGCGAAGATGCCCTGGCCATGCTGGCCGAGCTGTCGGGCCGCGAGCATCAGGTGCTGACTGCGGTCGCCCTCAGTGATGGCCAGCGTGTGCACAGCCTGTGCGTTACCAGCAAGGTGCGCTTCCGGGTAATCAGTGCGGATGAGGCGCAGCGCTACTGGGCCAGCGGTGAACCTGCAGACAAGGCCGGGGGCTATGCCATCCAGGGCCTGGGCGCAGTGTTCGTCACCGAGCTTTCCGGCAGCTACTCGGCGGTAGTCGGCTTGCCCCTCAGTGAAACGGCAGAACTGCTCGGCCAATTCGGTATCGCCTGCTGGCAATCGCCTGTGCATACGCCAGAGGTAACAAACCCGCGGTAGCCAGCACTGCAGACCCGATCCATCATTACAAAAAATCTTTGACGAGAGCCTGCCATGAGTGAAGAGATCCTGATCAACATCACCCCAATGGAGTCACGCGTGGCGGTGGTGGAAAACGGGGTACTGCAGGAAGTGCACGTCGAGCGCACCCAGCGCCGCGGCATCGTCGGCAATATCTACAAGGGCAAGGTGGTGCGCGTGCTGCCGGGCATGCAGGCGGCCTTCATCGACATTGGCCTGGAGCGCGCCGCGTTCATCCATGCCTCGGAAATATCCCAGCGCGAAGGCTCGGCGGTCGAGAACATCACGGCCCTGGTGCACGAAGGCCAGGCCCTGGTGGTGCAAGTGACCAAGGACCCGATCGGCACCAAGGGCGCGCGCCTGACCACCCAGCTTTCCATCCCGTCCCGCTACCTGGTGTACATGCCACGCAGCAGCCATGTGGGTATCTCCCTGAAAATCGAGGACGAAGCCGAGCGTGATCGCCTCAAGCAGGTGGTTAGCAACTGCATGGAAAGCGAGAACATCAAGGACGCCGGCGGCTTCATCCTGCGCACCGCCGCCGAAGGCGCACGCGCGGAAGAGATCCTGCAGGACATCCGCTACCTGCGCCGCCTGTGGGAGCAGATCGGTACCCAGATCAACACGTGTGGTGCGCCCACGGTCATCTACGAGGACCTGGGCCTGGCCTTGCGTACCCTGCGCGATCTGGTCAACCCGAAGATCGAAAAAATTCGCATCGACTCGCGCGAAACCTTCCAGAAGACCACGCAGTTTGTTGGCGAGCTGATGCCGGAAATCGCCGACCGCCTTGAGCATTACCCAGGTGAACGGCCGATTTTCGACCTGTACGGGGTCGAGGACGAAATCCAGCGCGCCCTGGAGCGCAAGGTGCCGCTCAAGTCCGGCGGTTACCTGGTGGTTGACCCGGCTGAAGCGATGACCACTATCGATGTGAACACCGGTGCGTTCGTCGGCCACCGCAACCTTGAAGAGACTATCTTCAAGACCAACCTCGAGGCCGCCACTGCTATCGCCCGGCAGCTGCGCCTGCGCAACATCGGCGGCATCATCATCATCGACTTCATCGACATGGAAGATGAAGAACACCAGCGCCAGGTGCTGCGAACCCTGGAAAAGCAGCTGGAACGCGATCACGCCAAGACCAACATCATCGGCATTACCGAACTGGGCCTGGTGCAGATGACCCGCAAGCGCACGCGGGAAAGCCTGGAGCAGGTGCTGTGCGAGCCGTGCCTGGCGTGCCAGGGGCGCGGCAAGCTGAAAACCCCTGAGACGATATGCTACGAAATCTTCCGCGAGATCCTGCGCGAGGCGCGAGCCTATCAGGCTGAGGGCTATCGCGTGCTTGCCAACCAGAAGGTGGTCGACCGGCTGCTGGATGAGGAGTCTGGCAATGTGGCCGAGCTGGAAGCCTTCATTGGCCGAACCATTCGCTTCCAGGTCGAGTCGATGTATTCGCAGGAACAGTACGATGTGGTGTTGCTCTGAGGCTTTTTGAAACGCGGTGCGGGTGGGCCGAGCTGGCAAAAGCGGCATCACCGGCCATCATGGATAAACGACTTGGAGGGCCACGGCTATGGGACGTCTGACTCGCGTTCTTGTTGCCTTGACCCGCTGGGGGCTGGGCATTTGCGCTCTGCTGGCGGTACTGGTGGCGCTGTATGTGAGCTTGGGCCGCGAATTGGTGCCGTTGGTGGCCGAGTATCGCGCCGATGTGCAAAGCAAGGCTGAACAAGCGCTGGGCCTGCCGGTGCACGTCGGTGCGCTGGAAGGCCGCTGGAGCGGCCTGGCGCCGGTGCTGCAGGTGCGCGACCTGCAATTGGGCGAGGGGGCAACGGCGCTGCGCCTGGACGACGTCAAGGTGGTACCCGACGTCTGGGCCAGCCTTACTGCCCGTGAAGTACGCCTGGCACGCATTCAACTGGGCGGCCTGCAACTGATCCTGCGAGAGAACGAGCAGGGCGCCTGGCAGCTCGAAGGCCTACCGAAGAAGGACGACACGCCGCTCGACCCTGCTGCGCTGCTACAGCGCCTACGCCAGCTGGGCCGCATCGATGTGTTCGACAGCCAAGTTACCCTGCACCCCTGGCAGCGCGACCCGCTGACGCTGACTTATGTGAGCGCCGGCTTGCAGGCCGGGGCTTCGCGGCAGGCCTTGGATCTGCGCGCGACCCTGCCCGATGGCCAGCCCCTGGCGCTGAGCCTGCGCAGCCGTGCGTCGGCTGATGCCTGGCGCGACGGTGAGGTCGAAGCCTACCTGAGCCTGCCCCAGAGTGACTGGGCGCGCTGGCTACCGCCACGCCTGCTGGGCCAGTGGCAAGCTAATGCATTGCGTGCAGGCGGCGAGTTTTGGGTCGACTGGGGCAAGGGGCAGTTGCAGCAGGCGGTGGTACGCCTCAATGCACCTGAGCTGCAAGGCGCCTATGCCGGGCGCAAGGCTGTCAAATTGAACAACCTGGCCCTAGCAGCCTGGTTCCAGCGCCGCGATCAAGGCTTCGATGTGGTGCTCGACTCCCTGGCCATGGACATCGGCAAAACTCGTTGGGAGTCGCACCTGCAGTTGCAGCAGCGTCCTGGCGAAAACGCTGCCGATGAACGCTGGCAGGTGCAGGCCGATCGCCTCGACCTCACGCCCTTGACCCCGTTGATCCATGCCTTGGCGCCGCTGCCGGACCAGGTCATGGCCGTGATCGATGGCCTGCAAGTGACCGGTGCGCTGCGCAATGTGCGGTTGCAGGCCCGGCCCAAGGCCGAAGGCGACCAGCGTCTGCAGTTCGAAGCCAACCTGGAGAAGGTCGGTTTTGATGCGTATCACAATGCCCCAGCTGCCGGTAATGTCAGCGGCAGCATCAGCGGTGACCTGGGCCACGGTGAACTGCGCCTGGATACCGACGCCTTCATGCTGCACTTGTACCCAATCTTCGCCAAACCCTGGCATTACCAAAAGGCCAATGCGCGCCTGACCTGGGCCTTGGACAAGGAAGGCTTTACCCTGGTTGCGCCCTACCTGAAGGTGCTGGGCGAGGAGGGCAAGATCGCCGGTGACTTCCTCATTCGGTTGTTGTTCGACGAAGGCCGTGAAGACTACATGGACTTGCGCGTTGGCCTGACCGAGGGCGATGGCCGCTACACGGCCAAGTACTTGCCAGAGGTGCTCAGCCCGGCCCTCGACGAATGGCTGCGCAGCGCCATCGTCAAAGGCACGGTGGACGAAGGCTACTTCCAGTACCAAGGCTCGCTGAACCATGGCGTTGCACCGGAAGCCCGCAGCATCAGCTTGTTCTTCAAGGTGCGTGATGCGGCCCTGGATTTCCAGCCGGGCTGGCCGCAGGTGCAACACGTGGATGGCGATGTGTTGATCGAGGACAGCGGTGTGCGCATCAAGGCCCAGCGTGGCGTACTGCTCGACACCAAAGTCAGCGATGTGAATGTCAATATCCCGCATGTCGACGAGGGCCAGCACAGCCACCTGTACCTCGATGGCGACTTTGACGGCGGCCTGGGCGATGGCTTGAAAATCCTCAGGGAAGCCCCTATCGGCACGGGCGAGATCTTCGCCGGCTGGGAAGGCGAGGGGCCGCTCAAGGGTAAACTCAAACTCGACATCCCGCTGGCCCACGGGCAGCGGCCGAAAGTGCTGGTGGACTTCGCCACCCATGATGCGCGCTTGAAGGTCGCGCCGCCGAGCCTGGAGTTGAGCCGCCTGAAGGGCGACTTCAGTTTCGATTTCGACAAGGGCCTGAGCGGCAAGGGCATCAGCCTGCAGGCCTTCGGCAAGCCGGTGACAGCGCAGATCACCGCCGAAGGCCAGCCAGGGCAGATGCAGACCCGCATCAACGCCAATGGCCAAGTGCCGCTCAAAGCGCTGACCGACTGGCTGCAGTTCAACCAGGCCCTGCCGGCTTCCGGCGACTTGCCGTACCAATTGCAGGTCAGCCTTGGTAGCCGGGATAACCGCCTGAGCGTCGCCTCCAACCTCAAGGGCCTGGCCATCGACCTGCCGGCTCCGTTCGGCAAAACAGCAGCAGAAACCCGCGACAGCCGTTTTAGCATGAACCTGCAGGGCGCGGAGCGGCGCTTTGATGCTGCGTACAGCGACTTTGCCCGCTTTGCCTACGCTGCGCCGGCCGAAAAGCTGAACCAGGGCCGTGGCGAGTTGCTGCTGGGCGCAGGTGACGCCCAGGTGCCTGGCGCCCAAGGCCTGCGGGTGCGCGGGCGCCTCGAGGCGCTGGACCTGGCGCCCTGGCAAGAGCAGGCGGCACGGTTGGCTGGCGACGACCCGGGCGGCAGTGCTCGGCAGAACCTGCAAAGCGTCGACCTGAGCATCGGCCAGTTGAAAGCGTTTGGCATGGACCTGAACCAGGCTGTGGTGCGCTTGGCCCGCGGCGGCGCGGCCTGGGATTTGCGCCTCGATAGCAAGGAAGTCATCGGCAATGCCCGGCTGCCGGATACCAAAACCGCGCCCATGGTCGTGCGCCTGCAAACCCTGCGCCTGCCCGCTGCCAGCGCTGCAGAAAAGCAGGCTGAAGAGGGCCCGGACCCGCTGGCCTCGTTCGATCCGCGCAAGGTACCGGCGCTGGACCTGAGCATCGACAAACTGTACCGCGGCGATGACCTGTTCGGCAGCGCGTCACTCAAGCTGCGGCCGACTGCGCAGGGCGTTACCGCCAGTGATATCGACCTTGACTTCAAAGGCCTGCGTATCGATGGCGGTGGCGGCTGGGAAGGCCAGCCGGGCAGCGCCAGCAGTTGGTACAAAGGGCGCCTGGACGGCAAGAATCTGGCGGATGTGCTCAAGGCCTGGGGCTTTGCCCCGACCGTGACCAGCCGTGACTTCCGCCTGGATGTCGATGGTCGCTGGCCTGGCTCGCCGGCTGCGGTGAGCCTGGAGCGGTTTTCCGGCAGCATGGACGCGGCGCTGCGCACCGGCCAGTTCGTCGAGGTCGAAGGCAGCGCTCAGGCGCTGCGGGTGTTTGGCCTGCTCAACTTCAACTCTATCGGTCGGCGCCTGCGCCTGGACTTCTCCGACCTGTTCGACAAAGGCCTGGCCTATGACCGGGTCAAAGGCTTGCTGGTTGCCAGCAGCGGCGTCTATGTGACCCGCGAGCCGATCAGCGTGACCGGCCCGTCGAGCAACTTCGAGCTCGATGGCACCCTGGACATGGTGCGTGACCGGGTCGATGCCAATTTGCAGGTGACCTTGCCGGTAACCAACAACCTGCCGCTGGCGGCGCTGATCGTTGGCGCGCCGGCCGTGGGTGGGGCGCTGTTCCTGGTTGACCGGTTGATCGGTGACCGCGTGTCGCGCTTTGCCAGTGTGAACTACCGTGTCGAAGGACCATGGAAAGAGCCTAGAATCACATTTGTGAAACCTTTCGAGAAATCCCGCTAGGAGTGCCCATGAAGGCAGCGGTAATCCAGATGGTCAGCCAGGACGATGTGTTGGCCAACCTGCAGCGTGCCGGTGCTCTGCTGGAGCAGGCCGCGTTCGGCGGCGCACGCCTGGCCGTGCTGCCAGAAAACTTCGCTGCCATGGGCCGCAAGGACGCCGCTGCCATCGGCCGCGCCGAAGCATTGGGCGCTGGGCCGATCCTGCCATGGTTGAAACGGACCGCCCGCGACCTCAAGTTATGGATTGTCGCCGGTACCTTGCCCTTGCCACCGATTGGCCAGCCCGAGGCCAAGGCCCATGCGTGCTCGCTGCTGATCGACGAGCACGGCGAGGTGGCGGCACGCTATGACAAGCTGCATCTGTTCGATGTGGACGTTGCCGACAACCGTGGCCGTTACCGCGAGTCTGACGACTACGCCCATGGTGCCCAGGTGGTGGTGGCCGATACACCGCTGGGGCGGCTCGGGCTGAGCGTGTGCTACGACCTGCGCTTCCCCGAACTGTACAGCGCACTGCGTGCTGCCGGTGCGGAACTGATCACCGCGCCCGCTGCCTTTACTGCGGTAACGGGGGCGGCGCACTGGGAGGTGCTGGTGCGTGCCCGTGCTATCGAAACCCAGTGCTATCTGTTGGCTGCGGCGCAGGGCGGTACCCACCCCGGCCCACGGGAAACCCATGGCCATGCGGCGATCGTCGACCCTTGGGGGCGTATCGTCGCGCAACAAGCGCAAGGCGAAGCGGTACTGCTCGCCGAGCGCGACATTGACGAACAGGCGTCCATCCGGGCGCGCATGCCGGTGGTATCGCACCGGCGCTTTTTCTCGCAGGGCGCGTTGCGGCCTGCGCACACCTCGGAGTGACTATGAGCCAGATGTTATCCACCGTCAGCGAGCAGCTCCTGGCCCCAGGCGGCTTGACCCTGGACAGCCTGCAGAGCGTGCTGGGTGAGTTGGCCGGCCCCGGCATCGACGCCGCCGACCTGTATTTCCAGGGCCAGATTTCGGAAACCTGGGCGCTGGAAGACGGCATCGTCAAAGAGGGCAGCTTCAACCTCGACCAAGGCGTGGGCGTGCGCGCCCAGTCCGGTGAAAAGACCGGTTTTGCCTACAGCAACGCAATCAACCTCGAAGCGCTGACTTCCGCCGCCCGCGCCGCCCGTTCAATTTCCCGCGCCGGGCAAAACGGCACCGTGCAGGCTTTCCGTAGCCAGGAGGTGGCTGCGCTGTATGCCCAGGATAACCCGCTGGCGGTGCTGACCCGCGCCGAGAAGGTCGAGCTGCTCAAGCGCGTCGACGTCGCTACGCGCGCCCTGGACCCGCGTATCCAGCAGGTCAGCGTGAGCATGGCCGGGGTCTGGGAGCGCATTCTGATCGCTGCGGCCGATGGCAGCCTCGCTGCCGATGTGCGCCCGCTGGTGCGCTTCAATGTCAGTGTCATCGTCGAGCAAAACGGCCGTCGCGAACGCGGCGGGCACGGCGGTGGCGGGCGTACCGACTACCGGTTCTTCACCGAGGAAAAGGTCATGGGTTATGCCCGGGAAGCCTTGCGCCAAGCGCTGGTTAACTTGGAGGCGATCCCGGCGCCTGCCGGCACCTTGCCGGTTGTGCTCGGTTCGGGCTGGTCGGGCGTACTGCTGCACGAAGCTGTCGGCCACGGCTTGGAAGGCGATTTCAACCGCAAAGGCAGTTCGGCGTTCAGTGGCCGGATTGGCCAGCAGGTAGCATCGAAGCTGTGCACCATCGTCGACGACGGTACGCTGGAAGGCCGCCGTGGCTCACTGAGCGTCGATGACGAAGGCACCCCAACCGAGTGCACCACGCTGATCGAGAACGGTGTACTCAAGGGCTACATGCAGGACAAGCTGAACGCGCGGCTGATGGGCATGGCGGTGACCGGCAACGGCCGGCGTGAATCCTACGCGCACCTGCCGATGCCGCGCATGACCAACACCTACATGCGTGCCGGCGAAAGCGACCCGCAGGAAATCATCGCGTCAGTGAAGAAGGGTATTTACTGCGCCAACCTGGGCGGTGGCCAGGTGGACATCACCAGTGGCAAGTTCGTGTTCTCGACCAGTGAGGCCTACCTGATCGAAGACGGCAAGATTACCGCACCAGTCAAGGGCGCGACCCTGATCGGCAATGGGCCGGAGGCAATGAGCCGGGTATCGATGGTCGGTAACGACCTGGCGCTGGACAGCGGGGTAGGGACGTGCGGCAAGGACGGGCAGTCGGTGCCAGTCGGGGTGGGCCAGCCTACCTTGAAGCTGGATGCAATTACCGTAGGCGGTACTGGGGCGTGATGGCTTCGGGGGCCGATGTGAGAGCGGGCAAGCCCGCTCCCACAGGGCCTCACGACAAGGCTCAGCGCAACCCGCGCTGCAACTCGTCGAGGTCGCGGATGTACTTGAACACCTTGCGCGCAGCTGCAGGCGGCTTGTTCCGCGCCTTCTCGTGCTGGGCATGGCGTATCAGCGAGCGCATCTGCTGGCGATCGGTTTCCGGGTATTCGTTAACGAAGCGCTCGAGGTCTTCGTCGTTACCATCGATCAACCGGTCACGCCAGCGCTCTAGGCCGTGGAAACGCTCGTTGTACTGGCGGGTCGAGCTGTCCATCTGCTCGAGCAAGGCGTGGATGGCATCCAGGTCCTGCACGCGCATCAGCTTGCCGACAAACGACATGTGGCGTTTGCGGGCACCATGAGCGGTGTGCTTGCTGGCCTCGGCCAGGGCCTTGCGCAGCTCGTCGGTCAACGGCAGGCGTGCCAGGGTATCGGCCTTGAGCGTGGTAAGGCGCTCGCCGAGTTCGACCAGCGCATGCAGTTCGCGCTTGATCTGGGTTTTGCTTTTTTCGCCGTCGAAGGCGTCGTCGTTTGAATCAACCATGGTGGCAGTCCGCTAGAAATCGCCGCCATGATAACCAGTCGGGGGCCGCTTGTCCGGCCCGGTCGTAGAATGACCCTCGCCGAACGCAGAATTTGAGTGGAGAGAACCATGAGTGCAGTCCAGAGCGTAGGTCCAAAAGACCTGCCAGCATTGCAGGAGCAGGTCGAGGCGATCATCGCCGAAGCGCGCCGCCAGGGGGCCAGCGCCTGCGAAGTGGCAGTATCGCTGGAGCAGGGCTTGTCCACCACAGTACGCCAGCGTGAGGTCGAAACGGTTGAGTTCAACCGCGACCAGGGCTTTGGTATCACCCTCTATGTCGGCCAGCGCAAGGGGTCGGCCAGCACCTCGGCCAGCGGCCCTGAAGCGATCCGTGAAACCGTCGCCGCAGCCTTGGCAATTGCCAAGCATACTTCCGAGGACGAATGTTCCGGCCTGGCCGACGCGGCACTGATGGCCCGCGAGATTCCAGACCTGGACTTGTACCACGACTGGGATCTGGAGCCCGAGAAGGCCATCGAGATGGCCCTGACCTGTGAGGCGGCGGCGTTCGACGCCGACCCGCGCATCCTCAACGCCGATGGCACCACCTTCAATACCCACCAGGGCTGTCGCGTGTATGGCAACAGCCATGGCTTCATCGGTGGCTACGCGTCGACCCGGCACAGCCTAAGCTGCGTGATGATCGCCGAAGGCGATGGGCAGATGCAGCGTGACTACTGGTACGACGTGAACCGCCAGGGCAACCTGCTGGCCGACCCTCGCAGCATTGGTGTGCGTGCTGCGCAACGTGCCGCCAGCCGGCTGGGTGCGCGGCCGGTGCCGACCTGCGAGGTGCCGGTGCTGTTTTCGGCCGAGCTGGCTGGTGGCCTGTTTGGCAGCTTCCTGTCGGCCATTTCCGGTGGCAACTTGTACCGCAAATCGTCATTCCTTGAGGGGACCCTCGGCCAGCGCCTGTTCCCCGCCTGGCTGACCCTCGACGAGCGCCCGCACATTCCGCGTGCACTGGCCAGTGCGGCATTCGATGGTGACGGCCTGGCGACCTATGCCAAGCCATTCGTCGACAAGGGCGAGCTGGTGTCGTACCTGCTGGGTACTTATTCCGGGCGCAAGCTGGGGCTGCCAAGCACCGCCAACGCCGGCGGCGTGCATAACCTGTTTGTCAGCCATGGTGTCGAAGATCAGGCGGCGCTGATCCGGCGCATGGGCCGCGGGCTGCTGGTAACCGAACTGATGGGGCATGGCCTGAACATGGTGACGGGGGATTACTCCCGTGGCGCGGCGGGGTTCTGGGTGGAAAATGGCGAGATCCAGCACGCGGTGCAGGAAGTGACCATTGCTGGCAACATGAAAGACATGTTCCAACAGATTGTCGCGATCGGTAGCGATCTGGAGACCCGCAGCAATATCCACACGGGGTCGGTGTTGATTGAGCGAATGACGGTTGCCGGTAGCTAGTCTACTGCCAGTACCGGCCCCTTCGCGGGCACGCGCGCGCCTACAACGTTGGATGTAGGAGCGGGCATGCCCGCGAAGAAACCAACGCGGTGCCTGCTACCGGCTGCGCCGGTGTTCGCAGACACGCGCTCGCTTATTCGCCTTCGTCGAAGAAGTTGTTGATCAACTCGACCAGCGCGTCCATGGCGTCGGTGTCCTGCTCGCCTTCGGTATGCAGGTGCACCTGGGTGCCTTTGCCGGCCGCAAGCATCATAACCGCCATGATGCTTTTGCCATCCACCAGCTTGTCCGGTGCACGACCAACCCGCACCTGGCAGGGGAAACGGCCGGCAACGCCGACAAACTTGGCTGCCGCCCGAGCATGCAGCCCCAGCTTGTTGATGATGGTGATTTCACGGGCGGGCATGGTGGGGCGGATCCTTGGGCTAGAGGTCGCGGTGGCGGACCTGGACGTTTTTCAGGGATTGCTGCAGCAACTGGCCAAGGCGTTCGGTGATGTATACCGAGCGGTGGTGGCCGCCGGTGCAGCCAATCGCGATGGTGACGTAGGCGCGATTACTGGCGGCGAAGCGGGGCAGCCACTTGAGCAGGTAGCTGGAAATGTCGTTGAACATGTCTTCGACATCCGGCTGGGCAGCCAGGTAGTCGATTACCGGTTGCTCAAGGCCGGAGTGCTCGCGCAACTCGGGCTTCCAGTAGGGGTTGGGCAGGCAGCGCACATCGAACACCAGGTCTGCGTCCACCGGCATGCCGCGCTTGAAACCGAACGACTCGACCAGGAATGCGGTACCAGGCTCGGGCTGGTTGAGCAGGCGTAGCTTGATCGAATCACGCAACTGGTAAAGGTTCAGGTTGGTGGTGTCGATCTTCAGGTCGGCCAGGTCGGAAATCGGCCCCAGCAGGTCGCTCTCCACGCGGATCGCCTCTGCCAGCGAGCGATTGGCATTGGTCAGCGGGTGGCGTCGGCGGGTTTCCGAGAAGCGCTTGAGCAGCGTGTCTTCATCAGCATCCAGGTACAGCACGTCGCAGTGGATATGCCGGGCACGGGCTTCTTCAAGCAGTTCGGGGAAGCGCGTCAGGTGGCTGGGCAGGTTGCGCGCGTCGATCGACACGGCGACCTTGGGTTGCTGCAGCTCGGTGTTGATCAGCGCGCTTTCCGCCAGCTGCGGTAGCAGCCCGGCAGGCAGGTTGTCGATGCAGTAGAAACCGTTGTCTTCCAGGACATCGAGGGCGGTGCTCTTGCCGGAGCCGGACCGGCCGCTGACGATGATCAGGCGCATGTTCAGTGCTCGTTCTGTACGTCCAGGACAACCTGGAACAGGGCCTCGCTGCTGGTGGCCGCACGCAGGCGATCACGCACCTCTTTGCGATCGAGCATGCTGGCAATCTGGCGCAGCAGTTCCAGATGGGCATCGGTGGCGGCTTCTGGCACCAGCAGTACGAACAGCAGGTCCACAGGCGCGCCATCGATGGCGTCGTAGTCGATAGGTGCTTCCAGGTGCAGCAGGGCGCTGACCGGAGCAGAACAACCTTCAAGCCGGCAGTGCGGAATGGCGATACCATTACCGAAACCGGTCGAACCGAGCTTTTCCCGGGCGACCAATTTTTCGAAGACGTCTTGCATCTCCAGTTCTGGCACTTGGTCGGCGATGACGGTGGCGACCTTTTCCAGGGCGCGCTTCTTACTGCCGCCCGGCACGTTCACGAGGGAACGGCCGGGGGTCAGGATGGTTTCAAGTCGGATCATGGATGAGGGGGATCAGCGGGCAGCTGCACCTTGCAGCAGGCTTTGCTGTTTTTCCTTGTGTTTTTTCAGTTGGCGGTCGAGCTTGTCAGCCAAGGCGTCGATCGCTGCATACATGTCTTCGTGTTCGGCGTTGGCAACCACTTCGCCGCCGGGAATCTGCAGGGTCGCCTCGACCTTCTGCTGCAACTTCTCGACTTTCATGATGACCTGCACGTTGGTGATCTTATCGAAGTGACTTTCCACGCGAGCGAGTTTTTCAAGCACGTAATCGCGCAGTGGTTGGGTGACTTCTACATGCTGTCCACTGATATTGACTTGCATACAGCTTCTCCTTTGTTGCCCGTGCATAAAGAGGCAGGTCTTGCACCTGCCCCGCAAACGCTGTGGCTCATCTCAGGGGCTACATCAGTCGCTTGCGCTCGCTCGACGGTGCAATGCCGAGGGACTCGCGGTACTTGGCGACGGTGCGACGGGCTACCTGGATGCCTTGTGCCTCCAGTAAACCAGCGATCTTGCTGTCACTCAATGGCTTTTTCTGATTTTCCGCTGCAACCAGTTTTTTGATGATCGCGCGGATCGCCGTGGACGAGCACTCTCCGCCTTCGGAGGTGCTGACGTGGCTGGAGAAAAAGTATTTCAGTTCGTAGATACCGCGCGGTGTGTGCATGTATTTCTGCGTGGTAACCCGTGAAATGGTCGATTCGTGCATGCCCACCGCTTCGGCGATGTCATGCAGTACCAACGGTTTCATCGCTTCGTCGCCGTGGTCGAGGAAGCCACGCTGGTGCTCGACGATCTGCGTGGCGACCTTCATCAGGGTTTCGTTGCGGCTTTGCAGGCTCTTGATGAACCAGCGCGCTTCCTGCAACTGGTTACGCATGAAGGTGTTGTCGGCGCTGGTGTCGGCGCGGCGCACAAACCCGGCGTATTGCGGGTTGACGCGCAAGCGCGGGATGGCCTCCTGGTTCAGCTCCACCAGCCAGCGCTCACTGTCTTTGCGCACGATGACGTCGGGCACTACGTACTCAGGCTCGCTGGACTCGATCTGTGAACCGGGGCGCGGGTTGAGGCTTTGCACCAGCTCGATGACTTGGCGCAGCTCGTCTTCCTTGATTTTCATGCGCCGCATCAACTGGCTGTAGTCACGGCCGCCAAGCAGGTCGATGAAATCGCTGACCAGGCGCTTGGCTTCGCTCATCCACGGGGTATTGGCGGGCAGTTGGCGCAGCTGCAGCAGCAAGCATTCGCCCAAGGTGCGGGCGCCGACGCCGGCCGGCTCGAACTGCTGGATGCGGTGCAGGACCGCTTCGACTTCGTCCAGCTCGATATCCAGCTCGGGGTCAAAACCGGCGCAGATTTCCTCGAGGGTGTCTTCCAGGTAGCCCTGGCCGTTGATGCTGTCGATCAGGGTCACGGCGATCAGGCGGTCGGTGTCGGACATCGGTGCCAGGTTGAGCTGCCACAGCAAGTGGCTTTGCAGGCTTTCGCCGGCTGATGTACGGGTGGTGAAATCCCACTCGTCGTCATCATTGCTCGGCAGGCTGCTGGCGCTGGTCTGGTAGATGTCTTCCCAGGCAGTGTCGACCGGCAGCTCGTTGGGAATACGTTCGCCCCACTCACCGTCTTCCAGGTTGTCGGCACTGACGGTGCTTTCCTGGAAGCTGTTGTCCTGGGCTTCGGCGGCTGGTTTGTTCTCGGCGTTGTCCGCCATCGGGTCGCTGTTGTCGAAGTCTTCGCCGTCTTCCTGACGTTCGAGCATCGGGTTCGACTCCAGCGCTTCCTGGATTTCCTGTTGGAGGTCCAGGGTAGAGAGCTGGAGCAGGCGGATGGCCTGTTGCAACTGCGGTGTCATCGTCAGTTGCTGGCCCATTTTTAGGACGAGCGATGGTTTCATGGCTGGGGCTAATACCTTGTTCGCCGGCGCGCATGCGCCATCCACTACACGAGGGCGCCGAGGCGCCAGATCAAGCAAGTTTTATGCCTTAAATTGTAGCGTTTGCCTAGAGTACCGTAACAACTTAACCCCGGTTTCAGGGCGATTCGCCAGTACTCCAGGCGCGTGCTGGGGTCAGAGCCGGAACTCGTGGCCCAGGTAAACCTCTTTAACCAAGTCGTTGGCCAGGATGGTTTCGGCATCGCCTTCGGCGATTAACCGGCCATCATTGACGATATAGGCGGTTTCGCAGATATCCAGTGTTTCACGCACGTTGTGGTCGGTGATCAGTACACCGATGCCCTTGGCCTTGAGGTGATGGATGATCTGCTTGATGTCGCCGACCGAAATCGGGTCTACACCCGCGAACGGTTCGTCCAGCAAGATGAATTTGGGTGCGGTCGCCAGGGCCCGGGCAATCTCGACGCGGCGGCGTTCACCGCCGGACAAGCTCATGCCGAGGTTGTCGCGAATGTGGCTGATGTGGAATTCCTGCAGCAGGCTTTCCAGCTCCTTGCGCCTACCATCGCGGTCGAGGTCCTTGCGGGTCTCGAGGATAGCCATGATGTTGTCGGCCACCGACAGCTTGCGGAAGATCGAGGCTTCCTGCGGCAGGTAGCCGATGCCGGCGCGGGCGCGACCGTGCATGGGCTGGTGGCTGACGTCCAGGTTGTCGATCAGTACGCGACCCTGCTCGGCCTGGACCAGGCCGACGATCATGTAGAAACAGGTGGTCTTGCCGGCGCCGTTGGGGCCGAGCAGGCCGACGATCTGGCCGCTGTCGATCGACAGGCTGACGTCACGTACGACTTGCCGCCCCTTGTAGCTCTTGGCCAGGTGCTGGGCTTTGAGGGTTGCCATTTACTCGGCCTTCTTCTTGGGCTGGATCACCATGTCGATACGCTGACGTGGTTGGGTGACGTTGCCACCTCGCCCGGCAGTCGCCACCTGGGTCTTGGTGTTGTAGACGATTTTCTCGCCTTCGGTGGTGTTGCCCTCGTTCTCGACCTTGGCGCGATCGGTGAGGATCACGGTGTCTTTCTGTGCTTGGTACTGAATAGTCACCGCCCAGCCTTTCATCTTGTCAGGCTTGTCAGTGCTCTGCTGCTGCTCGAAGTAGGCCAGGTTGCCTACCGAGGTGACAACGTCGATGTCACCATTGGTGGCGCGCGTCATGGTCACCGTATTGCCTTTGATCATCATCGACCCTTGGGTGATGATCACGTCACCGGTATAGGTGGCCACGCCTTGCTTGTCGTCCAGGTGCGCGTTGTCGGCCTGAATACGAATCGGCTGGTCACGGTCATTCGGCAGGGCGAAGGCGCTCGCGCTTCCCAGTGCAGCGCTCAGGCTGAGCAAAAGGGGGAGGGTTTTAACGAGCCTCATACTGTCCTCTTACGTTAGAGAGCAGGTCCATCCTGCCTTCTTTCAAATACGCTTTCATGCCCTTGCCCGTGGTTGTGCCACCGGCGCCGTCGATTCTAACGGCTTGCTCGGTCTGCGCATATTGCTTCTGCGGGAATACGGTCATGCGTGAGCTGGTGATAATGGTTTCGCGTTGCTTTTCGTCGGTGCGTGCAACGCGTACCTGGTTGATCAATTCGACCTCGGTGCCGTCCGGGTTTACCTCGGCACGCTCGCTCTGGACGTGCCAGGGGTATTGGGTACCGCGGTACATGTGCAGGTCCGGTGTGGTCACCAAGGTGATTTCACTGGCCTTCATATGTTCGACCTTGTCGGCGGTCATTTCATATTGCAGCTTGCCGTCAGGCAGGTACTGCACGCTGTGGGCATTGATCGCATAGTAGTCGATGGCGCTTTCATCGACCTGGGCCACCGGCTGGTCGAGGAAGCTTTCCGGGCTGACATTCCAGTAGCCGATGGCTACCAGCACGGCGGCGATCACCGCCAGCAGCGCGATATTGCGAACTTTCTTGCTGGACATGGGCAGCCTTAAAGGTAATTGGCGTTGGCAGCGTCCAGGGTGCCCTGGGCCTGCATGATCAGTTCGCAGAACTCACGGGCGGCGCCTTCGCCACCGCGAGCCTGGGTCACGCCATGGGCGTGTTGGCGAACAAAGGGTGCGGCATTGGCCACCGCCATTCCCAGGCCGACCCGGCGAATCACCGGCAGGTCAGGCAGGTCATCGCCCAGGTAGGCGACCTGTTCATAGCTTAGGCCCAGTTCGGTCAGCAGGCCGTCAAGTACCACCAATTTGTCCTCGCGGCCCTGGTAAAGGTGCGGGATGCCGAGGTTTTTGGCGCGGCGCTCGACCACCGGCGTGTTGCGCCCGCTGATGATCGCCGTGGTCACGCCCGACGCCATGAGCATCTTGATGCCCTGGCCATCGAGGGTGTTGAAGGTCTTGAACTCGCTGCCGTCTTCGAGGAAGTACAGGCGGCCATCGGTCAGTACGCCATCGACGTCGAACACCGCCAGCTTGATGGCCTTGCCGCGCTGCATGAGGTTCTGGCTCATTCCATCGCTCCTTACATTACACCAGCGCGCAACAGGTCGTGCATGTTCAGGGCGCCGGTAGGCCGGTCGTCCTGGTCTACGACAACCAGTGCGTTGATCTTGTGGTCTTCCATAATCTTCAATGCTTCGGCTGCGAGCATTTCGGCGCGTGCGGTTTTGCCATGCACGGTCATTACCTGGTCGATCAGCGTGGTGTGCACGTCGATGTTGCGGTCCAGGCTGCGACGCAGGTCGCCGTCGGTGAAGATCCCGGCCAACTTGCCATCCGCTTCGAGGATGGCGGTCATGCCCAGGCCTTTGTGGGACATTTCAAGCAAGGCGTCCTTCAGCAAGGTGCCGCGCTGGACCTGTGGCAGGTCGTCGCCGGCGTGCATGATGTTTTCGACCTTGAGCAGCAAGCGCCGCCCAAGCGCACCCCCTGGGTGCGAAAAGGCGAAGTCTTCCGCCGTGAAACCACGGGCTTCGAGCAGTGCGATGGCCAGGGCGTCGCCCAGCACCAGCGAGGCCGTGGTGGAGGAGGTGGGGGCCAGGTTGAGTGGGCATGCCTCCTGGGCGACGCGGGCATCGAGGTTAACCTCGGCAGCCTGGGCCAGGACCGAGTCAGGGTTGCCGGTAAGGCTGATCAGCGGGATGCCCATGCGCTTGATCAGCGGCAACAGCGTAACGATTTCGGCGGTGCTGCCGGAGTTCGACAGGGCCAGGATGATATCGTTGCGGGTGATCATGCCCATGTCGCCATGGCTGGCTTCCGCGGGATGGACGAAAAACGCCGGGGTGCCTGTGCTTGCCAGGGTGGCGGCAATCTTGTTGCCGATGTGCCCGGACTTGCCCATGCCAAGCACGATAACCCGTCCCTTGATCGCCAGGATCAGCTCGCAGGCTTTGACAAAGTTTTCATCGATACGCGCCAGCAGGCCCTCGACGGCCTCGAGTTCCAGGCGCAAGGTGCGCTGGGCGGATTGGATCAGCTCGCTGGATTGGCTCATGTCAAAAAAGCAATGCCTGGTAAAAAGGCGGCGATTATAGCCGCAATGAAAGAAACCCTCACCCTTTCGATTGCCGTGGCGAATGTCCTTCATGCCTGTCGTAGGGCTGAACGACTCGTTGCCCGGCCTTGGGGAGGCGCTGTGAGCGGTGCTATAGTTCGCCGCTATTCGGCCAGCCAGGGGGCGCGTGTGCCTTCCAGACGAAGGCCGGCGTCCATTAGGACGAGGCTGCACTAGCAAGGAGTCTAGATGAGTGTGGATAGCGCCTACGCGGTCGAGTTGAAGGGGGTTACCTTCAAACGCGGTTCGCGCAGCATTTTCAGCAACGTCGACATTCGCATCCCGCGCGGCAAGGTCACCGGTATCATGGGGCCATCGGGTTGCGGCAAGACCACGTTGCTCCGGCTGATGGGCGCGCAACTGCGCCCATCCAGCGGTGAGGTATGGGTTGCCGGGCAAAACCTGCCGACGCTGTCGCGCAGCGACCTGTTCGACGCCCGCAAGCAAATGGGCGTGCTGTTTCAGAGCGGCGCGTTGTTCACCGACCTCGATGTGTTCGAGAACGTCGCGTTTCCGTTGCGCGTGCACACTCAGCTGTCGGACGAAATGATCCGCGACATCGTGCTGATGAAGCTGCAGGCCGTAGGCCTGCGCGGTGCCATCGACCTGATGCCTGACGAGCTGTCTGGCGGCATGAAGCGCCGTGTGGCGCTGGCGCGGGCGATTGCCCTGGACCCGCAGATTCTCATGTACGACGAGCCGTTCGTCGGTCAGGACCCGATTGCCATGGGGGTGTTGGTGCGGCTGATCCGCCTGCTCAACGATGCCCTGGGCATCACCAGCATCGTCGTTTCCCACGACCTGGCCGAAACCGCCAGCATCGCCGACTACATCTACGTGGTGGGTGATGGCCAGGTGCTTGGCCAGGGCACGCCTGACGAACTGATGGGCTCGGACAACCCGCGCATTCGCCAGTTCATGAAGGGCGACCCGGACGGCCCGGTACCTTTCCACTTTCCCGCGCCTGATTACCGCGCCGACCTGTTGGGGGCGCGTTGATGCGCAGAAAATCCTTACTCGAGCGGGTGCGCCTGCTGGGCCGCTCGGCGATCGACGTGCTGGCGGTACTGGGGCGTTCCTGCCTGTTCTTGTTCCATGCACTGGTCGGGCGCGGCGGCATTGGCGGCGGTTTTCAGCTGCTGACCAAGCAGCTGTACTCGGTGGGCGTGCTGTCGTTGGCGATCGTGGTCGTGTCCGGTGTGTTCATCGGCATGGTGCTGGCGCTGCAGGGCTACAGCATCCTGACCAAGTACGGCTCGGAGCAGGCGGTAGGGCAGATGGTTGCCCTGACCCTGCTGCGCGAGCTCGGCCCGGTGGTGACGGCGCTGCTGTTCGCTGGCCGTGCCGGCTCGGCACTGACCGCCGAGATTGGCAACATGAAGTCCACCGAGCAGCTGTCGAGCCTGGAAATGATCGGCGTCGACCCGCTCAAGTACATCGTTGCGCCACGCCTGTGGGCCGGTTTCATCTCGTTGCCGCTGCTGGCGCTGATCTTCAGTGTGGTTGGTATCTGGGGTGGCTCGTGGGTGGCGGTGGACTGGCTTGGCGTCTACGAGGGTTCGTTCTGGGCCAACATGCAGAACAGTGTTTCTTTCACCGATGACGTGCTTAACGGGCTGGTAAAGAGCCTGGTATTCGCCTTTGTCACAACCTGGATCGCCGTATTCCAGGGGTACGACTGTGAACCCACCTCAGAAGGGATCAGCCGTGCCACCACCAAGACCGTGGTCTATGCCTCGTTGGCAGTGCTGGGTCTGGACTTTATTCTGACCGCCTTGATGTTTGGAGATTTCTGATGCAAAACCGCACCCTGGAAATCGGTGTCGGCCTGTTCCTCCTGGCCGGGATCCTGGCGCTGCTGCTGCTGGCCCTGCGTGTCAGCGGGCTGTCGGCCAGCCCGAGCAGCGATACCTATAAAGTTTATGCCTACTTCGACAATATCGCCGGTTTGACGGTCAGAGCTAAAGTGACCATGGCCGGTGTGACCATCGGCAAGGTCACCGCCATCGATCTGGACCGTGATTCCTACACCGGTCGGGTGACTTTGCAACTGGACAAGTCGGTGGACAACCTGCCGAACGACTCCACTGCTTCGATCCTGACCGCTGGGTTGCTTGGCGAGAAGTACATCGGCATCAGCGTGGGCGGTGAAGAAGAAGTGCTCAAGGACGGCGCGACCATCCACGACACCCAGTCGGCACTGGTGCTTGAAGATCTGATTGGCAAGTTCCTGCTCAACTCCGTTGGCAAGGAACCGAAAGAAGCGCAACCGGCTAATTAAGGAGTTTCCATGATTTCCATCCTGCGACGTGGCCTGCTGGTCCTGCTGGCGGCCTTCCCCCTGCTGACCATGGCCGCGCAATCGCCCCACGACGTGATTCAGGGCACCACCACCGAACTGCTCGGCGACCTCAAGGCGAACAAGGAGCAGTACAAGACCAACCCCAACGCCTTCTACGATTCGCTGAACCGTATCCTTGGCCCGGTAGTGGACGCTGACGGCATTTCCCGCAGCATCATGACCGTCAAGTATTCGCGCAAGGCCACCCCTGCGCAGATGCAGCGCTTCCAGGAAAACTTCAAGCGCAGCCTGTTGCAGTTCTATGGCAACGCCCTGCTCGAATACAACAACCAGGGCATCACCGTCGACCCGGCCAAGGCCGATGACGGCAAGCGCGCCAGCGTGGGCATGAAGGTCACCGGCAACAACGGTGCGGTGTACCCGGTGCAATACACCATGGAAAACATCGGTGGCGAATGGAAGGTGCGTAACGTGATCGTCAACGGCATCAACATCGGCAAGTTGTTCCGTGACCAATTCGCCGATGCCATGCAGCGCAATGGCAACGACCTGGACAAAACCATCGACGGTTGGGCCGGTGAAGTGGCCAAGGCCAAGCAAGCTGCCGACGTCTCGCCAGAGAAGACCGTCAAATGAGTGAGGCCGGCGTAAGCATGGCCGCACCGGGCGTGTTGTGCCTGGCGGGTGTGCTGGACTACCGCAGCGGGCCAGTCCTGCGCAAGCAGGGCAAGGCGCTGATCGCGGCTTGCCGCGAGGCGCAGTTGGTGCTCGACTGCTCCCAGGTGCAGCATTCCACCAGCGTTGGCCTGTCGCTGCTGCTGGCTTTCATGCGGGATGCACAGGCTGCCGGCAAGGGCTGCCAGGTGCGCAGCATGCCTGATGACATGCGCGAAATCGCCGGGGTTTATGACCTCGACGAGGTGCTGGCAAGCTGATGGCCCTGAGCGGGTGATGGCCCCTCGGTCAGCGAAGCCTTCGTTGGGCTTCGCAGGCGGGGGGCTTTTTTGTATGATGGCCGACCCGTGCGCATCGGGCGCCGATTGAGGTTGAGCATGCAGGCCGTAGAAGTTAAAAGCTTCCTTGAAGAGAAATTGCCGGGTTCCCGGGTCGAAGTTGAAGGCGAAGGCTGCAACTTCCAGTTGAACGTGATCAGCGACGAGTTGGCTGGCTTGAGCCCGGTCAAACGCCAGCAGGCGATCTATGCTCACCTGAATCCGTGGATCGCCAATGGCAGCATCCATGCGGTAACCATGAAATTTTTCAGCAGCGCAGCCTGGGCTGAGCGCACCTGAGCCAACTTGGCGGCGAGATTCCAATGGACAAACTGATTATTACTGGCGGCGCTCGCCTTGACGGCGAGATCCGCATTTCGGGCGCGAAGAACGCAGCCCTGCCAATCCTGGCGGCGACCCTGCTGGCCGATGGCCCCGTCACCGTGGGCAACCTGCCGCACCTGCACGACATCACCACCATGATTGAGCTGTTCGGCCGCATGGGCATCGAGCCGGTGATCGACGAAAAGCTGGCGGTGGAGATCGACCCACGCACCATCAAGACCCTGGTGGCGCCTTACGAGCTGGTCAAGACCATGCGCGCCTCGATCCTGGTACTGGGGCCGATGGTCGCCCGTTTCGGTGAAGCCGAAGTGGCCTTGCCGGGCGGTTGCGCCATTGGCTCGCGCCCGGTCGACCTGCACATCCGTGGCCTCGAGGCCATGGGCGCGAAGATCGAAGTCGAAGCTGGCTACATCAAGGCCAAGGCGCCTGAAGGTGGCTTGCGCGGTGCGCACTTCTTCTTCGATACCGTGAGCGTCACCGGTACCGAGAACATCATGATGGCCGCAGCCCTGGCCAAGGGCCGCAGCGTGCTGCAGAACGCCGCGCGTGAGCCGGAAGTGGTCGACCTGGCCAACTTCATCAACGCCATGGGCGGCAACGTTCAAGGCGCGGGCACCGACACCATCACCATCGATGGCGTTGAACGCCTGGGCTCGGCCAACTACCGCGTGATGCCGGACCGTATCGAGACCGGCACTTACCTGGTCGCTGCTGCCGTAACCGGTGGCCGCGTCAAGGTCAAGGACACCGACCCGACCATCCTTGAAGCCGTATTGGAAAAACTCAAGGAAGCCGGCGCCGACATCACCACCGGTGAAGACTGGATCGAGCTGGACATGCACAACAAGCGGCCAAAAGCCGTCAACCTGCGTACCGCCCCGTACCCGGCGTTCCCGACCGACATGCAGGCACAGTTTGTCTCGCTGAACGCCATTGCCGAAGGTACTGGCGCAGTGATCGAGACAATCTTCGAAAATCGTTTCATGCACGTGTATGAAATGCACCGCATGGGCGCGCAGATCCAGGTCGAAGGCAACACAGCCATCGTCACTGGCGTCAAGGCGCTGAAAGGTGCCCCGGTAATGGCCACCGACCTGCGTGCTTCCGCCAGCCTGGTGCTGTCGGCGCTGGTTGCCGAAGGCGATACCCTCATCGATCGCATCTACCACATCGACCGTGGTTACGAGTGCATCGAAGAGAAGCTGCAGATGCTCGGCGCGAAGATCCGCCGCGTACCGGGTTAGTAGCCCGCTGGTACTGGCTGTGGGGCGGGCTTGCCGGCATCCACAGCCAGTGCCTAACGAATTGAATGTGGTCGGGCAACATACGCCCGGCTGGCAGTAGCCGCTTAAGGACCGACGTTCCAATGTTGACCATCGCGCTTTCCAAAGGCCGTATTCTCGACGATACCCTGCCGTTGCTGGCCGAGGCCGGTATCGTGCCTACCGAGAACCCGGACAAGAGCCGCAAACTGATCATTCCTACCACGCAGGACGATGTGCGCCTGCTGATCGTGCGTGCCACCGACGTGCCGACCTATGTCGAGCACGGTGCTGCCGACCTGGGTGTGGCCGGCAAGGACGTGCTGATGGAGTACGGCGGCCAGGGCCTGTACGAGCCCCTGGACTTGCAGATTGCCCAGTGCAAGCTGATGACTGCTGGCGTGGTCGGCGCACCTGAGCCCAAGGGCCGTTTGCGCGTGGCTACCAAGTTCGTCAACGTAGCCAAGCGCTATTACGCCGAACAGGGCCGCCAGGTCGACATCATCAAGCTGTATGGCTCGATGGAGCTGGCGCCGCTGATCAACCTCGCCGACAAGATCATCGACGTGGTCGACACCGGCAATACCCTGCGTGCCAACGGTCTGGAACCCCAGGAACTGATCGCCACGATCAGTTCGCGCCTGGTGGTCAACAAGGCCTCCATGAAAATGCAGCACGCGCGCATCCAAAGCCTGATCGACACGCTGCGCCAAGCGGTCGAATCGCGACACCGCGGCTGACACCTGCGCGCGACCTTCGCTGTCGCGCCCGTCTATCCGCGTCATAGCCATTTTTCTCGGGTGCCCGCGCGGATGGACTGGTAGCCTAGGGCGCCTGAGCATTCGCTAATAATCGAGGCCCTCGCCATGACCGTGTCCACTGCAATTGCCCGTCTCAACGCTGCTGATCCGGATTTCGCCCGACATCTGGATCATCTGCTGAGCTGGGAAAGTGTGTCCGATGACGCGGTCAACCAGCGCGTGCTCGACATCATCAAGGCCGTGCGCGAGCGTGGCGATGCGGCACTGGTGGAGTTCACCCAGCGTTTCGACGGCGTTGCCGCCAACAGCATCGATGACCTGATCCTCGGCCGCGAGCGCCTGGAACTGGCCCTGACCCGCATTACCCCGGCCCAGCGCGAAGCCCTGGAAAAGGCCGCCAACCGTGTGCGCATGTACCACGAGCGGCAGAAGCAGGACTCCTGGCAGTACACCGAAGCCGATGGCACCGTGCTTGGCCAGAAGGTAACCCCGCTGGACCGCGCTGGCCTGTACGTGCCGGGTGGCAAGGCCTCGTACCCATCGTCGGTGCTGATGAACGCCATCCCGGCCAAGGTTGCCGGGGTGACAGAAGTGGTGATGGTGGTGCCGACCCCGCGTGGCGAGGTCAATGAGCTGGTGCTGGCGGCTGCCTGCATCGCCGGTGTCGACCGTGTGTTCACCGTGGGCGGCGCTCAAGCCGTCGCCGCGTTGGCCTACGGTACTGAAAGCGTGCCGCAGGTGGACAAGATCGTCGGCCCGGGCAACATCTACGTCGCCACCGCCAAGCGCCACGTGTTCGGCCAGGTGGGCATTGACATGATTGCCGGCCCATCGGAAATCCTCGTGGTGTGCGACGGCCAGACCGACCCGGACTGGATCGCCATGGACCTGTTCTCCCAGGCCGAGCACGACGAAGACGCCCAGGCCATTCTGGTCAGCCCGGATGCCGCGTTCCTCGATCGCGTTGCTGCCAGTATCGACAGGTTGCTGCCGACCATGGAACGTGCCGAGATCATTGAAAAATCGATCAATGGCCGTGGCGCGCTGATCCAGGTACGTGACATGCAGCAGGCCATGGAAGTGGCAAACCGTATCGCACCGGAGCACCTGGAGCTGTCGGTGGCCGACCCGCAGGCTTGGTTGCCGCACATTCGCCACGCTGGCGCGATCTTCATGGGCCGCCACACCAGTGAAGCGCTGGGCGACTACTGCGCTGGCCCCAACCACGTACTGCCCACTTCCGGCACCGCACGTTTCTCCTCGCCACTGGGGGTGTATGACTTCCAGAAGCGTTCGTCGATCATCTTCTGTTCCGAGGAGGGTGCGTCCGAGCTGGGCCACACGGCCTCGGTCCTGGCCCGAGGCGAGTCGCTGACCGCCCATGCCCGCAGCGCTGAATACCGTATCCTGTCCCAAGAGAAGGGGAACTGAGCATGAGTCGATTCTGGAGCCCCTTCGTCAAGGACCTGGTGCCTTACGTGCCGGGCGAGCAGCCCAAGCTGGCCCGCCTGGTCAAGCTCAACACCAACGAAAACCCCTATGGCCCGTCGCCCAAGGCGCTGGAGGCCATGCGCGGTGAACTGAACGACAACCTGCGCCTGTACCCAGACCCGAACGGTGACCGGCTGAAGCAGGCGGTGGCTGAGTACTACGGGGTTACCCCGGCGCACGTGTTTGTCGGCAACGGCTCGGATGAGGTGCTAGCGCACATTTTCCACGGTTTGTTCCAGCACGATGCACCGCTGTTGTTCCCGGATATCAGCTACAGCTTCTACCCGGTCTACTGCGGCCTGTACGGCATCGCCTTCGAGCAAGTAGCGCTGGATGAACAGTTCCAGATCCGCATCGAGGACTACAACAAGCCCAACGCCGGCATCATCTTCCCCAACCCCAATGCACCGACCGGCTGCCTGATGCCGCTGCAGGTGGTGGAGCAGTTGCTGCAGGCCAACCGCGATTCGGTGGTGGTGGTCGATGAGGCGTACATCGACTTCGGTGGCGAAACTGCCATCAGCCTGGTGCACCGCTACGACAACCTGCTGGTTACCCAAACCTTGTCGAAGTCGCGCTCGCTGGCTGGGCTGCGGGTTGGCCTGGCAGTGGGCCACCCGGACCTGATCGAGGCGTTGGAGCGGATCAAGAACAGCTTCAACTCCTACCCGCTGGACCGTGCGGCGATCGTGGGTGCAGCGGTGGCGTTTGAAGACCGCGCGTATTTCGACGAAACCTGCCGCAAGGTGATCGACAGCCGCGAGGTGCTGGTCGGGCAGCTGCAGGCCAAGGGCTTCGAAGTGCTGCCATCGGCGGCCAACTTCATCTTCGCCCGCCACCCACAGCAGGATGCCGGCGAGCTGGCAGCACGCCTGCGCGAGCAGGGCGTGATCGTGCGCCACTTCAAACAGCCGCGCATCGCCCAGTTCCTGCGCATTACCATCGGCACGCCAGAGATGAACCAAGCGCTGCTCGATGCGTTGAACTGACGGTATCGCCAACTGCCGCACGCCGCCCCAGCAATCTTTGCATCAAAGCTGAAATCCTGGGGCCGCGTTGCGGCCCATCGCCCTCAAACCCTGCGCGTCCCTGTGGGAGCTGCCGGCGATGGGCTGCGTAGCAGCCCCAAGAACGCTGGCTTTACCGATTCGCTCGAGATCCAGTAAGCTGCGCCAATTCATCGGATGATTGGGTGAGTGTAATGCGTACCGAGTTGACCAAGCGCTCCCTGGTCGAACTGGCGGTTGAGCGCCTGCGCGAGCGTATCGTGCTGGGCGATTGGCTGGTCGGCCAGCGTTTGCCTACCGAGCCGGAACTGGCCCTGCAGTTGGGCATCAGCCGCAATACCGTGCGTGAAGCGATGCGCGTGCTGGCGTTCAGCGGCCTGGTGGAAGTCCGCCAAGGCGACGGCAGTTATCTGCGCACGGCCCAGGACCCGCTGCAGGCCGTGCAGGCGATGTCCCGTTGCACCGCCGAGCAGGCCCGTGAAACCCGTCACATCCTCGAAGCCGAGGCCATCGGCCTGGCCGCCTTGCGCCGTACGGATGCCGACCTGCAAACCCTGCATGACGCTTTGGCCAACAGTGCTGGGCACTTTCACGGTGATGTCGATGCCTATGTGGCCTGTGACCTGGTGTTCCACCAGCGGCTGGTGGATGCAGCCCACAACCCCGCCTTGAGCGAGCTGTACCGGTACTTTTCCGGGGTGGTGGCTGCCGCGCTGCAGCACAACATGGCGACCGTGCCACGCTGCCAGGCCACGTTCGACCTGCATGGGCAGATCCTCGACGCCATCGAGCAACGTGATGCGGAGCGGGCCAAGCGCCTGAGCCGCACCCTTATCGAATCCTGACCCCGAGAAGGCCATGGCTGAATCCATCACCCGTAATACCCCGCCGAGCGAGCGGAACCTCGATGAGTTGCTGATAGACGCCGAGGCTGACGACGAGCAGGTCCAGCACCAGCCGCCGCCGCTGCAGCGGCCCTGGCTGTTGTTGCTCGGCCTGGTGCTGGTGGCGTTGAACCTGCGCCCGGCACTGTCGAGCATGGCACCGGTGCTGGGCCAGGTAGCCGAAGGCCTGGGGCTCAATGCTTCGCAGGCAGGCTTGCTGACCACCTTGCCGGTGCTGTGCCTGGGCTTGTTCGCCCCCTTGGCGCCGCTGCTGGCGCGGCGCTTTGGCAGCGAACGGGTGATCCTCGGCATCCTGGTAACCTTGGCACTGGGTATTGTGTTACGCAGCAGCCTAGGGGCAACCGGGGTGTTTCTCGGCAGCCTGATGGCGGGGGCCAGTATCGGGATCATTGGCGTGTTGTTGCCGGGTATCGTCAAGCGCGACTTCCCGCAGCACGCTGGCGCGCTGACTGGGGTGTACACCATGGCTTTGTGCCTGGGTGCGGCCATGGCGGCGGGTGCCACAGTACCTTTGGCCCAGCATTTTAACGGCAGCTGGGCGTTGGGGCTGGGCTTTTGGGTGCTGCCGGCCCTGCTGGCCATGCTGGTATGGCTGCCGCAAGCCCGCCATGGCCATGGCCTGCACAAGGTGGCCTATCGGGTGCGTGGCCTGTGGCGTGACCCGCTGGCCTGGCAGGTGACCTTTTACATGGGCCTGCAGTCGTCGCTGGCCTACATCGTCTTCGGCTGGTTACCGTCGATCCTGATTGGCCGTGGCCTGAGCCCGACCGAGGCGGGGCTGGTGCTGTCGGGCTCGGTGATCGTGCAGTTGGTCAGCTCGCTCAGTGCGCCTTGGCTGGCCACGCGCGGCAAGGACCAGCGCCTGGCGATCGTGCTGGTCATGTTGATTACCTTGGCTGGCTTGTTCGGCTGCCTGTACGCACCGCTTTCCGGGCTTTGGGGTTGGGCGGTGGTGTTGGGCCTGGGGCAGGGCGGTACCTTTGCGCTGGCGCTAACCTTGATCGTGCTGCGCTCGAAGGATGCCCACGTGGCGGCGAACCTGTCGAGCATGGCCCAAGGGGTGGGCTACACGCTGGCGTCGTTGGGGCCGTTCGCGGTGGGCCTGGTGCATGACCTGACCGGGGGCTGGGCGGCAGTGGGTTGGATCTTTGCCGTGTTGGGGCTTGGCGCCATCGTGTTCGGGCTAGGGGCTGGGCGGGCTTTGCACGTGCAGGTGACCAGCGAAAGAGTTTGAAGCTGATGTTGGCAGCCCCGGCGATAGGGCCGGTACTGGTATAAGAAAGCGGGGCAGATTATCGTGCTGCTTTCTACCCCCAGGACGGACCAGCCCCCAATGAGCGACGCCAACCGCGACCTGATTACCCGTTTTTACCAGGCCTTCAAGCGCCTGGACGCCGAGGCCATGGTGGCCTGCTACAGCGACGATATCGTTTTCAGCGACCCGGTATTCGGCACCCTGCGCGGTAAGGATGCTGGCGATATGTGGCGAATGCTGACCTCGCGAGCAAAGGACTTCACCCTGACCTTCGACAACGTCCGCGCCGATGAGCGCACTGGTGGGGCGCACTGGGTGGCCACCTACCTGTTCAGCCAAACCGGCCGCACGGTGGTCAACGATATCCAGGCGCGTTTCGTGATCCGCGATGGGCTGATTTGCCAGCATGATGACCACTTCGACCTGTGGCGCTGGTCGCGGCAGGCGCTGGGCGTGCCCGGCATGCTGTTGGGCTGGTCGCCGCTGGTGCAGAACAAGGTACGCCTGCAGGCGTTCAAGGGGTTGCGCGCCTTCCAGCAGACTCAGGGCTGAGCGAAGTGGTCGAAACCGCTGTTGGCAAACCTTGGTATGTCTACCTGGTGCGGGCCGCCAATGGTTCGTTGTATTGCGGCATCAGCGATGATCCGCAGCGGCGCTTTCTGGCGCATCAGAAAGGGCAGGGCGCACGTTATTTCAAGACCAGCCCGGCCCAGGCACTGGTGTATGTGGAGCAATGGCCGGACAAGGGCGAGGCCCTGCGCCAGGAACGGCTGGTGAAGCGGCTGCGCAAGTCGGCCAAGGAGGCGCTGGTGGCATCTTATGGCGCCTCTACCGCGATCTAGCGCCGCTTCGCGCCCGATCGTCGGCAAGCCAACGCCCCCCCCGACCGTGAAGACCTCAAGGCCTGCGCAGTACCTGCGGGAGCTGGCTTACGGCGATGGGCTGCGCAGCAGCCCCGGGGTTATCAGTCCTTACGGCGTTTGAGCTGATCGACCAGGGTGGTCGGCAGCCCCTTGATGATCAAAGTCCCTGCTGCCTCGTCATACTCCACCTTGTCTCCCAGCAGATGCGCCTCGAAGCTGATCGACAGCCCCTCGGCGCGGCCGGTGAAACGGCGGAACTGGTTGAGGGTGCGCTTGTCTGCGGGAATTTCCGGCGACAGGCCGTAGTCCTTGTTGCGGATGTGGTCGTAGAACGCCTTTGGCCGGTCCTCGTCGATCAGGCTGGACAGCTCTTCCAGCGTGACCGGTTCGCCCAGCTTGGTCTGGGTAGTGGCGTATTCGACCAGGGTCTGGGTTTTTTCGCGGGCGGATTCTTCCGGCAGGTCTTCGCTCTCGACAAAGTCGCTGAAAGCCTTGAGCAGGGTGCGCGTTTCGCCTGGGCCGTCGACGCCTTCCTGGCAACCGATGAAGTCGCGGAAGTAATCGGAAACCTTCTTGCCGTTCTTGCCTTTGATAAACGAAATGTACTGTTTGGAGTTCTGGTTGTTCTTCCACTCCGAGAGATTGATGCGCGCCGCCAGGTGCAGCTGCCCAAGGTCGAGGTGACGCGAAGGTGTCACGTCGAGCTCGGCGTTCACTGCCACGCCTTCGCTGTGGTGCAGCAGGGCGATCGCCAGGTACTCGGTCATGCCTTGCTGGTAGTGAGCAAACAGGATGTGGCCGCCGGTGGACAGGTTGGACTCTTCCATCAGCTTTTGCAGGTGCTCCACAGCCACGCGGCTGAAGGCGGTGAAGTCCTTTTCTTGGTCCAGGTACTGCTTCAGCCAGCCGCTCAGCGGGTAGGCGCCCGACTCGCCGTGGAAAAAGCCCCAGGCCTTGCCTTGCTTGGCGTTGTAGCTGTCGTTGAGGTCGGCCAGCAGGTTTTCGATGGCGTCGGAGGCGGCCAGTTCTGAGTCGCGGGCATGCAGCACGGCGGGGCTGCCATCAGGCTTCTTGTCGATCAGGTGAACGATGCAATGACGGATTGGCATGAAATTCTCGGCGAGCTGCAAAAGGCGCCCAGTTTAACCTAGACACCAGGTGATGCAGTGGCCGGATGTTGGCAGAAATGCCGGTTGTTCGTTTTTTGTTCAGTTTTGTGCGTTTTAGGCTAAAACCCCCGAAAAACCTGCATTAAATCGAAGTGCGCAGCGGATATTTATCCGCTCCTGTGGTAGCTTTGCGCGGTCTTGTGCCCCCTCCTGTGGCGCATTGCTGGCAGCGTGCTGTCGTCGTGTCGAACCAAACGCCGATTTACGTATCTACATACGCGATTGGCGCGGCCCTCCACTTTCAGGGGCTGGCCCGATAACGTCGTCGTTCGCTGCATAACCATCGAATTTGATAGGGAAGGAACATCACCATGGCATTGACCAAAGACCAACTGATTGCCGACATCGCCGAATCGATCGCCGCGCCAAAAGCCACCGCCAAGAACGCACTGGAGCAACTGGGCCAGATCGTTGCCGACCAACTGGAAAACGGCGCTGAAATCACCCTGCCAGGCATCGGCAAGCTGAAAGTCTCCGAGCGTCCTGCCCGTACCGGCCGCAACCCTTCGACTGGCGCTGCCATCGAAATCGCTGCCAAGAAAGTCGTCAAGTTCGTTCCAGCCAAAGTGCTGACCGACGCCATCAACAAGTAATTGTTGCAGCGTTGAGCAAACCGCGCCCGGCTTGCCCGGGCGCGGTTTTTTTATGCCTGTGGTTTACGCCGGGCGTGCCAGGCCTGGCGCGCAGTGTCGTCCTGGAAGCTCCAGGCGACCATGCGGCTGTGTTTCTGCCCTTGGCCCATTTCGACAATGCGCACGGCCTTGGCGCCGGCCTTCTTCAGCGCGGCTTCGATGCCTGGCAGGTTGCTGGCCTTGGATACCAGGGTGGTAAACCACAGTACCCGCTCAGCGTATTGCACGCTTTCGCCAACCAGTTGGGTGACGAAGCGGATCTCGCCACCTTCGCACCACAGCTCATTGTTCTGCCCACCGAAGTTGAGCACCGGCAGCTTGCGCTTGGGGTCTTGCTTGCCGAGGTTCTTCCACTTGCGCTGACTACCCCGGGTGGCTTCGTCGCGCGAGGCATGGAAGGGCGGGTTGCACAGCGTCAGGTCGAAGCGTTCGTCCTCCTGCAGCAGGCCGCTGAGGATGTGCGCACGGTTGGTCTGTTGGCGCAGGTTGATGGCCTTGCCCAGGCCATTGGCCTGGACGATGGCTTTGGCCGACGCCAGGGCCAGCGGGTCGATGTCTGAACCGAGGAAGCGCCAGCGGTAGTCGCTGTGGCCCAGCAGCGGATAGATGCAGTTGGCGCCCACGCCGATGTCCAGTGCGCGCACCTGGGCACCCTTGGGGATCTCGCCGGCATTGTCATCGGCCAGCAGGTCGGCGGCAACGTGGATGTAGTCGGCGCGACCGGGAATGGGTGGGCACAGGTAGTCAGCGGGGATATCCCAGTGCTGGATACCGTACTGGGCCTTGAGCAAGGCACGGTTGAACACCCGCACCGCTTCGGGGTTGGCGAAGTCGATACTGGGTTTGCCGTGGGGGTTGGTGATGGTGAAGCGCGCCAGGTCAGGGTGGGCCTTGATCAGGCTGGGGAAGTCGTAGCGGCCTTGGTGGCGGTTGCGCGGGTGCAGGGTGGGTTTCTGGGTCATCGTTGGGTCCTGAAAAGCATCGCCGGCAAGCCAGCTCCCCCAGGTACAGCGCTTTCCTGTGGGAGCTGGCTTGCCGGCGATGGGCTGCTAAGCAGCCCGCTATGGCTTCACTTTTGATTACAGCGCAGCAATCCGCGCATGTTGCTCGGTGAAGTTGGCCAGGGCCTGCTCGGACTCAGCCAGCTTGGCGCGCTCCTTGTCGATCACTGCAGGCGGTGCCTTGTCGACGAAGGCGGCGTTGGACAGTTTGCCCCCCACGCGGGCCACTTCACCCTGCAGGCGCTGGATTTCCTTGTTCAGGCGCGCCAGCTCGGCATCCTTGTCGATCAAGCCGGCCATTGGCACCAGCACTTGCAGGTCACCGACCAGGGCGGTGGCCGACAGCGGTGCCTCGTCGGCATCGCCAAGCACGGTGAACGACTCGACCTTGGCCAGCTTCTTCAGCAGGGCTTCGTTTTCCTGCAGGCGACGCTGGTCGTCGGCGTTGGCGTTTTTCAGGAACAGCGGCAGTGGCTTGCCCGGGCCGATGTTCATCTCGGCGCGGATGTTGCGCAGGCCGACCATCAGCTCCTTGAGCCACTCGATGTCACCTTCGGCGGCAGCGTCGATGCGGCTTTCGTTGGCCACCGGCCACGGCTGCAGCATGATGGTCTTGCCTTGGATGCCGGCCAGCGGCGCGATGCGCTGCCAGATTTCTTCGGTGATGAACGGCATGAACGGGTGCGCCAGGCGCAGCGCCACTTCCAGCACGCGCACCAAGGTGCGGCGAGTGCCACGGGCGCGCTCGACCGGGGCGTTCTCGTCCCACAGTACCGGCTTGGACAGCTCCAGGTACCAGTCGCAGTACTGGTTCCAGATGAACTCGTACAGCGCCTGGCTGGCGAGGTCGAAGCGGAATTGCTCCAGCTGGCGGGTCACTTCGGCTTCGGTGCGCTGCAGCTGCGAGATGATCCAGCGGTCAGCCAGCGACAGCTCGTAGGCTTCGCCGTTCTGGCCGCAGTCTTCGCCCTTGTCCAGCACGTAGCGGGCAGCGTTCCAGATTTTGTTGCAGAAGTTGCGGTAGCCTTCGACGCGGCCCATGTCGAACTTGATGTCGCGGCCGGTAGAAGCCAGCGAGCAGAAGGTGAAGCGCAGGGCGTCGGTGCCGTAGCTGGCGATACCTTCGGGGAACTCAGCCTTGGTCTGCTTGGCGATCTTCTCGGCCAGCTTCGGCTGCATCATGCCGCTGGTGCGTTTTTCCAGCAGGGCGTCGAGGGTGATGCCGTCGACGATGTCCAGCGGGTCCAGTACGTTGCCTTTGGACTTGGACATCTTCTGGCCCTGGCCGTCACGCACCAGGCCGTGCACGTACACAGTCTTGAACGGTACCTGCGGGGTGCCGTCTTCGTTCTTGATCAGGTGCATGGTCAGCATGATCATGCGCGCAACCCAGAAGAAGATGATGTCGAAGCCGGTCACCAGCACATCGGTGGAGTGGAACTTCTTGAGGAACTCGGTCTGCTCCGGCCAGCCCAGGGTGGAGAAGGTCCACAGGCCCGAGCTGAACCAGGTGTCGAGCACGTCGTCGTCCTGGCGCAGGGCCACGTCGGCGCCCAGCTTGTGCTTGGCGCGCACTTCGTCCTCGTTGCGGCCGACATAGACCTGGCCGGCCTCGTCGTACCACGCCGGGATGCGGTGGCCCCACCACAGCTGGCGGCTGATGCACCAGTCCTGGATGTCACGCATCCAGGAGAAGTACATGTTTTCGTATTGCTTGGGCACGAACTGAATGCGGCCATCTTCCACGGCGGCGATGGCTGGCTCGGCCAGTGGCTTGGTGGAAACGTACCATTGGTCGGTCAGCCATGGCTCGATGACGGTGCCCGAACGGTCGCCTTTTGGCACCTTCAGGGCATGGTCGTCGATGCTCACCAGCAAGCCTTGTGCGTCCAGGTCGGCGACGATTTGCTTGCGCGCGACGAAACGATCAAGGTTGGCGTACTGGGCTGGCAGGCTGGTGTCGACCTGCTCGTTGACGCTGCCGTCGAGGTTGAAGGCCTGGGCGCTGGCCAGCACGAAGGCGTTCTTGTCGAAGATGTTCAGCAACGGCAGATTGTGGCGCTTGCCGACTTCGTAGTCGTTGAAGTCGTGAGCTGGGGTGATCTTAACGCAGCCGGTACCGAACTCAGGGTCGCAGTAGTCGTCGGCGATGATCGGGATGCGACGGCCCACCAGCGGCAGTTCGACAAACTTGCCGATCAGTGCCTGGTAGCGTTCGTCGTTCGGGTTGACCGCCACGGCGGCGTCACCCAGCAGGGTTTCTGGACGGGTGGTGGCAACCACCAGGTAGTCCTTGCCTTCGGCGGTCTTGGCGCCGTCGGCCAGCGGGTAGCGCAGGTTCCACAGGTGGCCCTTCTCGTCATGGTTTTCCACTTCGAGGTCGGAGATGGCCGTGTGCAGCTTGGTGTCCCAGTTGACCAGGCGCTTGCCGCGGTAGATCAGGCCGTCCTCGTGCAGGCGCACGAAGGCTTCTTTTACGGCTTCGGACAGGCCATCGTCCATGGTGAAGCGCTCGCGGCTCCAGTCTACCGACGAGCCCAGGCGGCGGATCTGGCGGCTGATGTTGCCGCCGGACTGGTCCTTCCATTCCCAGACTTTTTCCAGGAACTTTTCGCGGCCCAGGTCATGCCGGTTCTGGCCCTTGGCTTCGAGCTGGCGCTCGACCAGCATCTGCGTGGCGATACCGGCGTGGTCGGTGCCTGGCTGCCACAGGGTATCGCGGCCTTGCATGCGGCGGAAACGGATCAGGGCATCCATGATCGCGTTGTTGAAACCGTGGCCCATGTGCAGGCTGCCGGTCACGTTCGGCGGCGGGATCATGATGGTGTAGGACTCGCCTGCACCTTGTGGGGCGAAATAGTTCTCGGACTCCCAGGTGTTGTACCAGGAAGTTTCGATGGCGTGCGGCTGGTAGGTCTTATCCATGCGCGGCGGGACCCTGTGCATTTATTCGGGAAAGCCGGGAAGTATAACCAAGCTGGGGGCCGCAGGCGACAAGCTGCTGCTATCTGGCAGGGCAGAGGTGGCCTATGCGCGGGTAAACCCGCTCCTACAGGTACGGCGCAAGTCTCGAAGCTTGCGCAGGTCCTGTAGGAGCGGGTTTGCCCGCGAAGAAGGCTCCGCCGACTTTCTGTTTTACTCGGAACGTTTGATCAGCCGCTCGATCCGCGCATCCAGCCGGCGCTTGATCTCGTTCTCGATATGCGGGGTAAAGTCGTTGATCACATCCTGCATGATCATTTGCGCCGCCGCGCGCAGCTCGCTTTCCAGGTGCAGCAGGGTGTCTTGCCGGCGCGTTTGCGAGTCTTCCACTGGCTCGCTGGCCACAGGTTCAGCGGCAGGCGCAGGGTGCGCTTCTTCGCGCAACAGCGGAATCTGCTCCACCGTCTCGGTCAGCAGCGGTGGTTGCAGGTCGGCGTCGCCAAGCAACTGGCGAATTGACTCAAGGTCATCGAGCAGATGGGCGGATTCGGGTAGGGCGGAGGGTTTGTCCATCGTCGTCAAAGTCGCTGTAAGCGGTGGTCTTGCAGAGCATAGCCCTGTTCACGGTAGAAACGGAACCGCTCACGGGCCGATTGGCGGATGCCAGGCTCTTCGACGACGATTTCGGCCACCCGCTCGAACTGGCTGACGAAGCCCGGCACGCTGGCGCCCAGGTTGATCAGCAGGCCGTGGTGATCGCCGGCATTGTCGGCGGCCAGGCCCAATGCCACGCTGGCATCGGCTTGTACCTCCGCCAGGTCGTGGGGCACGAAGGCTTCGCCCTTGAAGCGCCACAGGCGTTGATCCAGCTCGCTGCGCTGCTCGGCATCCTGGCAGTGCAGGTAGACCCGGTGGCCAAGGCGCCAGGCCTTTTCGCACAGCTTGCAGGCGAAATCGAGCCGCGCCGACAGCGAGTCGGTGGGCAGGATGTAGAAGTCGACTTTGCTCATGGTGGTTTCGCCGGCCAGTGGCGCGCGGGGCGCCACCGGCGTCACGGCGTCAGGCGCCAGCGCGGTCCAGCAGGTACTGGGTCAGCAGGGGCACCGGGCGGCCGGTGGCGCCCTTGTCCTTGCCACCGCTGACCCAGGCAGTACCGGCAATGTCCATGTGCGCCCAGTCATAGGCTTTGGCGAAGCGCGACAGGAAGCAGCCAGCGGTGATGGTGCCAGCCTTGGGCCCGCCGATGTTGCCCATGTCGGCGAACGGGCTGTCCAGTTGTTCCTGGTACTCGTCGAACAGCGGCAGCTGCCAGGCACGGTCGTCGGCGCGCTTGCCGGCGTCGAGCAACTGGCCGACCAGGTCGTCGTTGTTGCCCATGAGGCCGGTGGTGTGGCTGCCCAAAGCAACGATGCAGGCGCCGGTCAGGGTGGCGATGTCGATTACTGCCTGCGGTTTAAAGCGCTCGGCGTAGGTCAGGGTGTCGCACAGCACCAAGCGGCCTTCGGCGTCGGTGTTGAGAATTTCGACGGTTTGGCCGCTCATGGTGGTGACGATGTCACCCGGGCGGGTGGCGCCGCCGCTCGGCATGTTCTCGGCGCAGGCCAACAGGCATACCAGGTTGATTGGCAGCTGCAGTTCGAGCACGGCACGCAGGGTGCCGAGCACGCTGGCGGCGCCGCACATGTCGTACTTCATCTCGTCCATGCCGGCACCGGGCTTGAGGCTAATGCCGCCGGTGTCGAAGGTAATGCCCTTGCCCACCAGCACGAATGGCTTGTCAGCCTTCTTGCCGCCCTGGTAGTTGAGCACGATCAGGCGAGGCGGCTGGTCGCTGCCCTGGCCCACGGCGTAGAACGCGCCCATGCCCAGGTCCTTGATTTTCTTCTCGTCCAGCACTTCGACCTTCAGCGCCTTGTGGCCCTTGCCCAGGTCCTTGGCCTGCTCGGCCAGGAAGCTTGGGTGGCACAGGTTGGGCGGCAGGTTGCCCAGGTCACGGGTAAAGGCCATGCCGGTGGCAATGGCGCTGGCGTGCTTGACGGCGCGCTCGACCTCAGCCTGGCCCGCCTTGCCGGCCAACAGGGTGACCTTTTTCAGGGCGCGCGGCTCGGCCTTCTGGCTTTTGAAGCGGTCGAATACGTAGGCGCCGTCGAGCAGGGTTTCGGCCAGCAGGCGGTACTTGCCGTAGTGGGCGTCGCGGTTGCTGACTGCGATGTCGTCCAGGGCCAGCACCGCATCAGCGCCGTTCAGCCCCTTGAGCACGCCGGCAACGCTGGTGACCAGTTTGCGCCAGGCGCGCTCGCCCAGAGCTTCGTCCTTGCCGCTACCCACCAGCAGCACGCGCTCGGCTTTCAGGCCCGGCAGGTTCTGCAGTAGCAGGGTCTGGCCCGGCTTGCCGGCCAGGTCGCCACGCTTGAGTACGGCGCTGATGGCGCCCTCGCTGGCCTCGTCGACGGCCTTGGCGACGGCGCCAAGCTTGCGGTTTTCCGCTACCGCAATAACCAGGGTGGCAGTTTTTACAGATGCAGCAGCTACGCTTTTTACAACCAGTTCCATGTCAGGGTCCCCGAATGATCGATACGTATGGCGCTGTGTGCTCCAGCGCTCTGGACGGGCCTGGCCGCGTCGTCGCGCACCAGTGGAAAAGCTGCCAGTTTGAGCCTGCGGCAAGCGCGCTGACAACCCCGATATGCGCCTTCATGCGCGGCCAAGTGACAGGGGCGACCAATCACAGGATAATGCGCGCACTTTACATGGAGGTTCGCCTTTGGCGAACCGGCATTGGTCTTGGATGTACTAAGTCATTGTTTGGCGCCATTGAATGGCAGTCCGCCCTGACAACCCAGGAGTGTCTGGTTTGATCGTCTTTCGTTATCTGTCCCGCGAGGTCCTGGTGACCTTGAGCGCCGTCAGCGCAGTGCTGCTGGTGATCATCATGAGCGGGCGTTTCATCAAATACCTGGCCCAGGCCGCCCAAGGCGTGCTCGACCCGAGCGTGCTGTTCCTGATCATGGGCTTCCGCATGCCGGGCTTCCTGCAGCTGATCCTGCCGCTGGGGCTGTTCCTCGGTATTCTCCTGGCGTACGGGCGGCTGTACCTGGAAAGCGAGATGACCGTGCTGTCGGCCACTGGCATGAGCCAGCAGCGCCTGCTGGGCCTGACCATGGCTCCGGCTGGCCTGGTGGCCGTGCTGGTGGCCTGGCTGAGCCTGAGCCTGGCGCCGCTGGGCGTAGCCCAGGTGCAGCAGATCATCAGCCAACAGGACGCCCTGACCGAGTTCGATACCCTGGTGCCCGGGCGCTTCCAGACCCTGCGCGACGGTTCGCGGGTGACCTATACCGAGCAGTTGTCGGACGATCGCGTCAACCTGGGCGGGGTGTTCATTTCCGAGAAGCGCTTCAACCAGGACAAGACCAAAGACCGCGCCCCCTCGGTGCTGGTTGCCGAAAAAGGCCACCAGGAAATCCAGGCGGACGGTAACCGCTACCTGGTCCTGGAGAACGGCTACCGCTACGACGGCAACCCTGGCCAGGCCGACTACCGGGCGATCAAGTACGACACTTATGGCGTGCTGTTGCCCAAGCCGGAAGTCAGTGAAGAAGTGACCGAGCGCGAAGCCATCCCTACCTCGCAACTGTTCGGCCAGGAGGGCTTGCGTGAGCGCGCCGAGCTGCAATGGCGGCTGTCGTTGCCCATTCTGGTGTTCGTCGTGACCCTGCTGGCGGTGCCGTTATCCCGGGTCAACCCGCGCCAGGGCCGCTTCCTCAAGCTGCTGCCGGCAATTCTTTTGTACATGGCTTACCTGACAATGCTGATTTCCGTACGCGGCGCCCTCGAGAAGGGCAAATTGCCGATCGCCTTGGGCATGTGGTGGGTGCATGGCCTGTTCCTGTTGATCGGCCTGGGGCTGATGTACTGGGAGCCGCTGCGTCTGAAGCTGGCCGCCCGCCGTGCGGAGGTGGCCCATGGCTAAGCTCGACCGCTATATCGGCCAGAGCGTGCTGCTGGCCATTCTGGCCGTGCTGGGGATCATCCTCGGCTTGGCCTCTCTGTTCGCCTTCATCGATGAGATGAGCGACCTGAGTGATACCTACACGGTGATGGAGGCGGGCAACTTTGTCCTGCTGACCGCCCCACGGCGCCTGTACGAAATGCTGCCGATGGCCGCGCTGATTGGCTGCCTGATCGGCCTGGGCAGCCTGGCCAGCAGCAGCGAACTGACCATCATGCGCGCCGCCGGGGTGTCCATCGGCCGTATCGTCTGGGCGGTGATGAAGCCGATGCTGGTGTTGATGCTGGTCGGCGTCCTGATTGGCGAGTACGTCGCCCCGGTAACCGAGAACAAGGCCCAGGCCGACCGTTCCCTGGCCCAGGGTGGTGGCGAGGCGCAGAGCTCCAAGCGCGGCATGTGGCACCGCCAGGGCGAAGAATTCGTGCACATCAACGCCGTGCAGCCCAATGGCTTGCTGTTGGGGGTGACCCGTTACCGTTTCGACAGCGAGCGCAAGATCGTCACCTCCAGTTTCGCCCGCCGTGCGCAGTACAACGACGATCACTGGCAACTGAGCGATGTTCGCACCACCTTCTTCCGGGGCGACCACACCGAAGTGGTCACGACGCCGGAAGAGCGCTGGGACGTTTCGCTCACGCCGCAACTGCTCAATACCGTGATCCTGGCGCCGGAGTCGCTCTCCATCACCGGGCTGTGGGATTACATCCACTACCTGTCCGATCAGGGCCTGAACAACGCCCGTTACTGGCTGGCGTTCTGGACCAAGGTGTTGCAGCCGATGGTGACCGCGGCGCTGGTACTGATGGCGATTTCGTTCATCTTCGGCCCACTGCGCTCGGTGACCCTCGGCCAGCGCGTGTTCACCGGTGTGCTGGTGGGCTTCGTGTTCCGCATCGGCCAGGACCTGCTGGGGCCGTCGAGCCAAGTGTTCGGTTTCCCGCCGCTGCTGGCGGTGGTGATCCCGGCGGGCATTTGTGCGCTGGCGGGTGTGTGGTTGTTGCGCCGGGCGGGTTGATAGCCTGAGCTGCCCAAAAAAGCCGACCCCAGGGTCGGCTTTTTCATGGGCTTTACCTGCCCCGGCCTCTTCGCGGGTAAACCCGCTCCTACAGGTACAGCGCAAGTTTCAAGAGCCGCACGATCCGTTTAGGAGCGGGTTTACCCGCGAAGAGGCAACACAACACTCAATTCATTTCTTCTGCTTCGGCACCCGCACCAGCTGGCTCTCGGAATAGATGTCATGCCAACCGCGCTTGCGCTTGTCGACCAGCACCCAGAAAAAGCCCAGCCCCAGGCACAGCCACGAAGCAATCGACACCACAAAGCGCAACAGCGCCTGCCACAGGCTGATGGCCGAGCCATCGGCGTTCTGCACCCGCACCCCCCACACCTGCATACCCAGAGTCTGCCCGCCATGGGTCCAGAACTTGGCAAAGAAGCCGAACAAGGCAAACAGCAGCACCGTCGACAGCAGCGGGTCGCCATCCAGGGCGCCGGCCTCGGTCAGCTCACGCATACGGGCTTCGCCGATGATCGCCATCTGAATCAGCTTGTAAGCGCCAGCAGTCACGATCAGCAGCGCCGTGCACAGCAAAAAGTCATAGAACATCGCCGCCAGGCGCCGGCCCAGGCCGGCTGGCGGAAAGTCACCCTGGGGTGTGAGCGAAGGCTTGGACATGCAGGACGACTCCAAAAGACGAAGCCGCTATTCTACGGGCAAAAAAAAGCCCCTGCACTTGGCAGGGGCTTTTCTTCGAAGTCGGGTTCGGCTTAGCCGAGGACCTGGACTTTGTCAGCCTGCAGGCCTTTCTGGCCCTGAACGGCTTCGAAGGTGACCTTCTGGCCTTCTTTCAGGCTCTTGAAGCCGTTGCCTTCAATAGCGCGGAAGTGCACGAACAGATCAGCACCGCTTTCTGGGGTGATGAAACCGTAACCTTTTTCGTCATTGAACCACTTGACGGTACCGTTCTGACGCTCAGCCATTGTCTTATTTCCTATGAAGCTTGAATTTTGATGACAGTTTCTTTTGCATTAATTAGTTAGCAAAAGATTACTGGGCTGGGTTGCAGGAAGTAAGAGACGTCGAACGGGTTGTAGCAAATCTCGGCTACTGGCCCAGGTCACGAACTGTTGCGACCCATGCAAACACAGTCCAGTGACTCTACGCCAACTCCTGAGCGAAAAACAAGCCCTTGGTCGTATGGAAAATCAGCCGTTTGCCAACCGCCGACAGACTTGTCGGAAACGGCATGGCGTCTGGTCTGGCGCTATGTTCAAAAGTTATTGAGTAGGTTCGAAAACGAATATTTCGAACCTGCTCACAACCTTCACAAAGCGGCTTCAGCCTCGGTAGTAACGCTGTGCCACGAAAGGCATTTTGCTGACTTTCAAGGCAACCTTCTTGCCCCGCACCACAGCAAACAGTGGGGTGTCGATTGCAGTATGTTCACTATCGATATAACCCATTGCGACAGGTGCACCGAGTGTCGGGCCAAAGCCGCCACTGCACACTTTGCCTACCCGTTTATCGTTAGCATCGACAATATCCGCGCCTTCGCGCACGGGCGTACGTTCCTGCGGCAACAAACCCACACGTTTGCGCGCCACGCCATCGCGTTGATGGGCGAAGATGGCTTCGGCGCCCGGGAAGCCGGCGGCACGCGCGCCATCGGCACGGCGCACCTTGGAAATCGCCCACAACAGGCTGGCTTCGACCGGGGTGGTTTCGCTGTTCATGTCGTGGCCATACAGGCACAGGCCAGCTTCCAGGCGCAGCGAATCGCGTGCGCCCAGGCCGATTGGCTGCACTTCGGGTTCGGCCAGCAGGCGGCGGGCCAGGGCATCGGCCGCATTGACCGGTACCGAGATCTCGTAGCCGTCTTCCCCGGTGTAGCCCGAGCGGCTGACGAAGCAGTCTTCTCCCAGCAGTTGCACTGGGCGGAACTGCATGAAGGTCATGCCGGCCACGTCCGGGGCCAGGCGCTCCAGTACCTTGACCGCCGCCGGGCCTTGCAGGGCGAGCAGGGCGCGTTGCTCGAACAGTGGCTGCACGTCGCAACGGTTGCCAATGTGCGCTTGCAGGTGGGCCAGGTCCTGCTCCTTGCAGGCGGCGTTGACCACCAGGAACAGGGTGTCGTTACCCAAGTTGGCCACCATCAAGTCGTCGAGGATGCCACCTTGCTCATTGGTGAACATGGCATAGCGCTGCATGCCCACCGGCAGGTCGATGATATCCACCGGCACCAGGCTTTCCAGGGCCTTGGCGGCATCGCTGCCGCGCAGGATGATCTGGCCCATGTGCGAGACATCGAACAGGCCGGCCTGCTCGCGGGTGTGCAAGTGTTCCTTGAGCACGCCCAGCGGGTACTGCACTGGCATGTCGTAGCCGGCGAACGGCACCATGCGCGCACCCAGTTCCAGGTGCAGGGCGTGCAGTGGGGTCTTGAGCAGTGTTTCGGACATCGGTGACTCCTTGCTGTTGTTGTCGGGTCAACATTCGATGATGTTGACGGCCAGGCCGCCACGGGCGGTCTCTTTGTATTTGCTTTTCATGTCGGCGCCGGTCTGGCGCATGGTGCGGATGACCTTGTCGAGCGACACGTAGTGCTGCCCGTCGCCGCGCAAGGCCATGCGCACCGCGTTGATCGCTTTCACCGAGCCCATGGCGTTGCGCTCGATGCAAGGCACCTGGACCAACCCGCCGATCGGGTCGCAGGTCAGGCCCAGGTTGTGTTCCATGCCAATTTCGGCGGCGTTTTCGACCTGTTGCACACTGCCGCCCATCACTTCGCAGAGCGCCCCAGCGGCCATTGAACAGGCCACGCCGACTTCGCCCTGGCAGCCCACTTCGGCGCCGGAGATGGAGGCGTTTTCCTTGTACAAAATGCCAATGGCCGCGGCGGTGAGCAGAAAGCGCACCACCCCGTCCTCGCTGGCACCCGGGACGAAGCGCATGTAGTAGTGCAGCACCGCCGGGACGATGCCCGCCGCACCGTTGGTAGGCGCAGTGACCACGCGGCCGCCGTTGGCGTTTTCCTCGTTCACCGCCAGCGCGTAGAGGTTGACCCAATCGAGTACCGACAGGGCGTCGCGCAGGCTGGCTTCGGGGTGGCCGCTCAGCTGGCGGTACAGCGCTGGTGCCCGGCGTTTGACCTTCAGCCCGCCGGGCAGAATGCCTTCGTGCCGGCAGCCGGCTTGCACGCAATCCTGCATCACCTGCCAGATGCGCAGCAGCCCGGCGCGGGTTTGCGTTTCCGGGCGCCAAGCGGCCTCGTTGGCCAACATCACCTGGCTGACTGACAGGTTGTGTGCGCTGCAATGGCCGAGCAATTCCTTGGCGGTCTTGAACGGGTAGACCAGCACCGTGCTGTCCTCGACGATGCGGTCGTGGCCGGCGGCCTCTTCGTCGACCACGAAACCACCCCCCACCGAGTAGTACTCGCGGCTGCGGATTTGCAGGCCGGCGTCATCGAAGGCGCGGAAAATCATGCCGTTGGGGTGGTAGTCCAGCGGCTTGCGGATCATCGCCAAGTGCTGCTTCTCGATGAACGCGATGGTGTGCTCGCCGAGCAAAGCCAGGCGCCCGCTGTCACGGATGGCCTGCAGGCGGGCGGGGATGGCGTCGGTATCGACGGTGTCGGGGTGTTCGCCTTCAAGGCCAAGCAGCACGGCCTTGTCGCTGCCGTGGCCCTTGCCGGTAGCGCCGAGCGAGCCATACAGCTCGGCCTTGACGCTGGCGGTTTGGGTAAGCAGGCCATCGCGGCGCAGCCCTTCGGCGAAACGCGCGGCAGCGCGCATTGGGCCGACCGTGTGGGAGCTGGAGGGGCCGATGCCGATCTTGAACAGGTCGAAGACGCTCAAAGACATGATGACCTCCTGCCAAGTTTATGGGGCGGACGGTGAACCCTGTAGGAGCGGGTTTACCCGCGAATACGTCGGTGAAGCCACTGCCGCATTCGCGGGTAAACCCGCCCCCACAGAGCCCGCCACCCAAGGGTAGGTGGCGGGGCAGCGGCTATCAGGCCTCCTGATAGCTCTCGATCGACGGGCAGGCGCACACCAGGTTGCGGTCGCCGAACACGTTGTCGACGCGGCCGACCGGCGGCCAGTACTTGCCTTCCACCAGGCTCGGCAGCGGGTATACCGCCTGCTCGCGGCTGTAACCATGGGCCCATTCGCCAACCAGCTCGGCCGCCGTGTGCGGGGCGTTTTTAAGCGGGTTGTCGTCTTTGTCCAAGCTACCGTTCTCGACCGCGCGGATTTCTTCGCGAATCTGGATCATCGCGTCGCAGAAGCGGTCCAGTTCTTCCTTGGACTCGCTTTCGGTCGGTTCGATCATCAGCGTGCCGGCCACCGGGAAGGACATGGTCGGGGCGTGGAAGCCGAAGTCGATCAAGCGCTTGGCCACGTCGTCGACGCTGATGCCGCTGGTGTCCTTCAGCGGACGCAGGTCGAGGATGCACTCGTGGGCTACCAGGCCATTGCCGCCGGTATACAGAACAGGATAGTGCTCTTCCAGGCGGCGGGCGATGTAGTTGGCGTTGAGGATTGCCATCTGCGAGGCACGCTTGAGGCCGGCACCGCCCATCATGCGAATGTACATCCAGGTGATCGGCAGGATGCTGGCGCTGCCGAACGGTGCGGCGCACACCGCACCCGCGGTGTTTTCCAGTTGCGCATGGCCTGGCAGGAACGCTGCCAGGTGCGACTTGACGCCGATTGGGCCGACGCCCGGGCCGCCACCGCCGTGTGGGATGCAGAAGGTCTTGTGCAGGTTCAGGTGGGACACGTCGCCGCCGAACTTGCCCGGGGCGCACAGGCCGACCATGGCGTTCATGTTGGCGCCGTCGATGTACACCTGGCCACCGTTGTCGTGGATGATCGCGCAGATTTCGCCGATCGCTTCCTCGAACACACCGTGGGTCGACGGGTAGGTGATCATGATCGCGGCCAGGCGCTCGCGGTGCTCGATGGCCTTGGCGCGCAGGTCCTCGACATCGACGTTGCCGCGGTCGTCACAGGCGGTGACCACCACGCGCATGCCGGCCATGTGCGCGGTTGCAGGGTTGGTGCCGTGGGCCGACGACGGGATCAGGCAGATGTCGCGGTGGCCTTCGCCACGGCTGCGGTGGTAGGCGCGGATGGCCAACAGGCCGGCGTACTCGCCCTGCGAACCCGCGTTGGGCTGCAGCGACACGGCGTCGTAGCCGGTGGCGGCGCACAGCATGGCTTCCAGCTCGGTAGTCATCTGCAGGTAGCCCTGGCTTTGTTCAGCCGGGGCAAACGGGTGCAGGTTGCCGAACTCGGCCCAGGTGACCGGGATCATTTCGCTGGCGGCGTTCAGCTTCATGGTGCACGAGCCCAGCGGGATCATGCTGCGGTCCAGCGCCAGGTCCTTGTCGGCCAGGCGGCGCAGGTAACGCATCAGCTCGGTTTCGCTGTGGTAGCGGTTGAATACCGGGTGTTCGAGGATGGCCGACTGGCGCAGCAGGGCGGTAGGCAGCAGCGAGCCGCTGCTGGCGGCCAGGGTAGCGAAGTCAGGTTGGGCCTGGTCGCCCGCGAACAGCTGCCACAGGCACTCGACGTCAGCCTGGCTGCTGGTTTCGTCCAGCGACAGGCCCAGGTGGGTGGCGTCGACCTGGCGCAGGTTAATGCCCTGGGTGCGCGCTTGTTCATGCAGGCTGGCAGTGCTGCTGCCGGTGGCCAGGGTCAGGGTGTCGAAGGCGCTGGCGCCCACCACGTGTACGCCCAGCGTCTTCAGGCCGGAGGCCAGGATCGCGGTCAGCGCATGGGTACGCTCGGCAATGCGCTTGAGGCCGGCCGGGCCGTGGTACACGGCGAACATGCTGGCGATGTTGGCCAGCAGCACCTGGGCGGTGCAGATGTTGCTGGTGGCTTTTTCGCGGCGGATGTGTTGCTCGCGGGTTTGCATGGCCAGACGCAGAGCGGTCTTGCCAAAGCGGTCGATCGACACGCCGACCAGGCGGCCCGGCATGTCGCGCTTGAATGCATCACGCGTGGCGAAGTAGGCCGCGTGCGGGCCACCGAAGCCCAGCGGCACGCCGAAGCGCTGCGCGCTACCGATGGCCACGTCGGCGTCGAATTCGCCCGGCGGGGTCAGCAGGGTCAAGGCCAGCAGGTCGGCGGCCACGGCGACCAGGGCATTGGCGGCGTGGAAGCGTTGCACCACGTCGCGGTAGTCGAACACTTCACCGTTGCTGGCGGGGTATTGCAGCAGGGCGCCGAAGAAGGCGCTGACATCGCCCAGTTCACGCTCGTCGCCAACCACGATCTCGATACCCAGCGGCTCGGCACGGGTGCGCAGCACGTCGAGGGTTTGCGGGTGGCAGTGCACGGAGGCGAAGAAGGCGTGGCTGGCCTTGTTCTTCGACAGGCGCTTGCAGAAGGTCATGGCCTCGGCCGCGGCGGTGGCTTCGTCGAGCAGGGAGGCGTTGGCGATCGGCAGGCCGGTCAGGTCGCTGATCAGGGTCTGGAAGTTCAGCAGCGCTTCCAGGCGGCCCTGGGAAATTTCTGGCTGGTACGGGGTGTAGGCGGTGTACCAGGCCGGGTTTTCCAGCAGGTTGCGCAGGATCGGCGCCGGGGTATGGGTGTTGTAGTAGCCCTGGCCGATGTAGCTCTTGAACAGCTGGTTTTTGCCGGCGATGGCCTTGAGTGCGGCAAGTGCGTCGGCTTCGCTCTGGCCGTCGTGCGCGCCGAGTACGCTGGTGCCCTTGATGCTGTCGGGGATGACTGCGGCGCTCATGGCGTCCAGCGAGTCGAAGCCGAGGGTGGCCAGCATGGCCTGCTCGTCGTCAGCGCGTGGGCCGATGTGACGGGCGATGAATTCGTTGGCGGTGCCGAGGTTGATGGTCATGGCGGGGATCCTCAGGCGTCGTCGTTGGCTTTGATCAAGCGGTCGTAGGCGTCCTGATCGAGCAGGGTAGCTACGGCGCCGGCATCGGCAGGGATGAAGCGGAAGAACCAGCCTTCGCCCATCGGGTCTTCGTTGACCAGTTCCGGGCTGTCTTCAAGCTGGTCGTTGATCTGCACCACTTCGCCAGTCAGGGGCATGTACACGCCGCTGGCGGCCTTGACCGATTCGACGGTGGACGCTTCGCTGCCTTTCTCATACGGCTGCAACTCTGGCAGTTGCACGAAAACCACATCGCCAAGGGCGTTCTGGGCGTAGGCGGTGATGCCCACGGTGACGCTGCCATCGGCTTCGACGCGCAGCCATTCGTGATCTTCAGTGAAACGCAACTCGCTCATGGGGAATCCTCGGGAAGCAGGGCGTTGGGCGCGGTGGCTCCGCGCTCTTGGGGTTGCTAACCTCCTAGCAATAAATTAGCCATCATTAAAAAAACTATAAAAAACAAATAGTTATACTAATTTCAAGATTGCCGGTCGCGTTAAGTGGAACGAAATCGATACATAATCGACGGTTCTGAAAAGAACTGGGTGATCAAACCCTTGCAGTACGCCCTCGCTGTCGTATGTATTGTTTTCATTACGACGTATTGAATTCGCTCCATTTGGATAGGGCAGTGGCCTAACCGGCTAAACCTGACAATGTTCCAAGGACAGTGCTTCGCACAGTACCCGCTCCAAAATGGCAAAAAAGCACCTGATATGGGCCTGCTTCAATGCTTGAGGTCGGGTCACCAGATAAACCTGCATATCGGGTAGGTGAAGGTCCGGGAACAGCCTGATCAGATCGTTCGCCAGTATCCGGGGCAGGACGGCAACACCCATGCCTCGCCTGACGGATTCCAGTTGCGCGGCGAATGAGTTCACACTGAACTGCGCGTGGCCTAGGCCACCTGCTTTTGCCGCGCGCATTTGCGGCAATGTGTCCAGCGGCGGTAACAAGGCAATAGTGTGCGCAGTCGTTGCGGTTACCGCTGGAAATCGCTGCAAATAAACCGCATTGGCAAAGACGCCGTAGGCAAGCCGGCCTAGTGGTCGATAAATCAGCGACGGCTCACCCAGGTGGGCTGTACGTACGGCAATGTCTGCCACACCGCGGACGATTTTGTGGAAGTCGGCTGTTACCACCAGCTCTACCGAGCAACGCGGGTGCAATGCCGTGAAGCGGCTTGCTGCCTCCAACACGTAAGACGAGAACCCTTCCCCGGTACTGACCAACACCGTGCCTTCCAACTCAGTGGGCACCTCGGCTAGCCCAGCAGCGGTTTGACGCCTTAAGCCAGCTTCTGCAGCCAAGGCAACCTCCACCAGGGCTTGGCCCCTCGAGGTCAACCAACAGCCCTCAACGCCCCGCTCAACCAGCGGTTCGCCTAGCGCGACCTCAAGTTGGGTCAAGCGCCGGGACACCGTGGATGCGGCAATACCTAGCAACTGGCCGGCTTGAAGAAAGCTTCCACGCCGCGAAACTGCCAGCAGCAGACGAAGATCGTCCCAATTTGCCTCCAACGCCATGCGCCCTATCATCCCTGGTCTGCGAATGTGCAAAACCATTATGCAGTAGGCGTTGTTTTTCCGGCGAGTTGTCACAGGTATATCTGCAGGCCTTCGAAACGAATGGAATGGACTGTATGACTGCTAACGCCTACGACTATGCGCAGCGCGCCTCAAACGCCTTCAATCGCCGTGATGTGGAGGCGATGCTTGCGTTGGTTGGCGAAGACTTCATCTACCTCGATAGCATGGGCGCGCAAAGCGGTCGCGAAGCGATGCGCAAACGAGAGCATTCGCTGTTCGAAGCGATCCCTGATGCTCACGTGACCTTCAGCCCATTCATGGTCTGTGACGATCGTTTGGCTTTAACGGCCGTACTCACCGGCACCTTCGCCGCGCCCTTGGTGCTTCCAACCCGGGTGATTCCAGCCCATGGCCGGAGCATTACCGTGCACTACGCCGCCCACTTCACCTTCAAAAATGGGCTGGCCATCCGTGAAGAGGCGTTCTTCGACAGTGCCGTGTTGATGCCGTTAGCCGTACAGGGTGAGGCTTGAGCCATGCGCAGCGCTTTCGTTACCGGAGCAACCGGTTTGCTGGGCAACAACCTGGTGCGTGAATTGGTCGCGGGTGGTTACGCGGTCAAAGGCCTGGTCCGCTCAAGAGCTAAAGGTGAACAGCAGTTCAAAGATCTGCCGGGTGTGGAACTGGTGGTTGGGGACATGGCCGATGTCGGCGGGTTCGCAGCGGCGCTGCAGGGTTGCGATACGGTGTTTCACACCGCGGCGTACTTCCGTGACAACTACAAGGGCGGCAGCCACTGGAAAGAACTCGAACGGATTAACGTGGCGGGTACGCAGCGGCTACTAGACCACGCCTACCGCGCCGGCATACGCCGTTTTGTTCATACCTCATCCATTGCCGTGCTCGACGGCGCACCGGGCACCTCCATCGATGAATCCTGCCTGCGGGCCGAAGCCGACGCGGATGACTACTACCGTAGCAAGATCCTCGCCGACCGTGCGGTCCTATCGTTTCTAAAGGCTTACCCCGAGATGCATGCTTGTATGGTGCTGCCTGGCTGGATGTGGGGGCCTGCCGACATGGGGCCGACCTCCTCGGGGCAGTTGGTCAACGACGTTGTGCACGGCAAGTTGCCCGGCTTGATCCCAGGTAGCTTCTCGCTTGTCGATGCCCGCGATGTGGCGCTGGCACAAATTGCCGCGGCCAAGCACGGGCGACGAGGCGAGCGCTATCTAGCGGCGGGCCGGCATATCACCATGCCCGAGTTGGTGCCTGTGCTAGGGCGTATAGCGGGTGTTCGCCCCCCCGTCCGGCGGCTACCGCTCACCCTGCTGTACAGCTTGGCGGCTGTGCAGGAGGTGTACGCGCGGCTGACCCGCCAGCCCATTTTGCTGAGTATGGCCACGGTGCGGCTCTTGGTGAGAGAGCGGGACCGTACCCGCTTCAACCATAGCAAGAGTGAACAGGAGCTTGGCCTGAGCTTCCGAGCGCTAGAGCTGACAATCGCCGATACCGTGGCGTGGTACCGTGATCACGGCTGGTTTTAAACCACGCTGGGCCGCGTTCCGCGGCGGCACTTATGTGCATTCATTGCCAACCAAGCCAAGGACGTAAAGGTACTGTGAGTAGGGAAATAATTTTGATGCGTCACGGCCAGCCAGAGCTGGGCGCAACCGACAAGATGTCGGCGCTGGATATGAAAAAGTGGATCGAACAGTACGACCAATCTGAAATTACCAAACAGCCCGTCCCGGATGCCAGCCTGCAACTCGCCGCCACCGCCACGGTGATTGTCTCTAGCAGTGCCCCCCGTGCGCTGAGCTCCCTGCAAGCGCTCGGTTTGCAGCCGACACTTGTCGACGCGCTGTTCTGTGAAGCGCAGTTGCCTTATGCCCGCTGGAAACTGCCGCGGCTATCGCCGTTTACCTGGGCCTTTATTCTGCGGGTGTTATGGTTGTGCGGTTACTCACGCCATGTCGAATCGGTTGATACGGCGAGGGTGCGCGCCCGCATGGCCGCGCAGCGATTGCAATCCCTTGCCAGCGAAGGGCCCGTTTTACTGGTGGGTCACGGTGTTATGAATCGAATGATTGCCAAGCAATTAACGGCAGACGGATGGACGCGGCAAGCGCGTAATGGCAGCCAGTATTGGAGTGCGGCGGTCTATCGCCAGCGTGCTGGTGAACAGATGCCAAGTGAGCGATAGAAGTACCTTGGGTTGGCCCGGCGCTTACGCTGGGCTCCCGAGTGCCTACGGTAAATACCCATTACACGCCGGATGGCTGTGGCGCTTTTTTGCCTAGACGGATCAGCTCGTTGGAAAAACCCAACCCCGCGAGAATCAACCCAGCCCCTACGTACAACGTGTCGCGCGGTACCTCATTGAGGATGACGAACGCCAACAGTGCGGCAAACAGCGGTTCAGTCAGTTCCAATGCTTGAACTTGGGACGGCTTTAAATATTCGATGGCTTTGGTGGTACAGAAGAAACCGAGAATGGTCGGCAACGCAGCCAGCGCCAACAATGCCAGGGCCGCCACCAGCGACAACTCCCCCACGATGAACCCATCGGTCGCCGCTGGCATCAGCAGGTAAAGACTGCCGAAAAACAAGAGTTGCCGCGTGAAGTGCAGGCCCCCAGAAACGCCCATACGCTTCATCGCAACTGAAAATGCGCCATAACCGCAGCCCCCAATTGCTGCGAGCACTGCGCCTTGCAGGGTGAAGCCTTGGCCCAGGTCGGCGCCAAAAATCACTGCAATACCGGCTATGGTCAAGCCGGCGCCTACCGTTGCGTTGGCGGTGATTGGGTCCTTCAGGACTAGCCGGCCCAGTAATATCGAAGAAATGGATGCGCTAGCCATCAAAATCACCACCACCCCGGCCGCGGCGTAATGGCTATAGGCAGCGGTTTCAAAGTGGAACAACACGAAAATGCCGAGAAAGGCACAAACCGCTGCCGGGAGCCACTTAGCCGTATGCTCGGGCCGCTTGAGAAACAGCAGCAAGCCGGACAGTAATAGGCAGCCAAGTACGGTTTTTATCAAGGCGATACTGCTGGAGCTGAAGCCACTGCTCATTAACACCTTGCTGAGTACGCCAATTGTCGCATTCAGTGCAGCGGCGCAGAGTGCAAAGAGGACGCCTTTGCCGAAGTGAGATTGCATTATTACATTCCTTGTCATTGGTCTTTGGGCAGCAGCGGCCTAGGTTTGTGTTTGGATTAACACCGGCACGTTTGCTGCTATACCTTCTCTCGTTCGGCATGCAGGCGATTGCGGCCCGTTTGCTTGGCGATATAGAGCGCTTGGTCGGCGCGTTCAAGTAGCGATGCCGAGCTGTCGAGGTCCGTTCCATCGGCGCAAGCGATGCCGATACTGACGGTCATGTGCCCAAAAGGGCTGCCTTTGTGGGGGATAGATTCCAAGGCCAAACGCTCGAGCATCAACCTGGCGACGACGGCCGCTCCGTCGTTGTCGGTATCGGGCAGGATCACCGCCAGTTCTTCCCCCCCGTAGCGGGCGAGCAGGTCGTGAGGGCGGCGGATGCAGGCAGAAAGCAGAACTGCCATCTGCTGTAGGCAGGCGTCCCCAGCCGGATGCCCGTAGGTGTCGTTGAAGCTTTTGAAATGGTCGATGTCGATCATCAGCAACGCCAGCGCCGTGCTATTGCGATGGGCCCTGCGGATCTCCTGGGCCAGCGTCTCGTCAAAGCAGCGCCGGTTGGCAAGCCCCGTCAGCGAATCGTGCATCGCTTGGCGTTCGAGCTGCTGGTTGCTGTCCAGCAACTGCTGTTGGGTCAGTCGAAGCTCGCTTTCGATCGCGTCCCGCCGGCTCATGGCACGAATCAGCAGCCAGCCAATGGCACCTGTCAGGGCGAGCAGCGCAGACACCACCAACGAAGACAACAGTGCCTCGAACCGCCAGGCTGCGAGTGCCTCATGCTTGCCCAGCGCTACGGTTGTCACCAAGGGGAGCTTGTCACTCTTGCGAAATGCATACAGGCGCTCCACGCCGTCCAGGCTGGAGGTGAACGACGCAGTGCCCACCGATTGGTCGACCAGGTACTTGGCGAAGATCGGCGACTTCGAAAAATTGCGCCCCATGTCCTGTTCCCGGAACGGATAGCGCACCAGCATCGAACCGTCGCTAAATGACAGCCCGATGGCGCCGTCATGGCCGACGTCCAGCTTGCCGAAAAGCTGCAAGAAGTTCTCCACGCCAAGGGTCACGGCAACCACGCCGGCGAACTCGCCGCGGTCATCGTTGAAGCGCCGGCTGATGGTGATTACCCATTGATGGGTGGCGCGGCTACGGATGGGCAGGCCGATAAAGGGCTCGCGGGACGGGTCATCGCGGTGGTGGATGAAAAAGGCCCGGTCGCTGCTGTTGGCGCCTACCGGTGTCGGGCGGTTAGACGACATTAGCCAGCGCCCATCTTTCGCGTAGATGGTGATGCCGCTCATCTGCAACATCAAGGGGTGCTGACGCTTGACCAACTGACTTAGCCGTTCGATTTGTGCAGGCCCGGCACCCTCGGTTTCCAGGCGTTCGACCAGGCCGAGCAACAGCAGTGAGCTTTGACGGACAATACCTTCCGAATAGGTGGACAGGGCCTGGGTCAGGTTCAGGCCATGGGTGTTGACATCTTCCAGGGCGCGCTCGCGAGAGGCCATGACCTTCCACAGCGTTAACGACGCGAGAGAACAACCGATGATCAATAGCAGTAGAACAACGAGATAGATGTCACGCTTCACGTCAATACCTGACTGAGATTCCGGTTTCTCTTGCGGCTTGTTCTTGTCTGTGGTCAGGAACAAAAGTCGCGATCCTGACGCTAGGCTTTGACACCCTCTTAACTAACCGAACGGTCAAAAATTAACTCTCTGATCACGGTGTAAAAATATAGCACCTGAACTGTTGGGGTGTCCCATAAATTACAATAGTGGGTCGCCCCCGAGTTGCTTCAATTGGGTAAGTAGCCTTTGACCCAGTGCACCGTCTTTTCCAAAGTTCGTGCCATGTCGGGGTGGGTGAGTTGATACTTCTGTTCCAGTTGCTTGCTGTTACTCATGTCGAAACGCTGCGTCTGAATAAAATTCAATGTCTCGGCGCTGATCGCCAGTCGGGCTGCCAACCCGGGAATTTTCAATAGCCACCTGAGCACGCCTATCGCGACATGACGGCGGGGCGCCTTTACTTTCAGCGTTGCTGCCAACTGCTTGAGCACACCTTGTAAGTTCGGTGTCTGCTCATAGAGCGCCAGCACCTGCCGGTTGGCCATTGAGGGGTCGAACGCCACGCAGGTTATCATCGTCACCAGGTAATCGACGCTGACCATTGGCAACCAATGGCTGGGGGAGCCAGGGATAGCCTTGAAACGGCCCAGCGCCAGATTTCGAATAAGTTCGGCCAAAGGTTGCCCTTCGAGAATGTGCCCACTTTCGCTATGGCCACACACCGTAGCAGGATGAACGATGGCGTAATCCGCAGCCACTTCCTGCATATAGCGGATGACTGCAAAATGGGACTCCAGCTTGCTGCCTTCGTAGCCACCTACACGCTCATACACGGCGGGCCAATTGGTGTTTTCCGGGTGCTCATGATCAACTCCGATACTCGCCAGGTGGGTAAGGTTTTGCAGCATATAGCCGCCCACCATCAGCAAGCGGCTGCGCTGGCTCGCCGCAAGCCTGGCGACTCTCAGCGCCCCTTGTACATTGACTGCGCGGGCGCGCTCCATGGTCAGCCCCCAGGAGAACTGTGCCGCGAGGTGAAAGACCACGGCGGCCGAAGCCACGCGTTGCTGGTCTGCTTCGCTGAGGCCAAGGCCCTCCCTGCTGATATCTCCCTCAACGGCATGGATATACGCAGGGTTACCGCCCAGTTGGCTTACCTGTTCTTTGAGCTGCTCAAGGTTTTCCGGGCTGCGCATTAACACCCAGGTCTTGTGCCCCGTCGCCGTTAGACGGGCCAGTAAATGTTGCCCCACAAAGCCACTGCCGCCGGTAACCAAGCATTCCACGCTCATGTCTGACTCCTTGTTTGGATGATTGACGCAGGCTAAGGTATAGAGCCAGCTCTACAGTCAAGGAGTTTTTACCGTGAACATTGGAGAATTGGAGCGCCGGAGTGGGGTCGGCCGCCATGCACTGCGTTATTACGAGCAGCTCGGGCTTATCGCGGCCCAGCGCCAAGCCAACAACTACCGCAGCTATAGCGATCAGACGGTAGTTGACTTGGCCTTTATTCAAAGTGCCCAGGGCGTAGGTTTTACACTCGCGGAAATCGGCGACATCCTTGCGGCCAAGCGGGGTAATACGATCGATTGCGCGCAAGGCGCATTCTTGGTCGCCAGCAAGATGGCCGAAATTAAAGCGAAGATCGCCACGCTGCAAGCCACCTATGGTTTTCTGGATTCAGAGCGTGCAAAGCTTGAAGCCAGTGCCATAGCCAACGGCCAGACTATTCCTCGCCTTCCTGACGCTGAGTAATCCTCGACGCCATAGCCTGCGTCAGCGCTGCCCAAGGTTCAGGCTGCAAAAAATGGCAGCGCCAAGTACAGCTTGATCACCACGACATTGATGATGTCGATAAAGAACGCTCCCACCATCGGCACTACCAGAAACGCTAATTGCGAAGGGCCGAAGCGATGCGTCACGGCCTGCATGTTGGCAATGGCGGTTGGCGTAGCGCCCAAGCCGAACCCGCAATGCCCGGCTGCCAGTACCGCGGCGTCGTAGTTACTGCCCATGACCCGAAAGGTGACGAATACCGCGAACAGTGCCATGAGCAACGTTTGCGCCGCCAGAATAATCAGGAAGGGCAGGGCCAGCGCGGCCAGGTCCCACAACTTCAGCGACATCAGCGCAATGGCCAGGAACAGCGACAAGCTGACATTGCCGAGCACCGAAACTTCGCGCTCGAATACTTGATAAAGCCCCAACGCTGAAAGCCCGTTACGCAACAACACCCCGACAAACAAGACGCAGACGAAGGTCGGTAGCTCGAACGCGGTGCCGAGAAGTTGGCCGTTCAACAGCGTGCCACCGAGCAGGCTCACCGCGATCAGCGCCAAGGTTTCGATAAACGACAAGGGGGTGATCAAGCGCTCCTTCCCGGGTACCTCAAACCCTTTGGGCAGGTGCGCCATCGTCGGTTCGACACCCGGCGTGTGTACGCGCTTGATCAGCAGGCGGGCGACCGGGCCGCCGATCAGGCCACCCAGCACCAAGCCGAAGGTGGCGGATGCCAGGGCCAGTTCCGAGGCCGAAGCCAGGCCATATTTTTCGCTGAAAGTGGTGCCCCAAGCGGCGCCGGTCCCATGGCCGCCGGACAGCGTGATCGAGCCGGTCAGCAGCCCCATCAGTGGGTCTAGCCCCAACGCCGTGGCCAGGCCGATACCCATGGCATTCTGTACCAGCAGCAGCCCGGTTACCGTGAGCAGGAAAATGCCGACCACACGTCCGCCTTTTTTCAAGCTGGCGAAGTCCGCGTTCAGCCCGATGGTGGCGAAGAAGGCCAGCATCAACGGAGCTTGGAGGGAGGTATCGAACTGTACTTTCAGCTCGACACTTCGCAGCCCTAGTAAAACGAGCGCAACGACCAGCCCGCCGGCAACCGGTTCGGGAATATTGTAAGTTCGCAGGAGGGCGACACGCGTCACCAGGCCATGCCCTAATAACAGGACGAGAGAAGCGGCGACCAGCGTGCCGTAGAAATCGAGTTCCAGCATAAGAGGCGTTCTTTCCAGCAACAGGGATGAACGCCATTTTCGCAGCAGTGCTCGATGAAGTATTGGCCAGGCCCGTAGGGTTATTCTGAAACCTGGCGGCGTAAAGGTTTAGCTTTTGCCCGGAATGCCGTACTTGCGCAAACGTTGTGCAATCGCGGTGTGTGATGTTTGCAAACGTCCCGCCAGTTGCCGGGTCGACGGGTAACTGGCATACAAGCGTTGCAGCAGTTCCCGCTCGAAGTCACCCACCGCCTGCTCCAGGCTCGCGACTTCGCCATCCTGGCCTCGGGCTACCGAAGTGCCGGCGATGTCCAGGTCACCGATATCCACCAAGTTGCCCTCGCAGATGGCCGCCGCGCGGAAAATCACGTTCTGCAATTGGCGCACATTACCCGGCCAGGGGTTGGCCAGCAGTGCCGAATGGGTGGCGGGGGTTAGCCGGCAAGACGGGCGCTGGATCTGCGTGCAGGCCTGCTGCATGAAGTAATGCGCGAGCATCAGGATGTCCTGGCCACGATCGCGCAGTGGCGGCACCTGCAGGTTGAGTACGTTGAGCCGGTAGAACAGGTCCTCGCGGAAGCTGCCGTCGGCGACCATACGCTCCAGGTCACGGTGGGTGGCGCTGATGATGCGTACATCCACTTTCACTTCGCGGTCGCCACCCACCCGGCGGAAGCTGCCATCGCTGAGAAAACGCAGCAGCTTGGCCTGCAAGTACGGCGACATTTCACCGATTTCATCGAGGAACACCGTGCCCTGGTTGGCCAGTTCCATCAGCCCGGGCTTGCCACCCCGTTGCGCGCCGGTAAAGGCGCCCGGGGCGTAACCGAACAGTTCGCTCTCGGCCAGGCTCTCGGGCAGCGCGGCGCAGTTCAGGGCCAGGAATGGCGCCGCGTGGCGGCTGCTGATGGCGTGGCAGGCGCGGGCTACCAGTTCTTTCCCGGTGCCGGTTTCGCCATGCACCAACAACGGTGCATCGAGCGCCGCCACGCGCAGGGCCCGGGCTTTGAGGGTGCGGATGGCCGGCGACTCGCCGAGCAAGGCATCGAAGCCTTCGGCGTGGTCGTGGTGCAGGGCCGACAGGCGTTCGCCCATGCGCTTGGGTGGGTACAGCGTCAACAGGCCACCGGCGTTGGTGATCGGCATGGCGTCCAGCAGCAGGCTTTGGCCGTTAAGCTGCATCTCGCGCATGGGTAAATGGAAGTTGTTGTCCAGCAGGGCTTGCAGCAGCGCCGCGTCGCCGAACAGTTCACCCACCGAGCGCCCAGCAGATTCGCGACCGCACAGCGCGATCAGTGCCGGGTTGGCCAGCAGCACCGTACCGGCACTGTCCACGGCCAGCACCGGGTCGCTCATCGCCGCCAGCAGGGCATCGAGCTGCAGGTGACGACGTTGGCCAGGAAGAATGTCGACCACATCCACCGATTGCACGCCGTGGACCTCGAACAGTGCGTCGTGCAGTTCTTCGAGCACGGCGGGGCTAAGGGTGGGGGCATCGATGTAGACGTTCGGCGGGACCATCTCCACGGCGTCCAGGTTGAGGTTGCGGGCACCGAGCAGGGCGAGGACTTCCTGGGTGATGCCGACGCGGTCGATGAAGCTGACGTGGATGCGCATGGGGAGGTGAGGTTGTGGCTGGGAGAGGGCGCTAGTATGCCTCAACATTGCTGGGGCTGCTTTGCGGCCCTTGTGCGGCGCAAAGCAGCCCCAGAATCCTGTAACTACTCCAGATGCTCAGGCTTGATCGGGTCGCCCGACTTCACATCGAGTTTTGCGCGAATGTCCGCGAACATATAGTCATACAGCTTGTGCGGCGAACTCAGGTTTTCGAATTTCTTCGGCGGCGTCAGGTACGACTGGGCCTTGCGGGTCAGCAGCATGAGGAAGCTGGGTAACACTTGGTCCTTGGCCAGGAAGAACTTTTCTTCTACCGGCTTGCCCTCGATGCTGCCATGCATGGTGAACTGGATGCCTCTGCCTTCCCTGGGATCCGACGCGGCCTCGTATTCGATGTTCAGGTCATAGCTGTGGTCGTTCTTGTTCAGCGCGGTGCGCTCGATGTGTACATGACCAGGGTGGTACTGGGCCATGGCAAGCTCCTTTGGAAGGTCGAAAATGGCGGGCACCGTAGGCCCGCCCACTGCATTCAACGGTAGCTGATCCCCGGCTTGGCGGTGGAAACCCGTGTGCCGGCGGTGCCTTTGACGATGTCTTCGATGTTTTCCAGCGAACTGATCACCGCCACTTTGCCGGTGTTGCGGGCAAAGTCGCACGCGGCCTGCACCTTCGGCCCCATGGAACCGGCGGCAAAACCGAGGCGTTCGAGTTCGTCGGGGTGTGCCTGGGCGATGGCTTTCTGCGTGGGTTTGCCCCAGTCAATGTAGGCTGCATCGACGTCGGTGGCGATTATCAGAAGGTCGGCATCCAGCTGCTCTGCCAGCAAGGCCGAGCACAGGTCCTTGTCGATCACCGCCTCGATGCCTTTGAGCTTGCGGTTTTCGTCGTACATGGTGGGGATGCCACCGCCGCCGGCGCAAATCACGATGCTGTTCTTTTCCAGCAGCCACTTGATCGGGCGGATTTCAAAGATGCGCTTGGGTTTCGGGCTGGCCACCACGCGGCGGTATTTGTCGCCGTCGGGCTTGACCACCCAGCCTTTTTCCTTGGCCAGGCGCTCGGCCTCTTCCTTGGCGTAGACCGGGCCGATGAATTTGGTCGGGTCCTGGAAGGCGGGGTCGTTGGCGTCCACTTCCACTTGCGTCAGCAAGGTGGCGAACGGCACTTCGAAGGCCAGCAGGTTGCCCAGTTCCTGTTCGATCATGTAGCCGATCATGCCCTCGGTCTCGGCACCCAGCACATCCAGCGGGTAGGCCTCGTCGGGCTTGTAGGACAGGCCCTGCAGAGATAACAGGCCGACTTGCGGGCCGTTGCCGTGGGCGATGACCAGCTCGTTGCCAGGGTGGATCTTGGCGATCTGTTCGGTGGCGGTGCGGATATTGGCGCGCTGGTTGTCAGCGGTCATTGGCTCGCCGCGGCGCAGCAGGGCGTTGCCGCCCAATGCAACAACGATACGCATGGGGAATGTCCTTGTGTAGTTAGTTGCAAGCTGCAAGCCTCAAGCTTCAATCAGAGGCGGATCGGAGTGCGCCGCTTCTCTTGTAGCTTGCAGCTTGTAGCTTGCAGCTACTGAGGTTCAGAGGTCGGCCAGGGTCGACACCAGGATCGCCTTGATCGTGTGCATGCGGTTTTCCGCCTGCTCGAAGGCGATGCAGGCCGGCGACTCGAACACGTCATCGGTCACTTCGATGCCATTGGCCAGGTCTGGGTACTGTTCGGCAATCTGCTTGCCCACCTTGGTTTCAGAGTTGTGGAACGCCGGCAGGCAGTGCATGAACTTGGTCCGCGGGTTGCCAGTGGCTTTCATCAACTGCGCATTCACCTGGTAAGGCTTGAGCTGCTTGATACGCTCACCCCAGGCTTCGATCGGCTCGCCCATCGATACCCACACGTCGGTGTGCACGAAGTCCACGCCCTTGACCGCGGCAACTGGGTCTTCGGTGAGGGTAATGCGGGCGCCGCTTTCCTCGGCGTACTTGTGGCAACGCTCGACCAGGTCGTCATGCGGCCACAGCGCCTTGGGCGCGGCAATGCGCACGTCCATGCCCAGCTTGGCACCGATCAGCAGCAGCGAGTTGCCCATGTTGTTGCGGGCATCGCCCAGGTAGGCGTAGCTGATGTCGTGCAGCGGCTTGTCGCTGTTTTCACGCATGGTCAGCACGTCGGCGATCATCTGGGTGGGGTGGTATTCGTCGGTCAGGCCGTTGAATACTGGCACGCCGGCAAACTTGGCCAGCTCTTCGACGATTTCCTGCTTGAAGCCACGGTACTCGATGGCGTCGTACATGCGCCCGAGTACGCGGGCGGTGTCCTTCATGCTCTCCTTGTGACCGATCTGCGAAGAGTTAGGGTCGATGTAGGTGACGTTGGCGCCTTGGTCATAGGCGGCGACTTCGAAGGCGCAGCGGGTACGGGTAGAGGTTTTCTCGAAGATCAGGGCAATGTTGTTACCCTTCAGGTGCTGTTGCTCGGTGCCGGTGTATTTGGCGCGCTTGAGGTCGCGGGACAGGTCCAGCAGGTAGCGCAGCTCGCGGGTGGTGTGGTGTTCCAGGCTGAGCAGGTTGCGGTTGTGAATGTTGAACGCCATGACTTTTCTCCTTGAGTTTGGTGAACGCACCGGCCGCCGCTTCGTGAGGGCGGCCGGGGGTAATGGTCGTTAGTAGTCGATTGGGTCGCGGATGATTGGGCAGGTCATGCAGTGGCCACCGCCCCGGCCGCGGCCCAGTTCGCCGGCGCTGATGGTGATGACCTCGATGCCGGCCTTGCGCAACAGGGTGTTGGTGTAGGTATTGCGGTCGTAGCCGATGACCACACCCGGTTCGATGGCCACCACGTTGTTGCCGTCATCCCACTGTTCGCGCTCGGCAGCGAAGCTGTTGCCGCCGGTCTCGACCACGCGCAGTTGTACACCCAGCTGTTCGCCCACCACCTCGATGAACGACTTGTTGATGCGGCGCACGTCCATGCCGTAGGGCTTGCTTTCGTCCGGGCGGATGATGAAGGGCACGATCTCTTTCACCACTTCCGGGAAGACCGTGACCAAGTCGCGGTCGCAGAAGCTGAACACGGTGTCGAGGTGCATGGCGGCACGGGACTTCGGCAGGCCGGCGACGATGACTTCCTTGACCGCACCTTTGGCGAACAGGTTCTGTGCCAGCTGGCCGATGGCCTGGCGCGAGGTGCGCTCGCCCATGCCGATCAGCACGATGCCATTGCCGATCGGCATCACGTCACCGCCTTCAAGGGTGGCATTGCCATGGTCCTTGTCCGGGTCGCCGTACCACACCTGGAAGTCAGCGCCGGTGAACTCCTTGTGGAACTTGTAGATGGCGGTGGTCAGCAGGGTTTCCTGGCGGCGTGCCGGCCAGTACATCGGGTTCAGCGTCACCCCGCCGTAGATCCAGCAGGTGGTGTCGCGGGTGAACTGGGTGTTGGGCAGTGGCGGCAGGATGAAGCTGGAGTGGCCCAGGTAGTCGTTGTACATCTTGACCACATCGGCGCCTTCGCTCTGCGGCAGGTCCTGGCCTGCCACGCCGCCGATCAGGAATTCGGCCAGGTGACGCGGTTCCAGGCCTTCGAGCCAGCTACGCACTTCGTTGGTCAGGCCGACACCGACGGTGTCGGCGGTGATCTTGCGATCGAGGATCCACTTCAGGGCGTCGGGCTGCTGGACGATGTCGGTCAGCAGGTTGTGCATCTCCAGCACATCCACGCCACGCTCGCGCATCTTGGTGACGAAGTCGAAATGGTCACGCTTGGCTTGGTCGACCCAAATTACATCGTCAAACAGCAGCTCGTCACAGTTGCTCGGCGTCAGGCGCTTGTGCGCCAGGCCCGGCGAGCAAACCATCACTTTGCGCAGTTTGCCGGCTTCGGAGTGGACACCGTACTTCTGTTTTTCAGCGGACATGGTTTCATTCCTCCAATTGAACGAAAACGTGGGTCACAGGGTCAGGAAGCCGTCGTACAAGCCAAAGGCTGCCACCAGGGCGCCGATGACCACGGCTGCAAAGATCAGTTTTTCCACGTTGGTAAAGACAGGCTGGCCCACCTCGCGCTTGGCCTTGGCGAACAAGATCACGCCAGGTGCGTAGAGCAGGGCCGAAAGCAGCAGGTATTTCACGCCGCCGGCGTACAGCAGCCAGATGGCGTACAGCAGGGCGATACCACCGATGATCAGGTCTTTCTTGCGCTCGGCCAGGGCTTGTTCGTAGGTTTCACTGCGCAGTGCCAGCAAGAAGGCGTAGGCCGCCGACCACAGGTAGGGCACCAGGATCATCGAGGTGGCCAGGTAGATCAGCGACAGGTAGGTACTGCTGGAGAACAGCGTGATCACCAGGAAGATCTGCACCATGGCGTTGGTCAGCCACAGGGCGTTGGCCGGCACCTGGTTGGCGTTTTCGCGGCGCAGGAACTCCGGCATGGTGTGGTCTTTAGCGGCGGCGAACATGATTTCGGCGCACAGCAGCACCCACGACAGCAGGGCCCCGAGCAGCGAGATGACCAGGCCGACGCTGATCAGCACTGCCCCCCAGTGGCCGACCACATGTTCCAGCACGGCAGCCATCGAGGGGTTCTGCAGCTTGGCCAGTTCCGGTTGAGTCATGATGCCCAGCGACAGCACGTTGACCAGCACCAGGAACAGCAGCACGGTCACGAAGCCGATCACCGTTGCCTTGCCCACGTCGGAGCGTTTTTCGGCTCGCGCCGAGAAGATGCTCGCGCCCTCGATGCCGATGAACACCCACACGGTGACCAGCATCATGTTGCGCACCTGATTCATCACACTACCCAGTTCTGGTGTGCCCAGCGCCCAGATGTCGGCGGTGAAGATGTCGAGCCTGAAGGCGAATAGGCAGATCAGGGCGAACAGCACCAGCGGCACCACTTTGGCCACGGTGGTGACCAGGTTGATGAACGCTGCTTCCTTGATGCCGCGCAGCACCAGGAAGTGCACCGCCCACAGTAGCACCGACGCGCCAATGATGGCCGCCGGGGTGTTGCCTTCACCGAAGATTGGGAAGAAATAGCCCAAGGTACTGAACAGCAGCACGAAGTAGCCGACGTTGCCCAGCCAGGCACTGATCCAGTAGCCCCAGGCCGAGGAGAAGCCCATGTAATCGCCGAAACCGGCCTTGGCGTAGGCATATACCCCGCCATCCAGGTCAGGCTTGCGGTTGGCCAGGGTCTGGAACACGAACGCCAAGGTCAGCATGCCGACCGCGGTGATGGCCCAGCCGATCAGTACTGCGCCAACCCCCGCGCTGGCGGCCATGTTTTGCGGCAGCGAGAAGATCCCGCCACCAATCATCGAACCGACTACAAGTGCAACTAACGCGCCGAGTTTTAGCTTTCCGGATGAATCAGACATTTAACAACTCCTGCCAGGAGAAAGTTGACGCCAGAATAAATCTGACGCCGTTGCCATTCGCTGACTTAGGTCAGCTCCTGGCGACGTGAAGTAGGAAAATTCCTTCACGGTGCTCCCTGGAGAGTGCCGACAGCTTTGCTGTAGGCCTTGCGCGCTGGCACCTCCATGTCCTTCTAGAGCAAACGCTCTGTTCAGCCTGCGATGCTTGAAGCTAGCCGCTTTTGCCGCATTCGCAAATTTTTCACAAGAATTTCGAGTTTTATTAGGTGCTTTTCTAGTTGCCGGTTAGCTGCTAGTTTTTTAGGCAGGGGCGCATAGACAAAGTAGTTATGAGTGCTATAGCTAGAGGGGGCAGGAGTATTATAAGTAACAGCGTGTATATGGCCTGCAAGGTTGTTTCAAACCCATGACAGCGCGCAAAAAAAGGAAGGCTCATGAGCGAACCGGGACAGAAGCTGCGCCTGGGTGCGCTGATCGCGTTGGTGGTCGGCTCGATGATTGGCGGCGGGATTTTTTCGTTGCCGCAGAACATGGCGGCGCGTGCCGACGTGGGCGCAGTGCTGATCGGCTGGGGCATCACCGCCATTGGCATGCTGGCGCTGGCGTTCGTGTTCCAGACCTTGGCCAACCGCAAGCCAGAGCTCGATTCGGGGGTGTACGCCTACGCCAAGGCTGGCTTTGGCGATTACATGGGTTTCTCCTCGGCTTGGGGCTACTGGATCAGCGCCTGGTTGGGCAACGTCGGTTACTTCGTGCTGCTGTTCAGCACACTGGGGTTCTACTTCCCGGTGTTCGGCGAAGGCAACACGCCAATTGCCATCGGCTGCGCGTCGTTGCTGTTGTGGGCGGTGCACTTCCTGGTACTGCGCGGCATCAAAGAAGCGGCGTTCATCAACCAAGTGACCACCGTGGCCAAGGTGGTGCCGTTGCTGATTTTTGTGGTGATCGCAGCGTTTGCGTTCCGTGCCGATATTTTTACCCGTGACATCTGGGGCTTGAGCAACCCGCAGTTCGGTAGCGTGCTGGAGCAAGTGCGCAACATGATGCTGGTGACCGTATTCGTGTTCATCGGTATCGAGGGCGCCAGCGTGTATTCCGGGCGGGCCCAGCGCCGTTCGGATGTGGGCAAGGCGACGGTGATTGGTTTTCTGGGGGTGCTGGCACTGCTGGTGCTGGTCAACGTACTGTCACTGGGGGTGATGACCCAGCCGGAGCTGGCCGGGCTGCAGAACCCGTCATTGGCCTCGGTGCTGGAACATATCGTCGGGCCTTGGGGCGCTTTGCTGATCAGCCTGGGCCTTGCGGTTTCGCTACTCGGTGCATTGCTGTCATGGGCGCTGCTGTGCGCCGAGATCCTGTACGCCACGGCGCGGGACAAGACCATGCCGCGCTTCCTGGCCAAGGAAAACGCCAACCACGTGCCGGCCAATGCCCTGTGGCTGACCAACTGCATGATCCAGGGTTTCCTGCTGATCACTTTGTTTTCCGCCGGTACCTACACCAGCCTTATCTACCTGGCTTCGTCGATGATCCTGGTGCCTTACCTATGGTCGGCGGCCTATGCCGTGCTGCTGGCGGTGCGGGGGGAAAGTTACGGTGGGCAGCCGGCCCTGCGCCGTAAGGACCTGATAGTGGGGCTGGTTGCCCTATTGTATGCGGTGTGGCTGTTGTATGCCGGCGGGCTCAAATACCTGTTGCTGTCGGCGCTGTTGTACGCGCCGGGCGTGATCCTGTTCGCCAGGGCCAAGCACGAGCAAGGGCAAACGCTGTTCACCGTCTGGGAAAAGCTGATTTTCGCGGCTGTGCTGGCGGGTGCGGCGTTGGCAGCCTATGCCCTGTATTCAGGGCTGCTGAGCTTGTGACGCAGGAGGGCACGGCTGTTCGGGCCGTGACCAGATCCACAGGTTGCCCAAGGCCATGCCGAAGATTGCCAGAAACACAGGCCAGTGGTGGTCGAGAAACGTCAGCATGATCCCCGCACATACCAGCATGCTGAGCGTCGCGCTGACCTTGGCCCGCCGCTGGATCACTTTGCCGTTGCGCCAGTTGTACAAAATTGGCCCGAACAACCGGTGGTTTTCCAGCCAGGCGGACAGGCGCGGAGAACTGCGCGTCGCTGCCCAGGCGGCCAGCAAGATGAACTCGGTGGTCGGCAGGCCGGGGATGACGATCGCGACCAGGCCCACGCCCAGGCTCACGTAAGCCAGGATCGCATACAGCAGGCGGGCAAGTTTCGAGCGGGCGGGTCGGGTCATGGTCTCACTGCATAAAACGGTTCGGCCACCGGTACGGTGGCCGGGTACGGCGTATCAAACCAGCGCCGCATCTGCAGCATAGGCGTGCTTGAGCAGTTCGGTGAAGCGCTCGAAGGCGGCTACCGCACCGCGTTCGGCAGCGGCCTCTTGGTCGGCCGGCAGCTCGAGGCCATCGAGGATGCGGGTGAACTGCTTCCAGCCTTCGGCACGGCCACCGGCCGGTTCGCCCAGGTGACGGGCACCGAAGCTGTCGGACAGCCCCAGGGCCAGTGCACGCTTGATCAGAAACGCAGCGCCCAGTTTGGAGCCTTCGGAGACGAAGATCCAGCCCATTGCCTCGCCCAGGCCCAGGTTGCCCACGGCGCCCGGCACGGCTGCCGGTACTTCGGTGTCGAGGTCGGCGAGGTCCAGGCGGGCCTGCTCGGCACGGCAGCGCTCGGCCAGGTCGGGGACGATGGCGATCAGTTGCGGGTCGTTGTACAGGGCTTGCAGCTCGGACTGGAACAGGTATTGGGCGACGACGAAGCGGGCAAAGCTGTCACGGCTGTCGAAGGGCGCGTGGGATTTGACCAGCGCATCCAACTCGGCGTGCGGGGCGTGGGTGATCTGGTTCAGGCGCTGGGAGCGCAGGGCTGGGCGTTCGGTCATGGGGGTGTCCTTGGAAAAAAGGGAGGGCTAGAAACAAGACGAAACAGCGCGGGCGGCAGCGTAAAAAAACTGCTGTTTGGGGTTATTTTCACCGGCCTCTTCGCGGGCAAGCCCGCTCCCATAGGGACTGCGCACGCTGTAGGAGCGGGCTTGCCCGCGAAGAGGCCGGTACAGGCGCAAGGGCTTAGATATCCCAGACCACATTGATAGCGAAGTTGCGCCCCGGCATGCTCAGGCGGTCGAGGTTGGCCGGCTGGGTTACACCCGCTTCACCCTGGCCGTCGTAGCTGCGTACCGAATCCCACTGCCAGTACTGCTTGTCGGTGAGGTTGTACAGGCCGGCATTGAGGGTGACGTCGTCGCTGACTTTGTAATAGCCGGTCAGGTCCAGCACGCCGTAGCCCGGGGTACGGAACTTGGACGTCGAGCCATCGGGCGAGTAGAAGGTGCTGTCGTCGACGCGGGTCTTGCGCTTGACCAGCGTCCAGCTCAGCAGAGCGCCGTAGTGTTGTTGCTCGTAACCCAGGCCGAACACCCCCTTCAGCGGATTGACGCTGTTGAGTGGCTGGCCACTGTCGTCGTTGCGGCCGTAGGTGTAGGCAATCGAACCCTGGGTATACAGGCCCTGCGGCGCGCCGAAGTGGTCGAGGTTCAGGCGGCCCTTGACCTCGGCACCTTTGATGGTGGCGTGCTCGATATTGTTGGCCTGGAAGGTCTGCGCCAGGTTGGCGCTTTGCACAGCGTCTTCGTCAATGAAGTCGCGGTACTTGTTGTAGAACACCGCCACATCGAAGTTACCGGCGTCGAAGTTGCCCCGCAGGCCGGTTTCGTAGCTTTTGCTTTTCTCAGGTTCAAGGTTCGGGTTGCCTTCCACGCGGTAGCCTTCACCCACGTTCTCGAAGCGGCCATACATGGCCTTGGCGGTCGGTGTCCGGAAGCCTTCGGCGTACTGGCCGTACCAGGTGTAATTGTCGTTGAAGGCATAGGTGAGGCCGAACTTGGGCGAGACGCGGTGCCATTTTTTGTCCGCGTCGTCCTGCTCGGTCGGGCCGCTGCCGGAGGTGGCCAGGCCACGCAGGAATGCCTCGGTGAACGTGGGTTCCATGCGCGTGTAGTCGTAGCGTGCGCCCGGCAGGAAGGTCCAGTTGTTCCAGCGGATCTCATCCTGCACGAACAGGCTGTAGGTGTTCACGGTCGGGTCCGGGAAGTCGCTGACCAGGGCCTGCGAGTCGCTGCTGCTGACCTGGCCGACGGCCCGGCAGGCGCCGCCAACCACCAGGCAGGTACCGGTGCCACTGCGCGAGCCGGTAACCTTCTCGTGCTTGAGCGTAGTGCCGTAGGTCAGCAGGTGATCGGTTTGGCCGACACTGAATGACTTGTCCAACTGTACGTCGAATACCCACTGGCGATCTTTGTAGGTGGTGTCCCGGGTGCGCAGCACCGTGCGGTTGAAGGGGAAGTAGACTTCCTCGGTACGCTGGTCAGTCTTGGCAAGCTGGTAGTTGAGGCTCCAGTTGACCTGGTCGGCCACTGGCGAGTCCAGGCCGAACGCGTGGTTGAGGCCGAACCGCTCACGGGTAACGGTGTCGTTGCCGGTGCGACTGCGATACATGCCTAGCGCAGTACCTTGGTTGAACGGCCCGCCCACGGCACTGAGGACGTTCTGGTCGCGGTCATCCTTGTAGCGCTCGTAGGTGAAGCCCAGCCGCGCATCGTCGGCATAGTTCCAGCCTAGCTTGGCCAGCACGTTGGTGGTGCGCACATCCATCGGGTTGGCTTCGGTGCGCGACAGGCCATCACCGCCGTGGCTGCCGTGGGTCTCGGTTTCGTGGCCGTTGCGTTGGCTGAGGTGCAGCAGGCCGTCGAAATCACCTTCGCGGCCGGCGATGGTGGCGGAGGTCAGCCAGCTTTCGTCTTCCGAACTGTAGCCGGTCTTCAAGCGTGCACCGACGTCCTTGCCAGGCTTGATGATGTCGTCCGGGTCGAGGGTGAAGTAGCTGACTGCGCCACCGATGGCATTGCTGCCGTACAGCACCGAGGCCGGGCCGCGCAGTATTTCTACGCGTTTGACGATTTCCGGGTCAACGTAGTTGCGCTGGGTTTGGGCGTAGGGACCGTAGAAGAAGCTGTCAGGGATCGACACGCCGTCGACCTGGGTGAGGATGCGTTCACCGTCGATGCCGCGGATGTTGTAGCCGTTAAGGCCACTACGCTGGCCGGTGCCGGCCACCGATACACCCGGCTCGTAGCGCACCAGATCGTGAATATTGTTGACGTTCTGCCGGTCCAGTTGCTCGCGGGTTTGCACGCTGACGGTGCTGGGCACCTGGCTGACGTCTTGGGCGCTACGGGTGGCGCTGACGGTGACCTGCTGCAAGGCAATTACGTTGCTGCCGGTTTGGCGTTCAAGCACCACATTGGCGTTGCTGATCTTGCGAAAACTCAACCCGGTACCGTGCAGCAAGCGCTTGAGGGCGGCGTCCGCTGACAGCGAGCCCTGCACCCCTGGCGAGGCGACGCCGTCGGCCAGTTCGGCGCTGAAACCGACCTGCCAGCCAGTGACCTGGCTGAAGGCATTGATCGCTGACACCAGCGGCTGCTGGCCGATGGTGAAGCGGTAGTCACCGCTGCGTGGGCTGCTGGCTTGGGCCGGCTCGGCGGCCAGCACAGGCAGGCTGCAAGCACCGCTGGCGAGCAAGGCCAGGGTCAGCAGGGACAATTGCCCTGTACGGCGGGGAAGGGTGGAAGGGCGAATTTGACCTGTAGACATCGAAAGCGCTCCCTGACGCGCGGGCTGTTATAGGTGCTGGCTGTTCTTGCCTTTAAACAAGAATCAGTTGCATTGGCTATAACGAGACGGGCGGGGCAGCGCGGTCGCGTAAAAATAGTTGTGCGGTTAGTTCAGGATGACCAGTGCCGGGTACTCATGCAGTTGTGCAGAGGTGATGTGGGCCAGTGCGCGGAGGGTCTCCAGCGGCTGGTCGAGGCGGTAGTTACCGGTGACCGTAACCTTTGCCAGTTGCGCGTTGGAGTTAATGATCCAGCCCGGATAGTAGCGCCGCACTTCGGCCAGCACCTGGCTCAGCGGGCAGTTTTCGAACACCAGGCGGCCGTCGACCCAGGCCAGGTCCTTGTGCATGTCAGGGCGCTGGCGCTGGCCAAAGCCCTGCGGGCCAACGCTGATGCTGTCGCCAGCGCTAAGGCGGATGCGCTGGTCGCGGGCCCCCTGCAGGTCGATATCGCCGCGCTGCACCCGCAACTGTGCCTCGCCGTCGAGGTAGCGCACGGCAAAGTCGGTGTCGCGCACCTGCGCCCGTAACGGCCCGGCCTGCACTTCCAGCGGTAGCAGCACATCCTCAGGGACCTGGAAATAGGCTTCGCCTTGAAGCAACCGGGCGACCTGCTGGCCATTCCGCCTGTCGCTGGCAAAGGCCGAATTGGTGTTGAGCAGCACTTTTGCCCCGTCTTCCAACTGCAAGCGCTGACGCTCACCGACCACGGTCAGGTGGTCGGCCTGCAGGCGCAACGGCAGGTTGCCAACGGTGAACAGCCCCACCAGCAGCACGGCGGCAGTGGCCAGGGGTTTCCAGTGGCTGCGCAGACGCCCGCGCCACGAGCGGCGCTGTTGCTGGTGCAGTTGCCTGGCCGCCTGGTGCAAGGGCGCGCCGTTCCACAGTGCTTCCGCCTCGACATAGGCCTCGGCGTTTTCCGGCGCTGCGCCCAGCCAGGCTTCGAAGGCTTGGGTGCTCTGGTCATCGGCACATTGCAGGCGCACCAGCCAGTCCAGCGCCTCGTCCATGGCACGAGCACGGGCGCTGGGCCCAGCGGGTGACGGGCGAGGGGCGGGGCAGTCGGTCACGGGGAATCCTTGAAGGCTTTTTGGCGAATGATCAAGGCTAGGGCGGGGTGTGGCAAGGGCTTTGCGAAGCCGCTCGTTAGTGAGCAGCTCACTTGAGGCGGTCGGCAACACCCATGCAGATCGCCATGATCAGCTTCAACTCTTTCTGTACCGTGCTAGGCGACACAGCCAGTTGTTCGGCGATTTCCAGGTAGGTGGCGCCGTGCAGGCGGCTGAGGATAAAGATGCGCTGCTGGCGCTCGCTTAGCTGGTTGAGGCTGACGCTCAGGTGTTTGAGCAACTGTTGGGCATGGGCGGCATCTTCGCTGCTGGTGGCTGGCGCGGCCACGCTATGCAGAACGTCGTCGGGTACGTCGTCGACCAGTAGGCGCGCCTGCACCCGGCGCGTGCGCAGGTGGTCAAGGGCCAGGTTGCGGGCGGTCTGGAACACGAACGGCTCAATGTGTTCGATGGGCCGCTCACCCACGGCGCGGGACACCCGCAGGTAGGTTTCTTGCAGCAAGTCCTCGGCTGTGCTGGGGTTGCCCACCATGCGCTGCAGGGTGCGCAGCAGGGGCAGGCGCTGGACGAGGAAGACGGAGTTGAACCGGGACTGACTCACGGGGGGACCTGGCCGACGAATGGTTAATGATAATGCTTATCATCTGTATCGAAGGTCAAGCGCGGAAATGTTAGGAAAAGGTAAAGATTGTGAGTGGGGAGGGCGTAGGACGGAGGTTTTTTGTGGTTGACATCGAGCGCCGCCCGCGCAGCGCTCGATCTCACAGGCGGCAAAAATGCCACGCCATGCTCAGCGGGCGCTGCACAACGCCAGGCAGTTATCCAGCATGCGGTTGCTGAACCCCCACTCGTTGTCGTACCAAGCCAGTACCTTGAGCATGCGCCCGTTGGCCCGGGTATGGTTGGCATCGAAGATCGACGACAGCGGGTTATGGTTGAAATCGCAGGAAACCAACGGCAAGGCGTTGTAGCCCAATACCTTGGAATGCTGGCTGGCTTCGAGGAACAGTTGGTTGACCTGCTCGGCCGTGGCTTCGCGCTTGAGGTTGACGGTGAGGTCCACCAGCGACACGTTGATCACCGGCACCCGTACCGCCATGCCGGTCAGCTTACCGGCCAGTTCCGGCAGCACCAGGCCCACGGCCTCGGCGGCACCGGTTTTGCTGGGGATCATCGACTGGGTCGCTGAACGCGCACGGTACGGGTCGCCGTGGTACACATCGGTCAGTACCTGGTCATTGGTGTAGGCGTGGATGGTGGTCATCAGGCCTTGTTCGATGCCGAACTCGCGGTGCAGCACCTGGGCAATCGGCGCCAGGCAGTTGGTGGTGCAGGAGGCGTTGGAAATAATCTGGTGCGAGGCCCGCAGGACGTCGTGGTTAACCCCGTACACCACGGTGGCATCGGCGCCTTTGGCCGGTGCCGAGACAATCACCTTGCCAGCGCCTGCGGCCAGGTGCGCGGCAGCCTTGGCGCGGTCGGTGAACAGCCCGGTGCACTCGAACACTACGTCGATCGCTTCGGCCTTCCAGGGCAGTTCGGCCGGGTTGCGGATGGCACTGACCGCGATACGGTCACCATTGACCGTCAGGCTCTCATGGTCGGCCTCGACGCTGGCGTCGAACGTGCCATGCACGCTGTCGTACTTGAGCAGGTGGGCATTCATGGCGCTGTCGCCCAGGTCATTGATGGCGACGACCTGCAGGTCCTGGCGGTAGCCTTGGGTATACAGTGCGCGCAGGACGTTGCGCCCGATGCGGCCGAATCCATTGATAGCGATGCGTAGGGTCATGGCAGTACCTCTGGCAGTCCGAGTGAAACCTGTGGCAAAAAGGAGCTTCACTGAAACGGTTTTGTTGTTGGAATTACAAGATTATTCACTGGCGGATAGAAAACAAGCCTTTTTAGTGGCAGTATTTTGTTTAAACATACAACGAGTGGTTAGGCTACATGCCACCATCGATGCAGCGGGCTCCTCTACCTTGAGCCTAGGCCGCAATCGTTTGGAGGGGAAATGCCGGGTAAACCGCCCTTACAATTAGCTTGGAGTCCAGTACATGCATCCGCGCATCCTTGAGGTCACCCAGCGGCTGATCGAACGCAGCCGTGCCACCCGCGAACGCTACCTGCAGTTGATTCGTGGCGCGGCCAGTGAAGGCCCCATGCGTGCCAGCCTGCAGTGCGCCAACTTCGCCCACGGCGTGGCCGGTTGTGGCAGCGACGACAAGCAAACCCTGCGCTTGATGAACGCGGCCAACGTGGCCATCGTCTCGGCGTACAACGACATGCTTTCGGCGCACCAGCCGTACCTGCACTTCCCCGAGCAGATCAAACAAGCCCTGCGTGAGGTCGGTTCGGTTGGCCAGTTCGCCGGTGGCGTACCGGCCATGTGCGATGGCGTAACCCAGGGCGAGCCGGGCATGGAGCTGGCCATTGCCAGCCGTGAAGTAATCGCCATGTCCACCGCTGTGGCGCTGTCGCACAACATGTTCGACGCCGCGCTGATGTTGGGTATCTGCGACAAGATCGTCCCCGGCCTGATGATGGGCGCGCTGCGCTTTGGCCACTTGCCGACCATTTTCGTGCCCGGTGGGCCGATGGTCTCCGGCATCTCCAACAAGCAGAAGGCCGACGTGCGCCAGCGCTACGCCGAGGGCAAGGCCAGCCGCGAAGAGTTGCTGGAATCGGAGATGAACTCCTACCACAGCCCTGGCACCTGCACCTTCTACGGCACCGCCAACACCAACCAGTTGGTGATGGAAGTGATGGGCCTGCACTTGCCGGGCGCCTCGTTCGTCAACCCGTACACGCCGCTGCGCGACGCGCTCACGGCCGAGGCCGCGCAACAGGTCACGCGCATGACCAAGGCCAGCGGCAGCTTCATGCCGCTGGGCGAAATCGTCGATGAAAAGGCGCTGGTCAACGCCATTGTCGCCCTGCATGCCACTGGTGGCTCGACCAACCACACCCTGCACATCCCGGCGATTGCCCAGGCAGCGGGTATTCAGCTGACCTGGCAAGACATGGCCGACCTGTCCGAGGTGGTGCCAACCCTGTCGCACGTTTACCCCAACGGCAAAGCCGACATCAACCACTTCCAGGCCGCGGGCGGCATGGCCTTCCTGATCCGCGAGCTGCTCGATGCCGGGCTGCTGCACGAAGACGTCAACACCGTGGCTGGCCACGGCCTGCGCCGCTACACCCAGGAGCCGTTCCTCGACGACGGCAAGCTGGTATGGCGTGAAGGGCCCCAGCACAGCCTGGACGAAAGCATCCTGCGCCCAGTGGCGCGGCCGTTCTCGGCCGAAGGTGGCTTGCGAGTGATGGAGGGCAACCTTGGCCGTGGGGTGATGAAGGTGTCTGCCGTTGCCCGCGAGCACCAGGTGGTCGAGGCCCCGGCGCGGGTATTCCACGACCAGCAGTCGCTGGCTGATGCGTTCAAGGCCGGCGAACTGGAATGCGACTTCGTCGCCGTGGTGCGCTTCCAGGGCCCGCGCTGCAACGGCATGCCGGAGCTGCACAAGCTCACGCCGTTCCTCGGTGTGCTGCAGGACCGTGGCTACAAGGTGGCGCTGGTCACCGACGGGCGCATGTCGGGTGCCTCGGGCAAGATCCCGGCGGCCATCCACGTGTGCCCCGAGGCTTATGATGGCGGCCCGCTGGCGCGGGTGCGCGATGGTGATATCGTGCGGGTCGATGGTGTCGAAGGCACGCTGCGGGTGATGGTGTCAGCCGAACAGCTGGCCAGCCGTAACCTGCCGCCAGCGCCCCAAGGCAACGACCTGGGCTGCGGGCGCGAGCTGTTCGGCTTCATGCGCATGGCGTTCAGCTCGGCAGAGCAGGGTGCCAGTGCCTTCACCTCGGCCCTGGAGAACCTCAAATGAAGGACCTGCTGGTTGGCGACATCGGCGGCACCAATGCCCGTTTTGCGTTGTGGCGTGACAACCAGCTGCATGAAGTGAAAGTCTTCGCCACCGCGGACTACACCTGCCCAGAGCAGGCCATCGAGGCCTACCTGGAAGGCCACGGCATCGGCCGTGGCGGCCTGGCGGCGGTGTGCCTGGCGGTGGCGGGGCCGGTCGATGGTGATGAGTTCCGCTTCACCAACAACCACTGGCGCCTGAGCCGCACGGCGTTCTGCCAGGCATTGCAGGTGCAGCGGCTGCTGCTGATCAATGATTTTACCGCCATGGCGCTGGGCATGACCCGCCTGCGCCCAGGCGAGTTCCGCGAAGTGTGCCCGGGCCAGGCAGACCGGGCGCGCCCGGCCCTGGTCATCGGCCCAGGCACCGGGCTGGGCGTGGGCACGCTGCTGCGCCTGGGCGAGCGACACTGGCAAGCCCTGCCGGGCGAGGGCGGGCATGTCGACCTGCCGGTAGGCAATGCACGCGAAGCGGCAATTCAACAACACATTCACGGCCAAATGGGCCACGTCAGCGCCGAGACCGTGCTCAGTGGCGGCGGCCTGCTGCGCCTGTACCAGGCCATCTGCGCGCTGGATGGCGACATACCTCGACACAAGACCCCGGCACATATTACCGATGCCGCGCTGGGCGGCGAGCCTCGGGCGCTGGCGGTGATCGAGCAGTTCTGCCGGTTCCTTGGCCGCGTCGCGGGTAACAATGTGCTGACGTTGGGGGCGCGGGGCGGGGTCTATATTGTCGGCGGCGTGATCCCGCGGTTTGCCGAGCTGTTCTTGCGCAGTGGGTTTGCTGCGAGTTTTGCCGACAAGGGCTGCATGAGTGGCTATTTCGCTGGCGTGCCGGTGTGGCTGGTGACGGCGGAGTTTTCCGGGTTGCTGGGGGCTGGTGTAGCGTTGCAGCAGGCGCTGGATCACCCTTAGCTGAAGGGGGCCGCGATGGGCTGCAAAGCAGCCCCAGAAGGCAACACCCCGTAGCAGGCAAAAAGACCTGCAAACAACAAGAGGAAGGACCACTTTGAGCACTGCCGGTAAATCGATCCTGATGGTCGACGACGACCAGGAAATCCGCGAACTGCTGCAAACCTACCTGAGCCGCTCGGGCTTCCAGGTGCATGCCGAAGCCGACGGCCAAGGCTTCCGCCGCGCCCTGGAAACCACCCCCTGCGACCTGGTCATCCTCGATGTCATGCTGCCCGACGAAGACGGCTTCAGCCTGTGCCGCTGGGTACGTCAGCACCCGCGTCAGGCGCGGGTGCCAATCATCATGCTTACCGCCAGCTCAGACGAAGCCGATCGGGTCATCGGCCTAGAGCTGGGCGCCGACGACTACCTGGGCAAGCCGTTCAGCCCCCGTGAACTGCAAGCGCGGATCAAGGCCTTGCTGCGTCGCGCCGAGTTCGGCCAAGCGGCGCCGGGTGGGGCGGTGCTGGCCTTCGACGAGTGGCGCCTGGACACGGTCAGCCACCGCCTGTTCCATCGCGACGGCGAGGAGGTGATTCTCTCTGGCGCCGACTTCGCCCTGCTCAAGCTGTTCCTCGACCGCCCCCAGCAAATCCTCGACCGCGACACCATCGGTAATGCCACCCGTGGCCGCGAGCCGATGCCGCTGGACCGCATCGTCGACATGGCAGTCAGCCGCCTGCGTCAGCGCCTGCGCGATACCGCTAAACCACCCCGGCTGATCCGCACCGTGCGCGGCAGTGGCTACCTGTTGGCTGCCCATGTCTGCAGTGCTTCCTGAGCGGCGCTGGCGCGTGCTGCCGCGCTCGCTACTGGGGCGCATGCTGTTGCTTACCTTGTTGGTAGTGCTGCTGGCCCAAGGCCTGTCCAGTATCATCTGGGTGGCCCAATTGCGTGCCAGCCAGTTGCAGGGCCTACGCGCCAGCGCCAGTAGCCTGGCCCATTCGATGAGCGCCAGCGTCAGCTACTTCCGTTCGTTGCCGGTGGCCTACCGGCCAATGGTGCTCGACCAGCTACGCAGTATGGGCGGTACGCGCTTTTTCGTGTCGCTCAACGCCAAACCGCTGGACATGCCGGTGCTGCCTATCACCCCGCGCAAGCAGGCGGTGATCGAGGTGTTCCAGCAGGTGCTGCACGAGCGGCTCGGCTCGCAGATGGAAATTTCCGTCGAGTTCGTCGGCCCCGATGACCTGCGCATCTTCAACAGCGGCCTCAAGCTCGACGAACTGCCCCGTTCCTGGGCGCACTACTCGCTCACCCTGGAGCCGTTGAACCCGCCGGTGCTGGTTACGCAGATTCGCCTCGATGAGGGCGAGTGGTTGTACATCGCCTCGCTGCTGCCCGAGCCATATACCAGCCTGGAGGCCGAGCGCCTGCCGCGTCAGCAAATTGGTTTCATCGTACTCACTACCGCCTTGTTGCTGTTGTTCATTGGCTTGCTGGTGCACTGGCAAAGCTGGCCGCTCAAGCGCCTGGCGCGGGCCGCGCGGGAGATGTCGCTAGGTGCGGATGTGGCGCCGGTGGCCGAAGGTGGCGGCAGTGAGGTAATCGAGGTGGGGCGGGCGTTCAACAGCATGCGCGAACGTATCAGCCGTTACCTGACCGAGCGCAGCCAGCTGTTCAGTGCCATTTCCCACGATCTGCGCACGCCGATCACCCGTTTACGGCTGCGCGTCGAACTGCTGGAGGACGAACACCTGCAGGCCAAGTTCAGCCAGGACCTGGATGAACTGGAGTTGCTGGTTAAAGGTGCGTTGCAGTGCGTGAAAGACACCGACATCCACGAAAACATCGAACCGGTCGACCTTAACCAGGTGCTGGAAATCCTCGCTGAGCCTTACCTGCGCGACGGCCGTATCACCCTAGAGGGGCGGGCACAGGCAGCCTACCCAGGCAAACCGCTGGCACTGCGGCGTTGCATTGGCAACCTGATCGACAACGCCATCAAGTATGGCGAGCGCGCACGCTTGCGCATCATCGACAGTGCCGAGGGGTTTGTCCTGCAGGTGGATGACCAAGGGCCGGGGGTGCCGCAGCAACAACTGGAGCAAGTGTTCGAGCCGCATTTCCGCCTGGCTGGGCAGCAGCAGGGGTACGGGCTGGGGCTGGGGATCGCGCGCAACATCGCCCACAGCCATAGTGGTGAGGTGAGCTTGCTCAACCTGCGTGAGGGCGGCTTGCGGGTGACGTTGTACCTGCCGCGAGGTATGGACTGAGTTTTCGCCTTGCCTGTGCTGGCCTGTTCGCGGGCCCGCAAAATGTCACTACCTGGTGACAATCCCACCGTCCTTCGTGACACCCCACCCAACCCCGCCGGCTTTAGACTTCATGCAACGCAAGCGATCGACTTGCACGGCATAACAACAAGAAAGGTGCTTCGATGAATTCCATGCTCCGTCTCGCTGGCGCGATCTCCGTTGCCTCGATAACTGCCTCTGTAGCCCCGCTGAGTGCCCATGCTGCCGACTCCAAAGGCACTGTCGAGGTGGTGCACTGGTGGACTTCTGGTGGTGAGAAGGCCGCGGTGGACGTGCTCAAGGCACAAGTTGAAAAAGATGGCTTCACTTGGAAGGACGGCGCTGTCGCTGGCGGTGGTGGTGCCACGGCCATGACCGTACTGAAAAGCCGTGCAGTGGCCGGCAACCCGCCAGGTGTCGCGCAGATCAAGGGCCCGGACATCCATGAGTGGGCGGCCACCGGCCTGCTCGACGCCGATGTGCTCAAGGACGTGGCCAAGGACGAGCAGTGGGACAGGTTGCTCGATCAGAAAGTTGCCGACACCGTGAAGTACGACGGTGACTATGTCGCCGTGCCGGTGAACATCCACCGTACCAACTGGCTATGGATCAACCCCGACGTATTCAAGAAGGCCGGCATCGCCAAGGCGCCGGTCACCCTCGACGAATTCTTCGCCGCCGCCGATAAGCTGAAAGCTGCCGGTTTCATCCCGCTGGCCCATGGCGGCCAGCCGTGGCAGGACAGCACGGTGTTCGAAAACGTGGTGCTGGCGGTGATGGGCGTGGACGGCTACAAAAAGGCCATGGTCGACCTCGACAGCACGACCCTGACCGGCCCGCAGATGATCGAGGCGCTGACCGCGCTGAAAAAGGTTGCCACCTACATGGACCCGGATGGCAAAGGCCAGGACTGGAACCTGGAAGCGGCCAAGGTCATCAACGGCAAGGCCGGCATGCAAATCATGGGCGACTGGGCCAAGAGCGAATGGACCTTGGCGAACAAGACCGCTGGCAAGGATTACCAGTGCGTGTCCTTCCCCGGTACCGACAAGGCCTTCCTCTACAACATCGACTCGCTGGTGGTGTTCAAGCAGAACAATGCTGGCACGTCTGCCGGCCAGCAGGACATTGCCCGCAAGGTGTTGGGCGAGGACTTCCAGAAGGTCTTCAGCACCAACAAAGGCTCGATCCCGGTGCGTAACGACATGCTGGCCGACATGGGCAAGCACGGCTTCGACGCCTGCGCGCAAACCTCCGCCAAGGACTTTTTGGCCGACGCCAAAACGGGCGGCCTGCAGCCGAGCATGGCGCACAACATGGCCACCACGCTGGCCGTGCAGGGCGCGTTCTTCGATGTGGTGACCAACTACATCAACGACCCCAAGGCCGACCCGGCCGATGCGGCGAAGAAGCTGGCAGCGGCGATCAAGGCTGCCCAGTAAAGCAGACGCGATCTTCGTTGTAGGAGCGGCCTTGTGTCGCGATAGGGCTGCGCAGCAGCCCCAAAACCTGCGCACTCGATCTTTCCGGTAGGTGTCGACCTTGAGTCCTTTGCGGCTGCGTTGCAGCCCTATCGCGACGCAAGGCCGCTCCTACAGGGGAGTGCGGCGCCTTTGAGGTGAACCATGACCACACTTACCGCCCAACTGCGGGCCTCACCCCTGGACGCGCTACAGCGCTGGCTGCCCAAGCTGGTGCTGGCGCCGAGCATGTTCATCGTCCTGGTGGGCTTCTACGGCTACATCCTCTGGACCTTGGTCCTGTCCTTCACCACCTCGACTTTTCTGCCCACCTACAAGTGGGCCGGCCTTGCACAATACGCCCGGTTATTCGACAACGACCGCTGGTGGGTGGCGAGCAAGAACCTGCTGCTGTTCGGCGGCCTGTTCATCAGCATTAGCCTGGTCATCGGCGTCCTGCTGGCGGTGTTGCTGGACCAGCGTATCCGCCGCGAAGGTTTCATTCGCACCATTTACCTCTACCCCATGGCGCTGTCGATGATCGTCACCGGCACTGCCTGGAAGTGGTTGCTCAACCCTGGCATGGGCCTGGACAAGCTGCTGCGCGACTGGGGCTGGGAGGGCTTTCGCCTGGACTGGCTGATCGACCCCGACCGGGTGGTGTACTGCCTGGTCATCGCCGCCGTGTGGCAAGCCTCGGGCTTTATCATGGCGATGTTCCTCGCCGGCCTGCGTGGCGTCGACCCGTCGATCATCCGCGCCGCGCAAATCGACGGCGCCAGCCTGCCGCGCATCTACTGGCGGGTGGTGCTGCCCAGCCTACGCCCGGTGTTCTTCAGCGCGCTAATGATCCTTTCGCACATCGCCATCAAAAGCTTCGACCTGGTAGCGGCGATGACTGCCGGCGGCCCGGGGTATTCGTCCGACCTGCCGGCGATGTTCATGTATTCGTTCACCTTCAGCCGCGGCCAGATGGGCATGGGCTCGGCCAGCGCCATTCTCATGCTCGGGGCAATCCTGGCGATTCTTGTGCCTTACCTGTACTCGGAGCTGCGGAGCAAACGCCATGCATAGCCCTGTCGATAAACCGGCGCTGAGCCCCAGCCGCATCGCCATCCACGCGCTGTTGCTGCTTGCCGTGCTGCTGTACCTGGTGCCGCTGGTGGTGATGCTGCTGACCAGCTTCAAAACCCCCGAAGACATCAGCACGGGCAACCTGCTGAGCTGGCCGACAGTCATTACCGCCATCGGCTGGGTCAAGGCCTGGGGTACGGTCAGCGGTTACTTCTGGAACTCGATCCTGATCACCGTGCCAGCGGTGCTGATCTCCACCGCCATCGGCGCGCTGAACGGCTATGTGCTGTCGATGTGGCGTTTTCGCGGTTCGCAGCTGTTTTTCGGCCTGCTGCTGTTCGGTTGCTTCCTGCCGTTTCAAACCGTGCTGCTGCCGGCCTCGTTCACCCTCGGCAAGCTTGGCCTGGCCAGCACCACGGCTGGCCTGGTGCTGGTGCACGTGGTCTACGGCCTGGCCTTTACCACGCTGTTTTTCCGCAACTTCTACGTGAGCATCCCCGATGCGCTGGTCAAGGCCGCACGCCTGGACGGTGCCGGGTTCTTCACCATCTTGCGCCGCATCATCCTGCCGATGTCCACGCCGATCATCATGGTCTGCCTGATTTGGCAGTTCACCCAGATCTGGAACGACTTCTTGTTCGGGGTGGTGTTTTCCAGCGGTGATTCACAACCGATTACCGTGGCCCTGAACAACTTGGTCAACACCAGCACCGGGGCCAAGGAATACAACGTCGACATGGCGGCGGCGATGATCGCCGGCCTGCCAACCCTGCTGGTCTACGTGGTGGCAGGCAAATATTTCGTCCGCGGGCTGACGGCTGGCGCGGTTAAGGGGTAAGTCATGGCAACGCTTGAACTTCGCAATGTCAACAAAACCTACGGCAGCGGCCTGCCGGACACCCTCAAGGACATACAGCTGTCGATCAAGGATGGCGAGTTCCTGATCTTGGTCGGCCCGTCGGGCTGCGGCAAATCGACCTTGATGAACTGTATCGCTGGCCTGGAGCAGATCACCGGCGGTGCGATCCTCATCGACCAACAAGACGTCAGCGGCATGAGCCCCAAGGACCGCGACATTGCCATGGTGTTCCAGTCCTACGCACTGTACCCGACCATGAGCGTGCGCGAGAACATCGAGTTCGGGCTGAAGATCCGCAAGCTGCCCCAGGCCGCCATCGACGAGGAGGTGGCGCGGGTGGCCAAGCTGTTGCAGATCGAGCACCTGCTGGCGCGCAAACCGGCGCAGCTGTCCGGCGGCCAGCAGCAGCGCGTGGCTATGGGCCGGGCGCTGGCGCGGCGGCCGAAGATCTACCTGTTCGATGAGCCGCTGTCCAACCTGGATGCCAAGCTGCGCGTCGAGATGCGTACCGAAATGAAATTGATGCACCAGCGCCTGAAGACCACCACCGTGTACGTCACCCACGACCAGATCGAGGCCATGACCCTGGGCGACAAGGTGGCGGTGATGAAGGACGGCATCATCCAGCAGTTCGGCACCCCGCAGCAGATCTACAACGACCCGGCCAACCAGTTCGTCGCCAGCTTTATCGGTTCGCCGCCAATGAACTTTATCCCGGTACGCCTCACGCAGCAGGACGGGCGCCTGTTGGCGCTGCTCGACAGCGGCCAGGCGCGTTGCGAGCTGCCCTTGGGGATGGGCGCTGATGAACTGGATGGCCGCGAGATCATCCTGGGCATCCGCCCCGAGCAGATCGCCCTGGGCGCCGCAGAGGGCAACGGCCTGCCCGGCATCCGCGCCGAGGTGCAGGTGACCGAACCCACCGGGCCAGACCTGCTGGTGTTCGTCACCCTCAACCAGACCAAGGTGTGCTGCCGCCTGGCGCCGGATGTGGCGTGCCGGGTTGGCGACAGCCTGAACCTGCAATTCGACCCAGCCCGGGTGCTGCTGTTCGACGCCGCCAGCGGCGAGCGCGTGCATCTGGCCACTACTGCCGCAACCGTAAAGGACAACGTGGCCCACTTCAAAGGCCGTTAACTCGTCTACACCATCAATAAGAAAAAGAGGACGCAAAGGGATGGAACAGCGCAAACGCATCAGGACATTGGGCTCGTTGGCCTTGCTTGCCATCGTCGGTAGCAGCGGCGCGCAGGCTGCCGAGGCCTTTTCCAGCGAATCGAAGTGGATGACCGGCGATTGGGGGGGGACCCGCACCGAACTGCTGGAAAAGGGCTATGACTTCACCCTCGACTATGTCGGTGAGGTGGCCGGCAACCTGCACGGCGGCTACAACGACGACAAGACCGCGCGCTACAGCGATCAGTTTGCCCTGGGTGCACACTTGGACCTGCAGAAAATCCTTGGCTGGCACGATGCCGAGTTCAAGCTGGCGATCACCGAGCGTAGCGGCCGCAACCTGTCCAACGATCGCATCAGCGACCCGCGCGCCGGGCAGTTCAGCTCGGTGCAGGAAGTGTGGGGCCGCGGCCAGACCTGGCGCCTGACCCAGATGTGGATCAAGCAGAAGTACTTCGACGGTGCGCTGGATGTGAAATTTGGCCGCTTCGGCGAGGGCGAGGATTTCAACAGCTTCCCCTGCGACTTCCAGAACCTGGCGTTCTGCGGCTCGCAAGTGGGTAACTGGGTGGGCGGCATCTGGTACAACTGGCCGGTCAGCCAGTGGGCACTGCGGGTCAAATACAACATCACCCCGGAATTCTTCGTCCAGGTCGGTGCCTTCGAGCAGAACCCGTCGAACCTGGAAACCGGCAATGGCTTCAAGCTCAGCGGCAGCGGTACCAAGGGCGCGATCTTGCCGGTGGAGGCGGTGTGGTCACCCCAGGTCAACGGCCTGCCGGGCGAGTACCGCCTGGGTTACTACTACAGCACGGCCAAGGCCGACGATGTGTTCGACGACGTCAATGGCAACCCGCAGGCGCTGACCGGCGAAGCCTTCAAGTCGCACTCCAGCAAGCATGGCTGGTGGGTGGTGGCGCAGCAGCAAGTCACCGCCCATGGTGGCGACATCAACCGTGGCCTCAGCCTGTTCGCCAACTTCACCGTGCACGACAAGGCCACCAACGTAGTCGACAACTACCAGCAGGTGGGGGTGGTGTACAAGGGTGCCTTCGATGCGCGGCCCAAGGATGACATCGGCTTCGGCGTGGCCCGAATTCATGTGAATGACGACGTGAAAAAGCGCGCCGAACTGCTCAACGCCCAGAGCGGCATCGGCGATTACGACAACCCAGGCTTCGTGCCGCTGCAGCGCACCGAGTACAACGCCGAGCTGTACTACGGCTTCCACGTCACCAACTGGCTGACCGTGCGGCCCAACCTGCAGTACATCAAGAGCCCCGGCGGGGTGGATGAGGTGGACAACGCGCTGGTCGCAGGTTTGAAGATTCAGTCGTCATTCTGAGGGCAATTGTTGTAAATTTACGCCAATCCATTTTCGGTTCCCGGCACCCACTGGCTTGCAGTGGTTGTCGGGGATAGGCCGAGACAGCGCTATCTCAAACAACAAGAGCTCTGAACCATGCCCGAACATCCGCTCCATCGCTTCTTCACCTCGCAGCGGCCGCGGCCGACATTCGGGTGGGAGCGTTACCAGCAGCGCGATGTGCTGATCATCGATCATCCCCGTTGCCAGGCAGTGTTCAGCCGCCAGGGCGCGCAGCTGCTGCATTTTCAGCCAGCGGGTGAACGGCCCTGGCTGTGGTGCGCCGAGCAATGGCCGCAGGTGGGCGCGATACGGGGGGGCGTGCCGGTGTGCTGGCCGTGGTATGGCCGCCACCCCAGCGAAGACCTGTGGCCGGCGCATGGCTGGGCGCGGTTGCTGGACTGGAAGCTGGTAGACAGCCGCGAGGACGAGGAGGGCGTGACCCTGAAATGGCGGCTGGAGCTGTGCGACTGGCAGGTCGACCTGCATGCGCGGCTGGGTAGCCGCATGGAACTGAGCCTGAGCACCGAGCACCAAGACAGCGAACCGTGCCAGCTGAGCCATGCGCTGCTGGCCTACTGGCGGATCAGTGACGTGTCTGAGATAGCGCTGTCTGGGCTCGAAGACATTGAAGGCTATGACCGCCTCAACCGCCAGGTTTGCCGTGAAGACGGCGCACTGAAACTCAAGGGCGGCTGCCAAAAGGTTTACCCCGGCACGCCGCGGGTGCAATTGCAGGACTCGGCCTGGCAGCGCGAGCTGTGCATCGACACCGGTGACAGCGACGACACCGTGGTCTGGCACCCGGGCAACCGCCCGCTGCTGGGCGTGACTGGCCGTGAATGCCTTGGCTTCGTCTGCGTCGAGGCTGCCAGCGGCAGTGGCGAGGGTTTAAGCCTGGCACCAGGGCAGCGTGCGCACCTGCGCCTGCAGGCGCACCGGCTTAGTTGAGTTCGTCGTCCTCGATTGGGTAACGGCTGGCGTTGAGGCTTTCCTTGATCTTGCGCAGGTGCGGCTGGAAGTCCACCCCGCGGCGCAGGGTCATGCCCGTGGCCAACACGTCGAGCACGGTCAGCTGGATGATCCGCGAGGTCATCGGCATATAGATGTCGGTGTCTTCCGGCAGCGGAATATGCAGGCTCAGGCTGCAGGCATTGGCCAATGGCGAGCCGGCGGCGGTCAAGCCCAGCACCGAAGCCCCGTTTTCCCGGGCCAGGCGGGCCACGTCCACCAGTTCGCGGGTACGCCCGGTGTAGGAAATGATCACAAACAGGTCGCCGGTGTGCGCCACCGAGGCCAGCATGCGCTGCATCAACACGTCGGCGTGGGCCGACACTGCCAGGTTGAAGCGGAAGAACTTGTGCTGTGCATCCAGAGCCACTGGGGCCGAGGCGCCCAGGCCGAAGAAGTGGATTTGCCGGGCCTGGATCATCATGTCCACGGCACGGCTGACTTGCTGCGGGTCGAGTTGCTGGCAGGCGCTGTCGAGCGAGGCGATGGCACTGGCGAAAATTTTCTGGGTGTAGGCCGCCGGGTCGTCGTCGGCCTCCACTGCGCGGCTGACGTAGGCAGCGCCGCTGGCCAGGCTCTGTGCCAGCTGCAGCTTGAGCTCGGGGTAGCCGCTGACGCCAAACGAGCGGCAGAAGCGGTTGACGGTTGGTTCGCTGACCTTGGCCGCCTGGGCCAGCGCAGCGATGCTGAAGCGGGTGGCTTGTTGCGGGTTGAGCAGGATGACTTCGGCGACTTTGCGTTCGGCCTTGTTCAGCTCGTCGAGGCGTCCCTGGATCTGTTCCAGGAGGTTTCGCACGCGGTCCATGGGTGTGTCCTTGGGTCGGGAAGACAGCCGGCTGTGGTAGCAGCAGGCTTTTTGCACGGTCGTCTATCGTACTGTCGGCGCGGTTGGCGTACCACTTGTCTGTAACACTTGTGTGTAATGTTGTGGTTTTTACTACATTTACCCTTGAAAACCGTATCTGAAAGCGGTATTCCTAGACCAACTTTAGGAAAGAACCAACATCATGGCTTCGATCAGTGTAGAACCTTGCACCTTTGCCCTGTTTGGCGCCCTCGGCGACCTGGCATTGCGCAAGCTGTTTCCCGCGCTTTACCAGCTCGACCGGGCCAACCTGTTGCACCCGGATACCCGTCTGCTGGCGCTGGCCCGCGAGGCCGGTAGTGCACAGGATCACCTGAACACCATTGAAGCGCACTTGCGCCGGCATGTGCCCGAGGCCGATATCGAGCCCGCTGCACTCGGCCGATTCCTTGCCCGGCTGGGCTACCAGCACCTGGACTTCCTCCAGCCCGAAGGTTATCAAGCCCTGGCCGAGCAATTGCCCGGTGAATTGCCGCTGATCGCCTACTTCGCCACCGCTGCGGCGGTGTACGGGGCCATTTGCGAAAACCTCGACAAGGCCGGGCTGGCCGCGCGTACTCGGGTGGTGCTGGAAAAACCCATCGGCCACGACCTAGAGTCGTCGCGCCGGGTCAACGATGCCGTGGCGCGGTTCTTCCCCGAGAGCCGGGTCTACCGCATCGACCACTACCTGGGCAAAGAAACGGTGCAAAACCTGATTGCCCTGCGCTTTGCCAATAGCCTGTTCGAAACCCAGTGGAACCAGAATTCCATCTCCCATGTGGAGATTACCGTCGCTGAAAAGGTGGGTATCGAAGGCCGTTGGGGCTATTTCGACAAGGCCGGCCAGCTGCGCGACATGATCCAGAACCACCTGTTGCAGCTGCTGTGCCTGATCGCCATGGACCCGCCCAGCGAACTGTCCGCCGATGCCATTCGCGACGAGAAGGTAAAGGTGCTAAAGGCACTGGCACCGATCACTGGCGACGGGTTGAGCACCCGTGTGGTGCGCGGGCAGTACATCGCCGGCTACAGCGAAGGCAAGCCGGTACCGGGTTACCTGGAAGAAGACAACGCCAACGCCCAGAGCGACACCGAAACTTTCGTCGCCCTGCGTGCCGACATCCGCAACTGGCGCTGGTCGGGCGTGCCGTTCTACCTGCGTACCGGCAAACGCATGCCGCAAAAGCTGTCGCAAATCGTCATTCACTTCAAAGAAACGCCGCATTACATCTTCGCCCCGGAACAGCGTTTGCAGATCGGTAACAAGCTGATCATCCGCCTGCAACCGGACGAAGGCATTTCTTTACGGGTGATGACCAAGGAGCAGGGCCTGGACAAGGGCATGCAACTGCGCAGCGGCCCGTTGCAGCTGAATTTTTCCGACACCTGGCGCAGTACAAGGATTCCGGATGCCTACGAGCGGCTTTTGCTCGAGGTCATGCGCGGCAATCAGAACCTGTTCGTGCGCAAGGACGAAATCGAATATGCCTGGAAGTGGTGCGACCAGTTGATCGCCGGCTGGCGTAACGCGGGCGATGCGCCCAAGCCTTATGCAGCGGGCTCCTGGGGGCCGATGAGCTCGATTGCACTGATCACACGCGATGGGAGGGCGTGGTATGGGGATATCTGAACTGAAACTGCCAGTAACTGTGAAGGTGCACGCACTGGCAGATGCCAAAACGTTGGCCGCAACCCAGGCCCATGATGTGGCCGAACGCCTGCGCGCAGCCATTGCCGCCAAGGGCCAGGCCTGTGTGGTGCTGTCTGGTGGCCGCAGCCCGGTGCCGTTCCTGGAGAAGCTGGCCAGCGAACAGCTGGACTGGGCCAAGGTCACCGTCAGCCTGGCCGATGAGCGCTGGGTGCCGGTCGAGCACGCCGACAGCAACGCCGGCCTGCTCGCTCGCCACCTGTTCAAGGGCGCGGCGGCCAAGGCCAGTTTCGTTGGCCTGTACCAGCAGGCGGAGAACCTCGATGCCGCGGCGGCCAAGGCCGATCAGGCCTTGGCCAACCTGCCGCCGATCGACGTACTGGTGCTGGGCATGGGTGACGATGGCCATACCGCCTCGCTGTTCCCCGCCAGCCCCAACCTGGAGGCAGGCCTCGACCTGTCCTGCCCACGCCGCTGCCTGCCCTTGCTGGCGCCGAGCGTGCCGCACCAGCGCTTGTCGATGACTCGCTCGCTGCTTGCCAGCGCCGCTTTCACCGCGCTGTCCGTACAAGGGCAGAGCAAACTCGCTACCCTGCGCGCTGCGCTGGCTGGCAACGACCTTACTGAAATGCCGATTCGTGCTTTTCTTCACGACCCCCTGGACATCTACTGGTGCCCATGAGCCAAGGATCCACAATCATGACCACCCTCGAACGCCCACAGCCTATGCTCTCGATGGCCGACAAGGCCGCACGGATCGACGCCATCTGCGAAAAAGCGCGCATTTTGCCGGTGATCACCATCGCCCGCGAAGAAGACATCCTGCCGCTGGCTGATGCCCTGGCTGCCGGCGGTATCCGTACTTTGGAAGTAACCTTGCGCTCGCAGCATGGCCTAAAGGCTATCCAGGTGCTGCGCGAACAGCGCCCGGAGCTGTGTGTCGGCGCCGGCACCGTGCTCGATCGCAGCATGTTCGCCGCCGTTGAAGCCGCAGGCGCACAATTCGTTGTTACCCCGGGTATTACCCAGGACATTCTCGAGGCTGGCGTGGACAGCGAAATCCCACTGCTGCCGGGTATCAGCACGCCGTCCGAGATCATGATGGGCTATGCCCTGGGCTATCGCCGCTTCAAGCTGTTCCCGGCAGAGATTAGCGGCGGCGTCGCGGCGATCAAGGCCTTTGGCGGCCCGTTCGGCGACATTCGTTTCTGCCCAACCGGCGGCGTGAACCCCGCCAATGTGCGCAACTACATGGCATTGCCCAATGTGATGTGTGTGGGCGGGACATGGATGCTCGACAGCAGCTGGATCAAGAACGGTGACTGGGCGCGGATCGAAGCGTGCAGTGCGGAGGCGATGGCGCTGCTGGACGCTAACTGAATTTGTTGTGTGCTTTACGGCTTATGGGGCGCTTGGTCGGCGCCCCTTTTTTTGCCTGCAATTGTTGTGTTGCCTGTACTGGCCCTTTCGCGGGCAAGCCCGCTCCTACAGGGGCTGCAAAACGCCTGTAGGCGCGGGCTTACCCGCGAAGAGGCCGGGACAAGGCCAACAAAAAAGCCCGCATCAAACGATGCGGGCTTTCTCATTCATCATGCGAGGGCTCAGGCCGCCTTGGCTTCCTGCTGGCTAAGCGAGCGGTTCAGCGCACTGAACAGGGCCTTGAAGCTGGCGGTGGTGATGTTTTCATCGATACCCACACCGTGCACTGGGCGGCCACCGGCCACGCGCAGTTCGATATACGCCGCCGCCTTGGCGTTGGTGCCTGCACCAATGGCGTGCTCGTTATAGTCCATGATTTCCACGGCAATCGGCAGGCCGGCTACCAGCGCTTCCAGTGCGCCGTTGCCCTTGCCGCGCCAGTGCAGGGTGGTCTCGCCTTCACCGGCGACTTCCACTTCCACGGCGCTATGGCCGTTTTCTTCCTGCAGGCGATGGCTGACCAGTGCATACGGGGCGTTAGCCTGGAGGTATTCCTTGTGCAGCAGGCTGTAGATCTGCTGAGCGGTCATTTCCAGGCCCAGGCGGTCGGTTTCACCTTGTACCACTTGGCTGAATTCGATTTGCATGCGGCGCGGCAGGCTGATGCCGTATTCCTGCTCGAGCAGGTAGGTAATGCCGCCTTTACCCGACTGGCTGTTGACGCGGATCACCGCCTCGTAGCTGCGGCCGATGTCGGCCGGGTCGATTGGCAGGTAGGGCACTTCCCACAGCTCACCGTCCTGCTGCTTGGCGAAGCCCTTGCGGATGGCATCCTGGTGCGAGCCGGAGAATGCGGTGTGGACCAGGTCGCCGACATACGGGTGACGCGGGTGCACCGGCAGCTGGTTGCACTCTTCGACCACCTTGCGCACGCCGTCGATGTCGGAGAAATCCAGTTGCGGGTCAATGCCTTGGGTGTAGAGGTTCAACGCCAGGGTCACCAGGTCGACGTTGCCGGTACGCTCGCCGTTGCCGAACAGGCAGCCTTCGGCACGGTCGGCGCCAGCCATCAGGCCCAGTTCGGTGGCGGCGATGCCAGTGCCACGGTCGTTGTGGCAGTGCAGGCTGATGATCACGCTGTCACGGCGGTTGACGTTGCGGCAGAACCACTCGATCTGGTCGGCGTAGATGTTTGGCGTGGCATTTTCTACGGTCGCCGGCAGGTTGAGGATGACCTTGTGCTCGGGCGTCGGGTTCCACACCTCGATCACCGCGTCACAGACCTCTTTGGCGAAGTCCAGTTCGGTGGCGCTGAAGGTTTCCGGCGAGTACTGGAAGGTCCAGTGGGTTTCCGGCTGCTGGGCGGCATATTTGACGAACAGTTTGGCCGCGTTCACCGCGATGTCCTTCACGCCTTGCTTGTCCTGGTTGAAGACGATGCGGCGGAACGACGGGCTGGTGGCGTTGTACAGGTGAACAATGGCCTTTTTGGCCCCGCGCAGCGACTCGAAGGTGCGCGCGATGAGGTCTTCACGAGCTTGGGTGAGGACCTGAATGGTGGTGTCATCCGGGATGTGGCCGTCTTCGATCAACGTGCGGACGAAGTCAAAATCGGTCTGCGAAGCGGATGGGAACGACGCTTCGATCTGCTTCACGCCAACCTGCACCAAGGTCTTCCAGAAGCGCAGTTTCTTCTCCGAATCCATCGGCTCGATCAGCGACTGGTTGCCATCACGCAGGTCGGAACTGCACCAGATCGGCGCGGCGGTGATGGACTTCGACGGCCAGGTACGATCAGGCAGGTCGATGGTCGGGAACGCGCGGTATTTCTTCGAAGGGTCTTTGAGCATGGTCATGGAAGCAATCCTTTTGTGTGCGGCCGAGATCGGGCCTGCCGAGCGATAACGAGATGAAAGGGCGAGGCGACGCGATTCAGCCTGGTAGTCGGGCGCTGACCAGGCAGAGGCTGCGATGTTGTCGGAGCAGAATGAGGGTGCTGAAGGTTTTCATGCCTTCAAACTTAACCAGTGGGGTGGGGGATGGCAAGCGTTCGCCAAAAATTGAGAGGAATGCTTAAAAAAAGCTATTAGGCGAGATTTTATGGCTGGAATATGGTGCTTGGTTATTGTTTGTTGCGCGGTATTTTTCGATGGCGCAACAGACTGGAATTGGGGTGGCAGTGCTGGCCTGTTCGCGGGTAAACCCGCTACTACAAAGGACAGCGCAGCCTTCAGATGCGGCACGAACCCTGTAGGAGCGGGTTTACCCGCGAAGAGGCCAGCACTGCCAACACACATCTCAAGGCTGGAACGCGCCAATGAAAATCGCCGGGTCCACCCGTGCATCGTTCAGGCTGACATTCCAGTGCATGTGCGGCCCGGTAGCCCGCCCGGTCGAGCCCACCCGGCCGACCACTTCGCCCCGGCGCAACTGCTGGCCGACCTGCACATCGATCTTCGACATGTGGCAGAACATGCTGATAAAGCCTTGCCCATGGTCGACGAACACCGTGCGGCCATTGAAGAAGTAATCCCCCACCAGAATCACCTTGCCATTGGCCGGGGTCTTGATTGGCGTACCGGCTGGCACCGCAAAGTCGAGCCCGGCATGCGGGTTACGTTCTTCACCATTGAAAAAGCGCCGCACACCGAACTTGCTCGACAGCGGGCCACTGACCGGCTTGTCGAGGATCAGGTTGCTCGGCAGGCTTGGGCTGAAGCTGCGGTAGGCGTTGATCTGTTCGGCCAGTTCGCGGTCGATGCGCTTGAGGTCGGCCGGGTTCGGGTTGACCTGGCGGGTGTTCTTCAGGGTGATGCGCTGCTCGGGGTACTTTTTGTTGCCTACGCTGAACGGCAGGCTGCGCTCACCCTGGCTCAGTACTGCGGTGCCAGGCTTTTGGGTCAACGGGATGCCGACGATGGCCAGCCAGTTGTCCTGCTCCTTCACCACCAGCACCGGCTTGCCGTCGAAGCGGGCGCTGGGCGCGCTGGCGGCGGGGCCGAGGTCAACCACCGCGACGCCGCCAGGCACCGGCTTGTTCAGCGCGCGGGTGATGTAGCTGGCCTGGGCAGCGCCGGCCAGCAGCAGAAGCGAAAGGGCAAGCAGGGGCGCGAGCAGGCGGGGCATGTGTCAGTCCAGAAGTGAGAGGGTGACCGGAGTCAGGTGGTTATCTTCGACCCGCACCAGCAGCTCGCCGTCGTTCAGGCGGGCGCTCAGGCGCTGGCCGTTGCGGGTTTGTTCGGCGCTGCGGATGGCCTGGCCATGCTCGTCGAGCAAGATGCTGTAGCCACGGGCGAGGGTGGCCAGCGGGCTGACCACCTGCAGCGTCTGTAGCTGGGCCTGGAAGCGCTGGCGGCGGTCCTTGAGGACCTCGCGCATGGCCCGTGGCAGGCGCTCGGCCAGGCTGTCCAGGCGTTGCCCCAGCAGTTTCAGGGTGCGCCCGGGGTGCTGCGCCGCCAGGCGGGTGTCCAGGCGCGCCAGGCGCTCGTGGCGCTGGTTGAGGCTAAGCATGAACGCGCGGCGCAGACGCATGTCCAGGTCGTCTAGGCGCTGGGCCTGCTGGCGCAGGCGCTCGCCCGGGTGGCGCAGGCGCCGGGTCAGCGACTCCAGGCGCAGGCGGTCGTGGGTCAGGCGGTTTTGCATGCGCAGCAGCAGGCGCCGCTGCAGGCCATCCAGGCGCTGCTGCAGGCCGCTGTTATCGGGGGCCAGCAGTTCGGCGGCAGCAGATGGTGTGGGGGCGCGTACGTCGGCGACGAAATCGCAAATCGACACATCGGTTTCATGGCCTACGGCGCTGACGATCGGGGTGACGCAGGCGGCCACGGCCCGTGCCACGGCTTCTTCGTTGAAGCACCAGAGGTCTTCCAGCGAGCCGCCACCCCGGGCCACGATCAGCGCATCGAACCCGAGGCTGTCGGCCAAGCGAATAGCGCGCACGATCTGTGCAATGGCTTCGCGGCCCTGTACTGCGGTGGGAATCAGGTTCAGTTCCACTTGCGGGGCACGGCGGCCGAATACGCTGATGATGTCGCGGATCACCGCACCGGTAGGCGAGGTGATGATGCCAATGCGCTGCGGGTGGGCCGGCAGCGGCTTCTTGCCTTCGGCGCTGAACAGCCCCTCGGCACTGAGCTTTTCCTTTAGCGCCTCGAAGGCCAGGCGCAAGGCGCCATCGCCGGCCGGCTCGACCGTGTCGAGAATCAGTTGGTAGTCGCCACGCCCTTCGAACAGCGAAACTTTGCCGCGCACCCGCACTGCCAGGCCGTCGCGCAGCGCTTGCCGCACCCGCGTGGCGTTCTGCCGGAACAACGCACAACGCACTTGGGCGCCGCTGTCCTTGAGGGTGAAGTACAGGTGGCCGGACGCCGGGCGGGCGAGGTTGGAAATCTCGCCTTCCACCCATACACTGCGGAACACGTCTTCCAGCAGCACGCGGGCGCGGCCGTTGAGTTGGCTGACGGTAAGGACTTCGCGGTCCAGGCCGAGTCGTTCGAAGGGGTCTCTGATCATGGCGGGCATCATAAAGGACATCCGCCCCGGTTGTCTGTGCCGGCGATGGGGCCTGTCAGCCCTGCATCGCCGCTACGAACTGGCTAACCATCTGCCCCGCATCACGCCGACAAGCCAGTGCCACGGTGCTCTCGCAGCCCCCCTCCAGCGCCACGAAGCTGACCGACGCTGGGGCAATCTCGCGCATGCACTCCGGCAGCAACGCCACCCCGAACCCGGCTTGAATCAATTGCAGCTGGGTGGTTTTGCGCGACAACACCTGCGCCGCCTGGGGGAAAAAGCCTGCCTCCATGCACAACGAAGCCGACAGGTAACTCAGCCCGCCACGGTCCCGGTGCGGGATGGAAATGAAGCGTTCTTCCCGCAACTGCGCCAATGTCACTTGTGGCGCGCTGGCCAAGGGGTGGTCGGCGGCGACCGCCAGCAGCAACGGTTCGCTGAACAACTCATGCAGTACCACGCCTTCATGCTGGCGCAGCACTGGTAAGCGCAACAGGCCTATATCCAGGCGCCCGGCGGCGATATCCGCCAGCTGCGCCTCCGACGACTGCTGGGCAATTTCCAGCGCAACCCCAGGGTTGTCCCGCAGGTAAGCGCCCAGGCGAGCCAGCAACGGGCCGGTCAACGGCACCGTACTGGAATGGTTCAGGCGCAGGCTGCCTTGCAGCCCTTCGCCAATGTCGCGGGTCACCCGTTCGGCTTGCGCCAGGTCGGCCAGCAAACGCCGCGCCCGTTCCAGGAAGGCCTGGCCGGCCAGCGTCAGGCGCGGCAGGCGAGCGGTGCGTTCAAACATCGGCGTGCCCAGGTGCTGCTCCAGCTCCTTGATCTGCCGGCTGAGTGCCGACTGGGCAATGTACAGCCGTTCGGCGGCACCACTGAAGCTGCCGCATTCGGCGATTTCCACGAAATAACGCAGCTGGCGAATCGACGTCATGTCATGCCTTTTCCAGATAGCTATGGCGATAAAAGCATATTAGTCGGCATGGCTCATAGCTGGCTAACCTTTTGCCTGTCTTCCCAGGAACTGTTGCCATGCTCGCCCAGCTATCGTTCTCCGGCCTTGACTGGCTGCCTATCTTGCTCGGTGTCGGTGCCGCCTATATCGTCTTTGGCATTGCCGGCTTTGGTACTGCACTGGTGGCCGGCCCGGTGCTGATCCACTTCATGCCGCTGTCGCAGATCATTCCGCTGCTGGTATTGCTGGACTTCGTCGCCGCCTTCGGCAACCTATTGCCGTCGCGCCGCGATGTGGTGCGCGGCGAGCTGCTGCGGTTGCTGCCGTTCATGGCCGTAGGCTGCGCACTGGGCGTGGTGTTCTTGCTGCAGCTTAAGTCCGACCTGTTGTTGCTGCTGATGGGGGTGTTCGTCACGGCATATGCGCTTTACGGGCTGGCGGTGAAGGTGCGGCCGGCCAGTCTGTCTGGCTTCTGGGCGGTGCCGATGGGCACCGCCGGTGGCTTGTTCGGCGCCATGTTCGGCAGTGGAGGGTTCCTTTATGCGCTCTACCTGAGCGCACGGTTGGAGGTAAAGGAGCAGGTGCGCGCCACGCAGAGCGCGCTAATCAGTTGCAGCACGGTGGTGCGCCTGTCACTGTTCCTGATCGCCGGCGTATATGCCGACCAAAGCCTGCTGTTACTCGCCGGCTGCCTGTTGCCGGTCATGTTCATCGGCCTCTGGGTAGGGCGCAGGTTGACCCACCGGCTGTCCCGCGAAGCCTTCGTGCGCCTGGTCACCTGGCTGGTGCTAGCCAGTGGCCTGGCACTTATCGGTCGCTACCTGAGTGCCTGAGCAGGCGGTAGAATTGCGTCATTACCGCAGTTTTTCAGGCTTGCTTCGTTCATGAACACCCAAAGCATCATCGTCCCCAAGCTGTCCACCGTCCCCTCGCATGAAGCCCGTTCGCGGGCCATCCTGCGCTGGTTGGTGCGCGAGAAAATCGTCGAGGAGCAATTGACCACCTGTGGTCGCACCGGTAACCGCATGGCCCACGCCTTGGCCCAAGGGGCGCGCAAAGTGGCCCTGCATCCGGAAAAACTGCCCTTTGGCGAGCAGGTCAATGGCCTGGAGGTGATGCTCAAACGCTGCATCTACACGCCCACCGAGGGTTTCCTGGAAGAAGCCGGCTGCCCAGAGTGCCGGCGCGAGGTCGGCGAGCCCCTGTTCGACAGCCTGGAAGAGTGGATGCCGGCGGTGAGCGACAACTTCACCTGCCCGCTGTGCGGCTTCGAAGATGACATCAATGGCTTCATTTACCTGCAGCCATGTGCCTTTTCCAACCTGGGGTTCATCTTCAACAACTGGGGCGAGGCCGGGTTTACCCAGGCCTTTCTCGACAGCTTCGCCGACTGGCTCGACCAGCCAGTGGCGGTTGTGCAGGTAAAACTGCCACAAGGCTGACCGAAGGCCCTTATTTTGCATTGAGCGGCGCGCCGTGCATGAGTATAATGGCGCGCTTCCATTTTTCCCGCCCGGGAGCCCCCGCGATGCTGCGTATCAGCCAAGAAGCCCTGACCTTCGACGATATCCTCCTTGTACCAGGTTATTCCGAGGTACTGCCTAATGAAGTCAGTCTCAAGACCCGTTTGACCCGTGGCATCGAGCTGAACATTCCGCTGGTTTCCGCCGCCATGGATACCGTGACCGAAGCGCGCCTGGCCATTGCCATGGCCCAGGAAGGCGGCATCGGCATCATCCACAAGAACATGACCATCGAGCAGCAGGCCAGCGAAGTTCGCAAGGTCAAGAAGTTCGAGGCTGGCGTGGTCAAGGACCCGATCACCATCGACGCCGACGCCACCGTGCGCGACCTGTTCGAGCTGACCCGCCTGAACAACATCTCCGGCGTGCCGGTGCTGGCGAACGGCGACCTGGTCGGCATCGTCACCTCCCGTGACGTGCGCTTCGAAAACCGTCTGGAAGCCAAGGTTCGCGACGTGATGACGCCGAAAGAGCGTCTGGTCACCGTCCGCGAAGGCGCCAACAAAAACGAAGTCCGCGAGCTGCTGCACAAGCACCGCCTGGAAAAAGTCCTGATCGTTGACGACAAGTTCAACCTCAAGGGCATGATGACCGTCAAGGACATCGAAAAGGCCAAGGCCTACCCGCTGGCCAGCAAGGACGACCAGGGTCGCCTGCGTGTTGGCGCCGCCGTCGGCACCGGCAAGGACACCGGTGAGCGCGTTGCCGCCCTGGTGGCTGCTGGCGTTGACGTGGTGGTAGTCGACACCGCCCACGGTCACTCCAAAGGCGTGATCGATCGCGTGCGCTGGGTGAAGGAAACCTACCCGCAAGTGCAGGTGATCGGCGGCAACATCGCCACCGGCGCCGCTGCCAAGGCCCTGGCTGAAGCCGGCGCCGACGCCGTCAAGGTCGGTATCGGCCCAGGCTCCATCTGCACCACCCGTATCGTTGCCGGTGTCGGCGTGCCGCAAATCAGCGCCATCGCCAACGTTGCCGCAGCACTGGAAGGCACTGGCGTCCCACTGATCGCCGACGGCGGCATCCGCTTCTCCGGTGACCTGTCCAAGGCCATCGTTGCCGGTGCTTCCTGCGTGATGATGGGTTCGATGTTCGCCGGTACCGAAGAAGCACCGGGTGAAGTCGAGCTGTTCCAGGGCCGTTCCTACAAGGCCTACCGCGGCATGGGCTCGCTGGGCGCCATGGCACAGGCGCAAGGCTCGTCCGACCGTTACTTCCAGGACTCCTCGGCCGGCGCCGAGAAGCTGGTACCGGAAGGCATCGAAGGCCGCGTTCCCTACAAGGGCGCCCTGGCTGCGATCATCCACCAGCTGATGGGCGGCCTGCGTTCGTCCATGGGTTACACCGGCAGCGCAACCATCGAAGAGATGCGCACCAAGCCGGAATTCGTGCGCATCACCGGTGCCGGCATGGCCGAGTCCCACGTGCATGACGTGCAGATCACCAAAGAAGCCCCTAACTACCGCGTAGGCTGAGGCTTCCAGCAATATAAGCATGCGGGGCTGTCACGACAGCCCCGCGTCGTTTCCGATTTCCACTGACGAGATTGAGTCATGGCCCTCGACATTCACGCTCACCGCATCCTGATCCTCGATTTCGGTTCGCAGTACACCCAGCTGATCGCCCGCCGCGTGCGCGAAATCGGCGTGTATTGCGAACTGCACCCGTTCGACATGGCCGATGAAGCGATCCGCGAATTCAACCCGCGCGGCATCATCCTCGCCGGCGGCCCCGAGTCGGTCCACCAAGCCAATAGCCCGCGTGCCCCGCAGGCCGTGTTCGACCTGAACGTACCGGTGCTGGGCATCTGCTACGGCATGCAGACCATGGCCGAGCAGATGGGCGGCAAGGTCGCAGGTTCCGACCTGCGTGAATTCGGTTATGCCCGCGTAGACGTGGTCGGCAAGAGCCGCCTGCTCGACGGCATCGAAGACCACGTTGACGCTGACGGCGTGCTGGGCCTGGACGTGTGGATGAGCCACGGTGACAAGGTCACCCAGATGCCGGCTGACTTCCACGTGCTGGCCAGCACTCCGAGCTGCCCGATCGCCGGCATGTTCGACGATGCCCGCGGCTACTACGGTGTGCAATTCCACCCGGAAGTGACCCACACCAAGCAGGGCGGTCGCATTCTGTCCCGCTTCGTGCAAGACATCTGCGGCTGTGAAGCCCTGTGGACCCCGTCCAACATCGTCGAAGACGCCATCGCCCAGGTGCGTGAGCAAGTGGGTTCGGCCAACGTCCTGCTGGGCCTGTCTGGCGGCGTCGACAGCTCGGTGGTTGCCGCGCTGCTGCACCGCGCCATCGGCGACCAGCTGACCTGCGTGTTTGTCGACAACGGCCTGCTGCGCCTGCACGAAGGCGACCAGGTGATGGCCATGTTCAAGGAGAACATGGGCGTCAAGGTAATCCGCGCCGACGCTGAAAAGCAGTTCCTCGACAACCTGGAAGGCGAAGCCGACCCGGAGAAGAAGCGCAAGATCATCGGCCGCACCTTCATCGACATCTTCGATGCCGAAGCCAGCAAGCTGGACAACATCCAGTTCCTCGCCCAGGGCACCATCTACCCAGACGTGATCGAGTCGGCTGGCGCCAAGAGCGGCAAGGCCCACGTGATCAAGTCGCACCACAACGTCGGCGGCCTGCCAGAGGAAATGAACCTCAAGCTGGTCGAGCCACTGCGTGAGCTGTTCAAGGACGAAGTACGCAAGATCGGCCTGGAGCTGGGCCTGCCGTACGACATGGTCTATCGCCACCCGTTCCCGGGCCCGGGCCTGGGTGTGCGTATCCTCGGTGAAGTGAAGAAGGAATACGCCGACATCCTGCGTCGCGCCGACCACATCTTCATCGAAGAGCTGCGCAAGGCTGACTGGTACCACAAGACCAGCCAGGCATTCGTGGTGTTCCAGCCAGTGAAGTCGGTTGGTGTTGTTGGCGATGGCCGTCGCTACGCCTGGGTCGTGGCCCTGCGTGCCGTCGAGACCGTGGACTTCATGACCGCGCGTTGGGCACACCTGCCGTACGAGCTGCTGGAAACCGTCAGCGGCCGTATCATCAACGAAATCGAAGGCATCTCGCGCGTTACCTACGACGTGTCGAGCAAGCCGCCGGCCACCATCGAGTGGGAATAAGTTGAGCCACAAGGGCGCCGCAAGGCGCCCTTTTTGTTTCTGCGATCCCTGTAGGAGCGGGTTTACCCGCGAAGAGGCCGGCACAGGCAATACAACACTTCACTTAATCTTTCGCATTTGCAGGTGTATCGTATTCGCCCTTCATTGCCAGCCATGCTGGCAGCTTGATTGCGCAGAACACGAGGTACCCGCAGCGATGTCCTTCACCCGTCGACAAATGCTCAAGGGCCTGACCGGCCTGGTTGTGGTTGGCCTGGGCGCCGGTGGCGCGGCGCGTTACTGGCTGGGCAAGGTCGAAGACGACAATGCCGGGCATGATTACGAGCTGATCGCCGCGCCCCTTGACGTCGAGTTAGTACCGGGCTTCAAGACCCAAGCCTGGGCCTTCGGCCCGTCTGCACCGGGCACCGAACTGCGCGTGCGCCAGGGCACGTGGCTGCGGGTGCGCTTCATCAACCACCTGCCGGTCGAGACCACCATTCATTGGCACGGCATACGCCTGCCGTTGGAAATGGATGGCGTGCCGTATGTTTCACAGTTGCCGGTCAAGCCAGGTGAGTACTTCGACTACAAGTTCCGCGTGCCGGATGCCGGCAGCTACTGGTACCACCCGCATGTCAGCAGCTCCGAGGAGTTGGGGCGCGGCCTGGTCGGCCCGCTGATCGTCGAGGAGCGCGAGCCGACCGGCTTCCAGCATGAGCGCACGCTAAGCCTGAAAAACTGGCACGTGGACGAGCAGGGCGCCTGGCTGCCCTTCAGTATCCCGCGCGAGGCCGCGCGCAATGGCACGGCCGGGCGTTTGATCACCATCAATGGCCAGGCTGACTCGGTCACCGAGTTGCCGGCCGGCCAGGTGGTACGGGTACGCCTGCTGAACCTGGATAACACCTGGACTTACCGCATCAACCTCAAAGGCAACTGCGAGGCGCGGGTGTATGCGCTGGATGGTAATCCGATCACGCCGCGGCCACTGAAGGACGACTACTGGCTCGGCCCCGGCATGCGTATCTGCCTGGCCATTCGAATACCCGAGGCCGGTGAGGAGATTTCCCTGCGTGACGGTTTCGTGCGCCTGGGCACCTTGCGTTCGGTGGCCAGCAACGACGCGCCCAGTGACTGGCCGCCGGCGCTGCCGCCCAACCCGATCGCCGAGCCGGACCTGGAGAATGCCGAAAAGCTTAACTTCAATTTCGAGTGGGCAGCCAAAGTTGCTGTCACCACGGACCAGGATAAACCGTCGAGCATGTGGCAAATCAACGGCCAGGCTTGGGATATCACTGACAAAACCTGCGCCGACCGGCCGATCGCCACGCTGCAGAAGGGCAAGAGCTACATCTTCGAGCTGAAAAACATGACCCAGTACCAGCACCCGATCCACCTGCACGGTATGAGCTTCAAGGTGATCGCCTCCAACCGCCACGATATCAAGGAGCCGTGGTTTACCGACACCTACCTGCTGGGTAAGAACGAGCGCGCCCAAGTGGCGCTGGTGGCGGATAACCCGGGGACTTGGATGTTCCATTGCCACGTCATCGACCACATGGAAACCGGCCTGATGGCCGCGATCACGGTGGTCTGATGCGTCCGCAGATCATCGATCGCAGCCGCGATCAGGAATTCATGCGCCTGGCCCTGGCCTTGGCCGCCGAGGGCGCGGCCATGGGCGAGGTGCCGGTGGGCGCGGTGTTGGTGCAGCATGGGCAGGTGATCGGGCAAGGGTTCAACCGGCCGATCATCGACAGTGACCCGAGTGCGCATGCCGAGATGGTGGCAATCAGGGCGGCGGCGAAATCCGCCAGTAATTACCGGCTGCCTGGCAGCACCCTGTACGTGACCCTGGAACCGTGCAGCATGTGTGCGGGGCTGATCGTGCATTCGCGGGTGATGCGGGTGGTGTATGGCGCGCTGGAGCCCAAGGCGGGGATCGTGCAGAGCCAGGGGCAGTTCTTTGGCCAGGGCTTCCTCAATCACCGGGTGATGGTGGAGGGTGGGGTGCTGGCGGAGGAGTGCGGGCAGATTCTCAGCGACTTCTTCAAGGCGCGCCGGGCCAAGGGCTAACCTGCGCCGGCCTCTTCGCGGGTAAACCCGCTCCTACACGGGCTCAAGGTTTCCTGTAGGGGTGGGTTTACCTGCGAAGATGCACGTACAGCCAGCAAAGACCGCGCAAGCTGAAAGGTTTACATCGGCGGCGACTGTTCCGCCGGCTTGTCCTTGTTCACCCCAGGCACATGCAGGTTGCCCTCGGCTACCTGGCCTTCGAGCTGTGGCTGGGTCACCCAGGTGAGGATGTCGTAGTAACGGCGAATGTTGGCCACGAAGTGCACCGGCTCGCCGCCACGGGCGTAGCCGTACTTGGTCTGCCGATACCACTGCTTCTGCGCCAGGCGCGGCAGCATCTTTTTCACGTCCAGCCACTTGTTGGGGTTGAGCTTCTCGCGCTTGGCCAGGGTGCGTGCGTCTTCCAGGTGGCCGCTGCCGACGTTGTAGGCGGCCAGGGCGAACCAGGTGCGGTCTGGTTCCTGGATGCTGTCGTCGAGCTCTTCCTTGATCTTCATGAAGTACTTGGCGCCGCCCTGGATGCTCTGCTTCGGGTCCAGGCGGTTGGACACGCCCATGGCCTGGGCGGTGCGCTGGGTCAGCATCATCAGGCCGCGTACGCCCGTCTTGGAGGTGACCTCCGGCTGCCACATCGATTCCTGGTAACCGATGGCCGCCAGCAGGCGCCAGTCCACCTGCTCGACCTTGGCGTAGCTCTTGAAGTGTTTCTCGTACTTGGGCAGGCGCTGCTGCAGGTGCTGGGCGAAGGTATAGGCGCCGACATAGCCCAGTACGTCTACATGGCCGTAGTAACGGTCCTTCAGGCGTTGCAAGGTGCCGTTCTTCTGCGCCTTGTCGAGGAACTCGTTGATCTCGTTGAGCAGGCTGTTGTCTTCGCCTGCCGCCACCGCCCAGCGCTGGTCGCGGGTGTCGCCCAGGTCGAAGGCGACCCGCACGTTGGGGAAGTACACCTGGTTCATTGCCAGTTCGTTGGAATCGACAAGGGTCAGGTCGATCTGGCCTTCGTCGACCATGCGCAACAGGTCGACCACCTCGACGGCGTCCGACTCTTCGTAATCCAGGCCAGGGTACTGTTTTTTCAGTTCGGCCAACTGGTCGGCGTGGCTGCTGCCCTTGAGCACCATGATTTTCTTGCCGACCAAGCTCTTGGCGTTGGTGGGGCGCGGGCGGCCGTTGCGGTAGATGACTTGTGGGGTCACTTCCAGGTAAGGGTGGGAGTACCTCACCTGGGCCTTGCGCCGCTCGCTGCTGACCAAGCCGGCCGCCGCCAGCACCGGGCCGGACGGCTTGCCGAGGGAGCCGTACAGTTCGTCGAGGTTGTCGGCAGTCTCGATTTGCAGCTTAACGCCGAGATCTTCGGCGAAATGCTGGACCAACTCGTATTCGAAGCCGGTTTCGCCGTTGCGGTCCTGGAAGTAGGTGGCCGGGCTGTTGCGGGTGATTACGCGCAGCACCCCATCCTCCTTCACGCGCTCGAGGGTGCTGGGTTTTTCAACGCAGGCACCGAGCAGCAGAAAGAGTCCGGTTGCGAGGAGCCATTTGGCGCAACGCTGGCGCAAAGCAGTGTGGGCGAACATAGGTTGCAGTATACGCAAAGGACTGGCCGTGCCATATCTCGACAACTGTTAGCTTGTCTGGTAGCGGGTTCTGTGCTGTGGGGGCTTGCCTTTAGAGGTTCAGCGCCTGGGAGATCGAGCGCCGCCCGCGCGGCGCTCGATCTCCCAGGCGCTGAATTACTCAAGGCGAACCCCTCGAAAATTTGACTCCGAAGTCCGGTTCCGCCGCCCGGCAGCCGTGGTGTAGAGCGGGTGCCGAAACCCTTCGAATTAGGCTAGAATGCACGGCCTCTAAGCACACCCCTTCCTGAGGCTGTCCCGACGATGTTGATCCTGCGCGGCGCTCCTGCCCTTTCTGCCTTTCGCCACGGTAAATTACTCGAGCAACTGAGCCAGAAAGTCCCCGCTGTTACTGGTTTGTATGCCGAATTTGCCCACTTCGCCGATGTCGACGGCGAGCTGACCGCCGAGCAGCAGCAGGTGCTGGGCCGTCTGCTCAAGTACGGCCCGAGCGTGCCGGTACAGGAACCTAGCGGTCGCCTGTTCCTGGTCGTGCCGCGCCTGGGCACCATTTCGCCTTGGGCCAGCAAGGCCAGCGACATCGCCCACAACTGCGGCCTGCAGTCGATCCAGCGCCTGGAGCGCGGTATCGCCTACTACGTTGCCGGCACCCTGAGCGACGCTGACGTCGCCCTGATCGCCGCCGAACTGCACGACCGCATGACCCAGCGTGTGCTCGGCCAGCTGGAGCAGGCCGCTGACCTGTTCAGCCACGCCCAGCCCAAGCCGATGACCTCGGTCGATATCCTGGCGGGCGGCCGCGACGCCCTGGCCAAGGCCAACATCGACCTGGGCCTGGCCCTGGCCGAAGACGAGATCGACTACCTGGTCAATGCCTTCCAAGGCCTTGCGCGCAACCCGAACGACATCGAACTGATGATGTTCGCCCAGGCCAACTCCGAGCACTGCCGCCACAAGATTTTCAACGCCAGTTGGGACATCGACGGCCAGGCTCAGGAAAAGAGCCTGTTCGGCATGATCAAGAACACCTACCAGATGCACAGCGAAGGCGTACTGTCGGCATACAAGGACAACGCCTCGGTCATCGTCGGCAATGTTGCTGGCCGTTTCTTCCCGAACCCTGAAACCCGCCAGTACGGTGCGGTGCAGGAGCCGGTGCACATCCTGATGAAGGTGGAAACGCACAACCACCCAACCGCCATCGCCCCGTTCTCCGGCGCCTCCACTGGCTCCGGCGGCGAAATCCGCGACGAGGGTGCTACCGGCCGTGGCGCCAAGCCAAAGGCTGGCCTGACCGGTTTCACCGTGTCCAACCTGCGTATCCCAGGCTTCGAACAGCCATGGGAAAAGGCCTACGGCAAACCTGAGCGCATCGTCGATGCCCTCGACATCATGATCGAAGGCCCTCTGGGCGGCGCGGCGTTCAACAACGAATTCGGTCGCCCGGCCCTGACCGGTTACTTCCGCACCTTCGAGCAAGCCATCAACACCCCGCACGGTGAAGAAGTGCGCGGCTACCACAAGCCGATCATGCTCGCCGGTGGCATGGGCAATATCCGTGAAGACCACGTGCAGAAGGGCGAGATCACCGTCGGCGCCAAGCTGATCGTGCTTGGCGGCCCGGCCATGCTGATCGGCCTGGGCGGCGGTGCTGCTTCGTCGGTTGCCACCGGTGCCAGCTCGGCAGACCTGGACTTCGCTTCGGTACAGCGTGAAAACCCTGAGATGGAGCGCCGTTGCCAGGAGGTCATCGACCGCTGCTGGCAGCTGGGCGATGCTAACCCGATCGCCTTCATCCACGACGTCGGCGCCGGCGGTATCTCCAACGCCTTCCCCGAGCTGGTCAACGACGGTGGCCGTGGTGGCCGCTTCGAGCTGCGCAACGTGCCCAACGACGAGCCGGGCATGGCCCCGCACGAAATCTGGAGCAACGAATCGCAGGAACGCTACGTGCTGGCCGTCAGCGCGGTCGACTTCGAGCGTTTCCAGGCCATCTGCGAACGTGAGCGCTGCCCGTTCGCCGTGGTGGGGGAAGCGACTGAAGAGCCGCACCTGACCGTCAGCGACAGCCACTTCGGCAACACCCCGGTGGACATGCCGCTCGACGTGCTGCTGGGCAAGCCGCCGCGCATGCACCGTTCGGTTACCCGTGAAGCCGAGCTGGGCGATGACTTCGACCCGAGCGAACTGGACCTGGACAACGCCGTCCAGCGCGTGCTCAACCACCCGGCTGTGGCCAGCAAGAGCTTCCTGATCACCATCGGCGACCGCACCATCACCGGCCTGGTTGCCCGCGACCAAATGGTCGGCCCGTGGCAGGTACCGGTGGCCGACTGCGCCGTCACCGCCACCAGCTTCGACGTTTATACCGGTGAAGCCATGGCCATGGGCGAGCGTACCCCGCTGGCCCTGCTGGATGCTCCGGCGTCCGGTCGTATGGCGATTGGCGAGACCCTGACCAACCTGGCCGCTTCGCGCATCGAGAAACTGTCCGACATCAAACTGTCGGCCAACTGGATGTCCGCCGCCGGTCACCCAGGCGAAGATGCTCGCCTGTACGACACCGTCAAGGCCGTCGGCATGGAGCTGTGCCCGGAGCTGGGCATTACCATCCCGGTCGGCAAAGACTCGATGTCGATGAAGACCAAGTGGAGTGAAGAGGGCGTCGACAAGAGCGTCACCTCGCCGATGTCGCTGATCATCACCGGCTTTGCCCCGGTCACCGACATCCGCAAAACCCTCACCCCGGAACTGCGCATGGACAAGGGCGAAACCGACCTTATCCTGATCGACCTGGGCCGCGGCAAGAACCGCATGGGCGCCTCGATCCTGGCCCAGACCTACGGCAAGATCGCTGCCCAGGCACCAGACGTCGACGACGCCGAGGACCTGAAAGCCTTCTTCGCCGTGATCCAGGGCTTGAACGAAGATGGCCACCTGCTGGCCTACCACGACCGTTCTGACGGCGGCCTGGCCACCACCGTGCTGGAAATGGCCTTTGCCGGCCACTGCGGCCTCGACCTGCACCTCGACCCGCTGACCGACAGCAAGGGCGACGTGCCGGCCATCCTGTTCAACGAAGAGCTGGGTGCAGTGATCCAGGTTCGCCAGGATGCCACCCCGGACGTACTGGCACAGTTCAGCGCTGCTGGCCTGGGCGAAGGTTGCGTTGCGGTGATCGGCAAGCCGGTCAACAACGCTGAAGTGTCCATCAGCCTGAACGGCGAAGTGCTGTTCGATGACGACCGCCGCATGCTGCAGCGCCAGTGGGCCGAAACCAGCTACCAGATCCAGCGCCTGCGCGACAACGCCGACTGCGCCGATCAGGAATTCGACCTGCTGCTCGAGGAAGATAACCCGGGCCTGTCGGTGAAGCTGGGCTTCGACGTCAACGACGACATCGCCGCACCGTACATCAAGAAGGGCATCCGCCCGCAAGTGGCGATCCTGCGCGAGCAGGGCGTCAACGGCCAGGTCGAGATGGCAGCCGCCTTCGACCGCGCCGGCTTCGCCGCTATCGACGTGCACATGAGCGACATCCTCGCTGGCCGTGTCGACTTCGAAGCCTTCAAGGGCCTGGTTGCCTGCGGTGGCTTCTCCTACGGTGACGTGCTGGGTGCCGGTGAAGGCTGGGCCAAGTCGGCGCTGTTCAACAGCCGCGCCCGCGATGCCTTCCAGGCCTTCTTCGAGCGTACCGACAGCTTCGCCCTGGGCGTGTGCAACGGTTGCCAGATGATGTCCAACCTGCACGAACTGATCCCGGGCACCGAGCACTGGCCGCACTTCGTGCGCAACCGCTCGGAGCAGTTCGAGGCACGGGTGGCCATGGTCGAAGTGCAGAAGTCCAACTCGATCTTCCTGCAGGGCATGGCCGGTTCGCGCATGCCGATCGCCATCGCCCACGGTGAAGGCCATGCCGAGTTCGCCAGCGAAGAAGCCTTGCTGGCAGCCGACCTGTCCGGTTGCGTGGCGCTGCGCTACGTCGACAACCACGGCAAGGTCACCGAAGCCTACCCAGCCAACCCGAACGGCTCGCCGCGCGGTATCACTGGCCTCACCAGCCGCGATGGCCGTGTGACCATCATGATGCCGCACCCGGAGCGTATGTTCCGTGCTGTACAGAACTCCTGGCGCCCGGATGATTGGCAAGAAGACGCCGCGCTGATGCGTATGTTCCGTAACGCACGGGTTTGGGTGAACTAAGGCGTGTACAAGCTCGCCTTCTTCGTCCCGCCCAGCCATGTCGAAGTGGTCAAGGCTGCCGTGTTCGCCGCAGGTGGTGGGCGTATCGGCGACTATGACCAATGCGCCTGGCAAACCCTGGGCCAAGGCCAGTTTCGCCCGTTGCACGGCAGCCAGCCGTACCTCGGGCAAACCGGCCAGGTCGAGGTGGTCGAGGAGTGGAAGGTGGAGCTGGTGGTGGCTGACGACCTAATCACCCAGGTCGTCGTTGCGCTCAAGCAAAGCCATCCGTACGAGACGCCAGCCTATGAGGTTTGGCGGCTCGCCGAGTTCTAGAGCGCAGCAAGGCTATTCGCGGGCAAGCCCGCTCCCACAGGGATTTCACAGGTGCTGCATAGTGTGAGATCCCTGTGGGAGCGGGCTTGCCCGCGAATAGGCCGGTTCATCCCGCCATCAGGCCTGGCGGTCCGGTTGCTGTTGCTGCTGGGCAGCTGGGCCGGTCAGCGGGCACTGCTGCTGGACCTGCGTGTGGCCGGGGGCGCGGGTGTCATGGTCACCGCCCATGGACTTGCGAAAACCCTGGATCGCTTCGCCGACATCACTGCCCAAGCCCTTGAGGCGCTTGCTACCAAACAGCAGCAAGACGATCAGCAATACGATCACCAGTTGCCAGATTCCAATGCCACCCATTGCGACCACTCCTGTAAGGCCATGAAAAGGAACGACAATCCTGCCTCGTGCAGATGACGGGCACATGACGAACGGGCACTGCCATCTGTCTGCAACAACCCGGGTGTTGACTGAAATTTTTTAGTCGGCGCAGAGGCACGAATGGGTGGCAGGCAACAGCAGGTGCGGGTGCCGGTGGCTTCGCGGGCAAGCCAGCACAAGGCCAACTGACGGGCACCCTGTCAGACGGTGCCGATCTCCCCGCCATCAATACGCTGAATCACTACTGTCGCAGCTCGCGGCCTTACCGTGGCGCCTGCCGGAGTGGCATCAGTGGCCTTGTCGGTATACGGCCAGTTACCCGGGTGCTGGATGTTGACGAACAGCGTCTTGTTGTCCGGGGTAAAGGTAATCCCAGTCACCTCGCAGTCATTAGGGCCAACGAAGAAGCGGCGCAGGTCCACCTGGTTCTGCGCGTTTACCGGCACCTGTTTGCCGCTGACGCCCACGAGGTTGGTGGGGATTACCGCCAGCAGTTGGTCGTTGGTGTAGTCGGTCACGCTGCTCTCACCGTTGTCGGTCTCGAACCACAGCACGCCACGGCTATCGAAGCTCATGCCGTCAGGGCTGGCGAACTGGTTCAGTTCGGTCAGGCCGGAGCGGTTGATGTCGGCGCTGCCGGCAGCGTTGGCGCCGAACACGAAGATGTCCCAGGTGAAGCTCAGTTGGTCGTCGCTGTCGTGCCAGCGGATGATGTGGCCGTGCCGGTTCGGGCCGCGTGGGTTGGCAGCATCGACCTTTTCCGGGGGGCGTGCGCTGTTGTTGGTCAGGGTTAGGTATACATCGCCATTCAGCGGGTTGACCGTGGTCCATTCCGGGCGGTCCATCGGCGTTGCACCCACCGCATCGCCCGCACCCCGGGTATTGAGGATGATGCCCGGCAGGTTGCCATACAGCGCGCCCAGGGTGCTGCCGCCGGTGGTCGTGGTGGCCACGTCCAGCAGCAGCCAGACGCCGGTGCCGTCAGCATTGAAGCGGGCCACGTAGAGCTTACCCTGGTCCAGGTACTTGGCGCCGGTTGCCAGGCGGTCGGCTGGGGTGGCGTCGGCGGCGTCCCAGACGGCGGTGGATACCCACTTGTACAAGTACTCGTTGTTGGAATCGTCGCCCATGTACCACACCAGCGGCTTGCCAGCGACGGGCAGGCCTGGGCAGCAGCCTTCATGGCGGAAGCGGCCCAGCGCGGTGCGCTTGGTAGCCAGGGTGCTGCTGTTGTAGGGGTCGATCTCGACGATGTAGCCGTAGGTGCTGGCTTCGTTGCGGTAGTCGTCGAGGGCGCTGGCGCCCTTCGCAGTTACGTCGAAACGGGCGAACTCGTCGGCCACTTCAGTGCTGTCACCAGCAGCGGTTTCCCACTGGTACTGGCCGCTGGAGGTGCCCACACCAATGCGGCGCTGGTCTTCGGGGCGGGTGCCCTTGTTGACGAAGATGCCCGGCCAGTTTTCTTCACAGGTCAGGTAGGTGCCCCATGGCGTGTAGCCGTTGCCGCAGTTGTTGTTGGTGCCGCGGCAGTGGGTACCGGCGGGGGAGTATTTGCTCTTGACGTGCTCGGTGCCACGCAGCGGGCCGGTGATTTCCATGCGCGAGGCGGTGGTAAAGCGGCGGTTCAACGGGTCGTTGTCGACCACTTGCCAGCGGCCGTTGGCCTTCTGCAGGCGCACCACACCGGCGCCGTGGGCGTTGATTTCCTTGCGCACTTCCTCGACCGGGCGCTTGCCGTTCACATCAGTGGTAGGGCCGGCCGGGTGCAGGGCGGCGGTGTCGATGTATTCGAAGTTGATCGCCAGCAGGCCGTCTTCGGAGCTGCCGTTGATGGGGAAGAAGTGCATGCCGTCGTGGTGCATGCCCATGGCGTTGGCCTGGTCAGCCGAGGTGTTGCTGCCGTCGGACTTCCACGGGTTGCCGTTGCTGTTGATCGGCGTGCCCCATGGCGCCAGCACATAAGCGCTGTAGCCGGCGGCAACCACGCACGCATCGGTGCGTGAGCCTGGGATGGACTGGAAGCCCAGCGCCAGTTTCGGCACTTCCGGTGCTGTCACTGGGGGCTGGGGCACCGGCGGTTCGCTGACCGGATCATCGTGCTCGGAACCACCACCGTCGAAGCAACCTGTCAGCCCGGTACCGGCGATCATGGCGATGGCGGCGCCCAGGCTACCGCGCATCACGCTGCGGCGGCTGAGGTAGGCGTCCATTATGGTGGCCATCGGCACGTTGCCGCTGTGGTTCCGCTTCAGGTTGTCGCCGGTATCTCGACTCATCAGGGCGTCCTTATGTTGGCTGAGTTAGAGAAAAGCGCGACTTTAGTGGGCAAATATGACGATTCATTGGCAGAAATATTAAAGCGGGCTTTAAAACAAAGAGCGATTTCGCATTTATCGCCTGAGCTGATCGGATGGTGAGCGGGTGCCCTGGCAGGAAGGCGCGGCCTGACTAGCCGCGCCCATGTCTCAATTTTTCTTGCCCTGCACAGTCGAAGCCCACTGCTCGCTGCGGCTATGGCCACTGGTCCTCAATAACCCCAGGTCCAGCGCATTTTCCCCCTCCGCAGCGCCCTTGCCCTTGGCCAACTCGGCCAATGCCGTGCCCAGGTCCACCGCTGAGTTGGACGCGTCGATCGACAGGTCCCGGCGGTAGTCATTGCCGCTCAGCGTTTCGCGGGTCACCGAGTGGGCGTCGAGCGCCACATCACCTTTGGCCGACTGCAAGCGTGCACCTACCAGGTGAGCGCTGCCAGCGACTTGCAGGTCGATGCCGTCGCTACCTTTGAGCGTGGCCTGTTGGCCGACGCTGTCGCGTTGTACCTGCGACACGTCGAGGCTGAACGTTGGCGACAGCCCTGGGTCTGCCTTGCCCAGGGTGGCACCGGCCTTGTCCTTGACCTTGCCCGCCAATGGTCCGGCCATCGCGCCGACCGCGTTGACGTAACCCTGGGGGTTTTTCTCCTGGCTCAGGCGGGCATCGCCGCTCACGCTCAGGGTATCGATGCTGTCTTTGCGGCTGGCGATGCGCAGGTCGCCATCGATCATGCCGCGGATATGCCCGGCCTCCAGGCTGGCGCCTTCGATGTGGCTGTCGCCGCGGCTTCGCAGGGCGATGCGTTCGGCGCGCAGGTTGCTGGCGTTCCAGGTTTGGTTATCGCGCTTGTCGAGGTCGACCTTGACGCGGCCGTGCAGGCCGCGGGTGTCGAGCGCGCCCTTGGCCATGTCGAAACCGGCCCCGGCAGTGATGGCGAGGTCGTTGCGGCGCTCCTGGTTAGCCGACGCTTCCACCCGCATGCCGCCGTTCGAAGCGTCGAGGGCGATCTGTTCGGCCTTGGCCTGCAGGCCTTGCAGATGCACGGCAATATCCTCGCGGGCGCTGCTGCTCAACGTCAGTTTGCCGTTGCTGACAAACCGGGCATCGACAGCCTGACGGGCATCCTGGTCCTGCTTGCCGTGGCTGAAGTGGCCGCCAATGGCACCGCCGTTGGTGTTGCCAGCCTTGACCGCCAGCTCCAGGCCGCCGCCCAGGTTGGTGCCCGTGGCGTGCTGGGTATCGCTGGCGGCCTTGACCTGCAGCCGGCCGCCGCTGTGTACCAGGATGTCGCCAGTCTTGGCCGCGCGGCTGCCAATGCGGGTGCCTTCAAGCAACAGGTCGCCGGCACTGGTCAGTTGTACCTGGCCCTTGGCGTCGACTTGGGCCACCTGGGCCTTGCTCTGGGTGCCCAGCGCCTGGCCGTGGTCGAGGTAGCCCCGGCCATCGACACCGGTGCTGCCCGGGCGGTTGCCGACTTTGGTCCAGGCATTGCCGTCGAGCTGACGAGACTGCTGGTGGGCATGGTCGGTTGCCTGCGGTAATGCCAGCGAACCGGCACTGTGCATGACCACGCTGCCTTCGCCGCCATCGATGCGCGCCCCTTCATAACGGCCATCGCTGCCCAACTGCACCTGGATACCCTGTTGGCCATACAGGCTGCCGGGTACGGCGGTGCTGGCGCTGTCCTGTTTGGCCTGCGAGCCGCCTTTGCCAGCGGCGCGAACATTCAGGTCTTCGCCGGTGCTGGTGTCCAGGCGCGCATCGCCGCCATAGGCCAGGCGTTGTACGGTAGTAGCCTGGGAGCTCTCGGCGGCCTGCAGGTGGTGTTGCCGGGCGTCGATCTGCAGCGTGCCGGCGTTGGCGCGCCAGGCTGTGCCTTGGTCGGCGATGCTGTCGGCCTTGACCTCGACTTTGGCCGCGGACAACTCGCTCACATGGGCAAAGCCACGGCGCTGGTTTTCCAGGCGTTTGAGATGTTCTGCGCTCATGTCTGCGCCAACGCTGGGTGGCGCCATGGCGTCCTCAGGCGAGGCTTGCTGGAAGCGCGCGGCTTCTTCGCCCAGCACCAGGCGCTCGATGGGGCGGGTAAGGTCGCGGTACTCGACGCTGGCGCCGAGGCTGCCCGCCCAGTTGCTGCGTTGCTGTTCGCGTTCCTCGGTATTCTGTACGGCCCGGTTGTCGATGGTTTTGGCGGCTACCTGAAGGGTTTTGCCGGCCTCGACGCGCGCGGCTTCGGTCACCAGCTTGTCGCTACCAAGCTTCAGGTTTCCGCTGGCCTGCAAGGTGCTGCGCTGGACCTTGCTGTCGCGTTCGGTATGCACCTGGCGCGGGTGATGGCCTTCCACCACGCTGCCCAGCCGGTCGATGCCGCCAGTCACCGTCAAGCCGCCACCGCTGCGTGTGGTGCTGTTGGTCACGTCGCGGTCATTGCGGGTTGCGCCCAGGCTCACCTGTTTGGCCTGCACATTGAGGTCGCCGGCGATGGCCGTTACCGTGGAGCCATTGACCTGCAGGTGAGCGCCACTGCCGAGGTGCACCGAGGCGCCCTTGAGCTCACTGGCAACCTGATCGCTCGTGCGCTGCTTTTGGCTGGTGGTAGCAACGTCATAGGCCACCCCGGCCGAGTACTGGCGGGACTCGGGTTTGCCATCCTCGGCGTCCTGGGTTTGCTGGGCGCTGGCGGTGAAGCTGCGTTGCTGCTCGCGGCTTTCACGCTCAGCGACCGCTTGCGTGCTGGCTATCAGCAGGTCGCCTTTGGCGTCCACCTGCAGCTGCCCGCCAGCTTCGACCTTGGCGCCCTGGAGGCGCATTTCTTTGGCGCTGGCCAAGCGCAGGTTGCTGGCCGAGCTGACGTCGCTGACCAGCACCTGCTGGTTACGGTCGGTAGTTTTGCGGTCACTGCCGATCAAGCCGAACAGCTTGCTATCGCGTGCGTGGTCGGTGGACGTGGTGTTGCCATGGTCTGCCTCGATGGCCAGCGAGCCGTCCTTGCTGTAGAGCACAGCGTCCTGTTTACCCTGCACGGTGCTGCCTTTGATGGTGACCTGGTCGGCTGTCACACTGAGCTTGCCATCGGCACTGATACTGCTGCCGGCGACGGCATCGCCTTGGGTATCGTTGCCGTTGCGATCGCCAAAAAAGCTGCCGGACACCAGGTCGCCACGGTAATTGCGCCGTGTACCGCGCTGCTGCAGGGTGGTGGTGTCGATGTCCGCCTGCTTGGCCGCGATCAGCATGTCGCCGCGGCTGTGCAAGTTGCTGCCCTTCACATTGACTGCACCGCTTGCCTTGACCGTAAGGTGCAGGGCATCGAGGGTGCTGCCGCGTGCCGTTTCCTGGTACTGGTCAATGTCGCTATCGCCGCGCCACAAGTCCTTGCGATGGCGCACCTGCTGTTCGGTGCGCTGGCTGTCGATGCCGGCGATTATGTCCAGGTTGGCGCCGCTGTCGAGGGTCATCTGATTGCCTGCTGTCACGGTAGCGGCGACCAAGCGCATGTCGCCGCCGGATTGCAGCAGCACACTGTCGCTGCCCTGTAATTGGCTGCCTTGTTGATTGCGTTGGCTGGTAGTGGTTTTGCTGTCGTAGGTTTCGCGGGTGACGAACAGAAACTTCTTTTTCCAGCTGTCGCTGTCGCGCTCGATCTGGTCGCGGGCGGTGGCGTCCAGGGTCAGCTTGTTGCCGGCCCTGGCCTCGATGCGCAATGCTTGCCCATCGATGGTGTCGAGCGTCAGGTCGTCGGTGGCCATTAGCCGCAAGTCGCCCCGTGTGCTGTGCAGTTCGGCGGGCTGGTCGGCTTTGCCGCCGACCTGCAGGGCGCCGGCCGAGCGGATCTCGACGCCCTCGATGCCGAGCACCTGTGGCGCCGCCACGCGAATGCGCCCGGCGCGCATGGCACCGAACAGGCTGGCATCGATGCTCGACGGGGTGCCCGGCAAGTGCTCGACAATGTCGCCGCTGGTGCTGTCGATGCGGTTGCGACCGACGGTGATAGCGAGCGCTTTGCCTGCCATGAGCAGCCCTTTGCTGTCCACTCGCGGGGCAATCAGTTCAAGGGCGCCGTTGGCGTTGCTCTGGCCGCCCTCGAGCACCTGCAAGGTACCGCTGGCATTGAGCGTGTCGAGGTACTTGAGTTGTTGGTCCTCGAACTGCGGCGTGCCCACTACGAAACCGGCTTGGGTGGTGTTGATGAAGCTACCGCCGTTGAGGGTGATGCCGTTGGGGTTGGCCAGGATGTAATCGGCCGGGCGGCCAAAGATTTCCTGTGGCCCTTCGATCAGCGATGCATTGCGGCTGACCACCTCGTTGAGAATGGTCGCGGCGGCCTGGCCCTGAAATTGTGGGTTGGCTGCCAGGGCGCCGGCCAGCTCCGAGTGCCCGGCCTGAGTGGCATTGTTCAGCACCACCCCAGGGTGATTGACGTTGTAGTCGAGGAACTGGTTGTGCGACAGCCCGTGGCTGTTTGGCGCGACGATATCGATGACAGGGACGCCGTGGCCGTCGTTGATCACGGGCGTGCCGCCAGGGCCGCTGGTTGCTTCCAGGCCGCCCTGGGCCAGGGCAGTGGCGGGGCCGAGCAAGGCGAGGAAGATGGCCCAGCGCAAAGCGTCTGGGCGGATGCACGGTGACTGCGAGAGTGTTTGCATTTTCTCGTTCTCTTTGTTGTGGGTGAATCAGATATTCAGCGCCCACTCCACTACCCAGAAGCCGGGCTCCAGTTGTGGGCGATGCAGGTCGCTGGCGTACAGGGCGCGTTGGTAGCCCAGGCGCAGATGGCTGCCAGGCAGGCTCAGTTCGGCGCCGGCGGTAGCCCCGGCAAGGCGTTGGGAGGGCTTGCCTTTGGCGGTGCGGGCCCAGCCCAGGTCCAGGCCAACGTAGGGGCGTATTTGCAAGGGTTGGGTCCAGGCGCCGGGCAGCTGCTGGCCGACGGTGTTGCGCCAGACAGCGCTGCTGGCGCCGGAGTAGGTGCGCAGGCGAAACCCGCGCACAGCCGAGTCGTCACTGGCCAGCAACTGCTCGACGGCGGGTAGCGGGTCACTGCTGTATTGCAGGCCCAGCTCGCTCTGCCAGCGCCATGGGCGGTCGGCCGGGCCCTGACGCAGGTGCAGCAGGTTGGCGCGGTACTTGCGAAAATCTGGGCGCAAGCGTTCCGCGCCCAGCGGCGAGCGGTCGGCGCCAAAGGCGTCCACCCCCTGGGCGACTCCGACAAAGCCATTCCACAAGCCACCTTCGAGCCACAGCAGGTTGATACCTGCCTCCACGGAGACCAGGGTGGGGCTCTGTTGGACGATCACCGCGCCCGCACTGCGGTTGGTCAGTTGCTTGCGGTCCAACCGGGCGCTGGCGCTGAGCATGCCTTGCTGATTGCGCCACAGTACCCGTTCGACGCTCAAACCCTGGTAGCGGCTATTGCCGTCGGCTACCTGGTGGCTGTGGGGAAGGGGCGCCTGGTAGCGCAGCTGGCTGGCGCTGAGCGCGAAGGCCCAGGCACCGTAGGGGACGCTGTAGTACAACGAGATACCTTGGCTTTGCCCAGGCGCATCGAGCACCGTGCTGGTCAGCGACAGGCGCAGGTCGTCATTGATGCCCAGCGGGCTGTCGAGGCCGAAGCCAAGGTTCAGGCGGTGGCGCCCGGTCAGCTCGCTGCCGCGGTTGTCGAAGCGGCTGTCCAGGTGCCAACGCGAGGCCACCTTGTGCGGTTGCAGCACAACCCGGGTGCCCCCCTGCAGTTCGCCGGGCAGCAAGGCGGCCGTCAGGTCATAGGCACGCAGGCGGTTGAGCTGGTCGAGGCCTTGTTCCAAGGCTGGCAGGTACAACGGCTGCCCGAGCAGGCCGGGAAAGGCGCCGGAGAGCGACAGGGGCAGCTCGGGGCCGGCCAGCTCGATGGACTCGACGAAACCCTCGACGATGACCAGGTCCAGCGGTGCACCTTGTTGAGGCGGTTGCCGCAGGTAAGGCCGGCTGGTTGGGTAACCGGCTTGCACGTAGCGTTGCGTGATGGCTTTCAGCAGCCGGTTGATTTGCGCAAGGCCCATGCACGGGCTGATCAGGCTGCGAATGGTTGGCGCCAACGACGGGTTGGACAGCAGGCGATTGCCGGCCACGCGTACGCCGTCGATGTCCCAGCAGCGCTCGTTGTGCGCAAGGGGGGCGGTGGCGTCGTGGTTTTCCGCTGGGGAGGGCTGGCGCTGCCAGCGGTCCAGCCGCTGTTGTTGTTCTAGCTGCCGCAGCCCGTGCTGCTGATCGCGCAGTTGCTGGCTGGCGGGGTCGTCGGCCAGCGCCTGGGGCGCGACCAGTAACACTGATAGGCTGCAGGTGAGCGCCCAACCGGCGCAGAGGCGAATGTGGCACCGCATTGAAGCACCCCGCAAATGATGTACGGATTTCGTACTCGTCTGCGGCAATGCTAAAAATTAAGTGCTCGCCCTGGATGCAGTACCCAGCCTAGGCGCTTGTAAGGCTCGTTCGTGCTTTAGGGTGGGAAGGTTCCTACAGCGTCAGTTGAAAGGCCCGCTATCAAGGCCGAATTTCGATCAACGTCCCGTCCCGTACGAGGTCCCATACTTCCTGCATGTCGCGGTTGCGCATGGCAATGCAGCCATCGGTCCAGTCCAGCGTATGGAAGTACCATTCCGGGTAATCGTCGTTGATCGGCGTGCCATGAATCATGATCATGCTGCCGGCACTCACCCCTTCACGGGTCGCCCGGGCCGCATCGCTGATGTTTGGGTAATTGATGTGCATGGCCAGGTTGAAGCGGTCGCTTTGCTTGCGCCAGTCCAGCCAGTAGAGGCCCTCGGGGGTTTTTTTGTCGCCTTCGCGTTCCTTGGCGCCCTTGGGCTGTTTGCCCAGCGAGATGCGGTAGGTTTTCAGCGGCTCGCCACGGCTGATCAGTTGCAGGCGGCGCTCGGACTTGATCACCAGCACCTTGTCGATCAGCGGTTGCATGGCCTGCTGCGAGGGCGACAGGGTTTGCGCTGCCGGCTGTGGCTTGCGGAGGATGGTCTCGGTGAAGGCCGCCTGGGACACCGAGGTAACGCAAAGGCAAAAAAGGGCAAGCAACCAGCGCATGTAAGGGTATCTCTAAAGGCTTCTAGGTAGTGGTCGAGACGTTCATCGGCGGCAGGTATTCATGGCCTATGGGGTAGTGCTGCCCGATGCGGTCGCGATAGTAGCATTCTAGTGTGCGTGTGACGGTGCGAAAAGCCAGCTCGCCCCACGGCACCTCATGTTCTTCGAAAAGCCGCACTTCCAGGCTTTCGACCCCCACAGCGAACCCAAGGTCCGCCAGTTCGGCGCGGAAGAACACATGCACCTGGTTGATGTGCGGCAGGTCGAACAGCTGGTACAGGCTCATGGGCCCGACCCGCGCGCAGGCCTCTTCGACGGTTTCGCGACGGGCGGCCTGGTCGAGGGTTTCGCCGTTTTCCATGAACCCGGCGGGCAGGGTCCAGAAGCCCCGGCGCGGCTCGATGGCGCGCCGGCACAGCAGCACCTGGCTGCCCCAGGTGGGCAACACACCGGCAACGATGTTGGGGTTCTGGTAGTGGATGGTCTGGCAGGCCCCGCAAACATACCGCAGGCGGCTGTCGCCCTCGGGGATGCGTTGAGTGACCGGCTGGCCGCACGCGCTGCAAAATTTCATGTGGGGTTCCTTTGGCTCAGGCTTATCTTGGCGCGACAGCCAGGTCACCGCAAGCGCACGGGGCTTGGGTGCTTCGCGGCTTTGGTGCATCATGCAAGGCAGGCCTTGGATACGAGCGTGCGCAATGCTGGACGAGCTACTTCGCCGAATGAGCAACCACCAACCCGCATCACTGGTAACCGACCGACGGTTCCCCGAAGCGGCGGTCCTTTTGCCCATTACCCGTAGCGAAGCGCCCGAACTGGTCCTGACCCTGCGCGCCAAGGGCCTGTCCACCCATGGCGGCGAAGTCGCCTTCCCGGGTGGCCGCCGCGACCCGGAAGACCCGGACCTGGTGTTCACCGCCTTGCGCGAAGCGGAAGAGGAAATAGGCCTGCCGCCGGGGCTGGTGGAAGTGATCGGCCCACTCAGCCCATTGATTTCGTTGCATGGCCTGAAAGTGACACCATTCGTCGGGCTCATCCCTGATTTTGTCGAATACCGCGCCAATGATGCCGAGATCGCGGCAGTATTTACCGTGCCATTGGAGTTCTTCCGCCAAGACCCGCGCGACCATACACACCGTATCGATTACCAGGGTCGCAGTTGGTATGTGCCCAGCTATCGCTATGGCGAATACAAAATCTGGGGGTTGTCGGCGATCATGATCGTCGAGCTGGTCAACCTGCTGTTCGATGCCGGCATCAGCCTGCACCAGCCCCCTGAGCGATACATCGAAAACTGAGCGGGGCCTTACCCTGCCGTCTGCGTTGCAGCCTGAGGAGCAACCATGAAATACCGCCTGGGCGACCTGCGGGTCGAGAGCCACCCCACCAGTTGGGCTGCACCCAACGCCACGCTGATCGGCAATGTGCGCCTGCAGGCCCATGCCAGCGTGTGGTTTGGCGCCGTGTTGCGCGGCGACAACGAGCTGATCGACATCGGCGAGGGTAGCAATGTGCAGGATGGTACGGTGATGCACACCGACATGGGCTCGCCGCTGACCCTGGGCAAGGGCGTCACCGTCGGCCACAACGCCATGCTGCATGGCTGCACGGTGGGCGACTACAGCCTGGTCGGCATCAACGCGGTGATCCTTAACGGTGCGCGTATCGGCAAGCACTGCATCATCGGCGCCAACGCGCTGATTGCCGAGGGCAAGGAAATTCCAGACGGTTCGTTGGTGATGGGCTCGCCGGGCAAGGTCGTGCGCGAACTGACCGAGCAGCAGAAGCGCATGCTCGAAGCCAGCGCCGCGCATTACGTACACAATGCCCAGCGTTATGCGCAGGAGTTGGTGGTAGACCATGAGTGACGTTGTAGAGCGGCCGGTGGCCTCGCCGTGCGTAAGCATCTGCGCATTGGACGAGCAGGATATCTGTACCGGGTGCCAGCGAAGTGTGGCGGAAATTGGCCGCTGGGGGCGGATGGACAACGACGAGCGCCGGGCGGTGCTGAAGCTGTGCCATCAACGGGCAGTAGAGGCCGGCCTCATCCTGTAGGCCGACGCGCAGCCCTGTAGGAGCGGGTTTACCCGCGAACAAGCCAACGGTAATCTGTGCGGCTTGCCCGCAGACTACCCGCCATGTTCTATCTAATTGCCTATATCAGCAGCGTAGTGCTGATCAACTACGCCTTCTCCAGTGCCCCGCACCTGGACATCATCTGGTCCGCCTGGGGCGGCCTGGTGTTCATCCTGCGTGACATGGTGCAAACCCGCTTCGGCCACGGCGCCCTGGTGGCCATGCTAGTGGCTCTGGTGCTGTCTTATGTCACCTCGGAACCGGCCATCGCCCTGGCCAGCGCCACTGCGTTCTTCATCTCCGAGCTGATCGACTGGCTGGTGTTCAGCATCACCCGTCGGCCACTGCGCGACCGCCTGTGGCTGAGCTCGGCACTGAGCATCCCAGTGGATACCTTCATCTTCTTCGGCATGATCGGTGCCCTGACCCCAGCCGTGATCGGTACTGCCATGGCGTCGAAATTCGCCGGTGTCACCGCTGTGTGGTTGGCCATGGCATTTCGTGCCCGGCGGGCTGCCGCGGCGGGCTGATGGTGTAGAATAGCGGTCCTTTTTCAGCGGGCGGCGCCAAGCTTGGTGTGGCCCCGGATGCCTTCGAGGACCTGAAATGACCCGTATCGGAACCCCTTTGTCGCCCACCGCGACCCGTGTACTGCTGTGCGGCTGTGGCGAGCTGGGCAAGGAAGTGGTGATCGAGCTGCAGCGCCTGGGCGTCGAGGTGATCGCCGTCGACCGCTACGCCAATGCCCCGGCGATGCAGGTGGCGCATCGCAGCCACGTGGTCAACATGCTCGATGGCGTTGCCCTGCGTGCAGTGATCGAGGCCGAGAAGCCGCACTACATCGTCCCGGAAATCGAAGCCATCGCCACCGCCACGCTGGTCGAGCTGGAAAACGAAGGCTTCAACGTGGTGCCCACCGCCCGCGCCACCCAGCTGACCATGAACCGAGAAGGCATCCGCCGCCTGGCCGCCGAAGAGTTGGAGCTGCCAACGTCGCCGTACCACTTTGCCGACACTTATGAAGATTTCGCCAAGGGCGTGGCCGATGTCGGCTACCCATGCGTGGTCAAGCCAGTAATGAGTTCGTCGGGCAAGGGCCAGAGCCTGCTGCGCAGCGATGCCGATCTGCAGAAGGCGTGGGACTACGCCCAGGAAGGCGGCCGTGCCGGCAAGGGCCGGGTGATCGTCGAGGGCTTCATCGACTTCGAATACGAAATCACCCTGCTGACCGTGCGCCACGCGGGCGGCACCACTTTCCTCGAGCCGGTCGGCCACCGTCAGGAGAAGGGCGATTATCAGGAGTCGTGGCAGCCGCAGGCCATGAGCCCGAAGGCGCTGGCCGAGTCGCAGCGCGTGGCCAAGGCGGTCACCGATGCCCTGGGCGGTCGCGGCCTGTTTGGCGTGGAATTGTTCGTGAAGGGCGACCAGGTGTGGTTCAGCGAAGTCTCGCCACGCCCGCATGACACCGGCCTGGTGACCCTGATTTCCCAGGACCTGTCGCAGTTCGCCCTGCATGCTCGGGCCATTCTCGGCTTGCCGATTCCGACCGTGCGCCAGTTCGGCCCGTCGGCTTCGGCGGTGATTTTGCCGGAAGGCCAATCGCAGCAGACCAGCTTCGCCAACCTGGGCGCTGCCCTGAGCGAGCCGGACACCGCTATTCGCCTGTTCGGCAAACCGGAAATCAACGGTACCCGGCGCATGGGCGTGTGCCTGGCACGTGACGAGTCGGTCGAACTGGCGCGGGCCAAGGCGACCCGCGCTGCGCAGGCGGTCAAGGTCGAGTTCTAAGCTGCAAGCTGCAAGCTGCAAGCTGCAAGCTGCAAGAGGATGCGCATCTCTTGCAGCTTGAGGCTTGAGGCTTACAGCTCGCTATCGCGGGTCTCTTTCAGGCACAGCACAGCAATCAAGCTGATCACCGCCGCCGCCGACACATACCCCCCCACCCAGCTCAACCCACCCATGCTCACCAGCTTCTGGGCAAAGAACGGCGCTGCCGAGGCCCCGACGATGCCGCCCAGGTTGTACGCCGCCGAAGCGCCGGTATAACGCACGTGAGTAGGGAACAGCTCAGGCAGCAAGGCCCCCATTGGCGCAAAGGTCACGCCCATAAGGAACAGCTCGATGGCCAGGAACAGCGCTACGCCAGTGGTCGAGCCCGAAGTCAGTAGCGGCTCCATGGTAAAGCCCGAAGCGACTGCCAGCAGGCCGCCAACCAGCAACACCGGCTTACGCCCGTAACGGTCACTGAGCCAGGCCGACAACGGCGTAGCCAGGGCCATGAACACCACGGCGAAACACAGCAGGCCTAGGAACGTCTCGCGGCTGTAGCCCAGCGTGGTCACGCCGTAGCTCAGCGAGAACACCGTGGAAATGTAGAACAGTGCATAACACACCACCATCGCGGCAGCGCCGAGCAGGGTCGGGCACCAGTGCTTGGCGAACAGGTCTACCACCGGCATTTTCACGCGCTCCTGGCGCGCTACGGCTTTGGCGAACACCGGGCTCTCTTCAAGCTTGAGGCGCACATACAAGCCTACCAGCACCAGCGCGGCACTGAGCAAGAACGGAATGCGCCAGCCCCAGTCGCGGAACTGTTCGTCGCTGAGCGTCAACGCCAAGGTCAGGAACAGGCCGTTGGCGGCCAGGAAGCCGATGGAGGGGCCAAGCTGCGGGAACATGCCAAACCAGGCACGCTTGCCTGCGGGTGCGTTTTCGGTGGCCAGCAAGGCCGCACCACCCCATTCGCCACCCAGGCCCAGGCCTTGGCCAAAGCGCAGCAGGCAGAGAATGATCGGCGCCCACACGCCAATGCTGTCATAGCCGGGCAACACGCCGATGGCCGTGGTGGACACGCCCATTAGCAACAGCGAGGCGACCAGGGTCGACTTGCGGCCGATGCGGTCGCCAAAGTGGCCGAACAGTGCCGAGCCCAGCGGCCGGGCGAGGAAGGCGATGCCGAAGGTGAGGAAGGCCGCCAGCATCTGCGCGGTGCCCGACTCGGAGGGGAAGAACACCGGGCCGATTACCAGGGCAGCGGCGGTAGCGTAAACGTAGAAATCGTAGAACTCGATGGCGGTGCCGATGAAGCTGGCAGTGGCTACCCGCGCGGGCGAATTCACCGGCGCGGTGGGCGCTTGGGCATAGGTGCTGCTGGTAGTCATTAAGTAGGTCCCTAACAGTCTGGTCCGGCTCCATGGGTTAGCCTCGCGACGGTGTGCTGCAAAGGGCAGGCACGCTTGCGCGGGCGCCGGAGCGTTTTGTTGTTGTGTGCGCCCGACTGACGATAGCCCCAGGGGGGTAGGGGCGGGCGCGGGCACTGTTCGGGGTGTTGAAGCAGGACCGCAGGGCGTGTCAGTGGAGCGGACTGGCCGTGGGGCGCCGAGTGCGGGTAGCAGGCGTTACGGCGGGGCTGGGTAAGCGTGACCCGAGTATAGCTATCGGCTCACGGTCCACACCAGCACCTTGCTGGCGCAATTGTCCTCGGTTTCGAGGATTTCCAGGCGATAGCGGCCGATCTTCAGGCAAACGGCGCTTTCCGGGATGCTCTCCAGCGCTTCGGTGACCAGCCCGTTGAGGGTTTTTGGCCCGCCGTCGCAGGGCAGGTGCCAGCCCAGGGTGCGGTTGATCTCGCGCAGCGAAGCGGTGCCGTCGATGACGAAGGTGCCATCGGGCTGTGGGTGAACATGCGGGTTCTCAAGGCTCTGCTCGTCCTCGAACTCGCCGACGATCTCTTCGAGGATGTCTTCCAGGGTAACGATGCCCTGCACCTCGCCGTACTCGTCCACCACCACGCCCAGGCGGCGTTGCTGTTTGTGGAAATTCAGCAGTTGCATTTGCAGGGGCGTGCTTTCCGGGACGAAGTACGGCTCGTAGCAGGCGCCATGAAGGGCTTCGAGGGTGAGCTCGGCTTTGGGTAGCAGGTGGCTGATCAGCTTGGTATTGAGGATCGCCTCTACCTGGTTGATATCGTTGTGGTAGACCGGCAGGCGAGTGTGGCGGCTGACGATCAGTTGCTCGATGATGCGCTGGAGTGGCTCGTCCAGGTTGATGCCATCGACTTCGTTGCGCGGCACCAGGATGTCGTTGACGGTAACTTTGTCCAGCGATTGCAGGCCGTCGAGCAGGCTGTGCCGGGGCGGCTCGCGCTCTTCGTCCTCGTCGAAGTGGTCGTTTTCCTGTGGGTGCAGGGCGACCGCTGTCGGCTGCACCCGGAACGGCCGCAAGATCAGCTTGGCGCAGCCGTCGAGCAGGCAGGCAAAGGGTTGCAGCAGCGCAAGGGGCGCCTTCAGCAAGCTGACACCCAGGCTCACCAGTGCCTGCGGGTTGCGCCGGGCCAGGCGCCGAGGCAAGAACTCGGCAAAAACCAGCAAGGCCAAAGAGGCGCCCAGGCCGGCCAGCCAGAAGCCGTGCTCACCGCTGTAGCGCTGGCCGATCAGGCAGGCCAGGCCCAGTACCAGCAATTTGCCGAGGCTGGCGCACAGTACCAGCGCCTGGGCTTGCAAGGGTGGGTGCCCATCGTCGCCATTGCGCAACGAGCCATTGAGCTGCACGCGGGCGGCATCCACGGCGGTGAACAGCGCCGCCCAGAGCAGCGCCAGTGCCAAGGTACCCAGTAGCGGTGCGTAGGGCAGGGTGTCCATGGGCCGCAGTCAGATATGCAGGATGAATTCGCGAACCAGCTTGCTGCCGAAATAGGCCAGCATCAGCAGGCAGAAACCGGCCAGCGTCCAGCGGATGGCCATGTGCCCTCGCCAGCCCAGGCGGGTGCGGCCCCACAGCAGCACGCTGAACACCACCCAGGCGACACAGGCCAGCAAGGTTTTGTGCACCAGGTGTTGGGCGAACAGGTTGTCGAGGAACAGCCAGCCGGAAATCAGCGACAACGACAACAGGCACCAGCCAGCCCAAAGGAAGCCGAACAGCAGGCTTTCCATGGTTTGCAGCGGTGGGAAGTTGCGGATCATGCCGGACGGGTGCTTGTTTTTCAGCTGGCGGTCCTGCAGCAGCAACAGCAGCGCCTGGAACACCGCAATGGTGAACAGCCCGTAGGCCAGGATCGACAGCAGGATATGCGCGAGGATGCCCGGCTCTTCGTTAATCAGTGGCACCGTGCCGGGGGGCGCGAACTGGGCCAGCAGCGCGGTCACCGCGCCCAGCGGGAACAGCAGCACCAGCAGGTTTTCCACCGGTATACGCAAGCACGCCAGCAGGGTCAGGGTGATGACCGCTACGGCGATCAGGCTGGCAGCACTGAAGAAGTCCAGGCTCAGGCCCAGCGGGGTGAGCAGCTGGAAGAACAGCGCTCCGGCCTGGGCGAGCACCGCTACGGCACCCAGCAGGGCAAGCAGCCGTTTGTCGGCCTTACGGTTCTGGGCCAGGTGCGAGCCCTGGTATATGGCCGCAGCTATATAGAGGCCGGCGGCGATCAGGTTGGGGATGAGGCTGGGTGAGGAGAACATAAGTCCTGAATGGCGAGCCTTTAAAGAGACGGAGTTTGGCATAGTGAGCTGCAAGCTGGAAGCCGCAAGCCACAAGCGAGGGCCGATGCGCGGTAGGGCTGCTTTTCTTGAGGCTTGCAGCATGCCGCTCGGAAGCCAAGGTGTGCGCCGCCGCCGCACTTCGCTATAATCGCCGCCTTGCTGTGCCCCGCGGGTATGCATTCCCCTTGGGCACCTGACAAACCTCGGCTTTTACTGGGCCTGAAAGGATCACCATGTTCGAAAACCTGACCGACCGCCTGTCACAGACGCTGCGCCATGTCACCGGCAAGGCCAAGCTGACCGAAGACAACATCAAGGACACGCTGCGCGAAGTGCGCATGGCCCTGCTCGAAGCCGACGTTGCCCTGCCGGTGGTCAAGGATTTCGTCAACAGCGTCAAGGACCGTGCGGTCGGCACCGAAGTGTCGCGCAGCCTGACCCCGGGCCAGGCGTTCGTGAAAATCGTCCAGGCTGAGCTGGAAAGCCTGATGGGCGCGGCCAACGAAGACCTCGCACTGAATGCCGCCCCGCCCGCCGTGGTGCTGATGGCCGGCCTGCAGGGTGCGGGCAAGACCACCACCGCCGGCAAGCTTGCGCGCTTCCTTAAAGAGCGCAAGAAAAAGAGCGTGATGGTGGTGTCCGCCGACGTCTACCGCCCGGCGGCGATCAAACAGCTGGAAACCCTGGCCAACGACATCGGCGTTACCTTCTTCCCGTCCGACATCAGCCAGAAACCGGTGGCCATCGCTGAAGCGGCCATTCGCGAAGCCAAGCTCAAGTTCATCGACGTGGTCATCGTCGACACCGCCGGCCGTTTGCACATCGACGCCGACATGATGCACGAGATCAAGGCCCTGCACGCCGCGGTCAAGCCGATCGAGACCCTGTTCGTGGTCGATGCCATGACCGGCCAGGACGCCGCCAACACCGCCAAGGCGTTTGGCGAGGCGCTGCCGCTGACCGGCGTGGTGCTGACCAAGGTCGACGGTGATGCCCGTGGTGGTGCGGCGCTGTCGGTGCGGGCCATTACCGGCAAGCCGATCAAGTTCATTGGTATGGGCGAGAAGACCGAGGCCCTCGAGCCGTTCCACCCCGACCGTGTCGCCTCGCGCATCCTCGGCATGGGTGACGTGCTCAGCCTGATCGAGCAGGCCGAGCAGAACATCGACAAGGCCAAGGCCGACAAGCTGGCCAAGAAGCTTAAGAAAGGCAAGGGCTTCGACCTCGAAGACTTCCGCGACCAGCTGCAACAAATGAAGAACATGGGCGGCCTTGGCGGCTTGATGGACAAGCTGCCGAGCATCGGCGGGGTCAACTTGTCGCAGATGGGCAACGCCCAGGGCGCGGCCGAGAAGCAGTTCAAGCAGATGGAAGCGATCATCAACTCCATGACCCCGGCCGAGCGCCGCGACCCCGACCTGATCAGCGGTTCGCGCAAGCGCCGTATCGCCCTGGGTTCCGGTACCCAGGTGCAGGACATCGGCCGGCTGATCAAACAGCACAAGCAGATGCAGAAGATGATGAAGAAGTTCTCTGCAAAGGGCGGCATGGCCAAGATGATGCGCGGCCTGGGCGGGATGCTGCCAGGCGGCGGCATGCCGAAGCTGTAACACCTGATTCGGGCGCCTGCCTCTGCAGAGGCAGGCGCCCAGAACCCCGCTACGGCGGGCCAACGGCCGTGGATTTCGCGGCTTAACCAGCAAATCTGATCGGTAAGGCAAGGCCTTGCCGAAAAAGTCATTTGCAAATGTCCGTGTATTCCCTGAGAATATGCGGCCTTTTGGGCACCCGTGTGCCTATTTGGCATTCAGATTTGCTGTACCGACTATAGGAACAATGTTCACATGGTAACCATTCGTCTTGCCCGTGGCGGCTCGAAAAAGCGCCCATTCTACCACCTGACCGTGACCAACTCGCGTAACGCCCGTGATGGCCGTTTCGTTGAGCGCGTAGGCTTCTTCAACCCGATCGCATCGGGCGCCGAAGTCAAGCTGTCGGTCAACCAAGAGCGCGTTACCTACTGGCTGAGCCAGGGTGCACAGCCGTCTGAGCGCGTTGCTCAGCTGCTGAAGGACGCTGCCAAGGCTGCTGCCTAATTAGTATGAACGCGACGCCAGAAAAGGCTGACGACCTCATCGTCGTTGGCAAGATTTTTTCGGTTCACGGCGTTCGCGGCGAGGTGAAGGTGTATTCCTTTACCGATCCGGTTGAAAACCTGTTGGATTACCCGCGCTGGACGCTTCGGCACGAAGGCAAGGTAAAGCAGGTCGAGCTGGTCAGCGGTCGTGGCTCCCCAAAGGGCCTGGTCGTGAAACTGAAAGGCCTCGATGATCGTGATGAAGCCCGTCTTCTGAGTGGTCACGAAATCTGCATTGCGCGGAGCCTTTTGCCCAACCTGCCCGTCGACGAGTACTACTGGTACCAGTTGCAGGGCTTGAAGGTCATCAACCAGGACGAACAGCTGTTCGGCAAGGTCGATCACCTGTTGGAGACCGGTGCGAACGATGTAATGGTGGTCAAGCCGTGCGCAGGCAGCCTGGATGATCGCGAGCGTCTGTTGCCCTATACGGAGCAATGCGTGCTGGCAGTCGATCTGGAAGCAGGCGTGATGCGGGTTGAGTGGGACGCGGACTTCTAAACGATGGGTAACCTTCGCGTAGACGTCATCACGTTGTTCCCCGAGATGTTCTCGGCCATCACCGAGTACGGCATTACCAGCCGCGCGGTAAAACAGGGGTTGCTTCAGGTAACGTGCTGGAACCCGCGGGACTACACCACAGATCGTCACCATACGGTAGATGATCGGCCGTTTGGCGGTGGTCCGGGCATGGTGATGAAAATCAAGCCTCTGGAAGACGCACTGGTTAGCGCCAGGCAAGCGACCGGAGCATCGGCAAAGGTGATCTACCTTTCGCCGCAAGGCCGCAAGCTGACTCAGCAGGCGGTCAAAGGCCTGGCCGAACAGGAATCGTTGATCCTGATCGCCGGTCGTTATGAAGGCATCGACGAGCGCTTTATCGAGGCTCATGTCGATGAGGAGTGGTCGATTGGTGACTATGTGCTTTCCGGTGGCGAGCTGCCGGCCATGGTTCTGATCGATGCGGTTACGCGGCTGCTGCCCGGAGCTTTAGGGCATGTGGACTCGGCGGAGGAAGATTCCTTTACCGACGGTCTGCTCGATTGCCCGCATTACACCCGACCTGAGGTGTATGCGGATCAGCGTGTTCCCGACGTGTTGCTAAGTGGCAACCATGCACATATCCGGCGTTGGAGGATGAAGCAGTCCCTTGGTAGGACCTTCGAACGACGCGCCGATCTTCTGGAAAGTCGCTCACTTTCTGGAGAAGAGAAGAAGCTGCTCGAGGAATATCTCCACGAGCGGGACGATAGTTAAACGTATCGATGGTGGATCGCGTATCCATCTTAGGAGCACAGCATGACCAACAAGATCATCCAGCAGCTCGAAGCCGAGCAGATGAGCAAGGAAATCCCAACCTTCGCACCAGGCGACACCGTTGTCGTCCAGGTTAAAGTGAAGGAAGGTGAGCGTTCCCGTCTGCAGGCGTTCGAAGGCGTTGTTATCGCCAAGCGTAACCGTGGTCTGAACAGCGCCTTCACCGTGCGCAAGATCTCGAGCGGCGTTGGTGTAGAACGTACCTTCCAGACCTACAGCCCGCAAATCGACAGCCTGGCCGTGAAACGTCGTGGTGACGTGCGTAAAGCCAAGCTGTACTACCTGCGCGACCTGTCCGGCAAAGCCGCTCGCATCAAGGAAAAACTGTCCTGAGTACAGTTTGCCCGGTGGCCAAGGCCGCCTAGCGAGAAAAAAGCAGCCTTCGGGCTGCTTTTTTGCGTTTTGAAACCCCGAAAAAGATGTGATTTGTCATGACTACCCGAGACCAGGAAATCCAGCGCCGCACCGAGCTGTCGGTGACCCGCGTGACCAAGGCGGTGTTCCCCAATACCACCAACCACCACAACACCCTGTTCGGCGGCACTGCATTGGCCTGGATGGACGAAGTGTCGTTCATCGCTGCCACCCGCTTCTGTCGCCTGCCGCTGGTAACGGTGTCCACCGACCGCATCGACTTCAAGCACCCGATCCCGGCGGGCTCGATCGTCGAGCTGGTAGGTACGGTAATCAAGGTCGGTAATACCAGTTTGCAGGTGCAGGTGGATGTGTTCGTCGAGAACATGTACCTGGACGGGCGCGAGCGGGCGATCCACGGGGTGTTCAGCTTCGTTGCCATCGATGAAGACAAGCGCCCGGTGCCGGTGCTGCCACAGGCTTGAGTTCTCATGCTCCGGCCTCTTCGCGCGCGGCCTTCATGCCTGAGCCTTCCTTGTAGGAGCGGCTTTAGCCGCGAAGAGGCCAGTACAGACAACCCCTAAGCTGCTGTGAAACACTAGCCCCATCTCCAACACCCAGCAGCCCCGAATGCCCGCCCTAGACCACCCCCTGATCGACCAGTTTCTTGACGCCCTGTGGCTTGAAAAGGGCCTGTCCGACAACACGCGCGTGTCCTACCGCAGCGACCTGGCCCTGTTCAATGGCTGGTTGCAGGAGCGTTCGGTCAGCCTACCCGACGCCGGTCGCGAGCTGATCCTCGACCACCTGGCCTGGCGCATCGACCAGGGCTACAAACCACGCTCTACCGCACGCTTTCTGTCGGGCCTGCGCGGTTTCTTCCGTTATCTGCTGCGGGAAAAGCTGGTGGCCATCGACCCGACCCTGCAAGTCGACATGCCGCAACTGGGTAAACCACTGCCCAAGTCGCTGTCCGAAGCCGACGTCGAAGCCTTGTTGCAAGCTCCGGACCTGGGCGAAGCCATCGGCCAGCGTGACCGCGCCATGCTCGAAGTGCTCTACGCCTGCGGCCTGCGTGTTACCGAACTGGTCAGCTTGACCCTCGACCAAGTCAACCTGCGCCAAGGCGTGCTGCGGGTGATGGGCAAGGGTAGCAAGGAGCGTTTGGTGCCCATGGGCGAAGAGGCAGTGCTATGGTTGCAGCGCTACCTGCGCGACGGCCGCGCCGAATTGCTTAATGGCCGCCCCAGCGACGTCTTGTTCCCCAGCTTGCGCGGCGAACAGATGACCCGACAGACCTTCTGGCACCGCATCAAGCACCACGCCCAAGTGGCCGGCATCGACAAGTCACTGTCGCCTCACACCTTGCGCCATGCTTTCGCCACCCACCTGCTCAACCACGGCGCCGACCTGCGGGTGGTGCAGATGCTGCTGGGCCACAGCGACCTGTCGACCACGCAGATCTACACCCACGTCGCCAAGGCCCGCCTGCAGCAACTGCACGCCCAGCATCACCCGCGTGGATGAATGTTTTTCATGTTTCATCGACCGGTCCTTGCGGGGCCCTTCACCGGGTGTGTGATGTGGTAGGCTTGGGCGGTTTGCACCAAGGGCCGCACAGTCACCGGGTATTTTCCCCAGGTGGCGCCTTCCGGTCCCTGTCCGCCTTCAGGAGTTCCCATGCGCGTGACCCAGTTTTTCGCCGCCGCCATGTTGGCGCTGGCCAGTACCTTGGCGGTTGCCGCGGCAACCGACAGCAATGCCGGTGCCGAGCAGGCCATTCGTAAATCGTTGCAGAACCTCGAGCTGGAGGTGCCCGTCGAAAGCGTGGCCAGCAGCCCGGTCAGTGGCCTGTATGAAGTCAAGCTGCAGGGCGGCCGTGTGCTGTACGCCAGTGGCGACGGCCAGTTCGTGATGCAGGGCTACCTGTTCCAGATCCAGGACGGCAAGCCGGTAAACCTCACCGAGAAGACCGAGCGCTTGGGTATCGCCAAGCTCATCAACGGCATTCCAGCTGCCGAGATGGTGGTTTATCCTGCCAAGGGCGAGACCAAGTCGCACATCACCGTATTCACCGACACCACCTGCCCGTACTGCCACAAGCTGCACGCCGAAGTGCCTGAGCTCAACCGCCGTGGTATCGAAGTGCGCTATGTCGCCTTCCCACGCCAGGGGCTCGGCTCGGCGGGTGACCAACAGTTGCAGGCGGTGTGGTGCTCCAGCGATCGCCGTGCGGCAATGGACAAGATGGTCGAGGGTGAAGAAATCAAGGCCGCCAAGTGCGCCAACCCAGTCGGCAAGCAGTTCGAGCTTGGCCAGTCGATCGGTGTCAACGGCACGCCGGCGATCGTGTTGGAAAGCGGCCAGGTCATTCCGGGCTACCAGCCGGCACCGCAGGTTGCCAAGCTGGCACTTGCCAAGTAAACCAATTCAGTACGCCGTCGTCATGGGGTGACGGCATGTTTCACGGTCGGCAAACGTGTCGGCCGTTCAATGGGGAGTTCACAGTGAAACCGGTCAAAGTAGGCATCTGTGGGTTGGGGACCGTCGGTGGCGGAACCTTCAATGTACTTCAGCGCAACGCCGAGGAGATTGCCCGCCGTGCCGGGCGCGGTATTGAAGTGGCACAGATCGCCATGCGCTCGCCGAACCCGAACTGCCAGATTACCGGTACCCCCATTACCGCTGACGTGTTCGAAGTTGCGAGCAACCCGGAGATCGACATTGTCATCGAGCTGATCGGTGGCTACACCGTGGCCCGCGACCTGGTGCTCAAGGCCATCGAAAACGGCAAGCACGTGGTCACCGCCAACAAGGCGCTGATCGCCGTGCACGGCAATGAAATCTTCGCCAAGGCCCGCGAGAAGGGCGTGATCGTCGCCTTCGAAGCGGCCGTGGCCGGTGGCATCCCGGTGATCAAGGCCATTCGCGAAGGCCTGTCGGCCAACCGCATCAATTGGCTGGCCGGCATCATCAACGGTACCGGCAACTTTATCCTCACCGAAATGCGTGAGAAGGGCCGTGCGTTCCCGGACGTGCTGGCCGAAGCCCAGGCGCTGGGCTACGCCGAAGCCGACCCAACCTTCGACGTCGAAGGCATCGATGCCGCGCACAAGCTGACCATCCTGGCCTCGATCGCGTTTGGCATCCCGCTGCAATTCGACAAGGCCTACACCGAAGGCATCACCCAGCTGACCACCGCTGACGTGAACTACGCCGAGGCCCTGGGCTATCGCATCAAGCATCTGGGCGTGGCCCGTCGCACCGCCGAAGGCATCGAGCTGCGCGTACACCCAACGTTGATCCCGGCCGACCGCCTGATCGCCAACGTCAACGGTGTGATGAACGCGGTCATGGTCAACGGTGACGCCGCAGGTTCTACCCTGTACTACGGCGCCGGTGCCGGTATGGAGCCTACCGCTTCGTCGGTGGTCGGCGACCTGGTCGACGTGGTCCGTGCCATGACCTCCGACCCGGAAAACCGCGTACCGCACCTGGCCTTCCAGCCGGACTCGCTGTCGGCCCATCCGATCCTGCCGATCGAAGCCTGCGAAAGCGCTTACTACCTGCGCATCCAGGCCAAGGATCATCCAGGCGTGCTGGCCCAGGTGGCCAGCATTCTGTCGGAGCGTGGCATCAACATCGAGTCGATCATGCAGAAGGAAGCTGAGGAGCAAGACGGCCTGGTGCCGATGATCCTGCTGACCCATCGCGTGGTCGAACGGGGTATTAACGACGCCATTGTCGCGCTGGAAGCCCTGCAGGACGTAGTTGGCAAGGTCGTGCGCATCCGCGTCGAACAGCTCAATTAACAAATTTTGCCGTCGGGCCGCCAGCGCGGCCCCGGCCCCAGCATCGAAGGTTTTGCACCCATGCGCTATATCAGTACTCGCGGCCAGGCACCGGCCCTGAATTTCGAAGATGTGCTGCTGGCTGGCCTGGCCAGTGACGGCGGGCTATACGTCCCAGAAAACCTGCCACGCTTCACTCAGGAAGAAATCGCTTCGTGGGCCGGTCTGCCGTACCACGAACTGGCCTTCCGCGTGATGCGCCCGTTCGTCGAAGGCAGCATCGCCGACGCTGACTTCAAGAAAATCCTCGAAGAAACCTACGGTGAGTTCGCCCATGCCGCGGTGGCCCCGCTGCGTCAGCTGAACAGCAACGAGTGGGTGCTGGAGCTGTTCCACGGCCCAACCCTGGCGTTCAAGGACTTTGCCCTGCAGCTGCTCGGCCGCCTGCTCGACCATGTGCTGGCCAAGCGCAACGAACGCGTAGTGATTGTCGGCGCCACCAGCGGTGACACCGGCTCCGCCGCCATCGAAGGCTGCCGCCGTTGCGACAACGTCGACATCTTCATCCTGCACCCGCACCAGCGCGTGTCGGAAGTGCAGCGCCGGCAGATGACCACTATCTTCGGTGACAACATCCACAACATCGCCATCGAAGGCAACTTCGATGACTGCCAGGAAATGGTCAAGGCCAGCTTCGCCGACCAGTCGTTCCTCAAGGGCACCCGCCTGGTAGCGGTCAACTCGATCAACTGGGCGCGGATCATGGCCCAGATCGTCTACTACTTCCATGCAGCCCTGCAGCTGGGTGGCCCAGCGCGCTCGGTGGCGTTCTCGGTGCCGACTGGCAACTTCGGCGACATCTTCGCCGGCTACCTGGCGCGCAACATGGGCCTGCCGGTCAGCCAGCTGATCGTCGCCACCAACCGCAACGACATCCTGCACCGCTTCATGAGCGGCAACCAGTACGTCAAGGAAACCCTGCACGCGACCCTGTCGCCGTCGATGGACATCATGGTCTCGTCCAACTTCGAGCGCCTGCTGTTCGACCTGCACGGGCGCAACGGTGCTGCAATTGCCGAGCTGATGGACAACTTCAAGCAAGGCGGCGGTTTCAGCGTCGAGCAAGACCGCTGGACTGAAGCCCGCAAGCTGTTCGACTCGCTGGCTGTGAGCGACGAGCAAACCTGCGAGACGATCGCCGAGGTGTTCGCGGCCACTGGGGAAGTGCTCGACCCGCATACTGCAATTGGCGTCAAGGCCGCCCGCGAGTGCCGCCGCAGCCTGGACACGCCGATGGTGGTGCTGGGTACCGCGCACCCGGTCAAGTTCCCGGAAGCGGTGGAGAAGGCCGGTGTAGGTAAGGCACTGGAGTTGCCGGCGCACCTCACCGACCTGTTTAGCCGTGAAGAGCGTTGCACGGTGCTGGCCAATGACCTGAAGGCTGTACAGGGCTTTGTCAGCCAGCATGGTAACCGCGGCAAGCCGCTGTAAAAATTGGGGCCGCTCTGCGGCCCATCGCCGCCAGCCAGCGATGGGCTGCAAAGCAGTCCTGATTCTTCGACTTTTCCGTCAGCCTTATCAGAAAGGTCCTATTCAGGCACGCCTAGAGCAACGCCTAGATTAGCCGGTCCTCCCATCAGGAGCGGCTCATGCACCAGCCCTACGTGTTGATTCACCAGGCTCGCCCATCCCACCAGATCCTCCTGCACCAGGCGCTGAACGCCCAGGGCATCTTCAATGTGCGCATCAGCGAAACCAGCGCCGACCTCGACGCCTGCCTTGTCGCTGAATGCCGTCCCGACCTACTGATCCTCGATCATGCCATGCCAACCGGTACCGGGCTTGCCTTGCTCGCACAGCAGCACTGTGCCCGCGCGTTGCTGTTTGTCGGCCAGGCCAGCCCCACGCGTCAAAACCTTGCCCAAGCAGCCAAGGACCACGGCATGTGGGTGCTCGCCGAACTACCCTGGCCTCTGTCGACGCCCAAGCTGCAGCGTGCTTTGCAAGCACTGCAAGTGCGCCCGTGGCGGTGTATTCAAACTGTCACGTGCACCCCGCATGCTCACTGAAGCAGCCGCGGTGTAACGAACTTTCCGCTGCGTCTGTTGGTCAGTTTCTCTATCTCCCACCACGCAGCGAGTGATCCGGATGGAAAGAATCTGCAGACTGCTCAACGAAGCCTTGGCCCCCTACCAGACCCACCTTGGCATCGCCGATGCCCAGGGTAATCGCCAATTGACCGTTCACGACCACCTCGCCGGCATCACCTTGCGGCGCACGGTCAACGAGCGGCAGTTGCACGAGCACCGCCTGTTGATCGATGTGGTAGATGGCCTGCACCGTGACTTGCAAATAGCCGAAGGGCGGTTGCAGCCTTGTGTGATCGCAGCACTGCAGCAGCGCCAGCCACCCCAGGGAACCTTTGCCTGAGTGGCTTATCAGACGCTGTAGGGGCAGCCAGCCAGTGCTTTGCTCCGGCGCTGGCTAGGTTGCCACTGGAAGCCCAAGGGCTTTCGCTTGGCCCCGGGCGTCTTCCCCAGCGTCCGGGGTTTCTTTTTTGCATCTACAGCTTGCCCTTTTGGGGCGCGGCCTTGCGTCGCGCCCACCACGGACTGCGTGGTCCGCAGCTACTTTTCCTCGAAGAAGCGCCGGCTTTCTTGCAGATAGTCTTCCTGCAGTGCAGGGTCCAGCCAGCGCGCATACAACCCCGGCAATACATCCCGGCGCAAGGCAGGCAGCAACTGATCAATATGGGCAACCGCCGCGCGCCCCAATTCGCTGTCGGAACACCCCACATGGAGAAACTGATAGCGCTCAACCCCCTGCACCGGATGAAACTGGTAGTCAGCCAGCGACCCGCCTTGCTGCTGGATCAGGTAGCGCACTTCAGGCCAATAGCCGAGTACTAGGCGCAGGCGCCCCAGCTGTTGCATCTGTAGCAGGTTGGCGGTGGCTTCATTGCCGTAGTGGCGGCTGAGCGCGCTGTCGGGCAATTGGCGCAGGATGCTGTCGATCTGCGTGCCGTAGCTGCGCTCGGCGACGATCCCCAGCTTCAGTGTGTTGTTGCTCAGCAGGCCATGCAGGTCCACCTCCTGGTCTTCGAGGTACCGCGCCACCAGTGCTTGGTTTTCCTTGCGGAGCACCAAGCCACCGCTGAGCACCCCTAAGGACGGCATGGAAAAACGCACGTACTCGGCGCGTTCGGCGGTCCACAGCAGGGTCGGGTCGCAGGTGAAGCTGTTCGGGTCCTGCAGCATCTGGATGCCGCGCGCGCGGTTGACCCGCACGATGCTGTGGTCGTACTCGGGCATCTGCTCGATCAGTAGGGGCAATAGCTGGTCGATCACCCCTTGGCCTTGTTGCGGCCCTTCAAAAACGGTAAACGGCGGCAGGTCACGCACCAGCCAGAAAATGCGTTCCTTGGCGCTGGCAGGCTGCAGCAACAAGGCCGGTAGCAGCCAGCACAACAGGACCAGTTGGCGTAGGCGACGGGCAGTAGGCATGGGCGGCAGCGCCAGGGGTCAGACCGTGCCTGCCGCGCGCAAGCCTGCAATGGCTGCCGCGTCATAGCCCAGGCCGCTAAGCAATGCCTCGGTGTGTTCGCCCAGCGCCGGGCCGACCCACTCGGCGGAACCGGGAGTGTCCGACAGCTTGGGCACAATGCCCGGCATGCGGAAGGGTTTGCCGTCCGGCAGTTTGGCCTGCAGGAACATTTCGCGTGCCAGGTACTGCGGGTCGTTGAACATGTCTTCGGCAGAATAGATGCGGCTGGCCGGTACTTCGGCGGTGTTCAACACCTGCAGCAGTTGCTCCAGCGGCAGGCTGTTGGCCCAGCGGTCGATCACCCCGTACAGCTCGTCGCGGCGCAGGTCGCGGCCATCGTTGGTGGCCAACGTTGGGTCATCGGCGAGGTCGGTGCGGCCAATAGCCAGCATGAAACGCTTGAAGATCGCGTCACCGTTGGCACCGATCTGCACATGCTTGCCATCGGCGCTGGTGTGGATGGAGGAGGGGGTAATGCCCGGCATGATGTTGCCGCTGCGTTCGCGGATAAAGCCGAACACATCGAACTCCGGAACCATGCTTTCCATCATGGCGAAGATCGCCTCGTACAGCGCCACATCCACCACCTGGCCCTGGCCGCCGTTCACTTCCCGGTGGCGCAGCGCCATCAGCGCGCCGATCACCCCCCACAGGGCGGCAATCGAGTCACCGATGGAAATACCCGTGCGCACCGGCGGGCGGTCGTCGAAGCCGGTAATGTAGCGCAGGCCGCCCATCGACTCGCCAACGGCACCGAAGCCTGGCTGGTCCTTCATTGGCCCGGTCTGGCCAAAGCCCGACAGGCGCACCATCACCAGGCGTGGGTTGAGCGCATGCAGCACGTCCCAGCCCAAGCCAAGTTTTTCCAACACGCCCGGGCGGAAGTTTTCGATCAGGATGTCGGCCTCGGCCAGCAGCTTCTTGAGAATCTCGCGGCCCTCAGGGTGCTTGAGGTTGAGGGTGAGCGACTGCTTGTTGCGGGCCTGCACGAACCACCACAGCGATGTGCCCTCGTACAGCTTGCGCCATTTGCGCAGCGGGTCGCCGCCATCGGGCGATTCGACCTTGACCACCTCGGCGCCGAACTCGGCACAGATACGCGAGGCGAACGGCCCGGCGATCAGGGTGCCGAGTTCGACAACTTTGAGGCCGGTAAGGGGTTTGCTGGGCGTCGACATGGGGCATCCGTGGCAGCTGGGCAGAGCCGTGGTTTTATCACACGTCGGTTTCGCCGGGTACTGCTGCGGCGCATGGAAGGTGTGGATGGGTTAGACTGTGGCACTTTTCTTTTGCACGAAGCCCGTCGACCATGGCCCAGCCGTCCACCACCTACAAGTTCGAACTGAATCTGACCGACCTCGACCGTAACGTCTACCAAAGCGTCAAGCAGACCATCGCCCGCCACCCTTCGGAAACCGAAGAGCGTATGGCGGTTCGTCTGTTGGCGTATGCGCTCTGGTACAACGAAAACCTGTCGTTTGGCCGCGGTCTGTCGGATGTCGATGAACCGGCGCTGTGGGAAAAAAGCCTGGACGATCGCGTGCTGCATTGGATTGAGGTCGGCCAACCGGATGCCGACCGCCTGACCTGGTGCTCACGGCGCACCGAACGCACCAGCCTGCTGGCCTACGGCAGCCTGCGGGTGTGGGAGGGCAAAGTGGTGGGTGCGGTCAAAAACCTGAAGAACCTGAGCATTGCCGCGGTGCCGCAAGAGGTCCTGGAAACCCTGGCGACCGACATGCCGCGCAGTATCAAGTGGGACGTGATGATCAGTGAAGGTACGGTATTCGTGACCGACGACCGTGGCCAGCATGAAGTACAACTGCAGTGGCTGCTCGGTGAGCGTGGCTGAAGCAACCCATGCGTATCGAACCTCGCCCCCTGCCGTCGACCCTGCCATTCCTGGGTAACCTGCCCCCTTTGCTGACCCGCTTGTACGCCGCGCGCGGCGTGCAGAGCGAAGCCGAACTGGACAAAAGCCTGGCGCGCCTGCTGCCGTACCAGCAGCTCAAGGGCATCGAGGCTGGTGTCGACCTGTTGGTCGAAGCCCTCGACCAGCGCCAGCGTATCCTCATCGTCGGTGACTTCGATGCCGACGGTGCCACCGCCAGTACCGTCGGCGTGCTGGGCCTGCGTCTGCTGGGTGCGGCCCATGTCGATTACCTGGTGCCCAACCGCTTCGAATATGGCTACGGCCTGACCCCAGAAATCGTCGAAGTGGCGCTGCAGCGCCAGCCGCAGCTGCTGATCACCGTGGACAACGGCATTTCCAGCGTCGAAGGTGTGGCGGCCGCCAAGGCCGCCGGGCTCAAGGTGCTGGTCACCGACCACCACCTGCCGGGCGCGCAGTTGCCCGACGCCGACGCCATTATCAACCCCAACCAGCCGGGTTGTAGCTTCCCGAGCAAGGCGCTGGCCGGGGTAGGGGTAATTTTCTACGTACTGATGGCCCTGCGTGCGCGCTTGCGCAGCCTCGGGCGCTACCAAGCGCAACCACAGCCGAACATCGGCGAGCTGCTCGACCTGGTGGCGCTGGGCAGCGTCGCCGACGTGGTGCCGCTAGACGCCAACAACCGCATTCTGGTGCACCAGGGCCTGGAACGTATCCGCGCCGGTCGCGCCCGGCCAGGGCTGAAGGCCATTCTTGAAGTGGCTCGCCGCGATCACCGGCGTATCACCTCAACCGACCTCGGCTTCATCCTCGGCCCGCGGCTAAATGCTGCCGGGCGCCTGGATGACATGAGCCTGGGCATCGAATGCCTGCTGTGCGAAGACGCGGCTTTGGCCCAGGACATGGCCCAGCAACTGGACGACCTGAACCAGGATCGCAAGTCCATTGAACAGGGTATGCAGCGCGAGGCGCTGGCCCAGCTCAAGGACTTGCCGGTCGAGTCGATGCCGTACGGCTTGTGCTTGTTCGATGGCGACTGGCACCAGGGTGTGATTGGTATTCTGGCTTCGCGTCTGAAGGAGCGTTATCACCGGCCGACCATCGCGTTCGCCGACGCCGGTGACGGCATGCTCAAAGGCTCGGCGCGGTCGGTGCCGGGGTTTCATATTCGCGATGCGCTGGATGCTGTGGCAGCGCGCCAGCCACAACTGATCAGTAAGTTCGGCGGCCACGCCATGGCCGCCGGTTTATCGTTACCCGAGGCCAATTTCCCTGCATTTGCCGAGGCGTTTGACGAAGAAGTGCGCCGCCAGCTGCGCGAAGAAGACCTGACGGGCCGGTTGTTGTCCGATGGCAGCCTGGCGGTGGAAGAGTTCCACCTCGACCTGGCCAAGGCCCTGCGCCATGCCGGGCCTTGGGGCCAGCACTTCCCCGAGCCGCTGTTCCATGGCGTGTTCCAGCTGGTGGAGCAGCGCGTGGTGGGCGAGCGGCATTTGAAGGTGGTGCTCAAGAGCGAGTGCGGGTCGCTGCGGCTGGATGGGATTGCCTTTGGCATTGACCGCGAAGTGTGGCCGAACCCGACGGTGCGCTGGGTGGAACTGGCCTACAAGCTGGATGTGAACGAGTTTCGTGGTAATGAAAGCGTGCAGTTGATGATTGCGCATATGGAGCCGCGCTGACTGTGGCCATCGCACGGGTTGCTAGATGCCTACCCAAAATCCCAGGGAACCTTCCGCCCCATCATTCTGGTCTAGTCTGATTAATGACCGGACCCGGGCCAGGGACGTGCAATTGAGTGTCCGGGCCGGATCACCATTGGAGTCCTTGGGAGGTGCCCTCATGAGCCTGCTGCTCGAGCCTTACACCCTGCGTCAGCTGACCCTGCCCAACCGCATCGCCGTTTCGCCGATGTGCCAGTATTCCGCTGTCGATGGCCTGGCCAACGACTGGCACCTTGTTCACTTAGGCAGCCGCGCCGTGGGTGGTGCTGGCCTGGTAATCACTGAAGCCGTGGCCGTGACCGCCGATGGCCGCATCACCGCTGAAGACCTGGGCCTGTGGAACGATGCCCAGGTCGCCCCGTTGCAACGCATCACACGTTTCATCACCGCCCAAGGCGCCGTACCCGGTATCCAGCTGGCCCACGCCGGGCGCAAGGCCAGCACCTATCGCCCGTGGCTGGGCAAGCAAGGCAGCGTCAAGCCTGAAGAGGGCGGTTGGCAGCCGGTGGGGCCGTCGAAGATCGCCTTCGACCCGCAACACACGGCACCGCGCGAGTTGAACCATGACGAGATCCAGGATGTGATCGCCGCCTTCGTCGCCTCGACCAAGCGTGCCTTGAGTGCCGGCTTCAAGGTAGTGGAAATCCACGCCGCCCATGGCTACCTGCTGCACCAGTTCCTGTCGCCACTGAGCAACCAGCGCCGCGACGAATACGGCAGCTGCTTCGAAAACCGTATTCGCCTGACCCTGCAGGTGGTGGAGGCCGTGCGCAAGGTCTGGCCTGCCGAGCTGCCACTGTTCGTGCGGGTATCGGCGACCGATTGGGTGGAGGATGGCTGGAACCCGGATGAAACCGTCGAACTGGCCCGCCGCCTGCGGAGCTTGGGTGTCGACCTGATCGACGTATCGTCTGGTGGCACGTCGGTCAACGCCGAAATCCCCACCGGCCCCGGCTACCAGACCCGCTTCGCCGAGCGCGTGCGCAAGGAATCGGAAATTGCCACCGGCACCGTGGGCATGATCACCGAACCGGCCCAGGCCGAGCACATTCTGCGCACCGGCCAGGCCGACATCATCTTCCTCGCCCGCGAACTGCTGCGCGACCCGTACTGGCCGCTGCATGCCGATGACGACCTGGGCGGTAACAAGGCCACTTGGCCGGCGCAATACCAGCGTGCGACCAGCCGGGCCAACCCAATTCACGAGTCGGACCTGCGCGACTAGGTTTTACCTGTACTGGCCTCTTCGCGGGCAAGCCCGCGCCTACAGGTACATCACACCCTGTAGCAGCGGGCTTGCCCGCGAAGAGGCCAGTAGATTTAGCATGTGTACTAATGCTTGATCATCACATGCCGCACACAGGTGTAGTCCTCCAGCCCATACATCGACAGGTCCTTGCCATACCCCGAGTGTTTCTGCCCGCCATGGGGCATTTCGCTGACCAGCATGAAGTGGGTGTTCACCCAGGTGCAGCCATACTGCAGGCGCGCCGCCAGGCGGTGGGCGCGGCCCGTGTCGCGGGTCCATACCGATGAAGCCAGGCCGTAGTTGGAGTCGTTGGCCCACTCCAGCGCCTGCGCCTCGTCGGTGAAGCGGGTGACCGACACCACCGGGCCGAACACTTCGTTACGCACGATCTCGTCGTCCTGCAGGGCATCGGCCAGTACGGTCGGCTCGAAGAAGAAGCCGTCACCCGCAATGGCCTTGCCGCCGGTCACCAGGCGAATGTGTGGCTGGGCAACGGCCCGTTGTACCAGCCCAGCCACCTTGTCACGGTGCTGAGCACTGATCAGGGGGCCCAATTCGGTGTCTTCGGCTTCCTGCAAGCCCGGCTTGAGGCTGGCTACGGCTTCACCCAGGCGCTCGACGAAGCGCTCGTAGATACCCTCCTGCACATACAGGCGGCAGGCCGCGGTGCAGTCTTGGCCTGCGTTGTAAAAGCCAAAGGTGCGGATGCCGTCGATGGCCGCATCCATGTCAGCATCGTCGAACACCAGTACCGGAGCCTTACCGCCCAGTTCCATGTGCATGCGTTTCACGCTGTCGGCGGTGGCGCTGATGATGTGCGTGCCGGTGGGGATCGAGCCGGTCAGCGACACCATGCGTACCTTAGGGTGGTTGACCAGCGGGTTGCCGACGGTTTGGCCACGGCCGAAGAGGATGTTCAGCACCCCCGGTGGCAGCAGGTCCTGGGCCAGTTCGCCCAAGCGCAGGGCGGTCAGCGGGGTCAGCTCGGAGGGCTTGATCACGACCGTGTTGCCGGCAGCCAGGGCCGGGGCGATCTTCCACGCCAGCATCATCAACGGGTAGTTCCACGGTGCGATGGAGGCGACCACGCCTAGCGGGTCGCGGCGGATCATCGAGGTGTGGCCCGGCAGGTATTCGCCCGCCGCCAAACCGCCCAGGCAGCGGGACGCGCCGGCGAAATAGCGAAACACATCGGCAATCGCCGGGATCTCGTCATTCAGTGCGGCGCTCAGGGGCTTGCCGCAGTTTTGCGACTCCAGCCGGGCCAGTTCATCACCATGGGCTTCGATGGTGTCAGCCAGCGCCAGCAAGGTTTGCGCGCGGTCCTTGGGGCTGGTTTGCGACCAACTGTCGAAGGCCTGGTCGGCGGCGCGGACGGCGCTGTCCACCTGGGCCTCGCTGGCTTCGTTGATCTGCGCCAGGGCAGTGCCCTGCGCCGGGTTGAGCACGGTCCAGGCCGGGCCTTCGCCAGCGACCAGCTGGCCATTGATGAGCATCTGCGTTTGCATCGGGGACTCCTCCGGGGTCATTTGCCACTGCCCGCGACGCTTTCGCCGCCACGGGTCAGGTAATAGGCGCCAAGGATCGGCAGCATGGTCACCAGCATCACCAGCATGGCGACCACATTGGTCACCGGCACGTCGCGCGGGCGGCTGAGCTGGTTGAGCAGCCAGATTGGCAGGGTGCGTTCGTGGCCGGCGGTGAAGGTAGTGACAATGATTTCATCGAACGACAGGGCAAAGGCCAGCATGCCGCCGGCGAGCAGCGCCGAACCAAGGTTGGGCAGGATGATGTAGCGGAAGGTTTGCCAGCCGTCGGCACCAAGGTCCATCGAAGCTTCGATCAGGCTCTGCGAAGTCCGCCGCAGGCGGGCGATCACGTTGTTGTAGACAATCACCACGCAGAACGTGGCGTGGCCAACCACGATGGTGAATACCCCAGGCTCGATCCCCAAACGCTTGAACGCTGAGAGCAGGGCGATACCGGTGATGATGCCGGGCAGGGCGATGGGTAGGATCAGCATCAGCGAAATGCTTTCTTTGCCGAAAAAGCTGCGCCGGTACAGCGCCGCCGAGGCCAGTGTGCCGAGCACCAGGGCGATCAGCGTGGCCAGGCAGGCCACCTGCAGCGACAGCTTGATCGCTTCCAGTACATCGGGCCGGGCGAAGGCCACGGCGATCCATTTCAGGGTAAAGCCTTTGGGGGGGAAGCTGAACGCCGCGTCTTCGGTGTTGAAGGCGTACAGCAAGATGATCAGGATCGGAAAATGCAGAAACACCAGCCCGCCCCAAGCGGCCAGGCGCAGCCCGATCGAGGCTTTTTCAGAGTGCATCGAAGGCCCCCAGGCGCTTGACGATGGACAGGTACACCGCGATCAGCACGATCGGCACCAGGGTGAACGCGGCAGCCATCGGCATGTTGCCGATCGCCCCCTGCTGGGCATAGACCATGCTGCCAATGAAGTAACCGGGCGGGCCGACCAGTTGCGGCACGATGAAGTCGCCCAGGGTCAGCGAGAAGGTGAAAATCGAGCCGGCGGCAATGCCTGGGATCGACAGCGGCAGAATCACTTGCACAAACGTTTGCCCGGGCCGGGCGCCGAGGTCTGCCGAGGCCTGCAGCAGCGACGGCGGCAGGCGCTCCAGCGAGGCCTGGATCGGCAAGATCATGAACGGCAGCCAGATGTACACGAACACCATGAAACGCCCCAGGTGCGAGGTTGACAGGGTGCTGCCGCCCACGCCGGGCAGCGCCAGCACGGTTTGCAGCAGGGCATCCAGGTGCAGCTGCTGGACGAACCACTGGGCCACGCCGCCCTTGGCCAGCAGCAGGGTCCAGGCGTAGGTCTTGACGATGTAGCTGGCCCACATCGGCATCATCACCGCGATGTAGAAAAACGCCTTGGTCTTGCCGCTGGTATAGCGCGCCATGTAGTAGGCGATGGGGAAGGCCAGCACCGCGCTGGCCAGTGATACGGCCACCGCCATGCCCAGGGTACGCAGGATGATGTCGAAGTTTGACGGGTTGAACAGGGCGACGAAGTTGCCCAGGGTCAGGTCCGGGGTCACCGCCATGGTGAAGTCGTCGAAGGTATAGAAACCTTGCCACAGCAGGTTCAGCAGCGAGCCCAGGTAGATCGCGCCAAACCAGGTCAGCGGCGCGACCAGCAGCAGGGCCAGGTACAGGTTGGGGCGCCGGTACAGCAGGTTGGACAAACCGCGCAATGTGCTCATGTCAGCGGCCCTCGGTTTCCTGCAACACGGTCATGGCTTCACGCGGCCAGTGCGCCGCTACCCGTTGCCCGGCTTGCCAGGCCTGTGCCTGTGCCTGCCAGCGGTCATTGGCCTGGCTCACCGCCAGCAGCTGGCCGCTGTCCAGTTGCAACTCGTAGCGGGTGGCGCTGCCTTGGTATTGGATATCGCGCAACAGGCCGCTGACCTGCACGTGGTCGCTGGCCGTGGCCAGCTCGCCCAGGCGAATGTGTTCGGGGCGGATAGAGAAGGGCGCTGGGTTGCCATTCAGCGCCATGGCTATTTCGCCGCGCACCACGTTGGAGGTGCCGACGAATTCGGCGACGAAGGTGGTGGCCGGTTGCATGTACAGGTTGCGTGGTGTGTCGACCTGCTCGATACGGCCGCGGTTGAACACCGCTACCCGGTCGGACATTGACAGCGCTTCGGTCTGGTCGTGGGTGACGAAAATGAAGGTGATGCCCAGTTGGCGCTGCAGCTTTTTCAGCTCGCCCTGCATCTGCTCGCGCAGTTTCAGGTCCAGCGCGCCCAATGGCTCGTCCAGCAGCAGTACCCGTGGTCGGTTGACTAGCGCCCGGGCCAAGGCCACGCGCTGGCGCTGGCCGCCGGACAGCTGCGCCGGCTTGCGCGCGCCGTAGCCGGCCAAGGCCACCATCGCCAGGGCTTCCTCGGCGCGGCTGCGGCGTTCGGCCTTGGCCACGCCTTTTACCTTGAGGCCGTAGGCAATGTTGTCCAGTACGTTCATGTGCGGGAACAGTGCGTAGTCCTGGAACACCGTGTTGACGTCGCGCTGGTAGGGCGGCACACCGGCAGCTTCGACGCCGTGGATGCGGATCGAGCCGCTGCTGGGTTGCTCGAAGCCGGCGATCAGGCGCAGGCAGGTGGTCTTGCCCGAGCCGGAAGGGCCAAGCATGGAGAAAAACTCGCCATCGATGATGTCGATGCTGACCTGGTCGACGGCTTTGACCTCGCCGAAGGTGCGGGAAACTTGGGTGAACTGGACGGCTAGGGGCATGCGCGGGCTCCGGACAACGATATTTCTCCTGTGCCGGCCTCTTCGCGGGCAAGCCCGCTCCTACAGGTACAGCGCCACCCTCGCAGGCGGTGATGAACCTGTAGGAACGGGCGAGCCCGCGAAGAGGTCGGGCAGACATTCAGGCAACGTCAGCGCCCACCCATGATGGCAATGTAATCCTGGGTCCAGCGGCTATACGGCACGAACTTGCCGCCCTGGGCCTGCGGGGTTTTCCAGAAGGCGATCTTGTCGAAGTTGTCGAAACCGTTAGTCTTGCAACCGTCGGCGCCCAGCAGCTCGCTGCCGGTACACGCCGCCGGCACCGCCGGCAACGAGCCGAACCAAGCCGCGACGTCACCCTGTACCTTCGGCTGCAGTGACCAATCCATCCACTGGTAGGCACAGTTGGGGTGCTTGGCCTCACTGTGCAGCATGGTGGTGTCGGCCCAGCCGGTCGCGCCTTCCTTGGGAATGGTCGAGGCCACAGGCTGCTTCTCGGCCTTCAGGCCATTGACCATGTAGCCCCAGGAGCTGGAGGCGACCACGCCTTCGTTTTTCACGTCGCTCATCTGCACCGTGGCGTCATGCCAGTAGCGGTGGATCAGCGGTTGCTGTTGGCGCAGCAGTTCCAGTACGGCTGTGTATTGGGCTTCGTTAAGCTCATAGGGGTCCTGGATGCCCAGTTCCGGCTTGGCCGTCTTCAGGTACAGCGCCGCGTCGGCAATGTAGATCGGCCCGTCGTAGGCCTGGACGCGGCCCTTGTTCGGCTTGCCGTCGGGCAGGTTCTGCGGCTCGAACAGTACGCCCCAACTGGTGGGCGCCTGCTTGAACACGTCGGTGTTGTACAGCAGTACGTTTGGCCCCCACTGGTACGGGGTGCCGTAGACCTGCTTGTCGACCACGTACCAGCCACCGTTCTGCAGGCGTGGGTCGATGTTCTTCCAGTTGGGGATCAGCGCGGTGTTGATCGGCTGCACCCGCTTGCCGGCGATCAGCCGCAGCGAGGCATCGCCCGAGGCCGTGACCAGGTCGTAGCCGCCCTTGGTCATCAAGCTGACCATTTCGTCCGAGGTGGCGGCGGTCTTGACGCTGACCTTGCAGCCGGTTTGCTTCTCGAAGCCGGTGACCCAGTCGTAGGCCTTGTCGCTTTCACCGCGCTCGATGTAGCCGGGCCAGGCAACGATGTCCAAACGCCCCTCGCCGGGCCCCAGGGCCTTGGGCGTTTCGGCAGCCTGCAGGCTGGCGCTGGCCAGCACGGCAGCGGTGATGGCGCCGAGCAATGCGGTGTCGTGCACTGACATGGTGTTCCCTCTTCTTGGAGATCTTGGTCGGGGCAGTTTTCAACGGTGGCGCGAAGTATTGGCGATATCGAGTCTAGTTGGCTTTTTGCCCGCTAATGCAACATCCGGAAGCAAATCCACAGTGGCGTGTGGTCTGCCAAGCCTTACTCTGGCGCTTGAATTTTCTTACGTGGAGACACGCGCATGAATACCCGGGGCCTGCTCGATCAACTCCTCAAGTCCGGCCAGCAATTACTAGAAAAACAGGGCGGCAGCAGCAAGCCAGGGAGTGCTCCCAGCGGGCTTGGCGGGCTGTTGTCCGGTGCGGGTGGCGGGCTGTTGGGTGGGGGCGCTCTGGGCCTTTTGCTGGGTAGCAAGAAGGCTCGCAAATACGGTGGCAAGGCGTTGACTTACGGTGGCCTGGCGGCACTGGGCGTGCTGGCTTACAAAGCCTACGGCAACTGGCAGGCCAACCAGCAGCTGGCTGGCGCCGAGCCGCAAACCGTCGACCGCCTGCCGCCAGCCCAGGTCGAGCAGCACAGCCAGGCCGTGCTGCGGGCGCTGGTGGCGGCGGCCAAGTCCGATGGCCATATCGACGAGCGCGAGCGGGCGCTGATCGAGGGCGAATTCACCCGCCTGGACAGCGACCGCGAACTGCAGCATTGGCTGCATGCCGAGCTCAACAAGCCGCTGGACCCGGCCGAAGTGGCGCGTGCCGCACAAACCCCGGAGATGGCCGCCGAGATGTACCTGGCCAGCGTGATGATGGTCGACCAGGAAAACTTCATGGAGCGTGCCTACCTGGATGAACTGGCCCGCCAACTGCGCCTGGACCCAGCCCTGCGCCAAGAGCTGGAAAGCCAGGCAAGGCTTGCCGCCGGCCAGTGATTGCGGCGAACGGGGCCGCCCGCTGCTCGAAGGTTGTGCTGCCTTTGTAGGCGCGGGCTCGCCCGCGAAGGGCTGCGCAGCAGCCCCAGTGGCCTGTCTATCAGCAAGGATGCCTGATAACTCCACATTTCAGCCGCAAATGCGTAGGAAGCCTGGGCTATACTTCGGCGATTTTTCCCGCTCGTTGTGAATTCCTGAGGGCTGAATGTGAAGAACTGGACTTTGCGCCAACGGATCCTGGCAAGTTTCGCCGTGATCATCGCCATCATGCTGCTGATGATCGTGGCCGCCTACTCGCGGTTGGTAACCATCGCTTCCGCTGAGCAAGCGGTGGGCACCGACAGTATCCCCGGCCTCTACTACAGCTCGATGCTCCGCAGTGCTTGGGTCGACGGCTACGTCAACAGCCAGCAATTGGTGGGCCTGTCCAACCACCGTGAATTCACTTCGGCCGACGCGGAGCTGTTCAAAAGTTTTCAGGACCGGCTCAGGCAGCACATGGCCAGCTACCAAAGCACCATACAGGACGATGACGACCAGGCGCGCTTCGACACCTTCGTCCAGATGGAGGCCAACTACCTCAAGATTGTTGATCAGGTTTTGGACGCCTATCGCCAGCACAACTACGCCGAAGCCCAGCGGCTGATCACCGAGGTGCTCACCCCGGCCTGGACGGACGGCCGCAAGCTGCTGAACGAAGTGATTGACCACAACCGTGCTTCCGCCGCCACCGACACCGCCGAAATTGTCGGCGCCGTGAGCACGGCCAAGGGCAGCATGATCGTTTCCCTGCTGTTGGCGATTATCGCCGCCGGTATTTGCGGCCTGTTGCTGTTGCGCGCCATTACCGCGCCGGTTCAGCGCATTGTCCATGCCCTCGACAAACTGCGCTCGGGCGACCTGAGCATGCGCCTGAACCTGGACCGCAAGGACGAGTTCGGCGCCATCGAAAGTGGCTTCAACGAAATGGCCGAGGCCCTGGCCAACCTGGTCGCCCAGGCCCAGCGCTCGTCGGTACAGGTGACCACGTCGGTGACCGAAATTGCCGCCACCTCCAAGCAACAGCAGGCCACCGCTACCGAAACGGCCGCCACCACCACCGAAATTGGCGCCACCTCGCGGGAAATCGCTGCTACCTCGCGTGACCTGGTGCGCACCATGACCGAAGTCACCTCGGCCGCCGACCAAGCCTCCAGCCTGGCCGGCTCTGGCCAGCAGGGCCTGGCGCGCATGGAAGAAACCATGCACCAGGTAATGGGCGCCGCCGATCTGGTCAACGCCAAGCTGGGCATCCTCAACGAAAAAGCCAGCAACATCACCCAGATGGTGGTGACCATCGTCAAGGTCGCCGACCAGACCAACCTGCTGTCGCTCAACGCCGCCATCGAAGCGGAAAAGGCCGGCGAGTACGGCCGTGGCTTTGCCGTGGTGGCCACCGAAGTGCGCCGCTTGGCCGACCAGACCGCCGTAGCCACCTACGACATCGAGCAGATGGTGCGCGAAATCCAGTCGGCAGTGTCGGCCGGGGTCATGGGCATGGACAAGTTCTCCGAAGAAGTGCGCCGTGGCATGTTCGAAGTGCAGCAGGTGGGCGAGCAGCTCAGCCAGATCATTCACCAGGTGCAGGCCTTGGCGCCGCGCGTGCTGATGGTTAATGAAGGCATGCAGGCCCAGGCTACCGGTGCCGAGCAGATCAACCAGGCGCTGGCGCAGCTCAGCGATGCCAGCACCCAGACCGTCGAGTCGCTACGCCAGGCCAGTTTCGCCATCGATGAGCTGAGCCAGGTGGCCGCCGGTTTGCGCGGCGGCGTGTCGCGCTTCAAAGTCTGACTGCGATGAACCACTTGCAACCGCACGCTGCGCGGGCGGGCAGCGCCAAGGGGGCGTTGTACCTACAGTTTCGCATCCAGGAACAGCGCTTTGCCCTGAGCGTGCACGAGGTGATCGAGGTGCTGCCGCGCCAGCCGCTCAAGCCCATCGCCCAGGCGCCGGCCTGGGTGGCGGGGCTTCTTGCGCACCGTGGCTGGCTGGTGCCGGTGGTCGACCTGGCGGCGTTGAGCTTTGGCCAGCCGGCGGCGCAACGTACCAGTACGCGCCTGGTGCTGGTGCATTACCGCGGCGGCCTGCAGCTTGGCCTGATCCTGGAACAGGCCACCGAAACCCTGCGCTGCCACCCCGACGAGTTCCAACCTTACGGCGTGGACAGCGGCGAAGCCCCTTACCTGGGCCCGGTGCGTCAGGATGACCAGGGCCTGTTGCAGCGCATCGAAGTCGATGACCTGCTGCCCGACGCCGTGCATCGGCTACTGTACGCCGATGCCCCGACAGGGATGCCGAGATGAACGAACAGCATTTTTTCCGCTTCTTGCGCGAGCGCATTGGCCTGGACGTGGAGTCGGTTGGGGCGCCCATGGTCGAGCGTGCACTGCGCCAGCGTTGCGAGGCTGTGAACGCCACGGGCCTGGACGATTACTGGGTGTGCCTGCAGCAGTCGATGGATGAGCAACAGGCGCTGATCGAGGCAGTCATCGTCCCGGAAACCTGGTTTTTCCGTTATCCCGAATCCTTCACTGCCCTGGCCAGCCTGGCGCATAAGCGCCTGGCCGAGCTGGCCGGTGCACGCCCGCTGCGCTTGCTCAGCCTGCCATGCTCAACCGGTGAGGAACCTTATTCGCTGGCCATGGCCCTGCTTGACGCTGGCATCGCGCCAGGGGCGTTCCTGATCGACGGCATGGACATCAGCCCCCTTTCGGTGGCCAAGGCCGGGCAAGCCGTTTATGGGCGCAATGCCTTCCGCGGCAATGAGCTGGGCTTTCGCGAGCGCTACTTCGAGGCCGTCGACGAAGGCCACCGCCTGCATGAACGGGTGCGCGAACAGGTCAGCCTGCAGGTGGGCAATGTGCTCGACCCAGGGCTGGCCACCCGCGATGGCCTGTACGACTTCGTGTTCTGCCGCAACCTGTTGATCTATTTCGACGTGCCTACCCAACAGCGAGTGTTCGAAGTGCTCAAGCGCCTGCTGCACCCGCAGGGCGTGTTGTTCATCGGCCCAGCCGAAGGCAGCTTGCTGGCGCGGTTGGGCATGCGCCCGCTGGGGATTGCCCAGTCATTCGCTTACGTGCGCCAGCAGGGCGGTGACGCCGCGCTGGCCCCGCCCCAGCCAGCGCGACGCACCTTGCCGGCCATGGCAGCGCCGGCCTATCCGCCGCCGAGCGCTGCGTTGCCACGCCCACTGCGTGTGCTGCCTGTGGCCGCCAGGCCAGCGCCAGCGCGCGAGCAAAAGCGCGAGGAAGCCAGCGAGTTGCTGGCCAGTATTGCCCGGCTTGCCAATGCCGGCGCCAGCCAGCAGGCGCGTGCCGAATGCCAGCGTTACCTGGGCCAGTTCGCGCCTTCGGCGCAGGTGTATTACTGGCTGGGGCTGCTCAGCGATACCGATGGCGATGCGCAGCAGGCGCTGAGCCACTATCGCAAAGCCCTGTACCTGGAGCCGCAGCACCCCGAGGCGCTGGTGCACCTGGCGGCCTTGCTGGCGGCCCAGGGCGATTTGGCCGGTGCCCGGCGCCTGCAGGAACGTGCCGCGCGGGTTGGCCGGGAGCCTGAACGATGAAGGGTACCTCTGCGATGCAGTTGCTCGCCGAAGAAGATGCGCACATCGACGATTGCTGGAACCGCATCGGTGTGCATGGTGACAAGCAGTGCCCGTTGCTGCCGCGGCATGTTCACTGCCGCAATTGCGAGGTGTATGCCGCCGCGGCGACGCGGTTGCTCGACCGCTACGCGCTGATGCAGGAGCACCAGGCGGCGGTGGCCTTGCCTGTCGAGGAAAACACCGGCCGCTCCATGCTGCTGTTTCGCCTGGGCGAAGAGTGGCTGGCTCTGGCCACCGCCTGCCTGGCCGAAATCGCCCCGCTGCAGGCGGTGCATTCCTTGCCGCACCAGCGCTCGCGGTTGCTGCAGGGCGTGGCCAACGTGCGCGGTGCGCTGGTGCCGTGCCTGTCGCTGGCCGACCTGCTGGGCGTGCAGGCCAGCGGCGCCGAGCAGCGTGGCGGCCGGGCGTTGCCGCGCATGCTGATTTTGGCGGCTGAAGGCGGGCCGGTAGTGATGGCGGTCGAAGAAATTGATGGCATTCACCGGCTCGACCCGCTACTGCTTGGCAGCGGCCAGGACGCCACCCACTTCACCGCCGCAGTGCTGCAATGGCGTGGCCGCAGCGTGCGGGTTCTGGACGATCAACACTTACTTTCTGCCGTGCAGCGGAGCCTGTCATGACCCCAGAGCAAATGCGCGACGCATCGTTGCTCGAACTGTTCAGCCTGGAGGCCGAGGCACAAACCCAGGTGCTCAGCGCCGGCCTGATGGCGCTGGAGCGCAACCCCACCCAGGCCGACCAGCTCGAGGCCTGCATGCGCGCCGCCCACTCCTTGAAGGGCGCCGCACGGATCGTCGGGGTGGACGCTGGCGTCAGCGTCGCCCACGTCATGGAAGACTGCCTGGTAGCCGCCCAGGAAGGCCGCTTGCGCCTGAGCGCCGAGCATATCGACGCCCTGCTGCAGGGCACCGACCTGCTGATGCGCATCGCCACGCCGGGGGATGCCGGGGCGCAGGCGACCCTGCCGGTGTTCCTCGCGCAAATGGCCAGCCTGCTCGACCCGGGTGCGCCGGCCATGCCTGCCGCAACCCCTGCTGTGCCCGCGCTGCCAGCAACATCGCTACCCCTCGTACTGCCCGCGCCATTGTCGCTGCCCGCTGACCTCCTCGAGCCACCGCCCGAACCCGAGCCGGCCCCGCGGCGCAGGGCCGGCAAGCGCGCCGGTGAGGGCGCGGAGCGGGTATTGCGGGTAACCGCCGATCGCCTCAACAGCCTGCTCGACCTGTCCAGCAAATCGCTGGTGGAAACCCAGCGGCTCAAGCCTTACCTGGCCACCCTGCAGCGCCTCAAGCGCATGCATGGCCAGGGCATGCAGGCACTCGACAGCTTGCGCCTGCAACTGGAGGACAGTGGCCAGAGCAGCGAGGTACTCGAAGCCTTGGCCCAAACCCAGCGCCTGCTGGCGGAAACCCAGCAGATTTTGCAGCAGCAGGCTGCCGACCTCGACGAATTCGGCTGGCAGGCCAGCCAGCGCGCGCAACTGTTGTACGACACCGCGCTGGCCTGCCGAATGCGCCCGTTTGCCGATGTGTTGACCGGCCAGAGCCGCATGGTCCGTGACCTTGGCCGCTCGCTGGGCAAGCCGGTGGGGTTGCTGGTGGAAGGGGATAAGACTCAAGTCGACCGCGATGTACTGGAAAAGCTCGAAGCGCCACTGACCCACCTGTTGCGCAATGCCGTCGACCACGGCATCGAGCTGCCGGAGCGGCGCCTGCTGGCAGGCAAGCCAGAGGAGGGCGTGATTCGCCTGCGTGCCTCGCACCAGGCTGGCATGCTCAGCCTGGAGTTGATCGACGATGGCGCCGGCATCGACCTGGAGCGCTTGCGCAGCAACATCGTCGAGCGGGCGCTGTCGCCCGCCGACACGGTGGCGCGGATGAGTGAGGCAGAGCTGCTGACGTTTCTGTTCCTGCCCGGGTTCAGCCTGCGTGACAAGGTCACCGAGGTGTCTGGGCGTGGTGTGGGCCTGGATGCGGTGCAGCATATGATCCGTGAGCTGCGCGGTTCGATCGAGCTGACCCAGGTGGCCGGGCAGGGCTGCCGCTTCCACCTGCAGGTGCCGCTGACCCTGTCGGTAGTGCGCAGCCTGGTGGTCGAAGTGGGTGGCGAAGCCTATGCCTTCCCGCTGGCCCATATCGAACGCACGCTGGAAGTGGCTGCCGAAGCGATCGTGCAGATCGAAGGGCGCCAGCATTTCTGGCACGAAGGCCGGCATATCGGCCTGGTAGCGGCCAGCCAGCTGCTCAACCGCCCGGCTGGGCAAACTGAGGAAAGTAGCCTGCGGGTGGTGGTGATCCGAGAGCGCGAGCAACTGTATGGCGTGGCCGTGGAGCGCCTGATAGGCGAGCGGGTGCTGGTGGTGATGCCGCTTGACCCGCGGCTGGGCAAGGTGCAGGACATATCCTCCGGCGCTTTGCTCGATGATGGCTCGGTGGTGCTGATCGTTGATGTCGAGGACTTGTTGCGTTCGCTCGAGAAACTGCTCAGTACGGGCAGCCTGGAGCGCATCGCGCGCGGCAGCAGTGGCGCGCGTGGCGTGGTCCGCAAGCGCATCCTGGTGGTCGACGATTCGCTGACCGTGCGTGAGCTGCAGCGCAAGCTGCTGGGCCACCGCGGTTACGAGGTGGCCGTGGCGGTGGACGGCATGGACGGCTGGAACGCCCTGCGCGGCGAGGACTTCGACCTGTTGATCACCGACATCGACATGCCGCGCATGGACGGCATCGAGCTGGTCACCCTGGTGCGCCGCGACCAGCGCCTGCAATCGCTGCCGGTAATGGTGGTGTCCTACAAGGACCGCGAGGAAGACCGAAGGCGTGGCCTGGATGCCGGAGCCGACTACTATTTGGCAAAGGCCAGTTTCCACGACGATGCGTTGCTGGATGCTGTAGTTGAGTTGATTGGAGGTGCTCAAGGATGAAGATCGCCATCGTCAATGACATGCCCATGGCCGTCGAGGCGCTGCGCCGGGCGGTCGCCCTGGAGCCCGCGCACCAAGTGGTGTGGGTCGCCAGCAATGGCGCCGAGGCGGTGCAGCGCTGCAGCGAGCAGTTGCCGGACCTGATCCTCATGGACCTGATCATGCCGGTGATGGACGGCGTGGAGGCGACCCGGCGAATCATGGCCGAAACCCCGTGCGCCATCGTCATCGTCACGGTCGACCGTAAACAGAACGTGCACCGGGTGTTCGAGGCCATGGGCCACGGCGCCCTGGATGTGGTCGATACGCCAGCGCTGGGGGCGGGCGATCCGCGTGAAGCAGCAGCGCCACTGCTGCGCAAGATCCTCAACATAAGCTGGTTGATTGGCCAGCAGCGTGCACCGGCCGCCCGCCCGGTCGCCGCGCCAGTGCGGGCGGCGTCCGCGCACCGTGGGCTGGTGGCGATCGGCTCGTCCGCGGGTGGCCCGGCAGCCCTCGAAGTGCTGCTCAAGAGCCTGCCGGCGGCGTTTCCGGCCGCTATCGTGCTGGTCCAGCATGTGGACCAGGTGTTTGCCGCAGGCATGGCCGAATGGCTTAGCAGCGCTGCCGGCCTGCCGGTACGCCTGGCCCGTGAAGGTGAGCCGCCGCAGCCGGGGCAGGTGTTGCTGGCCGGCACCAACCACCACATTCGCCTGCTACAGAATGGCCAACTGGCCTACACTGCCGAACCGGTGAATGAAATCTACCGGCCCTCGATCGATGTGTTCTTCGAGAGTGTGGCGCGTTACTGGAGCGGTGATGCGGTGGGCGTGTTGCTCACCGGTATGGGCCGCGACGGGGCCCAAGGCCTGAAGCTGATGCGTCAGCAGGGCTTCCTGACCATTGCCCAGGACCAGGCCAGCAGTGCGGTGTACGGCATGCCTAAAGCCGCCGTGGCCATCGATGCCGCAGTGGAAGTTCGCCCGCTGGAGCGAATCGCCGGGCGCTTGATGGAAATTTTCGCAAAATGACGATGTGTATTGAATCACGCCGCCTGGCCGGCAGTGATCGGGTGAACAGGTATGAATGATTTACCGATCGAAGGTTTTGCCACCACCAACGAAAACTCGGCGATGGTGCTGCTGGTCGACGACCAGGCCATGATCGGCGAGGCGGTGCGGCGTGGTCTGGCCAATGAAGAGAACATCGATTTTCACTTTTGCGCCGACCCGCACCAGGCGGTGGCCCAGGCCATGCGCATCAAGCCCACGGTAATCCTCCAGGACCTGATCATGCCTGGCCTGGACGGGCTGACCCTGGTTCGTGAGTACCGCAACAACCCGGCTACCCAGGACATCCCGATCATCGTCCTGTCGACCAAGGAAGACCCATTGGTCAAGAGCGCGGCGTTTGCCGCCGGGGCCAACGATTACCTGGTCAAGTTGCCGGACAATATCGAGTTGGTAGCGCGCATCCGCTACCATTCGCGCTCCTACCTGACCTTGTTGCAACGGGACGAGGCCTACCGTGCCCTGCGCGTCAGTCAGCAGCAGTTGCTCGACTCGAACCTGATGCTGCAGCGGCTGATGAACTCCGATGGCCTGACCGGGTTGTCCAACCGCCGCCACTTCGACGAGTACCTGGAGCTGGAATGGCGCCGGGCCATGCGTGAGCAGCAGCAGTTGTCGCTGCTGATGATCGATGTGGATTACTTCAAGGCTTACAACGACAGCTTTGGCCACTTGGCCGGTGACGAGGCCTTGCGCCAGGTCGCCGAAGCGCTGCGCGGCTCGTGCTCGCGGCCCACCGACCTGCCGGCGCGCTATGGCGGCGAGGAGTTCGCCCTGGTGCTGCCCAACACCTCGCCCGGCGGAGCCCGCCTGGTGGCCGAGAAGCTGCGCCAGACCGTGCTCGGCCTGGGCATCCCGCACACCGCCCCGGTGGCCGGCTCACACCTGACCGTGAGCATCGGCCTGGCCACCCAAACCCCTGCCATCGGCAGTGTTTGCCGGCAGCTGATCTCGGCGGCGGACAAGGGCCTATACCAGGCCAAGGATGGTGGGCGCAACCAGGTTGGTATCGCCTGACAGGGCCTCAACGGCGATGAGGCCCTGTGCTCAATAGGGTTCTGCCGATACCACTTCTACCGCCCGGCGGGTCTGCCGCCGTGCGGTGGACTCGGTTATACTCGCGGGCTTTTCACCGAATTCGCACGAGAGCCGCCCGCCCATGGAAATCCAACCGATCCTGAACACCATCAAGGACCTCACCGAGCGTTCCCAGTCTATTCGGGGGTATCTTTGACTACGATCACAAGCATGACCGCCTGATCGAAGTCAACCGCGAGCTGGAAGACCCTAACGTCTGGAACAAGCCCGAGTACGCCCAGAGCCTGGGCCGCGAGCGGGCCATGCTGGCGCAGGTCGTCGAGACCCTGGACAAGATGTCCAACGGCCTGGCCGACTGCAAAGACTTGCTCGACATGGCGGTCGAGGAAGGTGATGAAGGCGCCGTCAGCGACGTCGAGACCGAGCTGCAGGCCCTTGAAGAATCCCTGGCCCAGCTTGAGTTCCGTCGCATGTTCAGCGGCGAGATGGACATGAACAACGCCTACCTGGACATCCAGGCCGGTTCCGGTGGTACCGAAGCACAGGACTGGGCCAACATCCTGCTGCGCATGTACCTGCGCTGGGCCGACAAGCGCGGTTTCGATGCCACCATCATCGAGCTGTCCGAAGGTGAAGTCGCCGGCATCAAAGGCGCCACCGTGCACATCAAGGGCGAGTACGCGTTCGGCTGGCTGCGCACCGAAATCGGTGTCCACCGCCTGGTGCGCAAGAGCCCGTTCGACTCCGGTGCCCGTCGCCACACCTCGTTCTCGGCGGTGTTCGTGTCGCCCGAAATCGACGACAAGGTCGAAATCGAGATCAACCCGGCCGACCTGCGCGTCGACACCTACCGCTCCTCCGGTGCCGGTGGCCAGCACGTGAACACCACCGACTCGGCGGTCCGTATCACCCACGTGCCGACCAACACCGTGGTGGCCTGCCAGAATGAACGCTCGCAGCACGCCAACAAAGACACCGCCATGAAAATGCTGCGGGCCAAGTTGTACGAGCTGGAGATGCAGAAGCGCAACGCCGCTTCACAGGCGCTGGAAGACAGCAAGTCGGACATCGGCTGGGGCCACCAGATCCGCTCCTACGTACTGGATGACTCGCGCATCAAGGACTTGCGTACCGGCGTCGAGCGTAGCGATTGCCAGAAGGTCCTGGACGGCGACCTCGACCAGTACCTGGAAGCGAGCCTCAAGCAGGGGCTGTAAGCCGCACCCAACCGCCGCGGTACCAGGCCTGGGGCCGGTACCGCGTGCCCTGCCCGAAAGGGGCAACGAACACCTGATGGAAAGAATGACGAAATGAGCGACCTGAAGACCGAAGCGCAAGACCTGCAACAGGAAGAAAACGCCCTGATCGCCCTGCGCAAGGAAAAACTTGCCGCCGAGCGCGCCAAGGGCAATGCCTTCCCCAATGACTTCCGTCGCGACAGCTACTGCAACGACCTGCAGAAACAGTACGCGGACAAGACCAAGGAAGAACTGGAAGCTGCAGCGATCCCGGTCAAGGTAGCCGGCCGCATCATGCTCAACCGTGGCTCGTTCATGGTCATCCAGGACATGACCGGTCGCATCCAGGTCTACGTCAACCGCAAGACCCTGCCAGAAGAAACCCTGGCCGCGGTCAAAACCTGGGACCTGGGCGATATCATCAGCGCCGAAGGCACCCTGGCCCGTTCCGGCAAGGGCGACCTGTACGTCGAAATGACCAACGTGCGCCTGCTGACCAAGTCGCTGCGCCCGCTGCCCGACAAGCACCACGGCCTGACCGATACCGAGCAGCGCTATCGCCAGCGCTACGTCGACCTGATGGTCAACGAAGACACCCGCAACACGTTCCGTGTGCGTTCGCAGGTGATCTCGCACATCCGCAAGTTCCTCATCGAGCGTGACTTCCTCGAAGTCGAGACGCCGATGCTGCAAACCATCCCAGGTGGTGCCGCAGCCAAGCCATTTGAAACCCACCACAATGCGCTGGACATGGCCATGTTCCTGCGTATCGCGCCGGAGCTGTACCTCAAGCGCCTGGTGGTAGGTGGCTTCGAGAAAGTGTTCGAGATCAACCGCAACTTCCGTAACGAAGGCGTTTCGACTCGTCACAACCCAGAATTCACCATGCTTGAGTTCTACCAGGCCTACGCCGACTACCGCGACAACATGGACCTCACCGAGGAACTGTTCCGCGAGCTGGCGCTGCTGGTACTGGGCAGCACCGATGTGCCTTACGGCGACAAGGTGTTCCACTTCGGCGAGCCGTTCGCGCGTCTGTCGGTGTTCGACTCGATTCTCAAGTACAACCCGGAGCTGACCGCTGCCGACCTGCAGGACGTCGACCGCGCCCGCGACATCGCCAAGAAGGCCGGTGCCAAGGTGCTGGGCCATGAAGGCCTGGGCAAGCTGCAGGTGATGATTTTCGAGGAGCTGGTCGAGCACAAGCTGGAGCAGCCGCACTTCATCACCGAGTACCCGTTCGAAGTGTCGCCGCTGGCCCGTCGCAACGACGACAACCCGGCTGTTACCGACCGTTTCGAGCTGTTCATCGGTGGCCGTGAAATCGCCAACGCCTACTCCGAGCTCAACGATGCCGAAGACCAGGCCGAGCGCTTCCTGGCCCAGGTGGCCGAGAAGGACGCCGGTGACGACGAAGCGATGCACTATGACGCCGACTTCGTTCGCGCCCTGGAGTACGGCATGCCGCCAACCGCTGGTGAAGGCATTGGCATTGACCGCCTGGTGATGCTGCTGACCAACTCGCCGTCGATCCGCGACGTGATCCTGTTCCCGCACATGCGTCCGCAGGCCTGAGTGAATTGAAAAAGCCGCCTTTCGAGGCGGCTTTTTCTTGCCTGAAGCTTTATGTTGTCAGTACTGGCCTCTTCGCGGCTAAAGCCGCTTCTACAAGGGTTGCGCAGGGCCTGAATGCTGTGCGGTCCTTGTAGGCGCGGGTTTTGCCGCAAAAGGGCCAGCACTGACGAAACACTGTCCATGAGGTACCCCCGTGACACCCGCCATGCCTCACCAAGGCGCCGCCGGCATCGCCACCGCCGTCGCCGAAAGCGTGCAATACCAAGGCCGCAAGACTGCCCGCCAAGGCAGCGAACAGCGCCGCCAACTGATCCTCGATGCTGCCATGCGCATCGTCGTACGCGATGGCGTACGCGGTGTGCGCCACCGCGCCGTGGCCGCCGAGGCCGGTGTGCCACTGTCGGCCACCACCTACTACTTCAAGGACATCGAGGACCTGCTCACCGATACCTTTGCCCAGTACGTCGAGCGCAGCGCCGCCTACATGGCCAAACTGTGGGCCAACACCGAAGTGGTGCTGCGCCAAATGCTCGCCCAGGGCGATGGCAGCCCGCAGGCGCGGGCGCGTTTGGCGGATGAAGTGGCGCGCATGACCGCCGACTACGTCCAGCGGCAATTACTCAACCGCCGTGACTTCCTGATGGCCGAGCAGGCCTTCCGCCAAGAGGCGTTGCTGTGCCCGCGCCTGGCCGAGCTGGTGTGCGCCCATGAGCAGATCCTGCTGCATGGCACCCGGCAATTGCTGCAGGTAGTGGGCTCGCGGCAACCAGAACAAGACGCGCAAATGTTGACGGCGATTATCGAGCAGATGGAATATCAGGGCCTGCTCACGGATGCCAACGTGCAAGCCGATGGGCAGATGCTCGCTATGCTTACCCGATACCTGCAGCTGGTGCTGGCGTCGGCCTGAGCCGAGACCGACTTTTCAAGGAGAACCTGATGAAAGCCTGGCGTGTGGTGTTGTTGACGCTGTCATTCCTACTGCTGGGCGGTTGTCTGGTGACCTTCCACGAGCCGTTGCCCAGCAACCAGGCAGCGCCCAAGGCCCTGCTCGGCAAGTGGAGCAGCAAGGACGCCTGGGGCGAGCCGCTGAAACTTACCATCAGCCGTAGTGGTGGCGATGCCTACAAGGCGGTGGCCACGGCCAAGGGCAAGGCCCCTGAGGAGTACGTGTTCACCGTGTCGCGCCATGGCAACCGCTGGTACCTGTCGGCGGGCGTGCCCAAGCGCCTGGGTGGCAACTTCCTGATTGGCGGTTTCGACATCGTCGATGGCAAGGAACTGGTGGTCTACAACCTGGATGTCGAGCAGGTGCAGCAAGCGGTGGACAAGAAGGAACTCACCGGGCGCAGCACCGAGGTGCCGGAAGACAACGGCGACGGCGTGCTGATCGACAGCCCTTCGGCGCGGGTGTTGGCCTACCTGGACGACCCGGCCAACTCCGACCTGTTCGTCGAGGTGGCGCGGTTCCAGCGCTCCGGCAAATGACGGCGTTGGCTTCTTCGCGGCTAAAGCCGCTCCCACAGGGGCTGCATCAGGCTTGAGGGCTGTGATACCCCTGTAGGAGCGGCTTTAGCCACGAAGAGGCCGGTACAGGCAAAGCAAGGCTTGGCACTTTGTTCCAATAAGGAGTCCCCCGGTGGACGAATACCAGCAAACCATCCGCGCCTTGTCCGACCGCATCGTTGCGGCGCAAACCCCCATCCGGGTTCTGGACGCGGTGAAGTGGGACGACAATATTCGCCAGGGCTTCCTCAAAGCCAAGGGCAAGGAGCCGCCAGCCGTCGACCGCGCCTATTACCAATCACGCCCGTTGTCGTTCGACTCCAGCGCGGTCAAGGCCGAGTTCCAGGGCATCGAGCGCGACATCATTCGTCAGCTCGGCCAGTTCAACCCGGTCGGCCAGATCATGAAGCGCATGTGCCGCGAATACCGCATGGTGGTGCGCATGCTCGAAGCGCGTGGCACCGAGGATTTCGGCCTGATCTCCCAAGAGTTGTACGGCGCTGCCTCGGATGCCTTCCATGCCGGTGACCCGACCCTTGCCGACCTCGGCCTGATGCTGTCGGACTACCTGAACAACATCGATGGCCGTGGCGACCTCAAGGACGAGCCGAAGAACCTGACTGCCAAGGAGGCCGTCGACATCCTCCAGCGGCGGCTGAACAAGGTGTTCGGTGAAGCCGAAGAAACCATCCGCGTGTTCGAGTCCGACGGCATCGTTGCCGATGCCGCGGCCGGGGCCGACTATATCAAGGTGCGCGCCGACGCCATGTTCAACGCCCGCGACGTGCGCGCCCTGGAGGTGCACGAAGGGCTGGTGCACGTCGGCACCACGCTCAACGGCCTGAACCAGCCGATCTGCACCTTCCTGGCCAAGGGCCCACCGTCGTCGACGGTGACCCAGGAAGGCCTGGCCATCCTCATGGAGGTGATCGCCTTCGCCTCGTACCCCAGCCGCCTGCGCAAGCTCACCAACCGCACCCGCGCCATTCACATGGTCGAGGAGGGCGCCGATTTCATGCAGGTTTACGGGTTCTTCCGCGAGCAGGGCTTCGAGATGGCGCAGAGCTACAGCAATGCCAGCCGGGTGTTCCGCGGTTCGGTGCCTAATGGCCTGCCATTTACCAAGGACTTGTCCTACCTCAAGGGCTTCATCATGGTTTACAACTACATTCAGTTGGCCGTGAAGAAGGGCAAGCTCGAACAGATCCCGCTGCTGTTCTGTGGCAAGACCACCTTGGAAGACATGCGTACCTTGCGCCAGCTGGTCGAGGAAGGCTTGGTCGAGCCGCCCAAGTACCTGCCCGAACAGTTCCGCGACCTTAACGCGCTGTCGGCCTGGATGTGCTTCTCCAACTTCCTCAACCACCTGAGCCTGGACCGTATTGAAGCTGACTACGCGAACATTCTCTGAGTGCTGCCGCCTGCTGGCCTTGGGCTCGGTGCTGCTGGGCCTGAGCGGTTGCAGCAGCCTGCTGTTCTACCCCGAGCGTGGCCAGGCGTTCACACCTGAGCGAGCCAAGCTCGAGTACCGCGACGTCACCTTGACCACTGCCGATGGCATTCGCCTGCACGGCTGGTGGTTGCCGGCCAAGCCTGGGGTCGAGGTGAAGGGGACGGTGCTGCACCTGCACGGCAACGGTGGCAACCTGCCTGGGCACCTGGGTGGCAGCTATTGGCTGCCGGAGCAGGGCTACCAAGTGTTGATGGTCGATTACCGCGGCTATGGCCTGTCCGAAGGCGCGCCGAGCCTGCCTGCAGTGTACGAGGACATCGCCGCGGCCATCGCCTGGCTGGACCAGGCGCCCGAGGCCAAGGGCAAGCCGCTGGCGCTGCTGGGGCAGAGCCTTGGTGGGGCCATGGCCATCCACTACCTGGCGGCCCACCCCGAGCAGCGCCAGCGCTTCAGCGCGTTGGTGTTCGACGGTGTGCCGGCCAGCTACCGTGCGGTCGGGCGTTTTGCCCTCAGCACGTCGTGGATGACCTGGCCGCTGCAGGTGCCGCTGTCGTGGCTGGTGCCGGACGGTGACAGCGCAATCCGCTCGGTCGAGCAGCTGAGCAACCCGCCCAAGCTGTTCTTCCACAGCATCGACGACACCCTGGTGCCCATGGACAACGGCATTCGCCTGTACCAGCACGCGCCAGCGCCGCGCGTGCTGCAACTGACCCGTGGTGGCCATGTGCAGACCTTCGCTGACCCGACCTGGCGCCAGGTGATGCTGCGTTTCCTCGATGACCCCAGCCATTTCAACGGCCTGCGGCGGCTTGCCGAAGTGCCCAACTACCCTGACGAGAAGAACAAGCAATGAGTGAAGAACGCAACGCCATCCCGCTGATCCTGACCGGTGTCGGCAGCATCATCGTGACGGTGGGGGCCTTGTGGTATTACGGTTACCTGCATTTCGCCAAACCCGAGGATGCCCTGTTGCTGCAGGACTTCACCATGCTCAAGACCCTCCCGGGCGAGGACTACAAGGTTTCCTTGGACCCTGCGGCGCAGGTGGCGCAGTGCGTGGATGGCGTGCTGGTGCTGTTCGATACCCAGCAAAAAGGCCTGACCGGCGTGCTGGTGGACAACCGCAAGCGTGCGGTGCGCTGCATGGGCGAGGACACCCCGCAGCAAGTGCAGTGAGCCGGCTCCTCTATTGTCTGCACTGGCCCTTTCGCGGCTAAAGCCGCTCCCACAGGGACCGCGCCGGTTTCGAGTTTTGCGCGTTCTCTGTGGGAGCGGCTTTAGCCGCGAAAGGGCCGGGACAGGCACAAGAAAGCCCCGCATCGATCGCGGGGCTTGTCGTTTCAGCCAGCCTTACCGCTGCACCTGGCTCACCGAACGTGGCGCTACCGGCTGATTGTCGTTGGAGATAGTTACCTCCACCCGACGGTTTTGCGCACGCCCCGAGTTGTTCGAGTTGCTCGCTACCGGGTACTCCTTGCCATAGCCCTGGGAAACGATGCGCGCCGGGTCGACGCCGGCACGCACCAGCGCCATGCGCACGCTGTTGGCGCGGCGCTCGGACAGGGTCTGGTTGTAATTGGCCGAGCCGACGCTGTCGGTGTAACCCTCGACGATCACCTTGCGTTCCGGGTTTTCCTGAAGGAACTGTGCCAGCTTGGTGACGTTCGGGTAGGCGTTGCTCTTGAGTTCGGCCTTGTTGAAGTCGAACAGCACGTCGCCGAAGGTGACCAGCGTACCGCGGTCGGTCTGCTTGGCGTTGAGGCTGTCCTGCAGTTTGGCGATTTGTGCGTCGCGGGCGTCCAGCTTGGCCTGGGCGCGCTGGGCCGAGGCGTTTTTCAGGTCGGCCTCGGCGGTGCGCAGGGCGATGGTCTGCTTGGCCACTTCGATGCGCTGGTTGGTCAGGTAGGCCAACTGGTCGACCTTGTTCTGGTCTTCACGCTCCATGTAGGCCTTGTCGGCCTTGTTCAGCCAATCCTGGGCGTCCTTGGTTTCCAACGCCGCGACCTTGCTCGATTGCGGGTCGCTCTGCAGGGAGGAGAAGTTGCTGCGGGCCGATTCGAGGTTGGCATTCGGGTCGTGCGAGCAGGCAGCAAGGCCGACGCTCAGGGCCAGCAGGGCGGGGATCATGACGTAATTGCGCATAGTGTTCATCCTTTAATCGTGTGCGAAGGCTAAGGTTGGCGTGGCTGGGCTCACTGAGCGCTGCGCAGGCCTTCCTCACGTACGTCCTGAACGCCCTGGCGGGCATCCTGTACGGCCTTCTGGGCCTTGGCTGCCTGGGCCTTGCGCTCGGCAAGACGGGCGTCCCATTCGGCCTGCTCGGCCAGGCGTTTGGCGTCGTCATACTGTTTATCGTGCATGGCGATCTCGGCCTGCTTGAACTTGTCCTGAGCCGCTTTCATTTCCACGGCGGCAAACTCGGTGCCGCCAGCGCTAACGGCGGAGTTCACGGCGGACTGGGTGACGGCGTACTGCTCGGTGGGCGGGTTGCCTGCACAGCCGGCCAGGACCAGGCTACTGCCCAGGGCCAGCGCGGCCAGCTTGAACCCGCGCACCTGAGTGGATGAGGGTTTGCAAGTGCGGATTTTGTTGGTGGTCAGTTCCATTGGGTCACTCCTGTTTACGACGATGTCCGTAGCAGTCCATCGCTTATTCCCTGACAAATCCGTGCGCTTCAGCTCAACGGTGCACAACGGCAGGTGTGCAGGGTTTTAGCGTGATGGCTATTGGCTGGGACTGAGGCGGTTTTCGGATAGTTCAGAAAAATTCTGCTCAGGGGAGGAGTGTTTTGGTTGATGCCTTGGATTTGGGTATTCATGCCTCAGGTTTTGCATCGCCTGTGAGATCGAGCGCCGCCCGCGCGGCGCTTCGCGGGGCAAGCCCGCTCCCACATTTGTTTCGGGCCAGTCATTCCTGTCAGGTCACCTCTGTCTGCTTGGTTTGTACGGCTCGATATCGAGTCATGCGCCAAAGGGGCGCGTGGGCCTGTTACAGGAGTAACTGGCCCGAAACAAATGTGGGAGCGGGCTTGCCCCGCGAAGCGCCGCGCGGGCGGCGCTCGATCTCACAGGCGCTGTAAAACCCAAGCCCTGCACAGCGGGCACACGCTATTCGCTATCAGCAGCACTGTTGCTCAGGCTGTGCAGGTGCTGCCGCGACAGGGACAGAAAGCGCGGCGTAGGGCCAACATCCTCGTACAGCGGGTCGCCTTCTTCGTCGGTGGCGATGACCTGCCGGCCCTGCACATAAGGGAAGCTGGCTTCCAGCTCCTCGAGGGCGGCTGCCACCAGTTCGCCGAGCAGTTCCTCGGCGGTGCGCTTGGGGTACATGTCTATCAGCGCGGCCAGGCGTGCCTCGGACTCCAGGTCCAGGTGCAACACATGGCCTGTGCGGCTGAGTGTGCCGGCGGCATTCTGTTCCCAGTGCTGGGCGAGTTCACGAATTTTCATGATGACCTCAATCAACGCCTGCTAAGGCTGCATGGCAGGGGAGTACTGTGCTTTCACTTTAGTTTGCTTTGGCCGATCACGGCTTGCCATCGTCGCTCGGCTGTGGGCACTCTTGGACGATACCGCGCCCCCGTGCAGGCGCTGAGGCTGAAAGGGATGCAACGGAGTGGGCCAATGACCGATATCGATGTGCGTTTGCGTGAAGATGTCCATGTACTGGGTGAGTTGCTGGGCGACACCATTCGCCAGCAGCATGGCGAGGCATTCCTGCAGAAAATCGAGGGCATTCGCCACAGTGCCAAGGCCGACCGCCGTGGCCCCGGTGAGCAACTGAGCTCGACCCTGGCCGACCTCGGCGAAGAAGACCTGCTGCCTGTGGCCAGGGCCTTCAACCAGTTTCTCAACCTGGCCAACATGGCCGAGCAGTACCAGCTGATCCGCCGCCGCGACGCCGGCCAGCCCGAGCCTTTCGAGGCGCGGGTACTGCCCGAGCTGCTGGCGCGCCTGAAGCTGGCCGGCCACAGCAATGATGCCCTGGCCCGGCAGCTGGCCAAGCTCGATATCCAGTTGGTGCTGACCGCACACCCCACCGAGGTGGCCCGGCGCACGCTGATCCAGAAGTACGATGCCATCGCCGGCCAACTGGCCGCCCAGGACCACCGCGACCTGACCCCAGCCGAACGCCAGCAGGTGCGCGAGCGCCTGCGCCGGTTGATCGCCGAGGCCTGGCACACCGAAGAGATCCGGCGCACCCGGCCAACCCCGGTCGACGAAGCCAAGTGGGGCTTCGCGGTGATCGAGCACTCGCTGTGGCACGCCATCCCCAGCCACCTGCGCAAGGTGGACAAGGCCCTGCTGGAGGCCACCGGCCTGCGTCTGCCACTGGAAGCCGCACCGATTCGCTTTGCCTCATGGATGGGCGGTGACCGTGACGGCAACCCCAACGTGACCGCAGCTGTCACCCGTGAAGTCTTGCTGCTGGCGCGCTGGATGGCCGCCGACCTGTTCCTGCGTGACATCGATGCACTGGCTTCCGAGTTGTCCATGCAGCAGGCCAACGACGCTGTGCGCGAGCGGGTCGGCGATAGCGCCGAACCCTACCGCGCTGTGCTCAAGCAGCTACGCGACCGCTTGCGGGCAACGCGCGCCTGGGCGCATTCGGCGCTGACCAGCCACCAGCCGGCCAGCGCCGAGGTGCTGCTGGACAACCGTGACCTGATCGCGCCGCTGGAGCTGTGTTACCAGTCCTTGCACGAATCCGGCATGGGTGTAATCGCCGAAGGCCCGCTGCTCGACTGCCTGCGCCGCGCCGTTACTTTCGGCTTGTTCCTGGGCCGCCTGGACGTGCGCCAGGACGCCGCCCGTCACCGTGATGCGCTGACCGAGATTACCGACTACCTGGGCCTGGGGCGCTATGCCGATTGGGATGAAGAACAGCGCATCGCCTTCCTTCAGGCCGAACTGAAAAACCGTCGGCCGTTGCTGCCCGCGCACTTCAAGCCGCAAGCCGATACCGCCGAGGTGCTGGCGACCTGCCGGGAAATTGCTGCAGCACCGGCGGCCTCGCTGGGCTCTTATGTCATCTCCATGGCCGGTGCCGCGTCGGACGTGCTGGCCGTGCAACTGCTGCTCAAAGAAGCCGGCCTGACCCGCCCGATGCGCGTGGTACCGCTGTTCGAGACCCTGGCTGACCTCGATAACGCCGGCCCGGTGATGCAGCGCCTGCTCGGCCTGCCAGGCTACCGTGCCGCCCTGCGCGGCCCGCAGGAAGTGATGATCGGCTACTCCGACTCGGCCAAGGACGCCGGTACCACGGCAGCCGCCTGGGCGCAGTACCGGGCCCAGGAAAACCTGGTGCGCATTTGCGCCGAGCATCAGGTCGAGCTGCTGCTGTTCCATGGCCGTGGGGGCACGGTAGGCCGCGGCGGCGGCCCGGCGCATGCGGCGATCCTGTCGCAGCCACCGGGTTCGGTGGCGGGGCGTTTTCGCACCACCGAGCAAGGCGAGATGATCCGCTTCAAGTTCGGCTTGCCGGGCATCGCTGAGCAAAACCTCAACCTGTACCTGGCCGCCGTACTCGAAGCCACCTTGTTGCCACCACCACCGCCGCAGCCGGCTTGGCGCGCGGTGATGGACCAGCTGGCTGCCGACGGCGTCAAGGCCTACCGCAGCGTGGTGCGGGAGAACCCTGATTTTGTCGAGTACTTCCGCCAGTCGACACCGGAACAGGAACTGGGGCGCCTGCCGCTAGGCAGCCGCCCGGCCAAGCGCCGCGCCGGTGGTATCGAAAGCCTACGGGCGATCCCGTGGATTTTCGGCTGGACCCAAACCCGCCTGATGCTGCCGGCTTGGCTGGGCTGGGAAACGGCGCTTAATAATGCCCTGGCCCGCGGCCAGGGTGAGTTGCTGGCGCAGATGCGCGAGCAGTGGCCGTTCTTCCGCACCCGCATCGACATGCTGGAGATGGTGCTGGCCAAAGCCGATGCGCAAATTGCCGAAGCCTACGACGAACGTCTGGTGCAACCGCACTTGCTGCCTTTGGGTGCGCACCTGCGCGACCTATTGTCGCAGTCCTGCCAGGTGGTGCTGGGCCTGACCGGGCAGCCGGTGCTACTCGCGCACAGCCCCGAGACCCTGGAATTCATCCGCCTGCGCAACACCTACCTGGACCCACTGCACCGCCTGCAGGCCGAGTTACTGGCCCGCTCGCGCAGCCGCGAAGCCGCTCTGGACAGCCCGTTGGAGCAGGCCTTGCTGGTGACCGTGGCAGGTATCGCCGCCGGCTTGCGCAACACCGGCTGAGCGTGTGCCAAGGCAGGCCTGCCGGTGCGCCGTGCAGGCCCTGCAAGTGAACGGGAAGGGTGGTTGCGCCGGGCGCAACCGCCTGCCAGGCCAGCCGTAGGTGGCGCATTCCTGCAACTTTGGGACGCTTGTCTGGCTGCCGGGCGCTGTGTATCTTGAGCAGCCTTCTGACCGATTTATGGTCATACCCGATTTTCCGGACTTGGCCCTGGTCGCCGAATCCATTGAATTTCATAACAAAATTTGAGGAGCACGAGATGCGCGTAATTCTGCTGGGAGCTCCCGGGGCCGGTAAAGGTACTCAGGCAAAGTTCATCACCGAAAAGTTCGGTATCCCCCAGATTTCCACCGGTGACATGCTGCGTGCCGCCGTAAAGGCCGGTACCCCGCTAGGCCTGGAACTGAAGAAAGTCATGGATGCCGGCCAGCTGGTCTCCGACGAGTTGATCATCAGCCTGGTCAAGGAGCGCATTGCCCAGCCTGATTGCGCCAACGGCTGCCTGTTCGACGGCTTCCCACGCACTATCCCGCAAGCCGAAGCCATGGTCGCTGCTGGTGTCGACATCGACGCCGTGGTCGAAATCGCCGTGGACGACGAGGAAATCGTTGGCCGTATGGCTGGCCGCCGCGTGCACTTGGCTTCGGGCCGCACCTACCACGTTCAGTACAACCCGCCAAAAGTGGCTGGCAAGGACGACGAGACTGGCGAAGAGCTGATCCAGCGCGACGATGACAAGGAAGAAACCGTTCGTCATCGCCTGTCGGTCTACCACAGCCAGACCAAGCCACTGGTAGATTTCTACCAGAAGCTGTCGGCTGCCAATGCCGGCAAGCCTAAGTACAGCCACATCGAAGGTGTCGGCTCGGTCGACGCCATCACTGCCAAGGTCCTGGCAGCCCTGAGCTGATCCAGCGCCTGACGCACCTCGACAACGGCCCGCTAGCGGGCCGTTGTCGTTTTGGGCCGCACAGCGGCCCTTTGGGGACACAACGCCGTAGCTGCTCTATAATGCCGCTCTTTTCATTAGCACCTGGATACCCGTTCAATGACCACCCTGCTGGCCCTGGATACCGCCACCGAAGCCTGTTCCGTCGCGCTGCTGCATGACGGCAAGGTAACCAGCCATTACGAGGTGATCCCGCGCATGCATGCCCAGAAGCTGCTGCCGATGATCAAGCAGCTGCTGGCCGAGTCTGGCGTAGCCCTGAATGCGCTGGATGCCATTGCCTTTGGCCGTGGCCCGGGCGCGTTCACTGGTGTGCGCATTGCCATTGGCGTGGTCCAGGGCCTGGCGTTCGCCCTCGAACGCCCGGTGCTGCCGGTATCCAACCTGGCTGCACTGGCGCAGGGCGCATTGCGCGAGCAGGGCGTGCAGCAGGTGGCGGCCGCCATCGATGCGCGCATGGATGAAGTGTACTGGGGCTGCTACCAGGCCACGGCCGGTGAAATGCGCTTGGTCGGCGCGGAGGCGGTACTGCCGCCCGAGCAGGTGGCGCTGCCAGTTGGCTGCAGCGGCGAATGGTTCGGCGCCGGTACCGGCTGGGGCTACGCCGAGCGCCTGGCCGTGCAGGTGGCGGCCAGCAATGCCAGTGCCTTGCCCAACGCCTTGGACATTCTCAGCCTGGCCAGCTTTGCCTGGGCCCGCGGCGAAGCGGTGGCCGCCGAGCAGGCGCAACCGGTGTACCTGCGCGATAACGTAGCCACACCCAAGAAGCACTGAGTGCTGTTCGTCGGTTAGCGATGGTGACCCAAAACCTTTTGCGCGGTCTGTGGTCCAGTTAGCACTAAAGCATTAGCGATGGACCCCTGATGCTGCTAGATTGCCATCATTGGTCCTGAGTGCTCATGCCATGCGTATCGACGGTTTCTCACCCCAGTCTTATCCGGTCAAACGCACGCCGCGCAAGGCAGCGGTGCGTGACGATGCGATCGACGATGCCGAGGTGATCGAAGAGGCTGAAGCCGTCCCGCAGGAAGCCACCGCCCGCCGTCGCAGCGCTGGCCTGCCAGCCCGGCAGCAAGACATGGTCTTTCCCCGCGCCCGTGACCGGCGCACCGCCAACGCGCTGGCCAGCTACCTGAGCACTGCCGGTTTTACCGACTGGGACATGGAAGTACTGGGGCTCGACCTGTACATTTGAGGCATGACGCCATCACCCCTGCCTTATTTTCTCGGTTGCCCGTCCTGGAGCGAAAACGCCTGGCGCGACTACCTATACCCCGCCGACGCCAATAGCAGTGAAATGCTTGGTTACTACAGCCAGGTGTTCAACGCTGTCGAGGGTAATACCACCTTCTACGCACGTCCTGCCCCAGGCACCCTCGCGCGCTGGGCACAGGTGATGCCCGAACACTTTCGTTTTACTGCCAAGTTCCCCAGGGACATCAGCCATGAGGGCGACCTGCGTGACCAGCTTGAGCCTGCCTTCGACTTCACCCGCCTGATGGCCCCGCTGGGTCAGCGCGTAGCGCCGTACTGGCTGCAGTTGCCGGCCCAGTTTGGCCCCGCACGGCTGGGCGAGCTTTGCCACTTCCTCGACCACATCGCCGTGCCGGTCGCCGTGGAAGTGCGCAACCAGGCGTTTTTTGCCAAGGGGGAGGAGGAGCGGCTGCTCAACCGCCTGCTGCACGAACGCGGCGTAGAGCGTATCTGCCTCGACCCGCGTGCCCTGTTCAGTTGCACCTCGCGCGACCCCGCGGTACTGCATGCACAAGCGAAGAAGCCCAAGGTGCCGCCGCGCCCCGCAGCCTTCAGCCAGCATCCGCAGGTACGTTTTATCGGCCACCCGCAGCTTGACGCCAACGAGGCCTTCCTTACCCCCTGGGTGGCCAAGGTGGCTGCCTGGGTCGAGGAGGGCCGCAATCCTTACATCTTCCTGCATACCTCCGACAACCGCCTGGCGGCGGCGCTGGCGCAACGCTTTCACCAGAGGCTGATGCGGCGCCTGCCGGGGCTTGCCGCACTGCCGGAATTGCCGCGCGCCCCCGAGGTCGAACAACTGGGGCTACTCTGACCTGTCCCTGACTGCCGGAGGTTGAACCATGGATGTGCAAACTCTGCGAGCCGAAGCCTTCAAGGCCCTGCACGAGCGCAACAGTGCCTTCGTCATCCCCAACCCGTGGGATGCTGGCTCGGCCAAGTTACTGGCTAGCCTGGGTTACGAGGCGCTGGCCACTACCAGTGCCGGGCTGGCCTTCAGCCTAGGCCGGCCGGACGCCGAAGGCGCCTTGAGCCTGGACGAGACCTTGGACAACGCCAGGGTGATCGCCGATGCCACCCCGTTGCCGGTGGCCGCCGACCTGGAGAACGGCTTTGCTGACCTGCCCGAGGATTGTGCCCAAACCATCCTGCGCGCCGCCGAGGCCGGTTTGGTGGGCGGCTCTATCGAAGATGCCAGTGGCCGTCGCGAAGCACCCATCTATGACTTCGGGCTAGCGCTAGAGCGTGTTCGCGCGGCGGTGCAGGCGGCGCGCAGTTTGCCGTTCCCGTTCACCTTGTGCGCGCGGGCGGAAAACCTGCTGCACGGTCGCCTGGACCTGGACGACACCATCCGGCGCCTGCAGGCCTATGCCGAGGCCGGCGCCGACGTGCTCTACGCGCCCGGGCTGCGCACTGTCGAAGAAATCCGCGCGGTGGTGCAGGCGGTGGCGCCACGGCCAGTCAATGTGCTGATGGGCCTGGCCGGCGTGCCGCTGAGCGTCAACCAATTGCAGGACTTGGGCGTACGCCGCATCAGCGTCGGCTCATCCTTGGCCCGTGCCGCGCTAGGGGCTTTTCACCGGGCCGCGTTGGAAATTCGCGATGAGGGCACGTTTGGTTACGGGGAGCAGGCACTGCCGTTCGCCCAGCTCAACGACTTGTTCCGCCGCTGATGCGGGTTGTGCTGGCGCTGCTGGGCGGCTTGCTGCTGCTGGCCGGCCTGGTCTGGCACTTCGGCTGGCGCCTGCCCGCCACGTGGAACCCGTGGGCACCGCTGGACGTGCGCCAGGCCCCCAACCTGCTGACCCCCTACAAACTGTCGCGGCTGCGCGATGACCCGGCGTTGTGCCGCCAGGCGCTGGAAGCTAGCCACCTGCGCTACCAGGCACAAGCCGACAGCCCGCCTTCGGCCAACTGCCCGTTGCAGAATGTGTGGCGTATCCAAGGCGGCCAAGCGCGGCTCAGTAGCAGCTTTCTGGCCAGTTGCCCGCTGGCGGTGGCTTACGCGCTGTTTGAAAACCATGGCTTGCAGCCGGTGGCGCAACGGGTGCTGGGCCAGCCGGTGGCGCAGGTCGACCACCTGGGCAGTTTTGCCTGCCGCAATATGTACCACCGCAAGCAGGGCCGCTTGAGCCAGCACGCCACGGCCAATGCCCTGGATATCAGCGGTTTTCGCATGCAGGACGGCCAGCGCATTGTGCTGGCGCGGGATTGGCCTGCGGGTGGGCAAAAGGCTGAATTCTTGCGTCAGGTGCAGCAGGCGGCCTGCGAAAGTTTCAGCACGGTGCTGGGGCCGGACTACAACGCTGCGCACCGCAACCATTTTCACCTGGACATGGGGCGCTGGCAGATCTGCCGCTGATCAGGCGTGAACGCGCACGTTGTTCAGCACCACCGGGCGCGCCCAGTGCAGGTCGAATGCCAGGTCGTGCTGCTGCTCGGCCAGGGTGGGTTCGTCGAATGGTTCGGGTGCCGCCTCCAGCAGGTGGGGCTCGAACTCGGCGATGGGCAGGAACAGCGACCGTGGGGCAGGGCCGGGGCCGGGCTCGGCAAGCGGCTGGCCCTGGCTCATCACCACCGGGCGCAGCCAGTTGTTGTTGATATCGAGCTGGCGCTGTTGCTCGATCAACTCGACGGCGCTGAACGGTTCGGGGGCCGCTGGCAGTAGCTTGGCCTCCAGTTCTGCCTTGGGCAGGAACAGCGGCTCTGGCGGTGTCACCACGGTGTCCTGTACCGGGCAGGCGCGCTGCGCGTCAATCAGGGCTAGCGCCCGGGCGCCGCCGATGGGCTCGCCGCTTGCCTGGTCGTACTGCACCAACGACTGGCTGACAGTGTCTGCGGGCTCTTCCTGCTGCTCGGCCATGGCCCGGGCAAAGAAATCCTGCCACAGGTGGCTGACGCCCCCGAGTGCCTGGGTATTCTGCCGACCGTAGTTGCCGACAGGCGACAGGTAGGTCAAGCCGATGGGAAGAGTATCTGTCATGGCAGTCTTGCGCGTTGCGCTCTGGCAGAATAGCGGGATATTGCCTGTATCGGCCGTGGCTGCTGATTCATTAAGGGCTGGGTTAACATTTTCAGGTGTGAGTGATGGAAGAGCAGGGCACAGGTATCCGGGTCGAGGCGTTGTCGGCTGAATTCGAGGCGCAAGCTACTGCGTGGGCCGAGCGCCTTGAGCTACCGCTGCAGGACGATGCCGCCGAGTTTGCCGTGCAGGTGGGCGCCGATGGTTTGCAAATCCAGCAGTTGGGCCCGCAGGCCCCGGGGCCGGTACGGGTGGACTTTGTTGAAGGCCAGGCCGCGCACCGGCGGCAGTTTGGCGGTGGCAACGGGCAGATGATCGCCAAGGCCGTGGGTATTGCCCAAGGCGTACGGCCGCAGGTGCTCGACGCCACTGCCGGGCTGGGCAAGGACGCGTTCGTGCTAGCCAGCCTGGGCTGTCAGATGACCCTGATCGAGCGCCAGCCGCTGATTGCTGCGCTGTTGGAAGATGGCTTGGCGCGGGCACGGTCGGATGCAGAGGTCGGGCCTATTGTTGGGCGCATGCGCCTGCTGACTGGCAACGCCATCGAGCGCATGCGCACCTGGGAAGGCGAGGCGCCGCAGGTGATCTACCTCGACCCGATGTTCCCGCACCGGGACAAGAGTGCACTGGTGAAAAAGGAAATGCGCGTGTTCCGGCCATTGGTGGGTGATGACCTGGACGCCCCGGCCCTGCTCGAAGCTGCCCTGGCGCTGGCCAGCCACCGGGTGGTGGTGAAGCGCCCGCGCAAGGCGCCGATCATCGACGGGCCGAAGCCAAGCCATAGCCTGGAGGGCAAGTCGAGCCGGTATGACATCTACCCGAAAAAGGCCCTGAAGGCCTGACCTGTCCCGATGTGGCCGGCCAGCGCGGTCATTATGGGAGCGGGTGTGCCCGCGAAGCAGGCAACGTGGTGAATGGCACCGGCTTTGCCGGTGTTCGCGGGCAAGCCCGCTCCCACAGTAATCGCGCAAGCATTCAGGTTTTGATCAAGACAGTGCTCCCGATGTCCGCATAGGCTTCAGGGTTGGAATGCCCGCACGAACACCCCCACCACCTCGCGCACATGCGCCTCGGCTTCTTCACCTTGCAGCGGCCCCGCACACCCCAGCAACAACCGGTAATCCGGGGCACCTTTGACCAAACAGAAGAAGTGCTCCGCCGCGCGCAGGGGGTTGTCGATACGCAGCAACCCGCGCTCATCTGCACCGCGCAGCAGCGCTTCCATACCTGCCAGCACGCGCTTGGGCCCGGCCTCGTAGAAGTACTCGCCAAAACTGCGGTCCAGGCTGCCCTGGGCCATGATCAGGCGGCTGAGCTTGACCGCTTCATCACTGCTGATCAGCGCCTGGAAACCACGGGCGATGGTCAGCAGTACCTCGTCCACTGGCACCCCCTCGGGGTACTCGAACAGCAGGTCGGGCAACTGGATTTGGCAGGTGGCCATGACCGCCGAGCAGAACAGTGTCTGCTTGTCGGTGAAGTGGCTGTACACGGTGAGCTTTGAAACACCTGCCGCCGCAGCGACCGCATCCATGCTGGTGTTGGCGTAACCAAGGCTGAGGAATAGCGACTTGGCCGCTTCGAGAATCGCCTCGCGTTTGGCCAAGTCCTTGGGCCGGCCCGGGCCGATGGGTGCGTCGTTGGACATTGTGGTCTGCATCTGGTTGAAGAGTCGCTCATCTTAACGGGTCAGGCGCCACAAGGCTCAAGCCATTGGGTCGTGCAGCTCGTCTAGGGCAATCAAGCCCTTCCACGGTACCACCTGACTCACTTGATCAGGAACAACTCCTTGCGGGTCTGCTTGCGCTTGCTAGCGAACTCGACATCGGCGCAGGTTCCCTAGTTGGCTGGCGCTAAACAACAAAAAACTGTTCTGACGACGTTGCACACTGTGGGCGAGCGCAACACGTATTTTAAGAACTGTCTGAAAGACAGGTCTACCTCGGAACCTTAACCTCAGCTGGATCACCCTCCACTTTGCAGGAACCGACGTTTGCCCATGCTCAACGACTCACGGCGCTCCAGTGCAAAAAGCTCTTTGCGGATACCGTTAGCGTTTTTTTTGACGATGTGTACGGTCTTACCCAGTGCCAGAGCAGCGCTGATAGTGGAGGGGACTCGATTGATTTATTCCGGCTCGGCAAGAGAGGCCAGTATCAGCATCCTAAACAAGAGTGAGCGAGGTGCCTTGGTACAGAGCTGGGTCAGCGAAGAAGAAGACAACGACAAAAGCGATATTCCCTTTGCGGTTGCACAACCATTGGTGTATCTCGAACCTAATGGCCGCCACCTACTCCGTGTATTTTATGCCGGATGGGGTTTGCCCGAGAATAAAGAGTCTGTAGTTTGGCTGAATATTATGGATATCCCACCCAAGCCAGAGCACTCAGAGCAGTCAGGAAATATCCAATTCGCAGTTCGTCAGCGGTTGAAGTTGTTCTACCGCCCTCCTGGACTTGTAGGTTCCACGAGCGACGCGATACCAAAGCTAGTTTGGAAAAGACTCCAGCATCAAAAGATTCAAGTCAATAATCCCAGTTTGTTTCACGTCTCTTTGATTGACCTTGAAGTAGGTGCGGGCACGTCTCGGCAGAAAATTGCTGACTACGTGTTTTTGTCCCCTGGTGAAACCCGCATGCTGGAGGTTCCCGTCTCAGCTTTTGAGTATTTGAGCCGTATAAGCTTCAAGGAAATAACCGACGGCGGTCTGCAAAATTATCACAGTGTACAGCTTCAATGATTCCGTTTTCAGCAATTTTCATCTTATTTCCAGGAGTATTTTATGTTTCTAGCCAAAAAAACCCTGGTATGTCTCCTGTTTATAGGAAGCGTTAGTCCTGTCCCTGCTTTCGCGCTTACTTGCAAGAATCAGAGCGATGGTTCAGCGGTGATAAGGGAGTCATTAAATACTGCACTTGCTATACCAGCCGATGCGCCAGACGGAACGATTATTTGGGAGTCAGAAGAGTATACGGCCAATGTTAAGTGTAATGATGAGTGGAACTCGGGCAGCGCCGAAAATATCTATTTATATACGAACCCTGCCGCAGTCGATATTGGTTCCGGTATACGGATTGGTCTGCGCTATAAGGGCGTATCCTACACCCAGAGCAAGACAAGAGTTGAAACCGGTTACGACTCCTGGTATGGCTGTACCAGCATCTGGTCGTGCAAAGGAAATTGGGCGAAATTCCCTCTAAAATTCACTATATTCATCGAAAAATTTGGCCCTACGCCAAGTTCTGGAAAAGCCATCCAGCTGAGTGAATATAGAGTTTTTCAGTTGGATGGTAAAAGCGGTCTAAATAACAATCCCAATACGAACGTTAACTATATCATCAGCGGGCTGAGCAATATCCGTTTTATCCCCTGCTCGCCGGAGCTAATGATTATTCCTAGTGTTATCAACTTTCGCCGCGCTCTCTCCAGTACCGCGGTAACAGGCCAGGTTGCAAGTTCAGCCAGCTTCAAACTTGACCTGGTGAAGACTTGCGATACTCCCTACACCGTCAACGCTCGCTTCAGGCCGGTCACAGGCAGCGTCATTAACAACCTTTTGGTGCCGAGCAATAATAATTCTGTTGGCATTTCGCTAGTCCGCGAGGAAAATAATTCTCCCGTTCCGTACAACAGTTGGTTCAAACTCGCGAATCTAACAACCAGTGGACAAAGCAGAATCGACCTTCGGGCAGATCTGATATGGCGCGGAACGCCGATTCCGGGGGAGTTCAAAGCAGAAGCGCAGATAGATATGTACTATCAATAAGGCGATGATCCCCCTTCCCCCGAAAGTGAGGACTGTAAACAGGGCTGCTATCAGGTAGCCCTATAGCATGTAAATGCCAGCTCGAACTTCCATACAATCACCCTTCGACTGAGCAGATTCTTAGTGGCGGACTTCGCGCACCGGAAGCCAATACGTCGAGTTGCTCAGGTAATCGAGTACCTATCCTTCGCTTGTGCAGGTTCGTGCTCAAGCCACGATTTCTTGAAGGGACTGCTGAGCCACCCAGCACGCTTAGCCACATGCGGGGCTCTGATGCCAACTGCTCAGGCCAGAACCAGAGCATCCAGCTAGCGAAGACCGCCGATTAAGCCACCCATTGTGATTGAGTTTCAGTTAAATATTTGTTGTTCTTGGCAATAGGCGAGTAGTTCTTGATCACTGTGTGCAGCCAGCTTTCGCATCGCAGAGATTTTTTGCGCGCTGATTGTTTTTCTGCTTCTGTTCTGGAGCTGAGCAATATCACTCACACTTAGTCCTGATACGAATAGTCGCAACACTTCATGCTCTTTGAGTGACAGGCTGTTTATCCGTTCGTCAATGGTGGTTGAGGTCGATAGCACCGAATTTCTCGGTGTGTCAGGAGTATGGTATGGGCGATGCATGGCGATCGCATTGAGTGCTTTTTCTATTTCAGTATGCAGCTGGTTCTTCTGAATAATCCCAGAGACGCCAAGTTCGTGTAGACGCTCTAGTATAAGTGCGTTTGAAATCATGGTCAGGACCAAGATCTTCAATCTCGGGTAAGTGCGCTTAAGATAGGTTATTAGTTTTAGGCCATCACCATAAGGCGAGTCTGCCGGCATGTTGTAGTCGGTTATTACCAAGTCTACGGGCTGCTGGCTTAGCTTATCCACAAGGCTTTGTGAGCAAATGGCTTCCCCGGCAATGCTGAAGCTTGGATGGCGCTCGACCAGTTCTCTGACACCCAGCAGTACAATGGGGTGATCGTCAGCGACGATGACTTTCAATTTTTTCATGAAACCGCCATACGTTGTGAGCTTGATATCCGCCGGAAGACGGATCAAGATATTAATTATGTGAGGTTGCTCAACATTCTCGATAACTTGTCCAGCAGCGCGCGCACGCTCTCGATCAGGTCATCATCCAGCAACGTGTCGGCCAGCTTGATTTCCAATGCGCAACATTGGTTGGCTAGGGAGATGTCCTGGACCGCTCCCAAGGCGCCAGCAATACTGTGCATGAGTTCGCTCAAGCGTTGGCTATTCCTCTGCTCCAAGGCTAGACGTAACTTCTGCATATCGTCATGCATAGTACTTGCAAACAGTTCGCGCATCGCTGGGGATAGCTGCACTATGTCAACATTTGAGGGGTAAGCCTGCGCGGTTTCAAGATAGGCCCTGCCCGGGTCGTCGTGCTGGGCCGGCCGGCACAAGCTGATCAAGTGGGTGCGCAGAGTCTGAATGTCTAGCGGCTTTACTATACAGGCATTCATGCCCGCTTCAAAACAGCGTTGGCCCTCGTCACGCAATGCATTGGCGGTTACGCCGATGATTGGTATCTGTGTATCGATTTGGCGCAGTGCTCTTGCCAATTCATATCCATTCATGAGAGGCATGTTCACATCAGTCAAAACTACGTCAAACAGCCCTGGTTGCCAGTATTGCACCGCTTGTTCGCCATTTGCTGCGACGACCGTACTGCAACCCAGCGCCTCGAGTTGCTCTTTTAAGATAGCCTGATTTATTGGATTGTCTTCTGCCACGAGAATCTGCAGATCGAGTGAGGTGAGAAGCTGTGGAGCCAGTGCTTCGTCGTTTGAACAACGACCTTGACGGATGCAGTCGATTAGACGAGCGATTCCCCGTACATCGTGCATTTCGACTCGCCAACCGTTTTCGGTGAGTGTACCGAGGACTGGCCCATCGCCAGTGGCGCAAATGCGCTGACCATTCCATGTAGCGACTTTCGAACAGTCGAGCATGTCTACTAGCAGAGCTTCGGGATTATAGTGTTCCTCCGTTGGAATCGTGAGCATTGCGGTATAGCCCAAGCGCTGCAGCCAGCCTACGAAAGACTCGGCCAGCTGTGGTATTGGTGCGCGTACATACACCGGAGATGGATCGGGTGGAGTAAGAGCGCAATTATGAAATTTGCCTTGGGCTAATGGTAAGCGGACGTTAAATGAGAAGCTACTGCCCAAGCCTGGCTCGCTGACCACCTTGATGTCGCCATCCATCATCTCGGCCAGCCGTCCACAGATAGATAAGCCCAAGCCTGCTCCACCCTCGATTGATGCCTCCGGCACTTGGAAAAACAATTCGAACAATCTGTTTTGTTGTGTTTTGGAAATACCTATACCACTGTCAATGACTTGCCATTCCAGGCAGACGTGTTCGTGTTCGAAAGAGATTACCCGGGTATGTAGAACGACCCGGCCGGCATCGGTAAATTTGATGGCATTGCTTAGAAAGTTGTTAAGTATCTGGCGGATGCGTATTGGGTCGCCCACTATCTGAGCGGGCAGGTGAGGATCTGTGCACGCATAGAACAACAGCCCCTTGTGCGCAGCAAGCGCGGAGTAGGTGCGCATCGTGTCTTGGATGATGTCCAGTGGGCAGAATGCCGTCGTTTCCAGGGCCATCTGCCCAGACTCGATTTTCGAGACGTCCAGCACATCACTGATCAGTTGGAACAGGGTCGCCGAAGAACGCTGGATTGTCTGCAGATAGGTTTGCTGACGCAGGTCCAGGTGGGTGAGACCGAGTAGTTCAAGCGTCCCTAATACCCCATACAATGGGGTGCGGATCTCGTGGGTCATAGTTGCGAGGAATAATGTCTTGGCCTCATTGGCAGCATCGGCTGACCGCCTTGCATCTTCAAGCGCTTGCGCATCTTCTACATGGCGGGTTACGTCATTGAACGCATACAAACGAACATCTTCGCCATGGTAGCGGGTGGATACGAATCCGACCTGTAAATAACGACCACTGATTTGCAAGCGATGCTCATTTGTACTGGAGCTATCGGGTTGTGAGGCTAGTATGCGTGTAAGCTCCTTCGAATCCCATTGTTGGGCCCGCTGATTTTCCAGAAGCACTTCATGGTCAGCACTACGGACCAGGCACAACCCCGTCGGCGCGGCATCGATAACCGCGCGACTGAAGGCTTCGCTTTCAACAATGGTTTCATGTGCGTCGCGAGCTGGAAAGATGACGTTTCGCTGGTACCAGCGGTTCGCAGCTAGGCCCATTCCGGTAATGACTAGCAACGTAATGCCCAGAGTAACCAAAGACCAGAACGCATAGTGGAAGATATGCTGATAAGTGACGGTATAGACAGCGGTCCAGCCGCCTAAGGTTGGCTCGTACAGTTTGAATACCAAGCCCGCTAGTGTGAAATTCACACCATGGTGTAAGTCCGACAGTGTAGACCTCTGGCCTATCAGGACCGCTCCGGAAGGACCGAATAATGTGAGACCGTCATATAGCGACCGGGCCATAATTTGCTCGTAAACATTGACCTGACTTAGGTCAACGAGTGAGACAGCCACAAACGTACGTTTACCATTCATACCGCTGGTTGGCGAGATGGAGGTGTAGGCGACTACTCGACCAGGGGGGGTGTAACTCGTCGATTCGGCATAACTGCGCCAGGCGATTTCACCATTTGCACTTGTCTCGTCCATCAAGGGCCGCCGTATATCGACCTGTCTGATGATATCGATGAAAGGAATATCACCCTCCACGTTTGTAATGCCGCCACGTCCGGCAGCCGGTATCGCGATAGCGTACCCACGCTCAGGCGAAAATAGGAACATTTGAGGCGAACTATAATGAGACGCGGACCAGAAAGTAGTATAAAAATCAGCAAGATTTGCACCTTGACTGAATACTTCCTCGGCGTCGCTGGCTCTAAAAGTGGGGCCATCAAGCTTAACGGTGAACGGCAGGGAGAACGGGAAGGCCTGACCTTGAAATATATTTGGCCCCATTTCGGGTAGCGGCGTAAAGGCGGTGTGCTCAATGCGTTGATGATCAAGCAGCCCCTCTTTTAGGCTTTGCCTTACCAAGGCCTTGAGGAAGCTATCCTGCTCTCGAATGTCCACCATTAGACGAGTGAAGTGTATGCTGACCAGATCATTGTACTCTCCGATCAGGCGTTTAATGGACCATGCGCTGAACCCTGCCAGCACCAAGGTCAGTCCGAGCAGAATCGTCATGCTCATGTTTAAGCGCGAGGAACTGCGCGCGAGGTTTTCCAGTTGGGCTTTTTCGTGTTTCATCGACAATTGGAGACTCGAGACCGGGTGCGCCGTGGCGGATGGGCATGCTCCAGGACTCGGCATGTGCTGCAGCTAATGAGCTTCATTTGCAGGCTGGAGTGCCATTGATGTGCAGTAACCGCGTCAACTGCTCGGCGGGAACGGCATCAGATATCAGAAATCCCTGTATTCTATTGCACCCGATTTTACGTAAAACATCGAGTTCATGACGCGTTTCGACACCTTCAGCCACAACGGTCAATCCAAGCTCGCGACCTAGGGCGACAATGCTGGCCAGGGCAGCTATCCGGGTGTTGCTCTCATCACAACGCTGTACGAGTGCCCGATCAACCTTCAATTCGGTAAAAGGCGTCGAAAGCAAGTGTTTATACGAGCTGTATCCTTTGCCGAAGTCATCCTGGGCCAAGCCAAAGCCTTTCATCCGCAGGCGGCACGCCCCTGCGAAAAAATTACCCATGTTTTTGGGTACAGAGCATTCCATCAGCTCGAAGCATAGCTTACTAGGAATTCCTTGGTGATACTTAACGAAATCCAGTAGGCGGTCAGCGAGGTCCTGATTGTCGAGTAGATGAGTAGGTAGGTTTATCGAGACTGTAATGTCATGGCCGAGCGCACGCCAGCAGGCCTGAGTGTGTATGGCCTGCTTCAGAACGACCCATAACAGGTGCTCCTCCAGACCCAAGGATTGTATAGATGGCAAAAAACTACCTGGCAATAGCACTTTTTGCGAAGGCTGTACCCAGCGTACCAATGCCTCCGCCCCAACGATGGTGCCATCTTTCAGGTTTTTTTGAGGTTGAAACCAAGGTTGAAAATCAAAATTGTTTAGTGCACAGATGAGTGTCTGGCGGTCTAGTGCGAGCGGCGAAGGCGCAGCTTGCCTAGCGGCCTTTCGCCTCATTTTAAGCCGGTCGACCAAGCGGCATAAATCAGTGGCTTTGATTGGTTTGGGAAACGTGCCCAGCACGTCAAGGCCGTGATTTCGTGCGGCCAGGCTCGCCGCCAGAATCAGTCGTTCGGAAGCAGCGCTCATGATCGCCAAAGCAGGCTTGTTACTTATTTTCGACAGATACTGAATAAACTGCACGCCATCCATGCCTGGCATCATAAGATCTGTCAGGACCAAATCATAATCACGTTTATGCAGTCGTTCCAGAGCTTGATGCCCGTCCTGTACCGCATCGGTGCTGAACGTACCAAGTTCACTGAACAGGTGTTGCAGATAGGCGTGCAGGAATGCATGGTCTTCAACGATCAGGATACTAATAGGATTCAAGTTAGTTTTCTCGATAATGCACCAAGCAGTCGAATAGTGCTTTCAGATTGAAGGGTTTAATCAAGCAGCGGTCCATGCCGGCAGATAAGCAGAATTCCTCTTCTTCGCGCAGAGCGTTGGCAGTAGCACCTATAATCGGCAGCGAACAGCCCTGTAGCCGAAGATCTCGTGCCAGCTCGTAGCCGTTCATGTGTGGCATGTTCACATCGGTAATAATTAGATCAAAGCGCTCTCTCTGCCAGCACTGTATTGCTTGCACGCCATCATGGGCCAACTTCACAGTGCAGCCAAGTTTTTCAAGCTGGTCACGCAGGATTAGCTGATTGATTACATTGTCTTCGGCGACAAGTATGTGCAATTTGAGAGGGGATATACCGACAGGGGCAGCCAGGGCTGCATTGTCGGGAGGGCGCATGCCTTGAGCGCGGCTAACTGTCTGGTATAGGGCTTCCAGGTTGTTGAAATTTACATACCCTACACGAGGGGCGTTATCAATCTCTCGGCACCCGTAGGCACTGGATAGAATTCGTGGGCCATGCCACTCGGCGACCAACCGCTCTTTGATGACCCCGGGATGCACCTCTATCAACAGTTCGTCGGCGCTCGCTTTGGCAGCCGATGGGACGCCAGTTTGGGCGCGCGCGCCCCATCGGCAAAGCCATCCGGAGATGGTCTTGGCTAATTCCGGTACCGGTGACACAACGTGTATCCGCTCAGGTAGCAGCTTGCAGGGGTCTTTGCTTGAGAGCTCGCCAGCAGGGGCTAGTTTTAGCGGTAAGGACAGAGTGAAACTGCTACCCAGCCCCAGTTCACTGACCAGACTTAACTGGCCGTCCATTAGCTGTGTCAAGCGCTGGCAGATAGACAGGCCCAAACCTGTTCCGAGAATTCCTTGAGTATGGTTTCCGGTTTGGTAAAAAGGCTCGAAAATATGACCTTGGTCTTCCTGGGCAATGCCTTTGCCAGTATCTGACACTTGCCAGAGCAAACTTGAATGTTCCTCATCAAGGCTCGAAGCTTTCACTCGAAGTATCACCGAGCCGCAATCGGTAAATTTGACTGCGTTACCTAGCAAATTATTGAGAATTTGCCGAATGCGGTTTATGTCGCCCATCAAACGATCAGGCAGTCTTGGGTCCAGATAGCAGTTCAGCTGCAGGCCTTTATTTTTGGCGGTAGCACTGAAGCCTTGGATGACCTCGAAGGCAAGGCCGGTAATGGAAAACTCCTGAAGCTCCATTTCGAGTTGGTCTGACTCGATTTTTGATAAATCCAGCGCGTCGCAAAGCAACTGTAATAAGATGCGCGAGGAATTTTCGATGGCTTGTACATAATCCCGTTGTTGGGTGCCCAGAGGGCTGCGCGATAAAAGTTCCAGGGTCCCAAGTACACCATAAAGTGGCGTGCGGATTTCGTGGCTCATTGTCGCCAGGAATTGCGTCTTGGCTTCATTTGCAATATCGGCAGCGCACTTGGCCTGTTCCAGCGCTGATTCGATCTGCTTTCGAGCCGTTATGTCGCTGACTGCGCATAGCAATACTTCTTCACCCTTATAGCGAGTGCGTGCGGAGGTGAGATAGAGGTGGCGTCCTTCATCGTTTTCGAAGTATTCACTGAAGTCATTTAATTCTCGGTCGAAGGCTTGTCGAATCCATCGCCGGCTTCTTTCATTATTGTTTTCATCTTGGCCCAGCCATTGTTGTGCCAAATGGTTTTCAAGTACAACCTGGCCGTCGGTGCGCCGCAGCACACACAGTGCAACTGGCGCTGTTTCGATGACGTCGCGGTTGAATATTTCGCTTTCTATCAGCGCGCGGATACGCTGTATGGTTGGGGTAATGAAGCGCTGTTCGAGACGACGTGTCATTAGCCCAGTGAGTGCGAGGCTGATCAGGCAGAAAACAGTCGCTCCCAGTAATTGCTTCCATAGGCTTCTCAAAATATCCAGAAGGCTGATCGAATACACGAGTTTCCAGTCGGTTGAATTCAATTTTTTACTGATGATCAGATATTCCGGCAGCCAACCGCTACCGACAAATCCGAAGAAATCGCTACCGTAATGATCGAATGCCCGTTGTTGTAGCATCGGATCGGAGCTACTGGTAAAGACCAGCATGCCGTCAGCATTGAGCATCATGAATTCCCCGGCACTTTCATCTGTCAATGAAGGTGAAAGTGCATGGGTGTCGATTTCGAGGCCTAACCAGCCTGAGCTTGGGGCCCGTTTATCCAGTCGAATGAAAACGAAGAGATGCGAAAGTTGGCCTTCTCGGTCATCTAACCACAATTCGTCTAGTGATGTTTGCTCGGCTTTTTGCAGTTTGGCCAGTACGCGGTACGATGGGATGTGCGCCTGAGGTTGAACGCTGTAGAGCTGGTGTACTTGCGGCTGAAGGCCGGTGCTGATGTACAGCAGGTTGACACGTTTTTCTTCTAGGTAGGTACGCATGCGCTGCGTCAACCAAAGGCTCCATTCGTCCAGTTGCAAATGGACCTCATCAACTGGGGCCAGATCGACCAATACGCTACCCGGGTGGTGCACCGCCGACAAACTCAGGCTTTCCAGCAAGGCTTCACGGTTTGTGAAGAATGTGTGCGCCTCGGCAATCTCAGTGCTCATGTAGCCACGGCGGCGCGATACTTCAGCGTTGAACGTGAACATCAAAAAGTTGTAGATGCCGCTCAGTATGCCCGCCAACAACACGAGCGCGAGCAGCCGCAGTAGCCGACGCGCTGCTTCTGGGTTGGAGAGGAGGGGGTTGATTCTTCGCAAATAGCTTTTCAGTCGCATCACGCGACTCTAGTTTCAATTTGGGCACGTAGATATAAGACGAACCTTAAAAACTGCGGCGCGTTGTGGGCATACTGGCGCTTTGTCGCGCCAGTCGATCGGATGTGCAGTGTTGTCTTGGCTACCGCTTTACATTGCCTGGTGCTAAACGTCGCTGGCTTCGATTGGCCATCATTTATGGCGCACTACATCGTCAGGGGCTGGCACATCAAGCGATGGTTTTCGTAGTTCAGTGCCTTGTTCCGCTCAGGCAGGTTATAAGGTGCGCTGCACTGGCGCTCGCCCCACTTGATGGTCAAATTGCCCTGGTCCTCTTGCAGCAGCACTAGCGCCTTTCCGGTGGGGTCGGAGATGGCCAGTTGTTTACCTCGCTCATCTTCAAGCGAGGCTCCGAACGGAATGCTACTACCCTGTTCGTCAATCAGCTCGAATTGCACCCGCCGTCCGCTCTTGCCGGTATAACGTGCTACCACCACGGCCCCGCGACGCGGCACCATTTGCTGGGTCGCATTGTCAATTTCGATGTCGCCGCCCAGTTCGCGGGTATCCAGGCTGATCCAGTTCACCCGATAAGGTTGCGCGCTGGGTATGATTGCATAGCCGTTGCGCCCAGTCTCAACGCCACTGTAGCTGCTGATCTTGGCGCCTTTGACACCCGGTATCTGGGCCAGGGCGAAGGTTTCAGCGACGGTCTGGCCAAGGTTAATGCCGCCTTCATGGGCAACTACCGAGCCGGAAACGTTGAGGTTTTGCGAATCGTAGCCGCGGCCCTGGCTGTAGCCCAAGTTGATATCGGCCACTGAAGTGCGTGTGTTCAGGTTGACCGAGGCATTATTGCCGCCGGAGCTGCTGTTGCCGCCCTGAACCGAATAGAAAGTGTCGCTGGTTTCGGACAGGTAGCCGTTCACGCCGACCTGAGTGCTATCGCCGCTTTTTTGCGTGCTGGTGGTGACGAACGCGTGCGGAGCACGGGCACGGCTACCTAGCGGGAAAGATACCGACAGGTTGAGTTGGGTATCGCTGTTTGGAGAGCTGTAACGCGAGCCCATGTCTCTTGTGTGGGTGATGCCGACGTTGAAGGTGGCATTCCCCCAGTTATTGCTGTAACCGGCCGAATAGCTCTGCGAGCCGCTGCGGTTCCAGTAGCGCTGGTCGCTGGCGTTGACATAAAGGCTGCCGAGTTCGCGGTCACGGCCCATGTTCTGGTTGATGGTCAGGTCGGTGCGGGTCTTCGCGTTGCTCGAGCGTTGCTTGGGATCGGTGCTCAAGTCTTGAATATGGTCAGTCAGCGTGCGGAACCCTTCGGTGGAGTATCGATACGCCGCGAGAGTGAAGCTGGTGTCGGTACCCGTGAAGGTTTTCGCGTACAAGGCGCGCACGCTATTACCCTGGGTTGTTTGCCCCTGGGTACGGCTGTTCGAATGAGTGACGTCGAGGGATACGGCGCCTAGCAGCGTGTTTTTGCCAGCGCCAAGCGACAGCGCTTTGTAATTGTCGCTGGCCTGTACGCCAATGATCCCGGTGAGCTGGCTGTTTATGCCGTAGGCCAGCGTGCTGCTGAGTATATTTGGCGTAGCCATGCCGTCGGCGTTGCTGTTGTAGCGACCGGCCGAGACACTGTATTTGATCTGGCCTTCGCGAACCATGATAGGCAAGCTCGAAAAAGCTTGGGTGGTTACATGGCGGCGGCCGTCCGCTTCGATGATGGTGATCTGCAGGTCGCCGTTAGAGCCGGATGGGTAGATGTCGCTGATCTCGAACGGTCCTGGTGGCACGCTGGCGGTGTACAGGATGTAGTCGTTCTGGCGGATTTCTACAGTAGCATTGGTCTGCGCCACGCCACGGATGATCGGCGCGTAGCCTCGTTCGCTGTCGGCGCGCATGCCTTCGTCCGAAGCCAGTTTTACGCCACGATAGCGCACGCTGTCGAACAGATCGGCGTCGCTGAAAATATCACCGGCGCTGAACTGACCTTTGATGGCCGTGACGTCATGCTGCAGGTAGCTGCGGTTGCTTCTGAAGGTGCTCGGGCTACCGGTGCTATTGGTCAGGTTCGACTCGTTACGAAAGCGCCAGGCACCAAGGTTGATTCCGTTTCGCAGGCCCAGGTTGTTGACGATGCGCGTTTCGGCATCGCCGGCACTGCGGCTGCTGTTGAACTGGTAGTTGATAAACGCAGCCGGTACACCAGCATCCCATAAAGCAGGGTCGACGTAGCCGCGAGCACCGCGCTTCATCGCTACCTGCGGTACGCTGGTCGCCAATTGCAGGCGGGCGGAATCATAGCGCACGCTGGCCTGATCTATCAGCGCCGGCAGGTCGTAGCAGCTTTGCGGTTTGCTCGGGTCGAACTTGCCCTGGGCCTGGAGTTTGTCCAGGTCAATACCCAACTGTTGCAACAACTCCAGAGTCAGGCACGGCTCGACACGGCCGCTGGTCGGGTTGCGGTTGAAATCTATATCCCGTCGCCCCACCAGCACTTCGTTGCTGTACAGGTCGACCCGGTAGTTACCGGGCAATACGTTGTTGGCAGACAGCAGTAGTTGCAAGTCAACCGAGGACGGTGCGCCTTGCAGAAAGGTAGTATTGAAGGCGAACAGTTGTTGTTCTTCGCTGCCGCTCTGCCCAGCCAGAGCGGGGAGCGCGGTAAATACCGCCAGCGACAGTGTGCTCAACTTCGACAGGCAAGCAGTTGCAGCGCGCGCGCGTGGGGTGGCGCAATAAGTTGGCTTGTTGCTGGAAGAGAAAGACATGCGAGGAAACCTGTTTCATCCCGAATGGCGAGAACACGGCGTTAACGCTTTGGCGGTAATCGTTAGAACTTTCGCGGCGCTTCGGTGGCAGTATTGCTCTGGCCGTCTGCTAATGTTGTGGTGTAATGATTTTGTGCGCCATAATCATTGATGCTGCCGAAGCTCAAGCGCACGTTGTTGTGGTTGATGAGTTTTTTGACCCGGAACGTCATCATTTCGCCGGGCGCTACCATGGCTGAATCAGCTGCTAATTCTGTTTTGTTATCTGTCTCAAGTTTTACGTCAGACATCGATACGTGATAAGAAGTTGGATTAATAACCTGCAACAAAGTATTGTCGCCTTGGCGCAGCAATTGCCACTGCAATTCGGTCGGCGCTATCAGGGCATTGCCTGTTAGGCCGGTAGGCCGAAAGAAAATCTTGATGCGCTGGCGCACAGCAAGTTGCAGGGTGTTGGCACCAGGCGCAGCGTGGGGAATTTCCTGGACATTGAGCCAGACCACCGATTCTTTGTCCGAGGGCATGCCAGCACCCTCATACAGCACGCGTAGCAACTGTTGTCCCTGTGCGAACACGCGCACTAGAGGCGGGGTAACGGAAAAAGGTACGCTGCGCTTGGTGTCATTGTTGTCGACCCACGATTGAATCAGCACATCCTTCCCGCCATTGCGCACGGTGACGTTGGCTTCTTTGTGGTTGCCATCAAATATAATCCGCGTGGCGCTCAGCGAAATACTGGCCATAGCCTGGCTTGCCATGAGTATGCTGACTAACCCTAGACATGCGGGAATAGAACGACGCAACATAGTGTGTACCGTTTAATTCAAAGGGGTATTAAAAGATCAGCGGCGAGGCCTAACGGCCTCGCGCAAAACAGTTCAGGCGCTGCGACTTATTCGTATTGCAGGATGAACGGCAGGCTAGCGGAACCATCACCGGCAGTAGCGGTGCCCTTGGCGCCTGTGGTCACGTATGCGGCGGAGAAGTTGAGTTCGGTATCACCACCCGCAGCTTCGGTGCCGTGCATAGTGCTCTGGATCTTAGGGCTCTTTTCCAGATCGATCAGATTGCCATTGCTATCGAGCAAGGCGATAGCCACGCCAGTTGCACTGGCGCTGCTTGCCTTCAGAGCTAGGACTCCCTTGCCGGCGACCAGGCCCGTGCCATCTTTGGCATTGAAAATCATCGAGACTTTTGTGCCCGCATTGCAGTTTACGTTGAGATTGAAGGCACTGGTGGTTACACGGCCAGACGCCGGGCTTTCAACACTCCCCATGTCTTTGATCGATACGTTGCCCATATCCACAGCGATCGAGCGATCAGCATTGGCGCCGTCCACTGTACAGGCGTCGTTGTTGATGTTGCCGGTGAAGGTGATTTTGCCGCTGCCACCTTTAGTTGGAGTTGGTGGTTCTTCAGCCAGTACACTGCCCGATGCAGAAAGGATAGACAGGGTCAAGAGTGCCAGGGAAAGCTTTTTCATTATGATGTCCTTATGTTGGTTAAGGGGAGTTGATACGAAATGCCAGAGCACGATACGGTAGGGTGGCGCACATAAACATAAGACGATTCTTATTTAATTGATTGAGGCTGGCGATAAGTGAAAAAGGGGGCGATAGGCATCCGTAGAGTTTTCCTTTAGTTGGAAAGAATATCTTAATGAGTTGCCTGTGCTACCAAGCACCTGCTGATAGGCTGCTGTTCCGTAGGGTGTGTCTCGAGGAGCGTCTAACGTAATGGTTTTGCGGTAAAAGTTTCGTCATCATAAGGTGCTCAAGTGTTTGCCATGACGAGGTTGCAAGCGGTGATTGAGTAAATAGATAGTGAGAAGGGTAACCGTTTAATTGTGCGTGTTGTATATCAAGCTTTCGTTTGTTGAACTGTGGCTTATGTGTGTCGCTGGGAGGTTGGATTTAAGAAAAATGAGCCGGCCATAAAGTTGTCTGGCTATTTGTTAATAATAAGAATTCTGAATTCTGCGCTCTGAAGCCCATCTACCGATTCCCTTGGTAGCACTCAGTTGGGCGGGGCGTAATTGATACGGATCCGGCCAGCAAACGCCCAGTAGCCAAAGGCTGAGCTGACACTCCTGAAGTTAAGGCGTCGGTGCTGGAAGGCAATTAGCTGTCTGTCCGTTACCAAGATGCACTGCAAGCTGAGGTGGTTTTTGTTATTCAGTTACGGCCCGGACGATCAGTTCCAGCTCAGCACACCACAAGCCTGATACCGTGAGTCCAATCTGGATGAAAAGAATCTTGGGTAAGGTGAAAAGCCACGCCTGCAAAAAGCCACCCTACACCCTTCCCGGCACCGCGTCGCTGACTTAATATACCCGTCAGTACAAATATTGAATGTGCACATCGGAAAGGATTCATCATGTTGCGCCATGCCTTGTCCATCGCTTTGCCCGCCGCTGCCGCACTGCTTCTGGCTGCTTGCGGCCAGCAAGCCGCCCCGCCTGCCGCGCCCCGCCCGGCGCTGGTGGTGCAACCGCAGCCGGCCGAAGCCGCTGCCGACAGTTACCCCGGTGAAGTGCGTGCGCGCTTCGAGCCGGAGCTGGCCTTCCGCATTGGCGGCAAGGTTAGCAAGCGCCTGGTCGAGGAGGGCCAGCGGGTCAAGGCCGACCAGCCACTGGCCGAGCTCGACCCACAGGACGTGCGCCTGCAGCTGGAAGCCAACCGCGCCCAACTGGCCGCCGCCGAGGCCAACCTGGCGCTGGTGCGCGCCGAGCGCGATCGCTACCAGAAGCTGTTGGACCGGCAAATGGTCAGCCATTCCCAGTATGACAATGCCGAAAACCTCTACCGCGCCGGTCTAGCCCGCCTGAAGCAGGCCAAGGCCGAGTTCGATGTGGCCGGTAACCAGGCTGAATACGCCGTGCTGCGCGCTCCGCAGGCCGGGGTGATCGCCAAGCGTCAGGTCGAAGTGGGCCAGGTGGTTGCCGCCGGGCAAACGGTGTTTACCCTGGCCGCCGACGGCGAGCGGGAAGTGGCCATCGGCCTGCCGGAACAACAGTTCGCCCGTTTTGCTGTCGGCCAGCCGGTGAGCGTGGAGCTGTGGTCGCACCCGCAAGAGCGCTTCCAGGGGCGCATACGCGAGCTGTCACCGGCGGCCGACCCGCGCTCGCGCACCTTCGCGGCGCGCATCGCATTCACTACCGCCGCTACGCCGGCAGAGCTGGGCCAGAGCGCCCGGGTGTTCATCGCCCATGAAGGGCTGATTCCGTTGGCGGTGCCACTGTCGGCGGTTAGTGCAGAGAACGGCCAGGCTTACGTTTGGCGGGTGAACAAGGACAGCCGCCTGGAGCGGGCGGTGGTGCGTTTGGGGGCGTATGGCGCCGACAGCGTGCCGGTGCTAGAAGGCCTTGCCCCGGGCGACTGGGTGGTCGCCGCCGGTGGCCATGTTTTGCGCGAGGGCCAGGAAGTACGCCCCGTGGACCGCACCAACCGTGTAGTGAACCTGACGGTCAAGGAGTAAGTCCCGATGGGTTTCAACCTTTCTGCCTGGGCGCTGCGCAACCGCCAGATCGTCCTGTTCCTGATGATCCTGCTGGCAGCCATTGGCGCCATGTCCTACACCAAGTTGGGCCAAAGCGAGGATCCGCCGTTCACCTTCAAAGCCATGGTCATTCGCACCTTGTGGCCCGGCGCCACCGCCGAGGAAGTGTCGCGCCAGGTCACCGAGCGCATCGAGAAAAAGCTGATGGAAACCGGCGAGTACGAGCGGATCGTCTCGTTCTCCCGCCCCGGCGAGTCCCAGGTCACCTTCATGGCCCGCGACTCGCTGCATTCCAAGGACATTCCCCAGCTGTGGTACCAGATCCGCAAGAAGGTCGCGGACATCCGCCACACCCTGCCGCCGGAAATCCAGGGCCCGTTCTTCAACGACGAGTTCGGCACCACCTTCGGCAATATCTACGCGCTGACCGGTGAGGGCTTCGACTACGCGGTACTCAAGGACTATGCCGACCGTATTCAGATCCAGTTGCAGCGGACCAAGGACGTCGGCAAGGTCGAGCTGATCGGCTTGCAGGATGAAAAAGTCTGGATCGAGCTGTCCAACCTCAAGTTGGCCACTCTCGGTGTGCCGCTAGAGGCCGTGCAGCAAGCCCTGCAGGAGCAGAACGCCGTCAGCACCGCAGGCTTTTTCGAAACGCCCAGCGAGCGCCTGCGGTTGCGGGTGAGCGGGCGTTTCGACAGCGTCGAGCAAATTCGCCAGTTCCCCATTCGCGTGGGTGACCGCACTTTCCGTATCGGCGATGTCGCCGATGTGCACCGCGGCTTCAATGACCCACCCGCACCGCGCATGCGCTTCATGGGCGAGGACGCCATTGGCCTGGCGGTGTCAATGAAGGATGGCGGCGACATCCTGGTGCTGGGCAAGGCCTTGGAGGGCGAGTTCGAGCGCCTGGCAGGCAGCCTGCCGGCCGGCATGGAGCTGCGCAAGGTCTCTGACCAGCCCGCGGCGGTCAAGGCCGGCGTCGGCGAGTTCGTCCAGGTACTGGCCGAGGCGCTGGTCATTGTGCTGCTGGTGAGCTTCTTCTCGCTGGGCCTGCGTACGGGCCTGGTGGTGGCACTGGCCATCCCCTTGGTGCTGGCCATGACCTTCGCCGCCATGCACTACTTCGGCATCGGCCTGCACAAGATCTCCCTCGGCGCGCTGGTATTGGCTTTGGGGCTGTTGGTGGATGACGCGATCATTGCCGTAGAGATGATGGCGATCAAGATGGAGCAGGGTTACGACCGGCTCAAGGCAGCCAGTTATGCCTGGAGCAGCACCGCCTTCCCGATGCTCACCGGCACCCTGATCACGGCGGCGGGCTTCCTTCCGATTGCCACGGCAGCCTCCAGTACCGGTGAATACACCCGCTCGATCTTTCAGGTGGTCACCATTGCGCTGCTGACGTCGTGGGTGGCCGCCGTGGTATTCGTGCCCTACTTGGGCGAGCGCCTGCTGCCCGACCTGGCCAAGCTGCATGCCGCGCGCCATGGCAACGGCGGCCATGCGCCAGACCCCTACGCCACACCGTTCTACCAGCGCGTGCGGCGGGTGGTGGAGTGGTGTGTGCGGCGGCGCAAGACGGTAATTTTGCTGACCATTGCCGCCTTTGTCGGCAGCATCCTGTTGTTCCGCTTCGTGCCGCAGCAGTTCTTCCCGGCCTCCGGGCGCCCAGAGCTGATGGTTGACCTGAAACTGGCCGAAGGCGCTTCGTTGGCCAACACCGCCGCGCAGGTCAAAAAACTGGAGGCCCTGCTCAAGCAGCAGGAGGGCATCGATAACTACGTGGCTTACGTGGGTACCGGTTCGCCGCGCTTCTACCTACCGCTGGACCAGCAATTGCCGGCGGCCAGCTTCGCCCAGTTCGTCGTGCTGGCGCAGTCCATGGAAGATCGCGAGCGCTTGCGCAGTTGGCTGATCAGCACCGTGGACCAGCAGTTCCCCGACCTGCGCGCGCGGGTCACCCGCCTGGAAAACGGCCCGCCCGTAGGTTACCCAGTGCAGTTCAGGGTGACTGGCGAGCACATCGAGAAGGCCCGTGCACTGGCCCGTGAAGTGGCCGACAAGGTGCGCGAAAACCCGCATGTGGTGAACGTACACCTGGACTGGGAAGAGCCGAGCAAAGCGGTGTTCCTCGAGATTGACCAGGACCGGGCCCGTGCCCTGGGTGTGAGCACCGCGCATCTGGCGAGTTTCCTGCAAAGCTCGCTGACCGGTACTACGGTCAGCCAGTACCGTGAGGACAACGAACTGATCGAAATCCTGCTGCGCGGCACCCAACAGGAACGTAGCGAGCTGAGCAACCTTGGCAGCCTGGCGCTGCCCACCGATAACGGCCAGAGCGTCGCGCTGTCGCAGGTGGCGACCCTACAGTACGGTTTCGAGGAAGGCATTATTTGGCACCGTGACCGCTTGCCGACGGTGACCGTGCGCGCCGATATCTATGACAACGAGCAGCCGGCGACACTGGTGAAGCAGATCGAGCCGACCCTGCAGTCGATTCGCGCCAAGTTGCCAGATGGCTACCTGCTGCAAGTGGGCGGCACGGTAGAGGACTCTGAGCGCGGGCAGAAGTCGGTGAATGCTGGCATGCCGCTGTTCGTGGTGGTGGTGCTGAGCTTGCTGATGATCCAGCTGCGCAGCTTCTCGCGCACGGTGATGGTGTTCCTCACTGCGCCGCTGGGGCTGATTGGCGTGACCTTGTTCCTGCTGATGTTCCGCCAGCCATTCGGCTTTGTCGCGATGCTGGGTACCATCGCCCTGGCGGGGATGATCATGCGCAACTCGGTGATCCTGGTGGACCAGATCGAGCAGGACATTGCGGCGGGGATGGAGCGTTGGCAGGCGATCATCGAGGCCACGGTGCGGCGCTTCCGGCCGATCGTGCTGACCGCGCTGGCGGCGGTGCTGGCGATGATCCCGTTGTCGCGCAGCGTGTTCTACGGGCCGATGGCAGTGGCGATCATGGGTGGGTTGATCGTGGCCACGGTGTTGACCCTGTTGTTCCTGCCAGCGCTGTATGCGGCGTGGTTCAGGGTGAAGAAGGGCTGAGGAGCTCGGGGGAGGGCGTGGCCCGCCATTCGCGGGCAAGCCCGCTCCTACACAAAAAGGGGCCGCACAGCGGCCCCATCTGCCTCAGAGGGCGCCAAACACCTTCTTGGCCAGGCTGGTAGCCGCCTGCGCCGGGTTCTGGCGAATGCTCTGCTCCTGCTTGCCAATCATCTCGAACAGGCCATCCAGTGCCTTCTCGGTCACGTAGTTCTCGATATTGGCGTCATCCTTGACCAGCCCCAAGCCTTTGGCCTGGGCCGCGAAGGCATTGTACTGCTGAGCCACGCCAACCTTGTCGGTGGCCTGCTTGACGATCGGCAGGAACTTGGCGCGGATCTGCTCGCGGCTGCTCTTGTTCAGGTACTGGGTGGCCGAGTCGTCACCGCCGCTGAGGATGCCTTTGGCATCGGTCACGCTCATGTTCTTCACGGCATCCAGCAAAATTGCCTGGGCTTGCGGCACGGCAGCTTCGGCGGCCTTGTTCATGCTGGTTTCCAGGGCTTCGACCTGTTCACCCTTGCCGAACATTTTCATTGCCTTGGCGGCCTTGCCGAGGTTGCCCGGCAGTTCGATGCGCACGTCCGGGTTGTTGCTGAAACCGCCAGGGGTGCTCAGTTGCTTGACGGCCAGTTGTGCACCTTGGGTCAGGGCATCTTTCAGGCCGCCGGTGGCGTCTTTCTGGCTCAGGTCGCCCAGCGACAGGGCCAGGGCGCTGGCCGACAGCAGCAGGCCGGCACACAGGGTGGTGAAGCGCAGGGAAGTGCGGATCATGAAGCTTTCCTTGTAAACAGATAAGTTTCCGGATTTTTCCGGCTGATGAAGGCTTGTCAACCTTGCTTGCCGCTGCAATTGCAGCACCTGTGAGATCGAATATGCCATGGCGAGCTCGCATGGTCTCCCCCGGGTTAAGTGGTCTCCATCCCCTCTTCACGGTGCAGCGCCACCTGGCGAATCGACAGGCGCAGCTCGGCCGACAGCACGCGCTTGGCCACGCCTTCGGCCAGTTCGCCAAGCTTGTCGCGGTACCCCAGTTTGCCTTGCGCGTCGGCGTGCACTACGCCTTGCTGAAGCAACGTCTGGATGAAATGGCGGAACAACGTTTTGTCGAAGAACTCCGGGGCGTTCAGGCCATGCAGGATCGACAGGCGCTGCGCCATCATCACGCACAGGTCTTCCAGCGCTTCGGCGCTGAGGCTGTTCTGCCCGCTGTTGAGCAGCAGCGAAGTCGCCATGTAGAAGCGCTGCAGGGTTTGGGTGATGGTGCGAGCGAGCAAGGTCAGCAACACGAACTGCCGCGAGCTGGGCGCCGGGCGGATATACACGTCATGGTCCTGGCGCAGCAGCCCCTGCTCGACCAACGCGGCCAGCCACTGGTCGATCACCGCGTCCAGCTGCTCTGGCGACCAGCGCAGGAACAGTTCGGCCTGCAGGTAGGGGTACAGCGCGTGCACATACTGGCCCAGCAGTTCGCGGCTCATGCGTGAGCTGCTGTGGAAGAAGCTGGCCAGCAGCGCCGGCAGGGCGAAGATGTGCATCACGTTGTTGCGGTAATAGGTCATCAGTACCGCGTTGCCTTCATCCAGGTACAGGATGCGGCCTAAGGCGTCCTTCTGCTCGGCCACCAGGTTCATGCTGCGCACATGTTCGATCAGCGCCTGGCCGTTGCCGTCGGGCAGGGTGATGTGGGGAGAGTAGGGCACCTGGCGCAACAGCGCCAGGTACAGGTCCAGCACTCGGGTCAGGGCGCGTTCGTCCAGGGCCAGGCGGCTGGTGGACAGCAACGCCAGGGCCACCAGGTTGACCGGGTTGATCGCGGCCGCCTCGTTGAGGTGGCGGGCCACGGTTTCGCCCAGGCGGGTGGTGGTGGCGTTGAGCCAGGCCGGGCGGTACTGCGGGCCGTGGTCCTGCTCACGCCAGCCGGGCTGCTGTTCGTCGAGGAAGCCGGCCAGGCGGATCGGCTCGCCGAAGTTGACGTAGACCTGGCCAAAGCGCTGCTTGAGCGCGCCGAACACCTTGAAGATGTCGAAGACCGATTCTTTCTTTTTGCTGGCACCGCGCAGCTCGCCCAGGTAGGTGCGGCCTTCGAGCACGCGCTCGTAGCCGATATACACCGGCACGAAGACGATCGGCGTGCGCGACGAGCGCAGGAAGCTGCGCAGGGTGATGGCCAGCATCCCGGTGCGCGGTTGCAGCATGCGCCCGGTGCGCGAGCGGCCGCCTTCGACAAAGTACTCGACCGGAAAGCCCTTGGTGTACAGCGTGTGCAGGTATTCGTTGAACACTGCGGTGTACAGCGGGTTGCCCTTGAACGTGCGGCGCATGAAGAATGCGCCACCGCGGCGCAGCAGGTTGCCCACCACGGGCATGTTGAGGTTGATGCCCGCGGCCACATGCGGCGGGGTCAGGCCGTTGCGGAACAGTAGGTAAGACAGCAGCAGGTAGTCGATGTGGCTGCGGTGGCACGGCACGTAGATCACTTCGTGGCCGGGGGCGATGCCCTGTACTTGCTCGATATGGTTGACCTTGATGCCGTCGTAGATCTTGTTCCAGAACCAACTCAGTACCACTTCGAGGAAGCGGATGGCGGTGTAGGTGTAGTCCGAGGCGATCTCGTTACCATAGCGCAGTGCCTGGGCTTCGACCTTGGCCAGCGGCAGGCTCTCGCGCTGCGCTTCGTCGACGATGGCCTGGCGTACCTGGGGCGCGTGGACCAAGCCCTTGACCAGGATGCGCCGGTGCGAGATGTCGGGGCCGATGACGGCAGTTTTGAGGTTGCGAAAATGCACGCGCATCAGGCGCTGGGCCATGCGCACGGTGCGCTCGTGGCCTTTGTTGTGCTGCACCAGTTCGCGCAGGTGAATTGGTGCGGAGAACTGCACGCGGGTCTTGCGCCCTAGTATCAGCACGGTCAGCAACCGGCGCAGGCGCCCAGTAACCGCCCAGCTGTCGGCGAACAGCAGCTTCCAGGGGCTGGATTCACTGGCCGGGGTTTGGCCCCAGAACACGCTGACCGGGATAATCTGCGCATCTTCCTCGGCATGTTGGCTAATGGCAGCGACCAGGCGTTCGAGCGTGGGCGGGGCGCCGCGTTTGTCGTGGCGGCCGAGCCAGTCCGGGTCGGGGGTGAGGTAGAAGAATGCGGCAGGCTCCTGCAGCGGGCCGACCGCTACTGGCAGCACTGGGCGTGGCAGCCCCGCTTTGGTGCATTCATGGTCAAGCACGGCCAGGTCGGTAAGCGCGGGCGACGGCAGGGCATAGAACACTGGGCGGCTGCGGTCGAGCTTGAGGGTGAGCGAAGATTGGTTGATGGTTTCGGAGCGCACCCACAGGTACAACAGGCGACGCAGGGCGCCGAAGATCAGGCGGCGCAGGGGGGAACGGGTCATGGGGTGTGTGCCCTGGGTGTGATGTTCAGGTGAGTATCCAGGGCATTAGTCTGCCGTATCGGCGTAAGTTCAGCAAAAATCGGCCAACAGCGTGTCCGTCATCAATCTTTTTTGTTCTGTGTCATATACTCGGCCTGCCACTTGCAGGATATTTCAGCAAGCGGCGTCGGCACGGGGCGGTGACCTCGTGTCTGCAAGGCGATCTTCACAATAAAAAAACCGGAGTAGTTCAGATGTCGTCTCGTGAGACTGGGAATGTAAAGTGGTTCAACGATGCCAAGGGTTATGGCTTCATTCAGCGCGAAGGTGGTGCGGATGTGTTCGTCCACTATCGGGCGATCCGCGGTGAGGGGCATCGTACCCTGGTCGAAGGGCAGCGGGTGGAATACGCCTGCGTGCAAGGCCAGAAAGGCCTGCAAGCCGAAGACGTAGTGGGCCTCTGAACCTCTAGTTTCAAGCCGTAGGAGCGGGCTTGCCCGCGAAGCAGCCACCACGGTGGATGGTACAGGCAAGCCCGCTCCTACAGAAACCAGCAACGTGCAGCTTCATGTACGCCAGGTGATTTCCTCTTCACCGTCGGCGCTGATGCGGACCCAGCGGTCGGCATCTTCTTCCCCATCTTCCTCCACCCAGCCACCCGGCGCGCAGCGCACTTCCACACCCAGTGCGGCGAAGGCGGCACGGGCGCAGGCGACGTCATCGGCCCACGGCGTCTGGTCGCTTTCCAGGTACAGGCTGTTCCATTTCCCTACAGCCTTGGGTAACCAAGTGACCGGAATGTTACCGGCCTGGCATTTGAACGTCTGGCCTCTCTGCTTCCACTCGCTGCACGGGCCGATCGCCTGGGCGAGCCACTCGGCAACTTGCTTGTGGTCGACGTCGGCGTCCTTCAGGTAAATCTCGATATCAGGTTGGCGCATAAGGGCTCCGGGTGTGCTCAGTCTTGGCGCACGAAATAGTCATAACGCATGGAAACCGTGACGTCGAACGGTTCGGGCTGGTCGATTACCCGGGCACGTTTTTCGGCGCTGGCGCGCCAGCCGTGCGGAGTCATGGCCAGCAAGTCGGCGCGGGCCTTGGGCGCGGCCAGGCTCAGGCGGAACGCGAGGGTTTCGCTGTGGGCATGGACCATGCCTTCAGGGACCAGGGCCAAGTGCTTGTCGTCGGCGTAAGGGCGCACTTCATCGTAGAGCACCTCGCGCAATTCCATCAGGTGGCCGCTGGTCGGCCCTACACGCATCAGCCCGCCGCCAGGGCTGAGCAGGCGTTTGGCCTCGGCCCAGTCCAGCGGGCTGAACACGCTGGCGATGAACTGGCAGCTGGCGTCGGCCAACGGCACACGGGCCATGCTGGCGACCATCCAGGTTACGTCCGGTGCCCGGCGGCAAGCGCGCTTCACCGCTTCGCGGGAAATGTCCAACGCGTAGCCGTCGGCGTTCGGCAGCGCTTGGGCGAGTTGCGCGGTGTAGTAACCTTCGCCGCAACCAATGTCCAGCCAGGCGCCGGGTTGGCGCTCGGCGGCAAGTTCGGCCAGGCGGCTAGCGACCGGCGCGTAGTAGCCACCCTCGAGGAAGTCGCGACGGGCCTCGACCATGGCTTGGTTGTCACCCGGGTCGCGGCTGTTCTTGTGCTGCACTGGCAGCAGGTTCAGGTAACCCTGGCGGGCGCGGTCGAAGCGGTGGCCGGCTGGGCAGGCCACACCGTTGTCGAGCCGGCTCAGGGGCGCCTGGCAAAGAGGGCAGGCGAGCATCAGGCGAGCAACCGGACCAGGGTCTGGTAGTAGATTTCGGTCAGCAGGTCGAGGTCGCTGGCCAGGATCCGCTCGTCGACCTGGTGGATGGTGGCGTTGACCGGGCCAAGCTCGACCACCTGGGTGCCCATGGTGGCGATGAAGCGGCCATCGGAGGTGCCACCGCTGGTGGACGGCTGGGTGTCGCGGCCGGTGACGCCCTTGATGCTGGCCGAAACGGCGTCCAGCAGTTCGCCCGGTTCGGTGAGGAACGGCAGGCCCGACAAGGCCCAGTCGATCGACCAGTCCAGTTCATGCTTGTTGAGAATGGCCGATACCCGCGCCTGCAGGCCTTCGACGGTCGACTCGGTGGAGAAACGGAAGTTGAACAGTGCGGTCAGCTCGCCCGGGACCACGTTGGTGGCGCCAGTGCCAGAATTGAGGTTGGAGATCTGGAAGCTGGTCGGAGGGAAGAACGCGTTGCCTTCATCCCAGTGTTCGGCTGCCAGCTCCGCCAGGGCCGGGGCGGCCAGGTGGATCGGGTTGCGCGCCAGGTGCGGGTAAGCCACATGGCCCTGCTTGCCGCGCACGGTCAGCTTGGCACCCAGCGAGCCACGGCGGCCGTTCTTGACCACGTCACCCAGCAGGGTGGTGCTGGATGGCTCGCCGACGATGCACCAGTCCAGGCGCTGGTTGCGCGCCTTCAGGCGCTCGACCACGGCCTTGGTACCGTGGTGAGCCGGGCCTTCCTCGTCGCTGGTAATCAGGAAGGCGACCTTGCCGCGGTGGTTCGGGTAGTCCTGCACGAAGCGCTCGCTGGCGACCACCATGCACGCCAGGCTGCCTTTCATGTCGGCGGCGCCACGGCCGCAGAGCATGCCATCGGCGTCGATCAGCGCTTCGAACGGTTCATGCTGCCATTGCTGCACCGGGCCGGTGGGCACCACGTCGGTGTGGCCGGCGAAGCACAGTACCGGGCCGTCCTGGGTGCCGTGGCTGGCCCAGAAGTTGTCGACATCTTCAATGCGCATCGGCTCCAGCTGGAAGCCCACCGCGCCCAGGCGGTTCATCATCTGCGCCTGGCAGTCGGCGTCGACGGGGGTGACCGAGGGGCGACGGATCAGGTCGCAGGCCAGTTGAAGGGTAGGCGAGAGCTCGGCAGGGGCCGTCATGGGGAACTCCGGGGCAAGGCAAGGCGGGGAAATCTGAGGGGCGTTATCTTATATCAAATGGTTTCAGGCGGCACGGCCCATTCGCCGGCACGCCCGCTTCCACAGGTACTTAACAGCTCTGAATGTCTGTGACGGACCTGTGGGAGCGGGCGTGCCCGCGAATGGGCTGCAAAGCAGCCCCCAAATCTCAAGCCTGCTGCGCCTCGGCGGCCTTTTCCCCGGGCTTGGGCAGTGACGACAGCAAAGCCATCACCAACGCCGCCAGGTACGGCAACGACTGCACCAGCAGCATCGCCACCCAGAAGCGCATGTCCGAGCTCGGCAGCCCTTGTACCAGGAAGATGCCCAGCGCCGCACCCCACAGCAGCAACATGATGAACAGCTCTTCGCGCGCTTCGGCAATCGCCACCAGCAGGCCATGGCTGTCGGCGTTCTTGGGCGTGCGGAAGAACGGCATGCTGCTGGTAAAGAACCCATACAGCACTGCCTTGGCAATGGTGTGCGACAGCGCCAGCCCCGCTAGCGCCGCGGCAAAGGCATCCTTCAGGTTCACCCCTACTGCGCGGCGGTAGAGGAAGATGATCTTGCCGACCTTGAAGAAGAACAGTGCCAGCGGCGGGATGGCGAAGATCATCAGCGGCGGGTCGACCCGGTGCGGCACGATGATCATCGCCGCCGACCACAGCAGCGCGCCGACCGTGAAGAAGATGTTCATGCCATCGGCGATCCACGGCAGCCAGCCGGCCAGGAAGTGGTAGCGCTGGCCACGGGTCAGCTCGCTGCCCTTGCCGCGCAGCAGGGCGCTGGCGTGGTGCTTGATGATCTGGATGGCGCCGTACGCCCAGCGGAAGCGTTGCTTCTTGAAGTCGATGAAGGTGTCGGGCATCAGGCCCTTGCCGTAACTGTTGTGGGCGTAGGCGGCCGACAGGCCCTTCTCGAACACGCGCAGGCCCAGTTCGGCGTCCTCGCAGATGCACCACTCGGCCCAGCCCAGCTCTTCCAGCACGCTGCGCCGGGTCATGGTCATGGTGCCGTGTTGGATGATCGCGTCACGGTCGTTGCGGGTGACCATGCCGATGTGGAAGAAGCCCTTGTATTCGCTGTAACACAGCTTTTTGAAGGCGCTTTCGTGCTGGTCGCGGTAGTCCTGCGGCGACTGCACCACGGCAATTTTCGGGTCGGCGAAGTGCGGCACCATGTGCTTGAGCCAGTTGCGGTCGACGCAGTAGTCCGAGTCGATCACTGCAATCACTTCGGCGTCCTTGGCGGTGTGCGGGAGCAGGTAGTTGAGGGCACCGCCCTTGAAACCGGCCAGGGGCGCGACGTGGAAGAACTTGAAGCGCTCGCCGAGTTTCTCGCAATGCGCCTTGAGCGGCTCCCACACGGCCGGGTCCTTGGTGTTGTTGTCGATCACCAGCACTTCGTAGTCGGGGTAGTCCAGCGTGGCCAGGGCGTCGAGGGTCTGTTTCACCATCTCCGGTGGCTCGTTGTAGCACGGTACATGCACTGACACCTTGGGCCGGTAGGCACTGTCGGCCTGCACCGGCAAGAACTCGCGGCGGCGCTTGTGTATCCACACCGCTTCGGCCAGCTCGTGGGCCTCGGTGAGCAGCACGATGAACACCCCCAGCGCGCCGAGGGCCAGCAGCACGCCCACGGTCAGGCTGAACCAGGTGCTGTATTGCTGGCTGTAGTCGTAGGCGATCCACACCAGCACCGACCCACACAGGAACGTGATGAAGGTCAGGAAGGTGCGGCCGCGCTGGCGCAGGGCTGAGCCGTCGATGAACAGCACCATCAGGGCAATCATCGCCAGCACCACCGAGGCCACCGCCAGGGCCCGCCACTGTGGGATCGCCACTACCGGGCCGTCGAAGTTGAATTTTTGCTGGCGCTCGGCGTTGTACACGCCCCAGTAGGCGCCCACCGAGCCTTCGTCGCTGGCCTTCCATGGCTGGTCATAGGCTTCGATGACAAAATAATTGTAGCCACGCCGGTTGAGGGTGTTGACCAGGGTACGCAAGTAAATGGCCTGGTCGGCCTGGGTGGCGTCGGCACCACCGCGCATGCGCCCGTTACTCGGCCAGCCGACTTCCGAGAGCAGCAGCGGTTTGCGCGGGAACTGGTGCTTCAGCTCGCGGGCGCGGTCGAGCACGAATTCGACCGAATCCTTCATCGGCACGAACTCCCAGTACGGCAGGATGTGCGCGGCAATCAAGTCGACGTGCTTGGCCAGCTCTGGGTTTTCCTTCCAGATGTGCCACTGCTCACTGGTGGTCACCGGCACCTTGACCGCTGCGCGTACTCGGTCCAGGTATTTGATCAGGTTTTCCGGCGTGACTTCTTCACGGAACAGTGCCTCGTTGCCAACCACTACCCGCACCACGCTGCGCGAGGTGTTGGCCAGCTGGATGGCCGTGGCGATTTCGCGCTCGTTGCGCTCCAGGTCCGGGCTGATCCAGATCCCCAGGGTCACCCGCAGGCCGAATTCTTCGGCCAGGCGCGGGATATCCGCCTGGGTGCCCTCCACGGTGTAGATACGCACGCTGTCGGTCAGTTTGCTCAACTGCTCCAGGTCTTGGCGCATCTCGTCGTCAGTGGGGTACTGGCCCTTCTGCGGGCTTTCACCCAGGCGGAACGGCGAATACGAAAAGCCAGAGATCTGCTCTGGCCAGGCAGGCGCGGAAACCGGGCGATTGATCAGTGCCCAGAACCCGGTGAACAACGCGGCAATGGCCAGGACCACGACCAGGTTCAAGCCGAATTTACGTGAAGACATTGTCGTCCATATGTGTCGAAGTGGTAGGACATTAAAGCAGGGTTAGTAGTCTCTTTCCTAACGATGCAGGCCAAGGGCCCACTGGCATATAATGCGCGCCGGTTTTTTGGGGTATGAACATGAGCACAGAAGATCCACGCTTCGCCGGCGTTGCCCGGCTGTACGGCGACCAGGGGCTGCACCGCCTGGGCCAGGCCCATGTGGCGGTGGTCGGTATTGGCGGGGTAGGTTCCTGGGCGGCCGAAGCGCTGGCCCGCAGTGGCGTGGGCGAGATCACCCTGTTCGACCTCGACGATGTCTGCGTCAGCAACACCAACCGCCAGGCCCATGCCCTGGAAGGGCAAGTGGGGCGGGCCAAGGTCGAGGTCATGGCCGAGCGCCTGCGGGCGATCAACCCGGCTTGCACGGTGCATGCGGTGGCCGACTTCGTCACCCGCGACACCATGGTCGAATACATCACTGAAAACCTCGACTGCGTGATCGACTGCATCGACAGCGTCATGGCCAAGGCCGCGCTGATTGCCTGGTGCCGGCGGCGCAAGATCGCCATCGTCACCACCGGTGGTGCCGGAGGGCAGATCGACCCGACGCAGATCCAGGTCGCCGACCTGAACAAAACCTTCAACGACCCGCTGGCCTCACGGGTGCGTTCCACCCTGCGCCGCGACTACAACTTCTCGCGCAATGTCAGCCGCAACTATGGCGTGCCGTGCGTGTTCTCCAGTGAACAGCTGCGTTATCCCAAGGGGGACGGCAGCGTTTGCCTGCAAAAGAGCTTTGTCGGTGAAGGTGTGCGGCTGGACTGCTCGGGGGGCTTTGGCGCGGTGATGATGGTGACCGCGACCTTTGGCATGGTGGCGGCGAGCAAGGCGGTGGAAAAGCTGGTGGCCGGGGCGCGGCGGCCCTCGGAGCGGGTCAAGCCTGAATAGACTGCGTGGGCTTTTTCGCGGGCAAGCCCGCGAAGAAGCCAGCACCGATTCAGCGGCTGGACGCCAACTCCGCCATCCGCTGCAACACCGCATGCAGGCCATTGCTGCGCGAAGGCGACAGTTGGCGCTCCAGCCCCAGCTGAGTGAACCACTCACGCAGATCAACCCCGGCCAGTTCTTTACGGTTTAATCCCTGCACCCGCACCAGCAACAACGCCAGCAGCCCCCGCAACAAGCGCGCATCGCTGCTGGCCTTGAACCGCCACACCCCCACGATCTGCTCGGCCACCAGCCATACCAGGCTTTCGCAGCCATGCACCCGGTTGGCCTCGGTCTTTTCGCTGTCCGCCAGCGGCTCCAACCGGTCGCCCCACTGCATCAGCAGCCGCGCACGCTGTTCCCAGCCCTTGGCCTGCGCAAACGCTTCCAGCGCCTGGCGCGCCTGTTCCGGCAGGCTCATCGCAACAGCTCCAGGCCCTGGTCCAGCGCGTCGAAGAAACGCTGCAAGTCGTCGCTGTCGTTGTACAGCCCCAGCGATACCCGAATTGCGCCCTCCAACCCCAACCCCTTGAGCAGCGGCATGGCACAGTGGTGCCCGGCCCGCACGGCAATACCTTGCTCGGTTAGCAAATGGCCGATGTCGGCGTTGTGCACGCCGTCGATGACAAAACTGGCAAGGGCCGCCTGTGGCGTGCCGAGGATGCGCACACCATCCCGGTCCGCCAAGCCACGCAGCAGGTGCTGGTGCAAGCTGGTTTCATGGGCTGCGAGCGCCTGGGCATCAAGGCTGGCCAGGTAGTCCAGGGTCGCGCCCAGGCCAATTACCCCGGCGATCGGCGGGGTGCCCGCCTCGAACCCCAGTGGCGCCGGGCGGAAGCTGGCGCTTTGGTACTCGGCCAACTGCACCATTTCGCCGCCAAACTGCCAATGGCGCAACAGTTCCAGTGCCTGACTGCGGCCGTACAGCACGCCGACGCCTTCCGGGCCGTACAGTTTGTGGCTAGAGAATACATAGAAGTCGCAGCCCAGTTGCTGCACATCATGGCGGCCATGCACCACGCCCTGGGCGCCGTCGACCACGGTCAGTGCGCCTTGGGCGCGGGCGTGAGCCAGCAGCGCCGGCAGCGGCTGCCAGGTACCCAGCACGTTGGACAGCTGGCTTACCGCCAGCACCCGGGTGCGTGGGCCGATCAGTTGCAGTGCCTGGTCTAGGTCGATGTGGCCGTGGGCATCCACAGGCAGTACCACCAGACGCAGGTTGCGCCGGCGCGCCAGCTGTTGCCAGGGCAGCAGGTTGGCATGGTGCTCCAGGGCGCTGACGGCAATTTCGTCACCGGCCTCGTAGCGGTGTTCCAGCCCATAGGCCAGCAGGTTTAGCGCCGAGGTAGCGCCGTGGGTGAAGATGATCTGCCGTGAGTCTGCGGCATTGAGCCAGGCGGCGACCTTGTCGCGGCTGGTTTCGAAGGCCTGGGTCGCCAGTGCGCCGGGCAGGTGCTGGGCACGGTGCACGTTGGCTGCACCATGGCCGTAGTAATGGCTCAGGGCATCGAGCAGGGCTTGAGGTTTCTGAGTGGTTGCGGCGCTGTCCAGGTAGGTCTGGTGCTGCCGTTGCAAGGCGGCGATGGCGGGGAAATCGGCACGCCAGGGGGAGGGCTGGAACATGGTCGCGGGGCCTGGAATGAAAATCGGGTCTGGCGTGGTGCCAGACCCGATCTTAACATTTCAAACGCTGAGAATGCGCTGTTCGCGAGCAAGCTCGCGTGTACAGGGCCTGAAGGATTCTCAGTTGTGCGCGTGCAGCGCCTCGTTCAGCTCGATGGCCGACTTGTGGGTCTTGCACTCCACCGCACCGTTCAGCGAGTTGCGGCGGAACAGCAGGTCGGTCTGGCCAGCCAGGTCGCGGGCCTTCACCACCTTGACCAGCTCGTTGTTTTCGTCCAGCAGGTTCACCTTGGTGCCGGCGGTGATGTACAGGCCGGCTTCGACGGTGTTGCGGTCGCCCAGTGGGATACCGATACCGGCGTTGGCGCCGATCAGGCAGCCTTCGCCGACCTTGATGACGATGTTGCCGCCACCGGACAGGGTGCCCATGGTCGAGCAGCCGCCGCCCAGGTCCGAGCCCTTGCCGACGAACACGCCAGCGGACACGCGGCCTTCGATCATGCCCGGGCCTTCGGTGCCGGCGTTAAAGTTGACGAAGCCTTCGTGCATGATGGTGGTGCCTTCGCCGATGTAGGCGCCCAGGCGCACACGGGCGGTGTCGGCGATACGCACGCCGGCTGGCACCACGTAGTCGGTCATTTTCGGGAACTTGTCCACCGAGAATACTTCCAGCAGCTCGCCTTTCAGGCGCGCTTCCAGTTGCAGCTCGGCAAGCTCGGCCAGGTCGACCGCGCCGCGGTTGGTCCAGGCCACGTTCGGCAGCAGCGGGAAGATACCCGCCAGGCTTACGCCGTGTGGCTTGACCAGGCGGTGCGACAGCAGGTGCAGCTTGAGGTAAGCCTCTGGGGTCGAGGTCAGCGCGGCATCTTCGGCCAGCAGGGTGGCAACCAGCGGCTTGTGGCTTTCGGCCAGGCGGGTCAGCAGGGCGGCCTGGGCGGCGTCCACGCCTTTCAGGGCTTCGGCCAGTTGGGCGGCCTGGGCGTTGCTGAAGGCGATGGCCTGGTTGCCACCTTGGTAACCGAGAACAGGGGCTACAGCGGCAACCACTTCGGCGCTCGGGTTGAGCAGCGGTTGTGCGTAGAACACTTCCAGCCAGGCGCCCTGGCGGTTCTGGGAGCCGACGCCGAAGGCCAGGCTGAACAGGGTATTGGACATGTGATTACCTCGTGCGAAATAGGGTAGGGGCTCAGGCCAGGGCAGCGGCGTACAGGTCGGGCTTGAAGCCCACCAGTGTACGCGCGCCAAGGTCGAGCACTGGGCGCTTGATCATCGACGGCTGGGCCAGCATCAACTCAACGGCCTTGGCCTGGTCGAGGTCGGCCTTGCTGGCGTCGTCCAGCTTGCGGAAGGTGGTGCCGGCACGGTTGAGGATGACTTCCCAGCCGTGTTCGTCGCACCAACGGTTCAGGCTGTCACGGTCGATGCCTTGGGTTTTGTAATCGTGGAATTCGTAGGCGATGGCCTGGTCTTCGAGCCAGGTACGTGCCTTTTTCATGGTGTCGCAGGCTTTGATGCCGTAGAGCGTGTAGGTCATTGTGTGCATTGGGGTCACAGGTTGCCCCAATCTCTCCATTTTTCGATGTCAGTCGCGGGATTATGCGGGAACGATCCTCGCGACGCCACGCCTATGGCGCCCATGTCTATTGGTCAAGGTGTGTTCAAGCAACCAGGCGTTGTACCGACCCAATGATCTCATCACCATGTTGCTGTTCGGCGGTGCGTAGATCGAAGGTGGTCTGCAGGTTGAGCCAGATTCGGCGCATGGTGCGCACCAGCGTCAGTCGCGATTGCTGGGTATCATCATGTTACATATTCCCCCGCCACCTGCGACTATCGTGCAGCGGCCCCGAATCGCCGATCGCCGCTAACATATTGTTTCAATGGCGATGTTTCGCCCTGTTGTCGTTTCTGGTTCACAAAGGAAGCCTTACCGGATGCAGTCCGCCTACACCGTCCTCATCCTGCTGACCCTGGTCAGCCTGTCGAAGCTGGTCGGCCGTATGATTCCGCTGCCCTTGCCGCTGGTGCAGATTGCCGCCGGCGCCTTGCTGGCGTGGCCGACGCTGGGCCTGCATGTGGCCCTTGACCCTGAGCTGTTCCTGTTCCTGTTCCTGCCGCCGCTGCTGTTCGCTGACGGCTGGCGTATTCCCAAGCGCGAGTTGTGGCGCATTCGTGGGCCAGTAGTGGCGTTGGCCGTGGGCCTGGTGCTGTTCACCGTGGTCGGGGCCGGCTACTTCATTCACTGGCTGCTGCCGAGCATCCCGCTGCCGGTGGCCTTTGCCTTGGCAGCGGTACTATCGCCGACTGACGCCGTGGCGGTCTCGGCCATTGCCCAGGACCGGCTGCCTACCCCGCTGATGCACATGCTGCAGGGCGAGGCCTTGATGAACGATGCCACGGGCCTGGTGACCTTCAAGTTCGCCTTGGCGGCGGCGATCACCGGGGGGTTCTCGCTGGCTGACGCCAGTTTCAGCTTCGTCCTGGTTGCCCTTGGCGGCCTCGCGGTGGGCGTGGCACTCAGCTGGCTGATCGGCCGCTTGCGTGCCTGGATGATCGCTCGCGGCTGGGATGACCCGGCTACCCACGTGGTGTTCATGCTGCTGTTGCCGTTCGCTGCCTATGTGCTGGCCGAGCGCCTGGGCGTGTCGGGCATCCTCTCGGCGGTAGCGGCCGGCATGATGCAAAGCTGGCTGGACCTACTGCCACGGCAGACCAGTACCCGCCTGCTCAACCGCAGCGTCTGGTCGTTGCTGGAGTTTGCCTTCAATGGCCTGATCTTCCTGCTGTTGGGCCTGCAACTACCAGACATCATCAAGGCCGTGGTCAGCCATGAAGCAACCGTTTGGCCGACGCTGGCCTACCGCTGCCTGGATGTACTGGCGATCTTTGCCGCGCTGATCCTGCTGCGGTTCATTTGGGTACAGAGCATCTGGCGCTCGATTGCCTGGGTGCGCCGCTGGCGGGGCAAACCGGCGCTGGTGCTGATGCCTACGGCGCGCTCCTGCTGGCTGTTGACCTTGGGCGGCGTGCGCGGTGCGGTCACCTTGGCGGGTGTGATGTCGGTGCCGTTGCTGATGGGGGCGGGCAAGGCCTTCCCAGAGCGAGACTTGCTGATCTTCATTGCTGCCGGGGTCATCCTCTTATCGCTGATCAGTGCCTGCATTGCCCTGCCGATCTTGCTGCGCGGCATTACCAAAAGCCCGGACGAGCGGCTGCATCAGGAGGTGCAGGAGGCGTGGCGGCGCACCGCCGAAGCGGCTATCCATGCGCTGGAGGCTGAAGAACTGATCGATGCCAACGCGCCACAGGATGCGGCCCAGGCGACCCTGGCGGCCGAACTCAAGGCGCGGCTTATGGCGGAGTATCGGGATGAACTGGACAGTTACAACGACAGTGCAGAGGCCAAGGCCCTGGCTGAACAGATGGATTTGCTGGAGCGGCGTTTGCGCTTGCGGGCGCTGCGGGCGCAGCGGCTGGAGCTGTACAACCTGCATCGCCAGCATCAGGTTGGGGATGAAGTGGTGCGGCAGGTGCTGGGGGAGCTGGATATGAGTGAGGCGAACCTGGGGGCTGTCAAGTAGCACCCAGGGCCTGCTCTGCAGCCCTTCGCGGGCTTGCCCGCTCCCACGGGTACTGCGCTGCTTTCTCGGCTTGCGCTGTACTGGCGGGAGCGGGCATGCCCGCGAATTGGGCGATCAGCGATTCTGCAGGAATGCGCGAATCCGCTCCGCCGCCTCGATGCATTCGGCCAGCGGTGCCACCAGGGCCATGCGCACACGCCCGGCACCGGGGTTCACGCCATCCACTTCACGCGACAGGTACGACCCCGGCACAACCGTCACATGTTGGGCCTCGAACAGGTCGCGGGTGAATTCGGCATCACCGCCCGGCACCTTGGCCCACAGGTAGAAGCTGCCATCCGGGCGCTGCACATCCAGCACCGGCTGCAGGATATCCAGCACGGCAGCGTACTTGGCGCGGTACTGGTCACGGTTCTCGCGCACATGTGCCTCGTCCTGCCAGGCGGCGATGCTGGCCAGCTGGGTTTGTACCGGCATGGCACAGCCATGGTAGGTGCGGTACAGCAGGAACGGCTTGATGATGTCGGCGTCACCGGCCACGAAGCCCGAGCGCAGGCCTGGCAGGTTGGAGCGCTTGGACAGGCTATGGAACACCACGCAGCGCTTGAAGTCGCTGCGGCCCAGTTCGGCACAGGCGGTCAGCAGGCCCGGTGGCGGGGCGTCTTCGTCGAAGTACAGCTCGCTGTAGCACTCGTCGGCGGCGATCACGAAGTCGTGCTCGTCAGCCAGGGCAATCAGCTGCTTCAGGGTGGCCATCGGCACCAGCGCGCCAGTGGGGTTGCCTGGTGAGCACAGGAACAGAATCTGGCAACGTTTCCACACCTCGGCTGGCACGCTGTCGAAGTCGGGGTTGAAGCCGTTGTCTTCCAGGCACGGCAGGTAGTGCGGGGTGGCGCCGGCCAGCAGCGCTGCGCCTTCGTAGATTTGGTAGAACGGGTTCGGGCTGACTACCAGGCCATCCTCGGCACGGTTGACCACGGCCTGAGTGAAGGCGAACAGTGCTTCACGGGTGCCGTTTACCGGCAGGATGTGGCGATCGGCGTCCAGCCAGCCGGCCGGCACGCCAAAGCGCTGCTCGCACCACTGGCCGATGGCCTGGCGCAGGGCTGGCAGGCCGATGGTGCTGGGGTATACCGCCAGCTTGTCGAGGTTGTCGGCCAAGGCCTGGGCGACGAACGCCGGCGATTCGTGCTTCGGCTCACCGATCGACAGGGCAATGGCGCGTTTGTCCGCCGCCGGCTTCACGCTGCCTAGCAGGGCGCGGAGTTTCTCGAACGGGTAGGGCTGAAGCTGGGTCAAGGCATGGTTCATCGGCGCAAGGTCTCGTCAATCGTCTAGTCGTTAAAAGGTCACGCGGGTAGGGCTGGCATCGTTGGCCTGGCCGGCCTGAAGCTGCTGGACGATGGCCTCCTGCAGGCGGCTGCACAGCTGCGGGTCGGACAGCGGCTGGTTGTCGGCATCGGTAATGAAGAACACGTCTTCCACCCGCTCGCCAAGGGTGGCGATCTTGGCGTTCTGCAGCGACAGGTCGAACTCCAGGAAGATGCGCCCGAGCCGGGCCAACAGGCCAGGGCGATCCGGTGCGGTGATTTCGAGGATGGTCACCGGCCGCTGGGCGTCGTTGAGGATGGTCACCTGCGGCGGGAAGTCGAAGTGCTTCAGCTGGCGCGGTACCCGCCGTTGAATGATGGCCGGGTAGTCCTCGGGGGTGCGCAGTGCTTCGGTAAGGCCATCGCGAATCTGCCTGACCCGTTGCGGGTTGTCGCCGATCGAGCCGCCGTCGTTGTCCAACACGATGTAGGTGTCGAGGGTGAACTGGCTGCTTGAGGTAATGATCCGCGCGTCATGAATGTTCAGGTTCAGCTGTGACATGGCGGCCACCGTCACGGCGAAGAAATCGTGCTGGTCGGGGGCATAGATGAAGATTTGCGTGCCCCCCTCGAACTCGCGCTGGGTGGTTTCCTTGATCAGCACCAGCGGCCCGCCATCGGCTGGCTGCTGAAGGATCGCGTCGCTGTGCCAGGCGACGTCGGCGGCGTTGTGCTTGAGGAAGTAGTCATCGCCCAGCTGCGACCACAGTTGCTCGACGTCGTCCGGGTCGGTGCCCTCGCGCACGAGGATGTCCAGTGCGGCGGACTGGGTCTGGCGAATCTGCTCTTCGCGGTCCAGCGGGTTTTCCAGGCCGCGGCGCAGGGCGCGCTTGGTTTCGGTGTAGAGCTGGCGCAGCAGGCTGGCCCGCCACGAATTCCACAGGCTGGGGTTGGTGGCGTTGATGTCGGCCACGGTCAGCACGTACAGGTAGTCCAGGCGCGTCTCGTCGCCCACATGCAGGGCAAAATCGTTGATCACCTGCGGGTCGGACAAGTCCTTGCGCTGGGCGGTGGTCGACATCACCAGGTGGTTCTGCACCAGCCAGACGATCAGCCGGCTATCCCAGGCCGGCAACTGGTGGCGCTCGCAAAACTTTTGCGCATCCACTGCGCCCAGCTCGGAATGGTCACCTTGGCGGCCTTTGCCGATGTCGTGGTACAGGCCGGCCAGGTAGATCAACTCGGGCTTGGGCAGGCGCCCCATGAGCTTGCTGGCCAGCGGGAATTTTTCGGACACCGGTGTGTATTGCAGTTTGCGCAGGTGCTTGATGAGGTTGAGGGTGTGCGCATCGACCGTATAGATATGGAACAGGTCGTGCTGCATTTGCCCGACGATCAGGCCGAATTCCGGCAGGTAGCGGCCAAGGATGCCGTAGCGGTTCATGCGCCGCAGGTTGCGGTGGATGCCGATTTCGCACTTGAACAGCTCGATGAACAGGCTGGTGTTGCGGATATCGGTGCGGAAGGTGTCGTCGATCAGGTGCCGGTGTTCGCGCAGCAGGCGCACGGTATCGGCCCGTACGCCCTTGATCTCGGGGTGCTGGGCCATCAGCACGAAGATTTCCAGCATGGCGAATGGCGTGCGCTTGAACACGTTCGGCCGGGTGGCTTCTATATAGCCGTCATGCAGGCGGAAGCGCGCGTTCAGCGGCTGGGTGGTGCCGCTGTCGTCATCGGCAAGGATGACCTCCTCGAAGTGCTGGATAATCAGGTCGCACAGCTGGCTGATGCTCATCACCACCCGGTAGTACTGCTGCATGAACTGCTCGATCGCCCGCTTCGGGTTGTCGTCGCTGTAACCCAGCAGCGCAGCGATGCTGCGCTGGTGGTCGAACAGCAGGCGGTCCTCGGCGCGCCCGGCCAGCATGTGCAGGGCATAGCGCACCTTCCATAAAAAGTCCTGGGACGAGGCCAGCAACTCGTTCTCGCTTTCCAACAAGAAGCCTTCGCCGGCCAGTGCGTGCAGGTTGAGGGTGCCATATTGGCGGCGGGCCACCCATAGCACCGTCTGGATATCGCGCAGGCCGCCTGGTGAGCCCTTGACGTTGGGTTCGAGGTTGTACTCGGTGTCGTTGTACTTGTGGTGGCGGGCCTTGAGCTCGGCGCGCTTGGCCAGGAAGAAGTCTTTGCTCGGCCACATGTGCGCGGTGCTGGTCACTTCGAGCATGCGCTGGCGCAGGGCCTCGGGGCCGGCAACAGTGCGGCTTTCCATCAGGTTGGTGATCACCGTCAGGTCGGCGCGGGCCTGCTCGGCGCACTCGTCGACGGTGCGCACGCTCTGGCCCACTTCCAGGCCGATGTCCCACAGCAGGGTGAGAAAACGCTCGATCGCGTCGCGGTATTGCTCGTGTTCGGCAGCCCCCAGCAAAATCAGCAGGTCGATGTCCGAATGCGGGTGCAGCTCACCGCGCCCATAGCCACCCACTGCGACCAGGGCGATGCCACACTGGTCGCCCCAGTCGAACTGGTTCCAGGCCTGTTGCAGGATGTTGTCGACGAGCCAAGCGCGGGCCTCGATCAGCGGGCGGATTTCAGCGCCGCTGCGAAAACGCTTGTCGAGCACCTCGCCGGCCTGGCGGATGGCTTTTTTGAAGGCGGCGATGGGGCTCGCCTTGAGGGCCAGTTCCGCCTGGAACTGGCCGCGGTCGAACAGCTCGGGGTCCACCTGGGGCATCGCGTCACGTTCCTGTCGAGGGGTGGCCTGGGGGAGGGCGTCAGGCCGAAGTGCGCGGGATGGTGTCGTCCTTGCGCAAGGTGAAGATTTCGTAGCCGGTCGCGGTCACCACCAGGGTGTGCTCCCACTGCGCCGAGAGCTTGCGGTCCTTGGTGATGGCGGTCCAGCCGTCGCCCAGCACCTTGGTGTCGGCCTTGCCCTGGTTGATCATCGGTTCGATGGTGAAGGTCATGCCTTCCTTCAGTTCCATGCCGGTGCCGGCGCGGCCGTAGTGCAGGATTTGTGGCTCTTCGTGGAACACCTTGCCGATGCCGTGGCCGCAGAACTCGCGTACCACCGAGAAACCGTTCTTTTCCGCGTGCTTCTGGATCACTTCGCCGATGTCGCCCAGGCGGCAGCCCGGTTTGACCAGCTCGATGGCCTTGTACATGCACTCCTGGGTAACCTTGGACAGGCGCTCGGCCCACACCGGCACGGTGCCGACGTGGAACATGCGGCTGGTGTCGCCGTGGTAGCCGTCCTTGATCACGGTGACGTCGATGTTCAGCGTGTCACCGTCCTTGAGCGGCTTGTCGTTGGGGATGCCATGGCAGACCACATGGTTGATCGAGGTGCAGATCGACTTCGGGTAGCCCTTGTAGTTGAGCGGCGCGGGGATGGCCTGCTGGACGTTGACGATGTAGTCGTGGCACAGGCGGTCCAGCTCTTCGGTGGTGACACCGGGCTTGACGTGTTCTTCGATCATTTCCAGCACGTCGGCGGCCAGGCGGCCAGCGATGCGCATTTTCTCGATGTCTTCTGCGGTCTTGATGGTGACGGTCATTACAGGCTCTCTACGGCGCCGCAGGCGGCGCGAACAAACGGGAAAGGCCGAATTCTAGCAGAGCAGGGCGCCGATCGGTCGGGATAAAGGCGGTCATGATGCTGTCTATAGCTGGCATTCTGGCGCGAAAGCCGGGGTGCTGCAAAAACCGCTGACGGACGCAACAGTATTCGGGTTCCGTTTGGTCGCGGTCTGTGGTATAAAATGCGCCGCTTTCGGGGACGACCCCGGAAGTACTAAACCCACACACGTGTCGACACGATGACCTGGGTGCCCCGACCTGTTCGCAGGCGTGGGTTGGTCATTGGGATGCGTGGAGGCCCAACCCGACTTACCAAGGAACTATCATGTCCCAAGTCAACATGCGCGATATGCTGAAGGCCGGTGTGCACTTCGGCCACCAGACCCGTTACTGGAACCCGAAAATGGGCAAGTACATTTTCGGCGCGCGCAACAAGATCCACATTATCAACCTGGAAAAAACCCTGCCAATGTTCAACGACGCTCTGGCGTTCGTAGAGCGTCTGGCTCAGGGCAAGAACAAGATCATGTTCGTCGGCACCAAGCGTTCCGCCGGCAAGATCGTTGCCGAGCAAGCTGCTCGTGCTGGTTCGCCATACGTTGACCACCGCTGGTTGGGCGGCATGCTGACCAACTACAAAACCATCCGTGCTTCGATCAAGCGTCTGCGCGACCTGGAAACTCAGGCCGAAGATGGCACCTTTGCCAAGCTGACCAAAAAAGAAGCCCTGATGCGTTCGCGCGATCTGGAAAAGCTGGACCGCAGCCTGGGTGGTATCAAGGACATGGGCGGCCTGCCTGATGCCCTGTTCGTGATCGACGTTGACCACGAGCGCATTGCTATCACTGAAGCCAACAAGCTGGGCATCCCGGTTATCGGCGTTGTCGATACCAACAGCAGCCCAGAAGGTGTTGACTACATCATCCCAGGTAACGATGACGCCATTCGCGCTATCGAGCTGTACATGACTTCGATGGCTGACGCCATCATCCGCGGCCGCAACAATGTTGCCGGCGGCACCGAAGTCTACGTAGAAGAAGCGGCTGCACCTGCTGCTGAGTAATTGACGCTAGCGTCGACTTGGCACGCAAAAAGGGGGCTTTGCCCCCTTTTTGCCACCTTGAAATCCTGCTGTCAGCACCCGCCCTGCATCCTGGGCCTGCTGAATGAAATCAGCGGATTTGCAGAATTGAACGCCCGTGACGAGCGGGTGGAATGGTTGAAAAACTTTCCAAGAGGATTTTGAAATGGCAGCAATTACTGCAGCGCTGGTTAAAGAACTGCGCGAGCGTACCGGCGAAGGCATGATGGATTGCAAAAAGGCCTTGGAAAAGGCCGGCGGCGACATCGAAAAAGCCATTGACGACATGCGTGCCTCGGGCGCCATCAAGGCCGCTAAAAAGGCTGGTAACGTCGCTGCTGAAGGCGCTATCGCTGTCAAGACCGACGGTAAATCCGCCGTTCTGCTGGAAGTGAACTCGCAGACCGACTTCCTGGCCCTGCAAGACGACTTCAAAAACTTCGTTGCCGAAAGCCTCGAAGAAGCCTTCGCCCAGAAGCTGACCGACGCCGCTCCGCTGATCGCCTCGCGTGAAGCCGCTCGTGAAGCCCTGGTCGCCAAGTGCGGCGAAAACGTCAACATCCGTCGCCTGGTGCGTGTTGAAGGTGATGTTGTCGGTGCCTACCTGCACGGCAACAAGATCGGCGCTGTCGTCGTTCTGAAAGGCGGTGACGTCGAGCTGGCCAAGAACATCGCCATGCACGTTGCAGCTTCGAACCCTGAGTTCCTGGATTCGTCGGAAATCTCCGCCGAGGCCATCGAGCGCGAGAAGGGCGTGTTCCTGCAGCTGAACGCCGACAAGATTGCCGGCAAGCCGGAAAACATCGTTGAGAACATGATCAACGGTCGTATCACCAAGTTCAAAGCCGAAGCTTCGCTGAAAGAGCAAGCCTTCGTCATGAACCCGGAAGTCAAGGTTGGCGAGCTGGCCAAGAAAGCCGGTGCTGAAATCGTTTCCTTCACCTACTTCAAAGTGGGCGAAGGCATCGAGAAGCCAGTCGACGACTTCGCTGCTGAAGTTGCCGCTCAGGTAGCTGCTGCCAAGCAGTAAGACAGCCCCGTCTGTCGCCCCAAAGAGGCTGCCCGCTCACGCGCGCAGCCTCTTTGTCAAAACGGAGAGGGGTTTATCCGACTCCCTCTTCGCTGGCACCGAAACGGTGCCACGCTACAGTTAGCAGGCTGAAAACAGCCCGCACGAATTTTCTAAAAGTACGCCGCAGGAGAGACTCGCAATGGCTCAGCAGGTGAGTGGTCGCCAACCTCGCTATAAACGCATTTTGCTCAAACTTAGCGGCGAGGCCCTGATGGGCTCGGAAGACTTCGGGATCGACCCGAAGGTGCTGGATCGCATGGCCCTTGAAGTTGGCCAGCTGGTAGGGATCGGTGTCCAGGTCGGCCTGGTGATCGGTGGCGGCAACCTGTTCCGTGGCGCCGCGCTCAGCGCAGCCGGCATGGACCGCGTCACCGGCGACCACATGGGTATGCTGGCCACCGTGATGAACGCGCTGGCCATGCGCGATGCGCTGGAGCGCTCGAACATCCCGGCCCTGGTCATGTCGGCTATTTCCATGGTCGGTGTCACTGATCATTACGATCGTCGCAAAGCTATTCGCCACCTCAACTCCGGGGATGTGGTAATTTTCTCCGCCGGTACCGGCAACCCGTTCTTCACCACTGACTCCGCGGCCTGCCTGCGCGCCATCGAAATCGATGCTGACGTAGTGCTGAAGGCGACCAAGGTCGATGGTGTGTACACTGCCGATCCATTCAAGGACCCGCACGCCGAGAAATTCGATCACCTGACCTACGATGAGGTTCTGGATCGTAAGCTGGGTGTGATGGACCTGACCGCAATCTGCCTGTGCCGTGACCACAAGATGCCATTGCGGGTATTCAACATGAACAAGCCTGGCGCCCTGCTGAACATCGTGGTGGGTGGCGCTGAAGGTACTTTGATCGAGGAAGGCCAAGCATGATCAACGACATCAAGAAAGACGCGCAGGAGCGCATGACCAAGTCCCTTGAGGCCCTGGGCCGCAACCTGGCGGCAATCCGCACTGGTCGCGCTCACCCAAGCATCCTGGATACCGTCAAGGTCACTGCCTGGGGTAGCGAAATGCCGCTGAACCAGGTCGCCGCGATCACCGTCGAAGATGCCCGCACCCTGAAGATCGTCGCTCACGACAAGAACCTCAGCGCTGCCATCGAGAAGGCCATCCTCACCTCTGACCTGGGCCTGAACCCGTCCAGCGCCGGCACCACTATTCGTGTGCCGATGCCAGCCCTGACCGAGGAAACCCGCAAGGGCTACACCAAGCAGGCCAGCGGCGTTGCCGAAGATGCCAAAGTGGCTGTGCGCAACGTGCGTCGTGATGCCTTGGCCGACCTGAAGAAGTTGACCAAGGACAAGGAAATCAGCGAAGACGAAGAGCGTCGTGCCGCTGATGAGATCCAGAAGCTGACCGACAAGTTCGTTGCCGAGGTCGATGCTGCCTTCAAAGCCAAGGAAAAGGACCTGATGGCCGTCTAAGGCCGGGGTTTTTTAATGGAAAAGACCAAGCCAACGGCGCCGTCCTCGGTGCCGCGTCATGTCGCGATCATCATGGATGGCAACAACCGCTGGGCGAAAAAGCGCCTGCTGCCCGGCGTTGCCGGGCACAAGGCGGGCGTCGACGCCGTGCGCGCGGTCATCGAGGTGTGTGCCGAGTCCGGGGTCGAAGTACTGACCCTGTTCGCCTTCTCCAGTGAAAACTGGCAGCGCCCCGCCGAAGAGGTCGGTGCGTTGATGGAGCTGTTCTTCTCGGCCCTGCGTCGCGAGGCCAAGCGCCTCAACGAGAACAACATCAGCCTGCGCATCATCGGTGACCGTTCGCGGTTCCATCCCGAGCTGCAGGCCGCCATGCGCGAAGCCGAGGCGCTGACCGCCGGCAACAACCGTTTCATCCTGCAGATCGCGGCCAACTACGGTGGCCAGTGGGACATCGCCCAAGCCGCCCAGCGGCTGGCGCGAGAAGTGCAGGCCGGGCATTTGCGCCCAGAAGACATCACCCCGGGCCTGCTGCAGACCTGCCTGGCAACCGGCGAGTTGCCGCTGCCGGACCTGTGCATCCGCACGGGCGGCGAGCGCCGCATCAGCAACTTCCTGCTGTGGCAGCTGGCCTACGCCGAGTTGTACTTCTCCGACCTGTACTGGCCGGACTTCAAACACGAGGCCATGCGCAACGCCCTGGCCGATTTCGCTTCGCGCCAGCGCCGCTTCGGTAAGACCAGCGAGCAGGTCGAGGCTGGAGCTCGTGCTTAATGCTTAAACAACGCATCATTACCGCGCTGATCCTGCTGCCGGTCGCGCTGGGTGGCTTCTTCCTGCTCAACGGTGGGGATTTCGCCCTGTTCATCGGCTTCGTGGTGACTCTTGGAGCCTGGGAGTGGGCGCGCCTGGCCGGGTTGATGACCCAGCCATTGCGCATTGCCTATGCCTTGGTGGTCGCTGGGGCGCTGATGTTGCTTTACATCTTGCCGGAGCTGGCGCCTTGGGTGCTGGGCGCTGCGGTTATCTGGTGGGGGTTGGCCACCTGGCTGGTGCTCACGTACCCGCGCAGTAGCGAGCTGTGGGCCAGTGCCGCCTGTCGGCTGCTGATCGGCTTGTTGGTATTGTTGCCGGCCTGGCAAGGGTTGGTGCTGCTCAAGCACTGGCCGCTGGGTAACGGGTTGATCCTGTCGGTCATGGTGCTGGTGTGGGCCGCCGATATTGGCGCCTACTTCTCTGGCCGTGCCTTCGGCAAGCGCAAGCTGGCCCCGCAGGTCAGCCCGGGCAAAAGCTGGGAAGGCGTGTATGGTGGCCTGGTGGTCAGCTTGGTGATTACCCTGGGGGTCGGCATCAGCCGCGACTGGGGTTTCGGCCAAATCCTGCTGGGCCTGCTGGGCGCCGCGCTGGTGGTCATGTCTTCGGTGGTGGGTGACCTGACCGAAAGCATGTTCAAGCGCCGTGCCGGTATCAAGGACAGCAGTAACCTGTTGCCCGGTCATGGCGGGGTGCTCGATCGCATCGACAGCCTCACTGCAGCGATCCCGATCTTCGCTGTGCTGCTGTGGGCTGCCGAATGGGGTGTGATGTGAGTCATCCGCAACGTATTACCGTGCTCGGGGCCACCGGCTCCATCGGCCTGAGCACGTTGGATGTCATCGCCCGCCATCCCGACCGCTACCAGGTGTTTGCCTTGAGCGGCTATTCGCGCGTCGACGAACTGTTGGCCCTGTGCCTGCGCCATCGCCCGGCGTTCGCCGTGGTGCCGAGCGCCGAGGCGGCCGCACGGCTGCGCGACGGCTTGGCCGCGGCTGGCTGCGCCACCGAGGTGCTAGAAGGCGAGGCCGGGCTTTGCCAGGTGGCGTCTGCAGCGGAAGTGGATGCGGTAATGGCGGCCATCGTCGGTGCCGCTGGCTTGCGTCCTACCCTGGCGGCGGTGGAGGCGGGCAAGAAGGTCTTGCTGGCCAACAAGGAAGCCCTGGTGATGTCCGGTGCGCTGTTCATCGACGCGGTGCGGCGTAGTAGTGCCGTGCTGCTGCCGATCGACAGCGAGCACAACGCGATTTTCCAGTGCATGCCCGGCGACTACGCGCGCGGCCTGAATGCCGTGGGCGTGCGCCGGATCCTGCTCACTGCCTCGGGTGGCCCGTTCCGCGAGACGCCGGTCGAGGCACTGCTGGATGTGACCCCAGAACAAGCCTGTGCCCACCCCAACTGGTCGATGGGGCGCAAGATTTCCGTAGATTCGGCCAGCATGATGAACAAGGGCCTCGAACTGATCGAAGCCTGCTGGTTGTTTGATGCCCCGCCGGCCAAGGTCGAAGTGGTGGTGCACCCGCAGAGCGTGATCCACTCGCTGGTGGACTACGTGGACGGTTCGGTGCTGGCGCAACTGGGTAACCCGGACATGCGCACGCCCATCGCCAACGCCCTGGCTTGGCCTGAGCGGATCGATTCCGGGGTGGCTCCACTGGACCTGTTCGCCATCGCCCGTCTGGATTTCCAGGCGCCCGACGAACAGCGCTTCCCCTGCCTGCGCCTGGCGCGGCAGGCTGCCGAGGCTGGCAACAGCGCGCCCGCCGTGCTCAACGCGGCCAACGAGGTCGCGGTCGAAGCGTTTCTCCAGCGGCGTATCCGCTTCCCGGAGATCGCGAGTATGATCGAACAGGTGCTCGATCAAGAGCCCGTCGTGCCGCTGCCGTCGCTGGACGCGGTGTTCGCCGCCGACCAGCGTGCCCGCGAGCTTTCCCGTGAGTGGCTGAGGCGTCACGGTCGCTGATGCAGGCCCGCCACGGTTAATGAGGGGGCCGGGCATGATGCCGGCCCGCTGAACATCATTCGGAGATGGATATGACAGCGCTCTACATGATTATCGGCACCCTCGTCGCGTTGGGTGTGCTGGTCACCTTCCATGAATTCGGCCACTTCTGGGTGGCGCGCCGCTGCGGCGTCAAGGTGCTGCGCTTCTCGGTGGGTTTCGGTACGCCGCTGCTGCGCTGGCATGACCGCCAGGGCACCGAGTTCGTTGTGGCGGCGATCCCACTGGGCGGCTACGTCAAGATGCTCGATGAGCGCGAGGGCGATGTACCGCCAGCGCTCGCCGATCAGTCGTTCAACCGTAAGTCGGTGCGCCAGCGTATCGCGATCGTCGCCGCGGGCCCGGTTGCCAACTTCCTGCTGGCCATCCTGTTCTTCTGGGTGTTGGCGATGCTGGGCACTCAGCAGATCCGCCCGGTGATTGGCGCGGTCGATGCAGGCAGCCTCGCAGCCTCTGCCGGCCTGACCGCAGGTCAGGAAATCGTTTCCATCGATGGCAAGCCGACCAATGGTTGGTCTGCGGTCAATTTGCAATTGGTTCGTCGCCTGGGCGAGAGCGGCACGTTGCAGGTTGGCGTGCGTGACGAAGGCGCCAGCGCCGAGCAGCAGCTGCAGGTGAAACTGGACAGCTGGCTGAAGGGGGCCGACGAGCCTGACCCCATTCAATCCCTGGGGCTGCACCCTTGGCGCCCAGCCATCGTGCCGGTGCTGGCCGAGATCGACCCGAGCGGGCCGGCCGCCGCAGCGGGCCTGAAGACCGGTGACAAGCTGCTGGCCCTCGATGGCCTGGCGGTCACCGAATGGCAGCAGGTGGTGGATACCGTACGTGCCCGCCCGCAAGCCAAGGTGGTGGTGCGTATCGAGCGTGAGGGTGCCGCCCTGGAAGTACCGGTCACCCTGGCCCGCAAAGGCGAGGGCAAGGCAGTTGGAGGCTACCTTGGCGCCGGTGTGAAAGGTGGCGAATGGCCTGCCAGCATGCTCCGCGAAGTGCGCTACGGCCCGCTGGATGCGGTGGGCGAGGGCTTGTCACGCACTTGGAACATGAGTGTCCTGACGCTTGAATCGCTGAAGAAAATGCTGTTCGGGGAGCTCTCGGTAAAAAACTTGAGCGGACCGATAACCATTGCTAAAGTGGCGGGCGCTTCGGCCCAGTCCGGCGTCGGGGATTTCCTGAATTTCCTGGCCTACCTGAGCATAAGCCTGGGGGTTCTTAACCTGCTGCCCATTCCAGTACTGGATGGGGGGCATTTGCTGTTTTACCTGGTCGAGTGGGTGCGCGGTCGCCCTCTGTCGGATCGGGTGCAAGGTTGGGGGGTCCAGATCGGTATCAGTTTGGTCATAGGGGTGATGCTACTCGCCCTGATCAACGATCTGGGTCGACTATAAAAGCTTCGCTCAATTGCGAACCTGCCGTTTTTTGTCGCGGTGGGTTGTTTATTGCCAGTTGGAATAAAAGGACTTCATGAAACGTCTGCTGCTAACTGCGGTCCTCTCCGCACTGATGATCGCTGAAGTTCACGCCGAGTCCTTCACCATCTCCGATATCCGCGTCAACGGCCTGCAGCGGGTTTCCGCTGGCAGTGTCTTCGGTGCCTTGCCGCTGAACGTCGGCGACCAGGCCGATGACCGCCGCCTGGTGGATTCGACCCGTTCCCTGTTCAAGACCGGCTTCTTCCAGGACATCCAGTTGAGCCGCGATGGCAATGTCCTGATCATCAACGTGGTCGAGCGCCCGTCGGTATCGAGCATCGAGATTGAAGGCAACAAGGCGATCAGCACCGAAGACCTGATGAAGGGCCTGAAGCAATCGGGCTTGGCCGAAGGTGAGATCTTCCAGCGTGCCACCCTCGAAGGCGTGCGTAACGAACTGCAGCGCCAGTACGTGGCCCAGGGCCGCTACTCGGCCGAGGTCGACGCCGAGGTGGTGCCACAGCCGCGTAACCGCGTGGCGTTGAAGATCAAGATCAACGAAGGCACCGTTGCTGCCATCCAGCACATCAACGTCGTGGGCAACAACGTCTTCGACGACGAGACCCTGTCGCAGCTGTTCGAGCTGAAAACCACCAACTGGCTGTCGTTCTTCAAGAACGACGACAAGTATGCCCGCGAAAAGCTCTCCGGTGACCTGGAGCGCCTGCGTTCCTACTACCTGGACCGCGGCTACATCAACATGGACATCGCCTCCACCCAGGTGTCCATCACGCCAGACAAGAAGCACGTTTACATCACCGTCAACATCAACGAAGGCGAGAAGTACACCGTTCGCGACGTGAAGCTGTCCGGTGACCTGAAAGTGCCGGAAGACCAGGTCAAGTCGCTGCTGCTGGTGCAGCCGGGCCAGGTGTTCTCGCGCAAGGTGATGACTACCACCTCCGAGTTGATCACCCGCCGCTTGGGTAACGAAGGCTATACCTTCGCCAACGTCAACGGCGTCCCGCAGCCGAACGATACTGACCATACGGTCGATATCATGTTCGTGGTCGACCCAGGCAAGCGTGCCTACGTCAACCGCATCAACTACCGCGGCAACACCAAGACCGAAGACGAAGTGCTGCGTCGCGAGATGCGCCAGATGGAAGGCGGCTGGGCCTCGACCTACCTGATCGACCAGTCCAAGACCCGCCTCGAGCGCCTGGGCTTCTTCAAGGAAGTCAACGTCGAGACCCCGCCGGTGCCCGGCACCGACGACCAGGTCGATGTCAACTACAGCGTCGAAGAGCAGGCCTCCGGCTCGATCACCGCCAGCGTCGGTTTCGCCCAGAGTGCCGGCCTGATCCTCGGTGGCTCGATCAGCCAGACCAACTTCCTGGGTACCGGTAACAAGGTGTCCATCGGCCTGACCCGTTCGGAATACCAGACCCGCTACAACTTCGGCTTCGTTGACCCCTACTTCACCGCCGATGGCGTGAGCCTGGGCTACAACGCCTTCTACCGCAGCACCGATTACGACGACCTCGACGTCGACGTGGCCAGCTATGCCGTAGACAGCTACGGTGCGGGCGTCAGCTTGGGCTACCCGATCAGCGAAACCTCGCGCTTGACCTACGGCCTGAGCGTGCAGCAGGACAAGATCAAGACCGGCAAGTACACCGTTGACGAAATTTTCGACTTCCTCGAAGAGGAAGGCGACAGCTTCTTGAACTACAAGGCCTCGATCGGCTGGTCCGAGTCGACCCTGAACAAAGGCGTGCTGGCGACCCGTGGTCACTCGCAAAGCCTGACCCTGGAATCCACCATTCCGGGCAGCGACCTGTCGTTCTTCAAGCTCGACTACCGTGGCCAGCTGTTCAAGCCGATTACCAACGAGTACACCCTGCGCCTGCACACCGAGCTGGGCTATGGTGATGGTTACGGCAGCACCTCTGGCCTGCCGTTCTACGAGAACTACTTTGCCGGTGGCTTCAACTCCGTCCGTGGTTTCAAGGACAGCAGCCTGGGCCCACGCAGTACCCCAAGCCGCGGTGAAGGTAACCCAGGCGGCAAGCCTGGCACCATCGCCGACCCGGACCAGGATCCGTTGCCGTTCGGTGGTAACGTGCTGGTGCAAGGTGGCGTCGAGTTGCTGTTCCCGCTGCCGTTCGTCAAGGATCAGCGCTCGCTGCGCACCTCCGTGTTCTGGGACGTGGGTAACGTGTTCGACACCAACTGTGGTAGCAAGCCTGATTGCGAGAAGGTCGGCTTCTCGGGCATGGCCAGTTCGGTCGGCCTGGGCGTGACCTGGATCACCGCGCTGGGCCCACTGAGCTTCAGCCTGGCCATGCCGGTGAAGAAACCGGACGATGCCGATACCCAGGTGTTCCAATTCTCTCTGGGCCAGACCTTCTAAGGTCGGCCCCTGCTTAATGACAACGGATTATTCAGGAGTGCATCGTGCGTAAATTGGCTCAATTGGCCGTAGTGGCCGCGGCGCTGGTCGCCACCCCGGCTTTCGCCGAAATGAAGGTTGCCGTCCTGAACTATCAGATGGCCCTGCTTGAATCGGATGCCGCCAAGAAATACGCGGTAGATGCCGAGAAGAAGTTCGGCCCGCAACTGACCAAGCTGAAGAGCCTGGAAAGCAGCGCCAAGGGTATCCAGGACCGCCTGATCAAGGGCGGTGACAAAATGCAGCAGCAGGAGCGTGAGCGCCTGGAGCTCGAGTTCAAGCAAAAGGCCCGTGACTTCCAGTTCCAGTCCAAGGAGCTGAACGAAGCCAAGGCCGTTGCTGACCGCGACATGCTCAAGCAACTGAAGCCGAAGCTGGATGGCGCTGTTGAGGAAGTGATCAAGAAGGGCGGTTACGACCTGGTTCTCGAGCGTGGCGCGGTCATCGATGTCAAACCTCAGTACGACATCACCCGCCAAGTCATCGAGCGTATGAACCAAGCCCGTTGATATGACCGATACCATGACGCTTGGCCAGCTGGCCGAGGCCCTCGGGGCGACCCTCAAGGGCCCCGAGGCGCTGCAGATTACCGGGCTGGCCACCTTGCAGGAGGCCGGGCCTGGTCAATTGAGCTTCCTCGCCAACCCGCAGTACCGCAAGTACCTGGATAACAGCCAGGCGGCTGCGGTGCTGCTGAAGGCAGCGGACGCCGAAGGCTTTGCCGGCAATGCACTGATCGTTGCGGATCCGTACCTGGCTTACGCGCGCATTTCCCACCTGTTCGACCCCAAACCCAAGGCTGTGGCGGGTATTCATCCCAGCGCCGTGGTGGCTGAGGACGCACAGGTGGATGCCAGTGCCAGCATCGGGCCGTTCGCGGTCATCGAAAGCGGTGCACGCATTGCGGCCAACGTCAGTGTAGGTGCGCACTGCGTTGTTGGTGCCCGTTGCGTGATCGGTGAGGGCGGTTGGCTGGCCCCGCGGGTCACCCTGTACCATGACGTGACCATCGGCAAGCGCGTGGTCATTCAGTCGGGTGCGGTGATCGGTGGCGAAGGCTTTGGCTTTGCCAACGAGAAGGGCGTGTGGCGCAAGATCGCCCAGATCGGTGGCGTGACCATTGGCGATGACGTGGAAATCGGTGTCAACACGGCGGTTGACCGTGGCGCGCTGTCGGACACGCGGATTGCTGACGGGGTCAAGCTCGACAACCAGATCCAAATCGCCCATAACGTGCAGATCGGTGAGCACACGGCCATGGCTGCCTGCGTCGGTATTTCCGGCAGCACGCGCATTGGCAAGCACTGTACCATCGCCGGCGGGGTCGGCATGGTGGGTCATATCGATGTCTGTGATAACGTTTTCGTGTCCGGGATGACCATGGTGACCCGTTCGATCACCGAGCCGGGTGCCTATTCTTCCGGCACTGCCATGCAGCCACTGGCTGAATGGCGCAAGAGCGCCGCGCGTATCCGCCACCTGGACGACATGGCCAAGCGCCTCCAGCAGCTGGAAAAACGCGTCGATACCGTGACCTCAGGTAGCCTGCCGACATCAGAAGGCTGATACCATTCCCTGAGCAAGAGTGATCAGTCGCTAGCTGGCTCCTCTTTGGATTGCAAAAGGAGCGTTGGTCAGCACCTGCGCTCCCTATTCTTATTACAGGCTTCCCCCCCGAAATGATGGACATCAACGAGATTCGCGAATACCTGCCTCACCGTTACCCGTTCCTGCTGGTGGACCGCGTGACGGATCTGGACTACGAGGCCCAGAGCATTCGTGCCTACAAGAATGTCAGCATCAACGAGCCGTTCTTCAATGGCCATTTCCCGGCGCACCCGATCATGCCGGGTGTCTTGATTATCGAAGCCATGGCCCAGGCGGCCGGCATTCTCGGTTTCAAGATGCTCGATGCCAAGCCGGCTGATGGCACTCTGTACTACTTTGTCGGTTCCGACAAACTGCGTTTCCGCCAGCCGGTACTGCCGGGTGACCAGCTGGTGCTGGAAGCCAAGTTCCTCAGCCGCAAGAGCATGATCTGGAAGTTCGAATGCCGTGCGCTGGTCGACGGCAAGCCGGTATGCTCGGCACAGATCACTTGCGCGGAACGCTCCCTATGAATTCGATTGATCCTCGGGCCATTATCGATCCGTCGGCCAAGCTGGCCGATGGCGTCGAGGTCGGCCCCTGGTCGATCGTAGGCCCCGATGTGGAAGTCGGGGAGGGCACCGTTATCGGTCCGCATGTGGTGCTCAAAGGCCCGACGCGCATCGGCAAGCACAACCGCATTTTTCAGTTTTCCTCGATCGGCGAAGATACCCCCGACCTGAAGTACAAGGGCGAGCCGACGCGCCTGGTAATTGGCGATCACAATGTGATCCGCGAAGGGGTGACCATTCACCGCGGCACCGTTCAGGACCGTGCGGAAACCACCGTGGGTGACCACAACCTGATCATGGCCTATGCCCACATCGGCCACGACAGCGTCATTGGCAACCACTGCATCCTGGTCAACAACACGGCCCTGGCGGGCCATGTGCACGTAGGCGACTGGGCGATCCTGTCCGGCTATACCTTGGTGCACCAGTACTGCCATATCGGCGCCCACGCGTTTTCTGGCATGGGCACGGCAATCGGTAAGGATGTCCCGGCCTTCGTTACCGTGTTCGGCAGCCCGGCTGAAGCCCGCAGCATGAACTTCGAAGGCATGCGTCGCCGGGGTTTCAGCGATGAGGTGATCCACGTGCTGCGTCGTTGCTACAAGATTGTCTATCGCCAAGGCCTGACCGTCGAAGACGCGCTCAAGGAGCTGGACGAACCTGCCGCGAAGTACCCTGAGGTCGCGCTGTTCCGTCAGTCGATCGTGGACTCCGCCCGCGGCATCACCCGCTGACATGGCCCAGCTTTGCGTAGCCCTGGTCGCGGGTGAGGCCAGCGGCGACATTCTAGGCTCGGGCTTGATGCGGGCCCTTAAGGCACGCCACCCCGACGTGCGTTTCATCGGTGTTGGCGGCCCCCTGATGGAAGCCGAAGGCCTGCAATCCTATTTCCCTATGGAGCGCCTGGCGGTCATGGGCCTGGTCGAGGTGCTGGGGCGCCTGCGCGAGCTGCTCAAGCGCCGCAAGCTGCTGATCCAGACCCTGATTGCGGAAAAGCCCGATGTGTTCATTGGCATCGATGCCCCTGACTTCACCCTCAACATCGAACTGAAGCTGCGCCAGGCCGGGATCAAGGCTGTGCACTATGTCAGCCCGTCGGTGTGGGCGTGGCGGCAAAAGCGTGTGCTGAAGATTCGCGAGGGTTGCGACCTGATGCTCACGCTGTTGCCATTCGAGGCGCGGTTCTACGAAGAGCAGGGCGTGCCGGTGCGCTTTGTCGGCCACCCGCTGGCCGACACCATCCCGCTCCAAGCCGACCGCCAGGTGGCGCGTGCCGCCTTGGGCCTGGGTGCAGGGCCGGTGGTGGCGTTGATGCCAGGCAGCCGGGGCGGCGAAGTAGGGCGCCTGGGGGCGCTGTTCCTTGACGCTGCCGAGCGGCTGCGCCAACAAGTACCGGGCGTGCGCTTTGTATTGCCGTGTGCCAATGCCGCACGGCGTGCCCAGCTCGAGCAAATGCTGGAAGGGCGCGAACTGCCGCTGACGCTGCTTGATGGTCAGTCGCACCAGGCCTTGGCCGCCTGTGACGCAGTGCTGATTGCCTCTGGCACTGCCACCCTTGAAGCGTTGCTATACAAGCGGCCGATGGTGGTAGCCTACCGCTTGGCACCGTTGACCTACTGGATCCTCAAGCGCCTGGTAAAGAGCCCCTACGTGTCGTTGCCTAACCTGCTCGCTCAGTGCGCGCTGGTGCCCGAACTGTTGCAGGATGACGCCACCAGCGAAGCCTTGGCCAATACCCTGGCGCCCTTGGTAGCCGACGGCAGCCAGCAGACCGCGCGTTTCGACGAAATTCACCGCACCCTGCGCCGGGATGCCTCCAACCAGGCAGCCGAGGCGGTACTGGCTTTGCTCAAGGACCGCTGACATGCAGATGGGATTGGACTTCAACCTGGTCGAAGAGCTGGTTGCCGGCGTCGACGAAGTGGGCCGTGGCCCGCTGTGTGGCGCGGTGGTGACGGCGGCGGTGATCCTCGACCCGGCGCGCCCGATCCGCGGGCTGAACGATTCGAAGAAGCTCACGGAAGCCAAGCGTGAGGCGCTGTTCGATGAAATCTGCGAAAAGGCCTTGAGCTTCTGCATTGCCCGCGCCGAGGTCGAGGAAATCGACCGCCTGAACATCCTGCAAGCCACCATGCTGGCCATGCAGCGCGCGGTGGAAGGCCTGCACGTCACGCCCAAGCTGGCCCTGATCGATGGCAACCGTTGCCCGAAACTGGCGGTACCGGCGGCACCGGTGGTCAAGGGCGATAGCCAGGTACCGGCCATCGCGGCAGCGTCGATCCTGGCCAAGGTGACCCGTGACCGGGAGATGAGCGCTTTCGAGCTGATCTACCCGGGTTATGGCATTGGTGGGCATAAGGGCTACCCCACGCCGGTGCACCTCGAGGCCTTGGCGCGCCTCGGGCCTACGCCCATTCATCGGCGCTCCTTCGCCCCGGTACGGGCGGCGTGGGAAGTGCGTGAAGGCGTCACCGACTCCCTGATCTGACCTGTCAGTTCGTTACTGCAGCGTCACGCCATCCTTTGTGGGAGCGGCTTTAGCCGCGCAGCACCAAATCCTGTCCCCTTTTAAGCTACAATCCCGCCCTTGTCGTTCAGCACTGCTACAGGATCTTCCATGTCGGTTCCCTTCGTTCACCTGCGCGTCCACTCCGAATTCTCGCTGGTCGACGGCCTGGTACGGATCAAACCGCTGGCCAAGGCGCTGGCGGGGATGAACATGCCGGCAGTGGCAATCACCGACCAGAGCAACATGTGCTCGTTGGTGAAGTTCTACAAGACTGCCATGGGCGCCGGTATCAAGCCGATCTGCGGCGCCGACCTGTGGCTGGCTGGTGCCGACCCGGAAGCGCCGCTGTCGCGCATCTGCTTCCTGGCCATGGACCCCAAAGGCTACCGCAACCTCACCGAGCTGATTTCGCGTGGCTGGACCGACGGCCAGCGCAACGGCCTGGTCATTCTCCAGCGCGACTGGATCGCCCCGGCCAGCGAGGGCCTGATTGCCCTGTCTGCGGGCAAGGAAGGCGACATCGGCATGGCCTTGCTGGCTGGCCGGGGCGACGAGGCCGAGGCGCTGCTGCAGGACTGGATGGGGATGTTCCCCGAGCGCTTCTACGTGGAAGTGCAGCGCACCAACCGCGCCCGTGACGAAGAATACGTGCACGCTGCGGTGGCCCTGGCCGACCGGCTCGGGGCGCCGTTGGTGGCGACCAACGACGTACGTTTCATCAAGCAGTCCGACTTCGACGCCCACGAAACCCGCGTGTGCATCGGCGAGGGTTGGACCCTCGATGACCCGCGACGTCCAAGGATGTACAGCGACCAGCAGTACCTGAAGTCGGCCGAGGAAATGGCCGAGCTGTTCAGCGACCTGCCCGACGCCATCGCCAACACTGTCGAAATTGCCAAGCGCTGCAATATCCAGGTGCAGTTGGGTAAATACTTCCTGCCCGATTTCCCCACGCCCAACGGCATGGGCATCGACGACTACCTGCGGCATGTCTCGCATGAAGGCCTGGAAGAGCGCCTGGCGGTGCTGTGGCCGAAAGAGACCACGCCCAATTACGAAGAAAAGCGCCAGGTGTACCTGGACCGCCTGAAGTTCGAGCTGGACATCATCATCCAGATGGGCTTCCCCGGTTACTTCCTGATCGTTATGGACTTCATCAAGTGGGCCAAGAACAACGACGTGCCGGTTGGCCCGGGCCGGGGTTCGGGTGCCGGCTCGCTGGTGGCCTACGTACTGAAGATCACCGACCTCGACCCGCTGGCCTATGACCTGCTGTTCGAGCGCTTCCTTAACCCTGAACGTGTTTCCATGCCCGACTTCGACGTCGACTTCTGCATGGACGGCCGCGACCGGGTCATCGACTACGTGGCCGAAGCCTACGGGCGTAACGCGGTAAGCCAGATCATCACCTTCGGTACCATGGCCGCCAAAGCAGTAGTGCGTGACGTGGCGCGGGTGCAGGGCAAGTCCTACGGCCTGGCCGACCGCCTGTCGAAGATGATCCCGTTCGAAGTGGGCATGACCCTGGAGAAGGCCTACGAGCAGGAAGAGATCCTGCGCGACTTCCTCAAGGGCGACGAAGACGCCCGCGAAATCTGGGACATGGCGCTGAAGCTGGAGGGCGTCACCCGCGGTACTGGCAAGCACGCCGGTGGTGTGGTTATCGCGCCGACCAAGCTCACCGACTTTTCGCCGATTGCCTGTGACGAAGAGGGCGGCGGCCTGGTAACCCAGTTCGACAAGGATGACGTCGAAGCTGCGGGCCTGGTGAAGTTCGACTTCCTCGGCCTGCGCACCCTGACCATCATCAAGTGGGCGATGGAGATCATCAACCGCGAGCAGGCCAAGAAAAACCTGCCAGATCTCAACATCGACTTCATCCCACTGGATGACCGCAAAACCTACGAGCTGCTGCAGAAGGCCGAGACCACGGCCGTGTTCCAGCTTGAATCGCGCGGCATGAAGGAGCTGATCAAGAAGCTCAAGCCCGACTGCCTGGAAGACCTCATCGCACTGGTGGCGCTGTTCCGCCCGGGCCCGCTGCAATCGGGCATGGTGGACGACTTCATCAACCGCAAACACGGCCGCGCCGAACTGGCCTACCCGCATGCGGACTACCAGTACGAAGGCCTCAAGCCAGTGCTGGCACCTACTTACGGCATCATCCTGTATCAGGAACAGGTGATGCAGATCGCCCAGGTCATGGCCGGCTATACCCTCGGCGGCGCGGACATGCTGCGCCGGGCGATGGGTAAGAAAAAGCCCGAGGAAATGGCCAAGCAGCGCGGTGGTTTCATCGAAGGTTGCGTGGCCAACAACATCGATGCAGACCTTGCAGGTAACATTTTCGACCTGGTAGAAAAGTTTGCAGGCTACGGCTTCAACAAGTCCCACTCCGCCGCCTATGGCCTGGTGTCGTACCAGACCGCCTGGCTGAAAACCCACTACCCGGCGCCGTTCATGGCGGCGGTGCTGTCGGCGGATATGCACAACACCGACAAGGTCGTGGTGCTGGTCGAGGAAGTGCGCAGCATGAAGCTGCGCCTCGACGCGCCAGACGTGAACTTCTCCGACTTCAAGTTCACCGTTAACAATGACGGGCGCATCGTCTACGGCCTGGGCGCAATCAAGGGGGTTGGCGAGGGCCCGGTGGAGGCGATTGTCGAAGCCCGCGCTCAAGGCGGCCCGTTCAAAGACCTGTTCGATTTCTGTGAACGCATCGACCTCAAGCGGGTCAACAAGCGTACCCTCGACGCGCTGATCCGCAGCGGTGCACTGGACCGCCTCGGCCCGCATTTCCATGACGAAATCAAAGCCTACCAGGCCAACATCGATATAAACCGTGCCACTCTGCTCTCGGCGCTGGGCGAGGCCGTCAAAGCGGCCGAGCAGGCCGCCCACACCGCTGACAGTGGCCACGTCGACCTGTTTGGCAGCATGTTCGACGCAGTGGATGCTGATGTTTACGCCAACCACCGCAAGGTGCGCGAGCTGACCCTGAAGGAGCGCCTGAAGGGCGAAAAGGACACCCTTGGCCTGTACCTGACCGGCCACCCGATCGACGAATACGAGACCGAGATCCGCCGCTTTGCCCGCCAGCGCATCATCGACCTCAAGCCGTCACGCGAAACCCAGACGATCGCCGGGATGATCATTGCCCTGCGGGTAATGAAGAACAAAAAGGGCGACAAGATGGGCTTCGTCACCCTGGACGACCGCTCTGGGCGCATCGAGGCGTCACTTTTCGCCGACGCGTTCATGGCGGCACAGTCCTTGCTGCAAACCGATGCCATGGTGGTGGTCGAAGGCGAAGTCAGCAATGACGACTTCTCCGGTGGCTTGCGCCTGCGGGTGAAGCAAGTGATGACCATGGAGGACGCCCGCACCAAGCTGGCCGAGAGCCTGCGCCTGAAGGTGGCGCACGAAGCGCTCAAGGGTGACCGCCTGAAGTGGCTGGGCGAGTTGATTACACGCCATCGTGGCGCTTGCCCGATCACCCTGGAGTACACCGGCAGCGACGCCAAGGCCATGCTGCAGTTTGGCGAGCAGTGGGCGATCGACCCAGCCGATGGGCTGATTCAGGCGCTGCGTGACCAGTTCGGGCGTGAGAACGTCTTCCTGCAATATCGTTGAACCGACCAAAAATTTAATCTCGACCTGAATGCGCCTGATCCCTTAAGGTATGGCGCCAAACGGATCAACCGGCCGGCCGCCTGGCCGTAGACCCAAGACGGATGACTATGAACCCGAATTTTCTCGATTTCGAACAGCCGATTGCCGACCTGCAAGCCAAGATCGAAGGCCTGCGCCTGGTGGGCAACGACAACTCGCTGAACATCAGCGATGAAATTGCCCGTCTGCAAGACAAGAGCAGTACCCTGACCGAAAGCATCTTCAGCAACCTGACCAGCTGGCAGATCGCCCGCCTGGCGCGTCATCCACGTCGTCCCTACACCCTGGACTACCTGGAGCACATCTTCACCGAGTTCGAAGAACTGCACGGTGACCGCCACTTCTCCGATGACGCCGCCATTGTGGGTGGTACCGCGCGCCTGGATGGCAAGCCAGTCATGGTCATTGGCCACCAGAAGGGCCGTGAAGTGCGCGAGAAGGTGCGCCGCAACTTCGGTATGCCGCGCCCAGAAGGCTACCGCAAGGCCTGCCGCCTGATGGAAATGGCCGAGCGCTTCAAGATGCCGATCCTGACCTTCATCGACACCCCGGGTGCCTACCCAGGCATCGACGCCGAAGAGCGTAACCAGAGCGAGGCCATTGCCTGGAACCTACGCGTCATGGCGCGCCTGAAAACCCCGATCATCGCCACCGTGATCGGTGAGGGCGGTTCTGGCGGTGCACTGGCCATTGGCGTGTGCGACCAACTGAACATGCTGCAGTACTCCACCTACTCGGTGATCTCGCCGGAAGGTTGCGCTTCGATCCTGTGGAAGACTGCCGACAAGGCGGCTGACGCGGCCGAGGCCATGGGCATTACCGCCGAGCGCCTGAAAAGCCTGAACATCGTCGACAAGGTGATCCAGGAGCCGCTGGGCGGCGCCCACCGTGACCCGGCGAAAATGTCTGAAAGCATCCGCGCCGACCTGGTGCAGCAGCTGGACATGCTCGGTAAACTCGACCACGACGCGCTGCTGGCCCGTCGTTACGATCGCCTGATGAGCTACGGCCTCTGATAGCGAAATGAATCGCACCGGCTTCGCCGGTGTTCGCGGGCACGCCCGCTCCCGCCGGTATTGCGCTGCCCTCGCGGCTTGCGCCATACCGGTGGGAGCGGGCATGTCGAGGCGTCGAACCGCCGCGAATGCTTTATTGAATCGAGCGAGGGCTAGATGATCAACCTCACCCCCTGGCTCAACGCCCCAAACTGGTACATCGCCTTTTCCGGCGGCCTCGACTCCACCGTCCTCCTGCACTTGCTGGCCGACCACGGCCGCAACCACGCCGCGCCCCCGCTGCGCGCCCTGCACATCCACCATGGCCTGCAACCTGCCGCCGACGCCTGGCCTGCGCACTGCCAAGCCGTCTGCGACCAGCTCGGCATCGAACTTAAGGTCATATACGTCCAGGTCACCCCCGGCGCCAGCCTCGAACAGGCTGCCCGCAACGCCCGCTATGCAGCCTTCAAGCAAGCCCTAGGCCCAGGCGACATCCTGTTCACCGGCCAGCACCGCGACGACCAAGCCGAAACCCTGCTGTTTCGCCTGCTGCGCGGCGCCGGCCTGCGTGGTTTGGCGGCAATGCCGGGGCAACGGGCGCTAGGGCAGGGCCGCCTGGTCAGGCCCTTGCTGGGTTGCTCCCGTCAGCAGTTGCAGGGCTACGCCGAGGCTCATGGGCTGGCCTGGATCGAAGACCCGTCCAACGCGGATACACAGTTCGCCCGTAACTACCTGCGCGGTGAAGTGTTCCCGCAATTACAGCAGCGTTGGCCGCAGGCCCGGCAGAACCTGGCCCGCGCCGCCGAGCACCTGGGCGAGGCTCTCGGCCTGTTGGACGAGCTTGCACGGGGCGATTTGGCGTTGGCTGGGGAAGGCGCCCCGCTGGCCTGGCCTGGGCTGGATTCCCTCGACCTGGCGGTGTTGTTGGCGCTGTCGCCCGCCCGCCAGCGCAATGCCTTGCAGTACTGGCTGAGCCGACGCACCCGCCTGCCCGACACACGGCATTGGGCCGGCTGGGCGGGCCTGCGCGATGCCGCTGCCGATGCCCAGCCCGTCTGGCAGCTTGCCGATGGGCAGCTGCTGCGCAGCCATGGGCGTATCTGGTGGTTGAGCGGTGACTGGCTGCAGCTACCCGCTGGTCAGCTGGCCTGGGTCGATCCCGTCGAGCCCTTGGCGTTGCCGGGTAACGGTAGCGTTCGCCTTGTTGCCAGCGAACCGTTGGATGGCCTGCATATCGCCTACCGCCAGGGCGGCGAAGTGCTGGACCTTCCCGGCCGTGGCCGGCGCGACCTCAAGCGCTTGCTCAACGAGCAGCAGGTGCCGCACTTCGTGCGTGCGCGCCTGCCGCTGCTATATTGCGGCGAGCGCCTGCTGGCAGTGGCCAACATGCCCAGCCTGGTGCAGGCCGATTGCCAGCTGCACTGGCAGTTACCGACGAACGCGCAAGGTTTGAGCTGAAGGGTACATTCCGGTAGACTACCCTCCCTTCTTGATACAACTTCTGTGGGTTCCGCGAAAACACAGGAGTTGCCGATTACCACGCAGTTTTTTGCTGGGCTGATTCTGGAAATGACGAGCGAGCTCCATGCCGGGGATTACCCTGGTCTGTACGCATGCGGCAGTTTTTCGAGATGCACTGTGATAGACGCAGGTGATCGGGGGCTTCGGCCTTCCTTCGCTTTCTCCGGCGGCGCTGGCCGCCTTAACGCAGACTTCTAGGGTTTTTCATGACGCGCTACATATTCGTCACGGGCGGTGTTGTTTCTTCATTGGGGAAAGGCATTGCCTCGGCTTCCCTGGCGGCCATCCTGGAAGCGCGGGGCCTGAAGGTCACCATGCTCAAGCTGGATCCGTACATCAACGTCGATCCGGGTACCATGAGCCCGTTCCAGCACGGTGAAGTGTTCGTCACCCACGATGGCGCCGAGACCGACCTCGACCTGGGCCACTACGAGCGGTTCATCCGCACCACGATGACCCAGAACAACAACTTCACCACCGGCCGTATCTACGAGCACGTGCTGCGTAAAGAGCGTCGTGGTGATTACCTGGGCGCTACTATTCAGGTCATCCCGCACATCACCGATGAAATCAAGCGCCGCATCATCAAGGGTGCCGGCGATGCCGACGTGGCGCTGGTGGAAATTGGCGGTACCGTGGGTGACATCGAGTCGCAGCCGTTCCTCGAGGCTATCCGCCAGCTGCGTGTCGAAGTGGGCTCCAAGCGTGCCATGCTGATGCACCTGACCCTGGTCCCGTACATCGCCACCGCTGGCGAGACCAAGACCAAGCCGACCCAACACTCGGTCAAGGAACTGCGCTCCATCGGCCTGCAGCCTGACGTGCTGATCTGCCGCTCCGACCACCCGGTCGATGCCTCGTCGCGTCGCAAGATCGCGTTGTTCACCAACGTTGAAGAACGTGCGGTGATTTCGCTGGAAGACGTCGACACCATCTACAAGATCCCAGGCGTGTTGCACGCACAGGGCCTGGATGACTTCGTCGTCGAGCGCTTCGGCCTGCAGTGCAATGGCGCCGACCTGTCCGAGTGGGACAAGGTAGTCGATGCCAAGCTCAACCCTGAGCACGAAGTGACCATCGCCATGGTCGGCAAGTACATGGAGCTGCTGGACGCGTACAAGTCGCTGATCGAAGCGATGAGCCACGCCGGCATCACCAACCGTACCAAGGTCAACCTGCGTTACATCGACTCGGAAGACATCGAGAACCAGGGCACCAGCCTGCTCGAAGGCGCCGATGCCATTCTGGTGCCAGGCGGTTTCGGCCTGCGCGGCGTGGAAGGCAAGATCACCGCGGTGCAATACGCCCGCGAAAACAAAGTGCCGTACCTGGGTATCTGCCTGGGCATGCAGGTTGCCGTGATCGAATTCGCCCGTAACGTGATGGGCTGGAAAGACGCCAACTCCACCGAGTTCGACCGCAGCAGCGGCCACCCGGTCGTTGGCCTGATCACCGAGTGGGCCGATGCCACCGGTGCCGTAGAGACCCGTAACGAAGCTTCCGACCTGGGCGGCACCATGCGCCTGGGTGCACAGGACTGCCAGCTGGCCGCCGGCTCCAAGGTGCACGACTGCTACGGCAAGGACGTAATCACCGAGCGCCACCGCCATCGCTACGAAGTGAACAACAACCTGCTGCCGCAACTGGTCGAAGCTGGCCTGGTGGTATCGGGCCGCTCCGAAGATGGCGCGCTGGTGGAAGTGGTCGAGTCCAAGGACCACCCATGGTTCGTCGCTTGCCAGTTCCACCCGGAATTCACTTCCACCCCGCGTGACGGCCACCCGCTGTTCAGTGGTTTCGTCAAGGCGGCCCTGGTGCAGAAGAACAAGGGCTGAGCCATGAGCCAGAAGACCCTCCGCGTCGGTAACATCGAGATCGCCAACGACAAGCCGTTCGTCCTGTTCGGCGGCATGAATGTCCTGGAGTCCCGTGACCTGGCGCTGAAGGTCTGCGAAGCCTACGTGCGGGTGACCGAGAAACTCGGTATCCCGTACGTGTTCAAGGCCAGTTTCGACAAGGCCAACCGTTCGTCGGTGCATTCGTTCCGTGGCCCGGGCATGGAAGAAGGCCTGAAGATCTTCGAAGAGATCAAGCAAACCTTCAAGGTGCCGGTCATTACCGACGTGCACGAACCCTACCAATGCGAACCGGTGGCCAAGGTCTGCGACATCATCCAGTTGCCGGCCTTCCTGTCGCGCCAGACCGACCTGGTTGTGGCGATGGCCCGAACCGGTGCAGTGATCAACATCAAGAAGGCCCAGTTTCTTTCGCCCCAGGAAATGCGACACATCCTGGCCAAGTGCGTAGAGGCAGGCAACGACCGCTTGATACTGTGTGAGCGTGGTTCAAGTTTTGGTTACAACAACCTGGTAGTCGACATGCTTGGCTTCGGCATCATGAAGCAGTTCGAGTACCCCGTATTCTTCGATGTGACCCATGCCCTGCAAATGCCGGGTGGTCGCAGCGATTCTGCAGGCGGCCGCCGTGCCCAGGTCACCGACCTGGCCAAGGCCGGTATGAGCCAGGGGTTGGCCGGGTTGTTCCTCGAGGCCCACCCCGATCCTGATAATGCCAAATGCGATGGCCCATGCGCGTTGCGCCTGGACAAGCTGGAACCATTCCTGGCCCAGCTCAAGCAATTGGATGAGCTGGTGAAAAGTTTTCCGACGGTAGAGACCGCGTAAAGCTCATTTCTCGGGTAAAGTAGCGCCCGTTCTACCCTGACCTGCCAGTCAGGGGGCGCTTGCGCCAGGCCTGCCTACTGCGTGACTGCCTGGCAAAGGGCAAGGATTTCCTAAAAAGCTGCGTTGTTTTCGTCAATTCTGGAGTGCTTACAACAATGGCAAAAATCGTCGACATCAAAGGTCGTGAAGTTCTCGACTCGCGTGGCAACCCCACCGTGGAAGCCGATGTACTGCTCGACAACGGCATCATCGGCAGCGCCTGCGCGCCGTCCGGTGCTTCCACTGGCTCGCGCGAAGCGCTGGAGCTGCGTGATGGCGACAAGAGCCGTTACCTGGGCAAGGGCGTGCTGAAGGCCGTCGCCAACATCAATGGCCCGATCCGTGACCTGCTGCTGGGCAAGGACCCAGCTGACCAAAAGGCCTTGGACCGCGCCATGATCGAACTGGACGGTACCGAGAACAAAGCCAAGCTGGGCGCCAACGCCATCCTGGCCGTTTCCCTGGCTGCTGCCAAGGCTGCTGCTCAGGACCAGGACCTGCCGTTGTACGCGCACATCGCCAACCTGAACGGCACCCCGGGCCAGTACTCGATGCCGGTCCCAATGATGAACATCATCAACGGTGGCGAGCACGCCGACAACAACGTCGACATCCAGGAGTTCATGGTTCAGCCGGTTGGCGCCAAGACCTTCTCCGACGGGCTGCGCATGGGCACCGAGATCTTCCACCACCTCAAAGCCGTGCTCAAGGCCCGTGGCCTGAACACCGCCGTGGGTGACGAAGGTGGTTTCGCCCCTAACCTGGCTTCCAACGAAGACGCCCTGGCCGCCATTGCCGAAGCCGTCGAGAAAGCCGGCTACAAGCTGGGCACCGACGTGACCCTGGCCCTGGACTGCGCCGCGTCTGAATTTTACGAAGACGGCAAGTACAACCTGTCCGGCGAAGGCAAGTCGTTCGACGCCGAAGGTTTCGCCGAATACCTGAAGGGCCTGACCGAGCGCTTCCCGATCATCTCGATCGAAGACGGCCTGGACGAGTCCGACTGGGCTGGCTGGAAGATCCTCACCGACAAAATCGGTGAAAAGGTGCAGCTGGTTGGCGACGACCTGTTCGTGACCAACACCAAGATCCTCAAGGAAGGCATCGAGAAGGGCATCGGTAACTCGATCCTGATCAAGTTCAACCAGATCGGCTCGCTGACCGAAACCCTGGAAGCCATCCAGATGGCCAAGGCTGCTGGCTACACCGCAGTGATCTCGCACCGCTCCGGTGAAACCGAAGACTCGACCATTGCCGACCTGGCCGTGGGTACCGCTGCTGGCCAGATCAAGACCGGCTCGCTGTGCCGTTCCGACCGCGTTTCCAAGTACAACCAGCTGCTGCGCATCGAAGAGCAACTGGGCGCCAAAGCGGTTTACCGTGGTCGTGCCGAGTTTCGCGGCTAAGCAAGAGATGGTAAAAAGACAGCAGCCGGAGCTGTAGGAACGTTCGTACAGAATTTTCCTATGTTCCAACGGGTTTCTGTCGACGAAGCCTGGCCTCGGCCAGGCTTCGTGCTATTCGAGATCCCGAACTGAATACCAGCACTGAACCCCAGAACTGAACAGTGTGCGGCGGTCTTTTTAACCTGGATACCTTGATGCGCAGTCCTTATTGGTTGTTCCTCGTCCTGCTCCTGCTGCTCGGTGGCCTGCAGTACCGCCTGTGGGTGGGTAACGGCAGCCTGGCGCAAGTGACCGAGCTGAAGCAGCAGATTGCCGATCAGCATGCCGAAAACGAGCGTTTGCTCGAGCGTAACCGGGTGCTGGATGCTGAAGTGCTGGAACTGAAAAAAGGCATGGAGACCGTTGAAGAACGGGCTCGCCATGAATTGGGAATGGTCAAAGAGGGCGAAACCCTCTTCCAGTTGCCACAAAAATGATCGAAACGTTACCGGCCTTCTGGGCCGTGATTCCTGCCGCAGGCGTTGGTGCCCGCATGGCTGCCGACCGCCCCAAGCAGTACCTGGAGCTGGCCGGCAAGACCATTCTGGAGCACAGTCTCGACTGTTTTCTGGGCCACCCGACGCTTGACGGCGTGGTGGTTAGCATTGCTGAAGATGACCCGTACTGGCCGGCCTTGCGCTGTGCCAGTGACCCGCGCATCCAGCGCGCGACAGGGGGCCGCGAGCGTGCCGACTCGGTGCTCAATGCCTTGTTGTTGCTGCATGCCCAAGGGGCGGCGGACAGCGATTGGGTGCTGGTGCACGATGCCGCGCGACCGAACCTGGCACGTAGCGACCTGGACAAGCTGTTATCGGTGCTGGCGGACGACCCGGTGGGTGGCCTGCTGGCGGTGCCGGCGCGCGATACCCTCAAGCGGGCCGACGGCAATGGCCGGGTGAGCGCTACCGTAGACCGCAGCACCATCTGGCAGGCTTATACGCCGCAGATGTTCCGCCTGGGGGCCTTGCACCGGGCGCTGGCCGAGTGCCTGGTATCGGATGTCGTGGTAACTGATGAAGCCTCGGCCATCGAATGGTCTGGCCAGGCGCCAAAACTAGTTGAAGGGCGCAGCGACAACATCAAGGTGACCCGCCCGGAAGACCTGGAATGGTTGCGCCAACGTTGGGCCGGGCGCCGCTGAGTTTCACATTCCTGGGCCGGCCTCTTCGCGGGTAAACCCGCTCCTACACCTGTTCGCATTAGCACTGTAGAAGCGGGCTTGCCCGTGAAGAGGCCAGTACGGGTGACACACCCCTTCAGCCACAACAATACTCCGGCAACCCTGCCAACCCGTCCTTCAGGTAATCCACCAACCGCCGCACCTTCGGCGACAAATGCCGCTGTTGCGGATACAGCGCCCACACCGCGGTATTCGGCGGCTGATGCCCCTCCAGCAACGACACCAATGCACCGCTGTTCAGGTGCTCCAGCACGTAATAATCCGGCAACTGGCACAAGCCCATACCCTGCAACGCTGCATCCAGCACTGCCTGGCCACTGTTACAGCGCCAGTTGCCCTGCACCCGCTGGCTGATCTCGCGGCCGTCCTGCTGCAGCGCCCACACGTCGGAACTGCCGACCAGACAATTGTGCCGCGTCAGTTCCGACAGGCTATGCGGCCGGCCATAACGCTCCAGATAGGCCGGTGAGGCACACAGGTACATGCGCCGAGGCGCCAGGCGAGTGGCCACCAGCCGAGAGTCGGCCAGCCGGCCCAGGCGAATGGCCAGGTCCAGCCCCTCGTGCACCAGGTCTAGGCTGTGGTTGCTCAGTTCCACATCCACCCGTAACTGTGGGTACAAGGCCATGAACCGCGTTACCAGCGGCACGATGAAGCGCTCGCCATAGGCCACCGCACAGGTCATGCGCAGCAGCCCCTTGGGTTCGCTGGCCAGGTCGCCCATGGCGCGCAAGGCTTCCTCGCGGCCATCCAGTAGGCGCTGGCAATGTTGCAGAAACGTCTGCCCAGCCTCGCTCAAGGTCACCCGGCGAGTACTGCGGTACAGCAGGCGCGTTTGCAGCCGCTCTTCCAGCCGGGCGACCTGCCGGCTGATGTGCGACGACGAAACGCCCAGGCGCTCGGCGGCTGCCGTGAACTGGCCCGACTCAGCCACGGCGACGAATTCGTCGATGCCTTCCCACCGGCTACTCATGGATTATCCCTGCATGGCAATAATGTTTTGTCTTTGGCCGGATTATTCATCAAAAGGCGGTGAATTACACTGCCAGACTGAATCGACCCTCTGTCTGGAGACCTTTGATGATCAAGTCCCGTGCTGCCGTAGCCTTCGAAGCCAAGAAACCCCTGGAAATCGTCGAAGTCGACGTGGCCATGCCCAAGGCAGGCGAGGTGCTGCTGCGTGTGGTCGCCAGCGGTGTCTGCCACACCGACGCTTACACCCTGTCTGGCGCTGACCCGGAAGGCATCTTCCCGTCGATCCTCGGTCACGAAGGTGGCGCGATCGTCGAAGCGGTGGGCGAGGGTGTGACTTCGGTTGCCGTGGGCGATCACGTCATTCCGCTGTATACCCCGGAGTGCGGCAAGTGCAAGTTCTGCCTCTCGGGCAAGACCAACCTGTGCCAGGCCATCCGTGCCACCCAGGGCAAGGGCTTGATGCCGGACGGCACCACGCGCTTCTCCTACAAAGGTCAGCAACTGTTCCACTACATGGGTACCTCGACCTTCTCCGAGTACACCGTGCTGCCAGAAATCTCCGTGGCCAAGATCCAGAAAGAAGCACCGCTGGAAAAGGTCTGCCTGCTGGGCTGTGGTGTCACCACCGGTATCGGTGCGGTGCTCAACACCGCCAAGGTCAAAGCGGGTGACACCGTGGCTATCTTCGGCCTCGGCGGCATTGGCCTGTCGGCGGTGATCGGTGCGGTCAAGGCCAAGGCCTCGCGCATCATTGCCATCGACATCAACCCGGCCAAGTTCGAGATCGCTCGCCAACTGGGCGCCACCGACTGCATCAACCCGAAAGACTACGACCGCCCGATCCAGGAAGTGATCGTCGACCTCACCGACGGTGGCGTGGACTTCTCCTTCGAGTGCATCGGCAACGTCCAACTGATGCGTGCGGCGCTGGAGTGCTGCCACAAGGGCTGGGGTGAGTCGGTGATTATCGGTGTGGCCGGTGCCGGCCAGGAAATCGCTACCCGTCCGTTCCAGCTGGTCACTGGCCGCGTCTGGCGCGGTTCGGCGTTCGGTGGCGTGCGTGGCCGCAGCGAGCTGCCAAGCTATGTGGAAATGGCCGAGAACGGCGAGATCCCGCTGGATACCTTCATCACCCATACCATGGGCCTGGAGGACATCAACAAAGCCTTCGACCTGATGCACGAAGGCAAGAGCATTCGCAGCGTGATCCACTTCTGAGGTTAACCATGAGCCTGGATAACATCTCCTGCCAGAAAAGCTTCGGCGGCTGGCACAAGCGTTACCGGCATCACTCCAAGGTGCTGGGTTGCGACATGGTGTTCGCGGTCTATTTGCCACCGCAGGCCGAGCAGGGCGAGAAGCTGCCGGTGCTGTACTGGCTCAGTGGTCTCACCTGCACCGACGAGAACTTCATGCAGAAGGCCGGCGCCCAGCGCCTGGCCGCCGAGCTGGGCCTGATCATCGTTGCCCCCGACACCAGCCCGCGTGGCGAGCAGGTGCCTGGCGACCCCGATGGTGCCTGGGACTTCGGCCTGGGTGCCGGCTTTTACCTCAATGCCACCCAGCAACCCTGGGCTCAGCACTACCGCATGCATGACTATGTGGTGGAGGAGTTGCCTGCCCTGATCGAGGCGCACTTCCCGGCGTCGGCCGAGCGCAGTATCAGCGGCCATTCCATGGGCGGGCATGGCGCCTTGGTGTGCGCCTTGCGCAACCCAGGGCGCTACCGATCGGTGTCGGCGTTTTCGCCGATCAGCAACCCGATGGATTGCCCGTGGGGTGAAAAGGCCTTCAGCCGCTACCTGGGTGACGACCGTGCGCGTTGGCGCGAGTGGGATGCCAGCGTGCTGCTGGCCGAGACCCCGGCTGGAGAGTGCCCGCCATTGCTGGTGGACCAAGGCGACCGCGACGACTTCCTCGAGAAGCAGCTCAAGCCTGAAGCGCTGGAGCAGGCGGCACGCAAAGGGGGGCATGAACTGACCCTGCGCCTGCAGCCTGGCTATGACCACAGTTACTACTTCATCGCCAGCTTCATCGAGGAACACCTGCGCCATCACGCGATGGCGTTGGGGCGGGTATAAGCAGAGCTGCGAGGCTCAAGCTGCAAACGTCAAGTAACAGCAGCCTGCAAGCCGGTCCGCTTTTGCTTATGGCTTGCAGCTTGCAGCTTGCAGCTCCAAATGCAGGTAGAATCACGCCCTGACTCATTCAGGGCGTTTTTTTATGCGTATTGGCCACGGCTACGATGTGCACCGTTTCTGCGACGGTGATTTCATTACCCTGGGCGGGGTGCGTATCCCCCACAAATACGGCCTCCTGGCCCACTCCGACGGCGACGTGCTGCTGCACGCCCTGAGCGATGCTTTGCTTGGCGCGGCCGCGCTGGGTGATATCGGCAAGCACTTCCCCGACACCGACCCGCAGTTCAAGGGCGCAGACAGCCGTGTGTTACTGCGCCATGTGCTCAGCATTGTCCAGGCCAAGGGCTGGAAGGTCGGTAACGTCGACGCCACCATCGTCGCCCAGGCGCCGAAGATGGCCCCACATATCGAGACCATGCGCCAGCTGATTGCCGAAGACCTGCAGGTCGAACTCGACCAGGTCAACGTCAAAGCCACCACCACCGAGAAGCTGGGCTTCGCCGGCCGTGAGGAGGGTATCGCCGTGCATGCGGTAGCCCTGCTGCTGCCAGCATGACCGAACTGGAACTGCTGGGCCCGCGCGCATCGGGCGAACCGCTAGGCACTGCCGTCCTCAAGGCAGTGGCTGAAGACTTCCAAGTCGACGAAGTGTTGGATATCCCGCTGTCCGGCCAGGGCGAACACCTGTGGCTGTGGGTCGAGAAGCGTGACCTGAACACCGAAGAGGCCGCTCGCCGCCTGGCCCGCGCTGCGGGTGTGCCGGTGCGGGCGATCAGCTACGCCGGGCTGAAGGACCGCCAGGCCCTGACCCGGCAATGGTTCAGCCTGCACCTGCCGGGTAAAGCCGACCCAGACCTGTCGCGAGCCGAGGACGCCAACCTGCGCGTGCTAAAACAGTTGCGCCACCAGCGCAAGTTGCAGCGCGGCGCGCATTCGGCCAACGGTTTTACCCTGCGCCTCACCGCCCTGGCCGCTGATCACCAGGCCGTCGATGCGCGCCTGGAACAGCTGAAGCAGCAGGGCGTGCCCAACTATTTCGGCACCCAGCGCTTCGGCCACGCCGGCGGCAACGTCTACGACGCCCTCGATTGGGCTGCACGCAAGGCCCTGCCCGAACAGCGTAACGTGCGTTCGCGGTTGCTCTCGGCCGGGCGCAGCTACCTGTTCAACCAGGTGCTGGCCGCCCGTGTGGCCGAGGGTAGCTGGGCGCGTGCGCAGGTGGGCGACCTGTTGGCATTCACCACCAGTCGTAGCTTCTTTCCAGCAGGGGAGTCGGAATGTTCCGATCCTCGGCTAGCTATCCTTGACCTGCATCCGACCGGCCCACTGTGGGGGGCAGGTGATTCGCCGGCTGCGGGCAACACCGCGGAACTAGAGGGCGTGATCGCCGCACAGCAGCCGGCACTTTGCCAGTGGTTGGCCCTGGCGGGGATGGATCACGAACGGCGTATTCTGCGGCTCCCTATTGGCGGCCTGACGTGGCATTATCCGGAGCCTGATATCCTGCAACTGGAATTCGTCCTTCCGGCCGGATGCTTCGCCACCGTGGTGGTGCGCGAAGTCGTGGATCTGGTGTCGGTAGGGCAGACGGACAGCCCATGCGTATTCTGATTTCGAACGACGACGGTGTTACCGCTCCCGGCATCGCCGCGCTACATGCTGCGCTGGCGGATTATGCCGAGTGCGTGGTGATCGCCCCGGATCAAGACAAGAGTGGCGCCAGCAGTTCGCTGACGCTAGACCGGCCCCTGCACCCGCAAACCCTGGCCAATGGCTTCATCAGCCTCAACGGCACGCCGACCGACTGCGTGCACTTGGGGCTCAATGGGCTGTTGCCGCAGGCACCGGACATGGTCGTGTCGGGGATCAACCTCGGGGCCAACCTGGGCGATGACGTGCTGTATTCGGGCACCGTCGCGGCGGCGCTCGAGGGCCGTTTCCTCGGTGGAACTTCGCTGGCGTTTTCGCTGTTGTCGCGCCAGCCGGATAACCTGCCGGCGGCTGCCTACATCGCCCGCCGCCTGGTCGAGGCGCAGTCGCGCCTGGCGTTGCCGCCCCGCACCGTGCTCAACGTCAACATCCCCAACCTGCCGCTGGAGCACATTCGCGGTATCCAGCTCACCCGCCTGGGTCACCGGGCGCGGGCGGCGGCGCCGACCAAGGTGGTCAACCCGCGGGGTAAGGAAGGTTACTGGATCGCCGTTGCCGGCGATGCCGAGGATGGCGGCCCGGGCACCGACTTCCACGCGGTGATGCAAGGCTACGTATCGATCACCCCGCTGCAGCTCGATCGCACCTTCAGTGATGCCTTCGAGCAGCTCGACGGTTGGCTGGAGGGCCTGCTCTGATGCGCGAGGACGATATGCTGCGGCGAGGCATCGGTATGACTTCCCAGCGGACGCGGGAGCGGCTGATCCAGCGTCTGTGCGAGGAGGGCGTTTCGAATACCAAGGTGCTCGACGTGATCCGTCGTACCCCACGCCATCTGTTCGTCGACGAGGCACTGGCGCACCGTGCCTATGAAGACACGGCGCTGCCGATCGGCCACAACCAGACCATTTCACAACCGTTCATGGTCGCCCACATGAGCGAGCTGCTGCTCGAAGCCGGGCCGCTGGACAAAGTGCTGGAGATCGGTACCGGTTCGGGCTACCAAACGGCGATCCTGGCGCAACTGGTCGAGCGGGTGTTCTCGGTGGAGCGCATCAAGGTTTTGCAGGACCGGGCCAAGGAACGCCTGGTGGAGTTGAACCTGCGCAACGTGGTGTTCCGCTGGGGCGACGGTTGCGAGGGTTGGCCGGCGCTGGCGCCGTACAACGGCATCATCGTTACCGCCGTGGCACCGGAAGTACCGCAGGCGCTGCTTGACCAACTGGCACCCGGCGGCCGCCTGGTGATCCCCGTGGGGCCGGCTGGCGAAACTCAGCAACTTATGCTGATCGTGCGTGAAGAGCATGGGTTCTCCCGCCGTGTACTGGGGGCCGTGCGCTTCGTACCGCTGCTCAACGGTCCGTTGGCCTGAGCTGTGCGGGTAAGAGCCACGCGGTATTTTTCCGCGGGTGGCGAATTCCTGCCGTATCGCCCTGTCTATCTGGCGGGGCCAAGCGCTAGCGCACAGTTTGTACCGGGCTTCACAGCAGCCTTTTACCGGTCCTGCCAATGCGGCCAGGCTTGGTTATAATTGCAACATTATTGCATTTCTTGTCTTCATATCGTTTTCGGCACCATGAGGGGAGCGCGGGTGGGTCACACAGTCATTCGGCAGCGCAAGGACGGCTCGGGTTTCAAGCTTCTGGTGATTGCACTGGCCATGGGCACGATACTGGTGGGTTGCTCAAGCACCAGCAGTAACAGCGCGCGGGTGGTCGACCGCAATACCACCGTGCCCAAGCGGCCGGCGGTGACTTCTGGGCAGTACATCGTCAAACCTGGTGATACGTTGTTCTCCATCGCCTTCCGCTATGGCTGGGACTACAAGGAGCTGGCGGCCCGCAACGGTATCCCGGCGCCTTATACCATTCGCCCGGGGCAACCGATTCGTTTCAGCAGCGGCGCTACGGGCACCACCACGGTGGTGTCCAGCCCCTCGTCGTCGAGCAAGACCACGGTCATCCGGCGGCCTGTGGGGAGCACCGTCACGGCACCTGCTAGCCCCGGCAAACCGGCCACGCCGACAGCCTCCAGTAGCGCCCCGGTGGTTGCCACCGTGCCCGCCGCGGAGCGCGCGGTGGGCGGCTGGACTTGGCCTGCCAACGGCGTGGTTATTGGAAAATTCGCTTCAAACGGTAGTTTGAATAAAGGCATTGATATCGCCGGTGATTTGGGACAGCCTGTTTTTGCTGCGTCTGATGGTGCGGTGGTTTACGCCGGGAGTGGTTTGAGGGGCTACGGCGAGCTGGTCATCATCAAGCACAGCGACACCTACGTCAGTGCCTACGGTCATAACCGCAGGCTGTTGGTTCGGGAGGGGCAGCAGGTCAAGGCAGGGCAGTCGATTGCTGAAATGGGGTCCACGGGCACAGATCGGGTGAAGCTGCATTTCGAGATTCGCCGCCAGGGTAAACCCGTCGATCCACTCCAGTTCCTGCCACGTCGTTGACCGTTGTACCTTGTCTGTTCCTGTGATGTAGAGGGGACAGGCTCCAGCGCTGCCAAGGATATAGGTGCCGCTCGAGTCTGAGTTCGAACTCAGCAAAGGACTATAACAATGGCTCTCAGTAAAGAAGTGCCGGAGTTTGACATCGACGATGACGTCCTCCTGATGGAGACGGGCATCGTTTTGGAAACGGATGTGGTGTCAGACGAACCTGCTGTATCTTCGGTTCGGACGAGGGCCAAGTCAGGCTCTTCACTCAAGCAACACAAGTACATCGATTACAGCCGGGCGCTCGATGCCACCCAGCTGTATCTCAACGAGATAGGATTCTCGCCTCTGCTTTCGCCGGAAGAGGAAGTGCACTTCGCGCGCCTGTCGCAAAAAGGCGACCCTGCCGGCCGCAAGCGCATGATCGAAAGCAACCTGCGCCTGGTTGTAAAAATTGCTCGTCGTTACGTCAACCGCGGCCTGTCGCTGCTCGATCTGATCGAAGAGGGCAACCTGGGGTTGATCCGTGCGGTCGAGAAGTTTGACCCGGAGCGTGGTTTCCGTTTTTCGACCTATGCGACCTGGTGGATTCGCCAGACCATCGAGCGGGCAATCATGAACCAGACCCGCACCATTCGCCTGCCCATCCACGTGGTCAAAGAGCTGAACGTCTACCTGCGCGCGGCGCGTGAGTTGACCCAGAAACTGGACCACGAACCCTCGCCAGAAGAAATCGCCACGCTGCTGGAGAAACCAGTCGCTGAGGTCAAGCGCATGCTCGGGCTAAACGAGCGGGTGTCTTCGGTGGATGTGTCGCTCGGCCCAGATTCGGACAAAACCCTGCTCGACACCCTGACCGATGACCGCCCGACCGATCCGTGCGAACTGTTGCAGGATGACGACCTGTCACAGAGCATCGACCAGTGGCTGGGTGAGCTGACTGACAAGCAGCGTGAAGTGGTGGTGCGTCGCTTTGGCCTGCGTGGGCATGAAAGCAGTACGTTGGAAGATGTTGGCCTGGAAATCGGCCTAACCCGTGAGCGGGTGCGGCAGATACAGGTAGAGGGGCTCAAGCGCTTGCGCGAGATCCTGGAGAAGAACGGTTTGTCCAGTGAGTCGTTGTTCCAGTAGTCAACGCCGGTAAACAGAGCGCCCCGATAACCTCGGGGCGTTTTTGTATGTGGCGTAAAAAGGCTTTTCATTGGGTATGGCCGGGCAGGCGCAACGTCCAAAAATATTGATAGGCAGAGCAGCTGTCGAATATGTACCGCGCTACCCCAGTAACATTGCGTGTAAGCCTTTGCTTACTTGTTTTGTAAGCTATCTATGTAAGCGTCAGTAAATCATTGCCGCTTTCATATCCTGCCTTTTTCCAACCCATTGAAATACTTGGCTTATTCGCCTGTGTGGAAGTGTGTCCCTCGCAACACCCTGTGAGCTTTCGCGCTTGTCCGCCCGGCTCAACCCGCTAGTATTCGAACTGTGCACAGGGACATGCACAGGCTTTCAGGACGAAAGCCAGGGACATCGCAAGAAGCGATTTCATCAGGATGATGTTTGGGACAAGCAGGGACTACGGAAAAAAATGTGGGCGGGTCAAACCGCCCCTTTTTTTGCCCGCAGAAAAACGAAAAAGGCCCCGAGGGGCCTTTTTTGTGTCCGGGCGCTATCAGCGCTCCAGCTGTTCGATCTTACCGGTCTTGCCGTCCCACTCTTCAGCGTCCGGCAGGGCATCCTTACGCTCGGTGATGTTTGGCCAGATTTCCGCCAGTTCAGCGTTCAGCTCGATGAAGTTTTCCATGCCCGTAGGCACTTCGTCTTCCGAGAAAATGGCTTGCGCTGGGCACTCCGGCTCGCACAGGGCGCAGTCGATGCACTCGTCCGGGTGAATGACCAGGAAGTTCGGGCCTTCGTAGAAGCAGTCCACCGGACAGACTTCCACGCAGTCGGTGTATTTGCATTTGATGCAGTTGTCGGTGACGACGAAGGTCATTTCTAGTTCTCTCCTCAGGCAACGGCGGCGGCCCTTCCTCTCAGGGCCGCGCGGTTTACGGGTATTTGGCTGCAGGCCAGGCTAATAACCTGCAGCACCAGCAAACCGCGGCGGATTCTACCAGCTTGTAGTGGTCGCCGTTATAACAGGTTCTTTAGTTGATATAGCATTTCGATAGCTTGACGCGGGGTCATGTCGTCCAGGTCCAGCTTGCCCAGCTTGTCGATGGCCGGGTGCGGCAGGCTGGCGAACAGGTCGCTTTGATGCGGGACTTGCGGCTCGTCCTTGGCCTTTTTGGCCGCGGGCGCTTCATGGGGCAAGCTGGTGGTTTCCAGGCGGCCCAGGTGCTCGCGTGCGCGCAGGATCACTGGCGCCGGCACACCCGCCAACTGCGCCACGGCCAGGCCGTAGCTTTGGCTGGCAGGCCCAGGCAGCACGTGGTGCAGGAAGACAATACGCTCGTTGTGCTCGGTGGCGTTCAGGTGCACGTTGGCCACCAGCGGTTCGCTCTCCGGCAGCACGGTTAGTTCAAAGTAGTGCGTGGCGAACAGCGTGTAGGCGCGCAGCTGGGCCAGGCGCTCGGCGGCGGCCCAGGCCAGCGACAGGCCGTCGAAGGTGCTGGTGCCACGGCCCACTTCGTCCATCAGCACCAGGCTGCGGTCGGTGGCGTTGTGCAGGATATTGGCGGTTTCGCTCATTTCGACCATGAAGGTCGAGCGGCCGCCGGCCAAGTCGTCGCTTGAGCCGATGCGGGTGAAGATGCGGTCGACCAGTGACAGCTCGCAACGGCTCGCCGGCACGTAGCTGCCAATGTGGGCCAGCAGCACGATCAGGGCGGTCTGGCGCATGTAGGTGGACTTACCACCCATGTTCGGGCCGGTAATGATCAGCATGCGCGTGCTGTTGTCCAGGCTCAGGTCGTTGGCCACGAACGGCGTGGTCAATACCTGTTCTACCACCGGGTGGCGGCCCTGCTCGATGCGTAGGCACGGCTCATCGACAAAGCGCGGGCAGTTCAAATCGAGGTTCAACGCACGTTCGGCCAGGTTGCTGAGCACGTCCAGTTCGGCCAGGGCGGCGGCGCTGTCCTGCAGCGGTGCCAAGTGGCTGATCAGGGTTTCGAGCAAGGCGTCGTAGAGCATCTTTTCGCGGGCCAGGGCGCGGCTCTTGGCCGACAATGCCTTGTCCTCGAATGCCTTCAGCTCGGGAGTGATGAAGCGCTCGGCGCCCTTGAGTGTCTGCCGGCGGATGTAGTCGCCGGGGGCCTGTTCGGCCTGCTTGGTCGGCAGCTCGATGAAGTAGCCGTGCACGCGGTTGTAGCCCACCTTGAGGTTGGCCAGGCCGGTGCGGGCCTTTTCTCGGGCTTCCAGGTCGATCAGGAACTGGCCGGCGTTCTCGCTGATTGCCAGCAACTCGTCCAGTTCGTTGTCATAGCCGGCCTTGAGCACGCCGCCATCGCGGATAACCGCCGGCGGGTTGTCGATGATCGCCCGCTCCAGCAGGCTGGCTAGCTCGGGATAGGTGCCGGTAATGGCGGCCAGGCGCGCCAGGTGCGGCGCCTCCAGTTCGGCCATGGCGTTTTGCAGTTCGGGCAACGCGCCCAAGGCATCGCGCAGGCGTGCCAAGTCGCGTGGGCGGGCGTTGCGCAGGCCGATACGGGCGAGGATCCGCTCGATATCGCCAATTTCCTTGAGCTGCGGCTGCAGCTTCTCGAAGCGGTAGCTGTCGAGCAGGCAACTGATGGAGGACTGGCGTGCCTGCAGCACCTTGAGGTCGCGCAACGGACGGTTCAACCAGCGGGTCAGCAGGCGGCTGGCCATGGCGGTCTGGCAGCGGTCGATCACCGACTGCAGGGTGTTATCACGGCCACCGGCCAGGTTGATGTCCAGTTCCAGGTTGCGGCGGCTGGCGCCGTCGAGGATGACCGTGTCGTCCAAGCGCTCGTGGCGCAGGCTGCGCAGGTGCGGCAGGGCGGTGCGCTGGGTTTCCTTGGCGTAGGTCAGCAGGCAGCCGGCGGCGCCGATGGCCAAGGTCAGCTTGTCGCAGCCAAAACCCTTGAGGTCCTTGGTTGCGAACTGCTGGCACAGGGCCTTGCGCGCGGAGTCGCGGTCGAAGTCCCAGGGCGCACGGCGGCGGGCGCCGGGGCGTTTTTCGGCGGGCAGGTCGCGCGGCCAGTCATCGGGGATCAACAGCTCCACCGGATTGAGGCGGTCGAGTTCGGCCAGCAGGTTTTCCCAGCCCTTGATTTCCTGCACGCTGAAGTTGCCGCTGGTGATGTCCAGCACAGCCAGGCCGAACAGGCGCTCGTCACCGAGCAGCGCGGCGATCAGGTTGTCGCGGCGCTCGTCGAGCAGAGCCTCGTCGCTGACCGTGCCAGGGGTAATAATGCGCACCACCTGGCGTTCAACCGGGCCCTTGCTGGTGGCCGGGTCGCCAATCTGCTCGCAGATCACCACCGATTCGCCGAGCTTGACTAGCTTGGCCAGGTAGCCTTCCAGCGAATGGAAAGGAATTCCGCACATGGGGATGGACTGACCGGCCGACTGACCGCGGGCGGTCAGGGTGATATCCAGCAGTTTCGCGGCCTTCTTCGCATCTTCGTAGAAGATCTCGTAGAAGTCGCCCATGCGGTAGAACATCAGCTGGTCCGGGTGCTGGCTTTTCAGCTTCCAGTACTGCTGCATCATCGGTGTGTGTGCGGAGAGATCAGACATTCAGGGCCTTACAGCGGGTGATCTGGTTGGCGATGGTAAACCGGTAATGGTACAGGCTTTTTTGTTGCGTTGCAGGCGCTTGGGTTGGGGCGATGCACACTAGAAGGCTGCCGGGATGATAGGGTGACTACCTAGCCTCCAAGGAGCCCGACATGGACCCGATCACCACGCTCTCCACCCGCCTGGGTGAACACCTGCGTCGCTTCAATGCGCAGGTGACCACCGCCGAATCCTGCACCGGCGGTGGTATTGCCGAAGCCATTACCCGCGTGCCTGGCAGCTCGGCCTGGTTCGAGGCCGGTTACGTAACGTATTCAAACACCCAGAAAACCCGCCAGTTGGGGGTGCCCGCGGCGTTGTTCGGCCAAGTGGGGGCGGTCAGCCAGGAAGTGGTCGAAGCCATGGTCCGCGGCGCTCAGGCCGCCAGCGGTGCGCGCTTTGCGGTGGCAGTGAGCGGCGTAGCCGGGCCGGACGGTGGTTCGCCTGCCAAGCCAGTGGGTACCGTGTGGCTGGCCTGGGGTGACGGCAACCAGGTGTTCAGCGAGCGCCGCCAGTTCGACGGCGACCGCGAGGCGGTGCGCCGACAAACGGTGATCGCTGCGTTAGACGGCTTGTTACAGCTTGGGGCCGAGTAAATCGACGACAGGGGTTTGCGTGGGCGCCTGCCTGTGGAATAATACTGGCTACTTATACAGGTATTCCGGCCGTCAGGGCCACGTCGAACACGTGAGGATTTCAATGGACGACAACAAGAAGCGCGCCTTGGCTGCGGCCCTGGGTCAGATCGAACGCCAATTCGGTAAAGGCGCGGTCATGCGCATGGGTGACCAGGAGCGTCAAGGCATTCCGGCTATTTCCACCGGCTCCCTTGGCCTGGATATCGCCCTTGGTATCGGCGGCTTGCCAAAAGGCCGTATCGTCGAGATCTACGGCCCGGAATCGTCGGGTAAAACCACGCTGACCCTGTCGGTCATCGCCGAAGCCCAGAAGAACGGTGCTACTTGCGCCTTCGTCGACGCCGAACACGCCCTCGACCCAGAGTACGCCGGCAAGCTGGGCGTCAACGTCGACGACCTGCTGGTTTCGCAGCCGGACACCGGTGAACAGGCCCTGGAAATCACCGACATGCTGGTGCGTTCCAACGCCGTCGACGTGATCATCGTCGACTCCGTGGCCGCGCTGGTGCCCAAGGCCGAGATCGAAGGCGAGATGGGTGACATGCACGTGGGTCTGCAGGCTCGCCTGATGTCCCAGGCGCTGCGCAAAATCACCGGTAACATCAAGAATGCCAACTGCCTGGTTATCTTCATTAACCAGATCCGCATGAAGATCGGTGTGATGTTTGGCAGCCCGGAGACCACCACCGGTGGTAACGCCCTGAAGTTCTACGCCTCGGTGCGTCTGGACATCCGCCGTACCGGCGCGGTCAAGGAAGGCGACGAGGTGGTCGGCAGCGAAACCCGCGTCAAAATCGTCAAGAACAAGGTATCGCCTCCGTTCCGTCAGGCTGAGTTCCAGATTCTTTACGGCAAGGGTATCTACCGTAACGGCGAGATCATCGACCTGGGTGTATCCCAGGGTCTGGTCGAGAAGTCGGGTGCCTGGTACGCCTATCAGGGCAACAAGATCGGTCAAGGTAAAGCTAACGCTGCCAAGTACCTGGCGGAGAACCCGGCGATTGGTGCCGAAATCGAGAAGCAGATTCGTGAGAAGCTGCTGAAAGCAGGTGCTGCTGCTGAAGCCAGCAAAGCTGCTGCTGCCGAAGCTGATGCCGACGACATGGCTGACGCTGACGCCGGTTATTGATTGCGCGGTAGATAGCTGAATGTCCGCCGTACTCGACACCCCCGTCGCCATCCGGCGGACAGCCATGGACCTGCTCGCGCGACGCGAGCACGGTCGCGTCGAGCTGACGCGCAAATTGCGTCAGCGCGGCGCTTCGGACGAGCTGATCGAGCCTGAGCTCGACCGGCTCGCCGAAGAAGGGCTGCTTAGTGAAGCCCGCTACCTCGAAAGCTTCATTCGCTACCGTTCCAGTTCCGGCTATGGCCCTTTGCGTATCCGCGAGGAGTTAGGCCAGCGCGGTTTGGCGCGTGCTGATATCGAGCAGGCGTTACGCGACAGCGATGTCGATTGGGGTGAGCGTATGGGGGAGGTGTGGCAGCGCAAATTTGCCGGGCAGCGCCCCCTCGACCCCCGCAGCCGCGCCCAACAGACCCGCTTTCTGGCTTACCGGGGTTTCCCCATGGATATGATCGGCCGCCTGCTCAGCGGGCGTGAGCTCGACGATTACTGACTCCCGAACCAATCTTAAACCGCGCAAATCCTTGTAGGAGCGGGCTTGCCCGCGAACACCGGCGCAGCGGGTGCCAGGCACCGTCGGATGTTTCGCGGGCAAGCCCGCTCCCGCAGTGCCAATGGCACAGGTATCAACTGACCTTCAACGCATCCCTGGCCCGCTGCGTGGTATGCATGGGCTGCGGTTTGGCCCAGTTCTCCGGCAGGTTGATAAAGTCGACCAGCTCACGCAAGCGCCCCTGGTCGCGGCCATTAAAGGCAAATGACAAACGCGTCAGGTGGCTGAATTTGCCCACCTCGTGTTCGGCGCTGCTATCCGCTTGTTGGTGATACTTGCCACTCAGGCGCAAGTCGGCAAAGCCTTCCTGGATGTCATACAGCGCCGCCTCGCTAAGCGGGTGGAGCATGCGGATCACGAACTGGCTCTTCAGCCAGCGGCTGGAGTGATAGTTGCTGTAGAACTGGTTAATTTCCTCCACGGCTTCATCGGCGCTGTACACCAAGCGTAACAGCTTCAGGTCGCTGGGCAGGATGTAGCGGTTTTCTTCCAGCTGGCGGCTGATGAAGTCCAGGCAGTCGCGCCAAAAGCTTCCGCCCGGCGAATCGAGCAGCACCACCGGTACCAGCGGGCTCTTGCCGGTCTGGATCAGGGTCAGCACCTCCAGTGCTTCATCCAGGGTGCCGAAGCCGCCTGGGCACAGTACCAAGGCATCGGCTTCCTTGACGAAAAACAGCTTGCGGATGAAGAAGAAATGGAACGGCAGCAGCTTGTCGGTACCGCCCACTGTGGGGTTGGCGTGTTGCTCGAAAGGGAGGGTGATATTGAAACCCAGGCTGTGGTCGCTGCCAGCGCCTTCATGGGCGGCGGCCATGATGCCGCCCCCGGCACCGGTGATGACCATCAGGTCGGAACGCGCCAGGGTAGCTCCAAGCTCTCGTGCCAGGGCGTACATCGGGTGTTCCAGTGGGGTGCGTGCCGAGCCGAACACGGTCACCTTGCGTCGGCCCTTGTAGCGCTCCAGGGTTCGGAACGATTGGTCGAGTTCGCGCAGGGCCTGCAGGGTGATCTTGGCGCTCCAACGGTCGGTGTCGTCATGGGCCATGCGCAGGATGGTCAGCATCATGTCGCGGTACAGCGGCAGGTTGGGGCTGTTTGGCGCCACCAATTGTAATTGTGCGTCGATGTTGCTCAGGTCGATGTTGTTATCGCGGAAGTGGCTGAACAGCAGGTCATTCGATTGGTAAGGCATGCAACGTCTCCTTCTGCATCAATACCTATGACCTCAATCTAGACCCTCGCGCGCGATTGTGCCGGGGCGTTTCGCAGCGCCGCTCGTCGGCACATAGCCACGGGCGATGCGGGTTTGGTTAACTGGAGAAGCGAAACGTGTCGATGCAGGAGGTGGCGGTATGCATCGCTTGATCATCGAGGTGGACCGGCAGCTATACCAGCAGCTGGAAAATGCGGCCCAGGTGCATCACCTGAGCCTTGAGGCCGAGTGCCGACGCCGGTTATCGGGGCTGGAGTGCCAGTCGCGCTACTTGCAGGCGCTGCTGGCAGAGATGCGTGCCGATGCTGCTGAAGGGCGCTGGTGCACCCGGGAGGACGAAAAGGTCTAGCGATTGAGCGCTACCGTTACTTCTTCTTGTTACCGGCCATGCAGCTGGCTTTGTCGAAAGCCTGGTCCATGATCGGCTGGTTGGTCTTGTACACCGTGAAGCGGTAGACCATGACCGCGCCTTTGGACATCAGGTTGCGAAAGCCGGCGTTGCGGCACACGCTGTCACCCAGTTGGCTGCGTACTTGTGCGGGGTTGGCCTGCATACGCTCGGCGTGCTCTTGGCGCACGCTCAGGTGGTTGACCAAGGCCTTGCCTTCCACGGTGTACCCTTGGTCGAGGATATCCTCGTTGATGGCGCGCGGGGTGCCGACACTGCTCTCTTTGGCGACCTTCTGCAGCATGTTGTTGAGGTCGTAATCCTGCTTTGAAGCCGCCTGGGCTGCCAGGGGCAGGGCGAGCAGCAGGCTCAGGGTCGGGACGATAAGGCGCAGCATGAATCTCTCCTGGTTCGATGACTGGCGCTTTGACAGGCGCGGGTCGACGGTGTTCCGTGAAAATCGCGGGCGCGAGATTCGGGCACGGTAAACGTCGATTATAAGGACCGCCTTGCCACCTGCACAGCAATTGCCCCCTGTTCTGGTAGACTGGCGCCCTTGTTTTCTCCGAGTCATCCTTGTGTGCATTCCCAACCTGTTCAGAGGCCTGCCGGCATGAGCCATGCGGTAGCGCGCCTGCGCGCCGAACGCCTGGCCCGCAGTAACAAGCCCTTTATCGCCCGTGGCTCGCGTGCCGAGCGCTGCCCCGATTGCCGGGTTATCGCCACTCATTGTTTGTGTGCCTGGAAGCCCCGGGTGCAGGCTGAGTCGGGCGTATGCCTGCTGATGCACGATACCGAGCCGCTGAAGCCTACCAATACCGGCTGGCTGATCGCCGACCTGATCGAAGACACCTCAGCCTTCGGCTGGCTGCGCACTTCGGTCGACGAACGTTTGCTGGCCTTGCTAAACGACCCGTGCTGGCAGCCTTACATCGTTTTTCCCGGCGAATTCGTTGCCCAGGAGCGGGTAGTCAACGAAGTGGTGCGTGTGCCAGGCAAGCGCCCATTGTTCATCCTGCTGGATGCCACCTGGACCGAAGCCCGCAAGATGTTCCGCAAAAGCCCGTACCTTGAGCGCTTCCCGGTGCTGAGCCTGCAGGCTGAGCAGATGTCCCGCTACCGCCTGCGGCGCTCCAAGCGCGATGATCATTTCTGCACGGCGGAAGTTGCGGCCATGTGCCTGGAGCTGGCGGGCGATACCCACGCCTCGCAGGCGCTAGACGCCTACCTGGACGTGTTCAGCCTGCATTACCTGAGCGGCAAGCGGCGCCTGCCGTTGGACGAGCAGGACGACACCCATCAGCGTTTGCATACCTTCCTATAGTACAAGGGGCACAACCCCTGCTTTGGTTCATAATGACGGGGCTGGCAGCCAGGGTGGGCGAGACGGCGGGGCGATTGGCTTGACCACCCTCGACCGTGCTCGGCATCCTTGGCGCCGATTCCCCGCCGGGCGCTTCCCTTACCCCCGAGCGCCTGGCACAGAACAGGATCCTTAGATCGATGGCCACTTACGAAATCCTGATTGCCGATGACCACCCGCTGTTCCGTGGCGCTCTGCGCCAGGCCGTTACCCTCGGCCTGGGGCCGGATGTGCGCCTGGTCGAAGTTGCAAGCATTGCCGAACTGGAAACCCGCCTGAGCGAAAAAGCCGACTGGGACCTGGTGTTGCTGGACTTGAACATGCCGGGCGCCTACGGTTTTTCTGGGCTGGTACTGTTGCGCGGGCAATACCCGCAAATTCCCGTGGTGATGGTTTCTGCGCAGGAAGAGGCCGCGGTGGTGGTCAAGTCCCGCGAGTTCGGCGCCAGTGGTTTCATTCCCAAGTCCAGCACCCTGGAAGTGATTCAGGATGCGGTGCGCAAGGTGCTCGATGGCGAGGTGTGGTGGCCGCCGCAGGCGTTCGAAAAGGTCGATGTCTCGGCCGAGGCCAAGGCCGCCAGCGAAGGCCTGGCTAGCCTTACACCGCAGCAGTTCCGCGTGTTGACCATGGTCTGCGAAGGCTTGTTGAACAAGCAGATCGCCTATGAGCTGAGTGTGTCGGAAGCGACCATCAAGGCCCACGTGACCGCGATCTTCCGCAAGCTGGGCGTGCGTACCCGGACCCAGGCCGCGCTGCTGCTGCAACAACTTGAATCGGTTGCCAGCAACTGACTGCGCGTGGCTTCACGCTTTTTTGACCCGAGCCGGTCTAGTCTGCTGGCCTTTCTGTTGTGAAGTGACTCACATGACCTCGCCATTCAAAGGCCAGACCGGCCTCAAACGCATCTTCAACGCCGCCGGCTATTCGCTGGACGGCCTGCGCGCCGCCTTCAAGGGCGAGGCCGCGTTCCGCCAACTGGTGCTGCTCAACGTACTGCTGATCCCGATCGCCTTCTGGCTGCCGGTCAGCCGAGCCGAGCGGGCGATCATGGTCGCGGTGTGCCTGCTGGGCTTGATCGTCGAGCTGTTCAACTCGGCGGTGGAAGCGGCCATCGACCGCATTTCGCTGGAGCGCCACCCGCTGTCGAAAAACGCCAAGGACATGGGCAGCGCAGCGCAACTGGTGGCGCTGACCATGGTGGCGCTGGTGTGGGGCGTGATCCTGCTTTAAGCGATTGGCGGCAATACGATCTCATCACTGCGGGTAAAGCCCGCGGTGAAGTTGCGGCACAGCTCAAGAAACTCGCGCATCGCCGAGGTTTGGTACTTCTGCTTGTGCCAAATGAAGTAGAACTGGCGCATCAGGTCCAGTTCGGGGGTTTCCACCGGCACCAGGCTGCCACGGCGGAAAGCGTCACGCAGGGCCAGGCGCGAGATGCAGCCAATGCCCAGGCCCGATTCCACCGCGCGCTTGATCGCTTCGGTGTGCTCCAGCTCCAGGCGGATATTCAGGTTGGCACGGTGGTGGCGCATGGCCTGGTCGAAGGTCAGGCGTGTGCCCGAGCCTTGTTCACGCAGAATCCACGCCTCTTGCGACAGGCTTTCGATGTTGGCACGGCCCAGCTTGGCCAGCGGATGCTGGGGCGCGCAGAACACAACCAGTTCGTCCTCTACCCACGGCTGCACTTCCAGGTCCGGATGGTTGCAGTCGCCTTCGATTAGACCCAGGTCAATTTCGTAGTGTGCGACCTGCTGCACGATATGCGCAGTGTTTTGTACATGCAGCTTTACCTGGCTTTCTGGGTGGGTCTGCATGAAGCTGCCGATCAGCAGGGTAGCCAAATAGTTGCCGATGGTCAGTGTGGCGCCCACTGCCAATGAGCCGAAACCGGACTTGCCGTTGAGCAGGTCTTCGATTTCCTTGGCCTGGTCGAGCAGGGCCACCGCCTGGGGCAATAGTTGATGGCCCAATGCATTGAGGGCCAGGCGCTTGCCGGCTCGGTCGAACAATTGGCAGCTCGATTGCCGCTCCAATTCGGTGATGGAGGTACTGGCTGCCGACTGCGACAAAGCCAGCAGGCTAGCGGCTCGAGAGACGCTTTGATGCTGGGCCACGGCAACGAAGACTTGCAGCTGACGAAGTGTAAATCGCATATCGATATAACCGATAACACATATCTTGATAATCCAGTTAACAGATATTGTCGCTGCCCCTAAACTATCGCGCAACTGTGCGTGTTGCACGCGCTGCGTTTTTCTTCAGGAGCCCCATCGATGAGCAACATGAACCACGAACGTGTCCTCAGTGTGCACCACTGGAACGACACCCTGTTCAGCTTCAAGTGCACCCGCGACCCGGGCTTGCGCTTCGAGAACGGTCAGTTCGTGATGATCGGCCTGCAGCAGGAAAGCGGCCGTCCGCTCATGCGTGCCTATTCCATCGCTTCGCCGAACTGGGAAGAGCATTTGGAGTTCTTCAGCATCAAGGTGCCGGACGGCCCGCTGACCTCCCAGCTGCAACACCTGAAGGAAGGCGATGAGATCATCATTAGCAAAAAGCCTACCGGCACCCTGGTACTCGACGACCTGAACCCAGGCAAGCACCTGTACCTGCTGAGCACCGGCACTGGCCTGGCGCCGTTCATGAGCGTCATCCAGGACCCGGAAACCTACGAGCGCTTTGAAAAAGTGATCCTGGTGCACGGCGTGCGCTACGTGAACGAAGTGGCCTACCGCGAGTTCATCACCGAGCACCTGCCACAGAACGAGTTCTTCGGTGAGTCGGTACGCGACAAGCTGATCTACTACCCAACCGTGACCCGCGAGCCGTTCGAGAACCAGGGGCGCCTGACCGACCTGATGCGCAGCGGCAAGCTGTTCAGCGACATCGGCCTGCCACCGATCAACCCGCAGGACGACCGCGCCATGATCTGCGGCAGCCCGAGCATGCTCGACGAAACCAGTGAAGTGCTGGACAGCTTCGGCCTGAAGATCTCCCCGCGCATGCGTGAGCCGGGTGACTACCTGATCGAGCGTGCCTTCGTCGAGAAGTAAGGCGCTGTCTGGTACAAGAAGGCGACCCTCGGGTCGCCTTTCTTTTGCCTGAAATTATTGCATTGGCTGTTCCGGCACTTTCGCGGGTAAACCCGCTCCTACAGGGTTATCACAAGCCCTGAGGTGTAGCAGCGGATTTGCCCGCGAAGGGGCCAGTGCAGGCAAACCCAGTTTATTCGACGCGCGTTTCACCGCTATATACCAATATCTCCCGGCAGCGCTTGCACAGGTAGCGCCGCCCCTGGCGCACCAACTTGTGCCGTTGCGCGGTAAACGGGAAGTCGCTTTGTGGGCACGGGCAGCGGTAGATGTAACGGGTCACCACGCGCCGTTGCACTTCGTAGTTGTGGCAACGGTTGGGCGGCAGTTCATACACCCCGCGCATGATCAACTGCCACTCTTCGCCATGCGCCTGGATACGGTCGCCGAACAATTGATGGGCCACCAGGTGCGCCACTTCATGGGCCACGGTCTGGCGCAGGAAGTCGTCCTGGTTTTCGCGATACAACTGCAAGTTGAAGCGCAGCAGGTTCTCGTGCAGGTGCGCGACACCGGCCTTTTGCCCGCGCAGCTTGAAACTGACTTGCGGGCGCGGGAAAGGGCGTTTGAAGAAGGTTTCGGCTTGTTGGTAACAGGTTTCGACGCGTTGCTTGAGCAGCTCGGGCATGACGGGATGGTTCTCCTGACCGGGCATTATGCCGCAACCCCTGGCAGCCTGCCGAGCCACCGGTCAGCGCACAGCCAAAGGCCGCCTTGCGGCGGCCCCTGGTTGATATGCCCCAGTGTTGGTTGAGTCTGTTCTAGTTGGTGTAGACGGGCCCCACGCCCAGTCCCCAGATAATCACCGTGGCGGCCATGATCGCCACCAGTACTACAAGGCCCACTGCCAGCACCGAGCTGGAGAACAGGAAGCCTTCGTCGGACGGAATGTTCATGAACGTCGGCAAACCAACGTACAGCAGGTACACCGTGTAGCAAATGGCGGCGGTACCGATCAACATGCCCAGCCACAGGTGTGGGTACAGTGCCGCCAAACCACCGACAAACAGCGGGGTGGCGGTATAAGTGGCAAAGGCGATGCACTGCGCCATGGACGGGCTGGCATCGTAGGTGCGGGCCATCCAGTGGATGAACGCCCCCATTACCGCTACCCCGGCAAGCATCGCCAGGTACGACATGATGCTCATCCAGATAGCGCTTTCCATGGTCAGCATCACTGCCGGCCGGTCGCCGATCACCCAGCCGACCTGGGTGGTACCGATGAACGCCGAAATGGCGGGGATTGCTGCCAGGATCAAGGTGTGCGTCAGGTACATGTGGCTGATGGTTTCTTCTTCGCCACGAATTTCCCGCCATTCCTGGTCGGGATGGGTAAACAGCCCCACAACGTGATGAATCATGCCGGTCACTCCTCTGAATGTTGCCAAACGCCCCCCAGATGGAGCGCAAGCGGCCCGAGGCCGAACACCGAAGCAAGCGGTAATGTGGCCTTATGTCGCAGTATAGGAAGCCGTTACCCGCATAAACCGTGCTTTTTAGAGCAAATTGCGCTTTACGCTGCGCTGTTGATTACCTTGAAGTCTTTATCGGAATGCCTACAGCACCGCCGCGTTTGTGCGTAAAATAGCCGGCTTTTGTCACACCTCGCGGATCCAAGCGCTATGGGCACCCTCTCGGTCAACCAGAACAAACTGCAAAAACGCCTGCGTCGCCTCGCCGGCGAAGCCATCACCGACTACAACATGATCGAGGATGGCGACAAGGTCATGGTCTGCCTGTCCGGCGGCAAGGACAGCTACACCATGCTCGACGTTCTGTTGCACCTGCAGAAGGTGGCACCGATCAATTTCCAGATCGTCGCGGTGAACATGGACCAGAAGCAGCCGGGCTTCCCCGAGCACGTGCTGCCGGCCTATCTCAAGGAACTGGGGGTCGAGTACCACATTGTCGAGAAGGACACTTACTCGGTGGTCAAGGAGCTGGTACCCGAGGGCAAGACCACCTGCTCGCTGTGTTCGCGCCTGCGCCGTGGCACCTTGTACACCTTCGCCGACGAAATCGGCGCGACCAAGATGGCGCTGGGGCACCACCGCGACGACATCGTCGAAACCTTCTTCCTCAACATGTTCTTCAACGGCGCGCTCAAGGGCATGCCGCCGAAGCTGCGCGCCGACGATGGCCGCAACGTGGTGATCCGCCCGCTGGCCTACTGCAGCGAAAAGGACATCCAGGCCTACTCGGACATGAAGGAATTTCCGATCATCCCGTGCAACCTGTGCGGCTCGCAGGAAAACCTGCAGCGTCAGGTGGTCAAGGACATGCTGGTGGAGTGGGAGCGCAAGCACCCAGGCCGCACCGAGAGCATCTTCCGCGCCCTGCAGAACGTGGCGCCGTCGCAGCTGGCTGACCGCAACCTGTTCGACTTCACCAGCCTGAAGATCGACGAAAGCGCCACCCCGCGCTTCCTTGATGTGCTGAACATCTGAGACCATGCGCGATTACCAGTGGCTGCATGCGTATTGCCTGAACCGCTTCGGCTCGGCCCAGGCCCTTGAAGCGTTCCTGCCGCAGCCGCGCACGCCGGCGCAACTGCGTGACATCAGTGATGACCGCTACCTGTCGACCTTGGCCCTGCGCGTGTTCCGCGCCGGGCTCAAGCACAGCCTGGTGGATGCCAAGTGGCCGGCGTTCGAGCAGGTATTCTTCGGCTTCGACCCGGAGAAGGTGGTGCTGATGGGCGCCGAGCACCTGGAACGGTTGATGCACGACGCGCGCATCATCCGCCACCTGGGCAAGCTCAAGAGCGTGCCGCGCAATGCCCAGATGGTGATGGATATCGCAAAAGAGAAGGGCAGCTTCGGCGCGTTCATTGCCGATTGGCCGGTGACCGATATCGTCGGATTGTGGAAGTACCTGGCCAAGCACGGCAATCAGCTGGGTGGCTTGTCGGCGCCGCGGTTTTTGCGCATGGTCGGCAAGGACACGTTCATCCCTACCGATGACATGGCCGCAGCGTTGATTGCGCAGAAGGTGATCGACAAGCAGCCGACCAGCCAGCGTGACCTGGCCTTGGTGCAGCAGGCGTTCAATCAGTGGCACGCGGAGAGTGGGCGGCCGTTGTGCCAGTTGTCGGTGATGCTGGCGCATACCGTCAACCATTGAGATCGCTGGGGCCGCAAAGCGGCCCCGAATTCAATTGCCTTCGCCCGCCAGGCGCCGCTCATGCTGGAACTTCCAGCGCACATACAGCAGCCCGGCAATGAACAGCCCCAGGCTCATCAGTACTTCAACCCAGCCAAGCACCGCCCGCGCCGGGTCGAACGCCGCCAGTACGCCCTTGATGAAATAGATATTCACCACGAAGCAGGTCCAGGCATGCGCCCGGGCACTGCCGGTCAGCATGCCCGGCAGCAACAGCAGCAGCGGCACCAGTTCGATTGCCAGGATCACCGTTACCCGGGCACCGTGCAGGTTGGCGAACCATAGGTTATTCACCACCAGCAGGGCGATCAGGCCAAAGAAGAATGCCAGGCTCAACGCCCGCGTCAGGCGCAGGCGCGGTGCCAGCCATTGCAGCGGCGGCAACACCTTGGGCTTTTTAGCCACGTGCGGCCTCCAGGGCCTTGGCTGTAGTTGCCAGGCGTTGGCCAAGGGCACGGCACAGGGCAATCTCATGGCTATCGAGCTCGCGCTTGCCATCGGCGCCAGCATGATGGCTGGCACCATACGGCGTACCGCCGCCGCGGGTTTCCAGCAAGGCCGACTCGCTGTACGGCAGGCCCATTACCAGCATGCCGTGGTGCATCAGCGGCAGCATCATCGACAATAGGGTGGTTTCCTGGCCACCGTGCAGGCTGGCGGTGGAGGTGAACACGCCCGCCGGCTTGCCGACCAGCTCACCGCCCAGCCACAGGCTGCTGGTGCCATCGAGGAAGTACTTGAGCGGCGCCGCCATGTTGCCGAAGCGGGTTGGGCTGCCCAGCACCAGGCCGGCGCAGTGGCGCAGGTCGTCCAAGGTGGCGTACAGCGCGCCGCTGGCAGGGATGTCCGGGGCTACCGCTTCGCACTCGGTGGAAATCGCCGGCACCGTGCGCAGGCGGGCTTCCATGCCGGCCAGCTCGATGCCGCGGGCGATGTGCCGGGCCATTTCGCTGGTCGAACCGTGGCGGCTGTAATACAGCACCAAGATGTAGGGCGCGCTCACGGTAGGATCTCCAGCACTTTCTCGGGCGGGCGGCCAACCACGGCCTTGTCACCGGCGACCAGGATCGGCCGCTCGATCAACTTGGGGTGCTGTGCCATGGCGTCGATCAGCTGTGCGTCGGTCAGCGCCGGGTCGGCCAGGTTCAGGTCTTTGTACTCGTCCTCGCCGGTACGTAGCAGTTGGCGCGGGGCGATGCCCAGCTTGCCAAGCAGGGCTTTGAGGGTGGCGGCGTCGGGCGGGGTTTCGAGGTAGCGCACGATGGTAGGTGCCAGGCCGCGGGCTTCGAGCAGTTCCAGCGCGCCGCGGGATTTTGAGCAGCGCGGGTTATGATAGAGCGTGAGGTCGGTCATGTCGGGTCGCATCCAGCAGGGTTTGGCGGCTATTCTAACCGCAGCGACTGACCTATTTGCTTGAAAACTCGAGAAGGATTGACCCATGGCAAGGCGTCTGGCAGCAGTACTGGCCATCACCGCAAGCTTGTTGCTCGGTGGTTGCGGTGCCGATTATGGCGTGGACCAACACGGTAATACGGTTAAGGCCGAACAGATCGATGGGCACTGGCTGGTGCTCAACTACTGGGCCGAATGGTGCGGGCCGTGCCGTACCGAAATCCCCGAGCTGAACGCAGCGGCCAAGCAATGGGCAGCTGACGGTATCAAGGTGGTGGGGGTTAACTTCGATGGTTTGCAGGGGCCGGACCTGAAACAGGCAGCCGAAACCCTGGGCATCGGTTTTACCGTGCTGGCGCAGGACCCGGCCGAGCGTTACGACCTGCCCCGCAGTGAGGCGCTACCGGTAACCTACATCATCGATGACAAGGGCAAGGTGCGTGAACAGTTGATGGGCGAGCAGACCCTGGAAGGGCTGCAAACCAAGATCAAGGCCCTGAAAGGCGCCTGACCTGCTGCTAGCTGCAAGCTGCAAGAAGAAGCAGACCGAGCGCTGCCCCGCCTTCTCTTGCAGCTTGCAGCTCTGTCAGCCTTCCTCAGGCCAGAACCGCAGCGGCTTGCCTTCGGCCGGCCAGAAGCGTATCTGCTCCACGGGCGACACGTCCCAGCGCTGCACCGTTTCCAGCGCCTGCAAAAAGCGCTTTTCCTGCTCCATCAACGCCGGTGCGCACAGCTTGCGGGTCTTGCCGACCTTGCCGAAGCTCAGGTGCTCGCCATCCAGCGTGTACGGCGCAAACCAGTGGTTGCAGCCGCCGTTGCCATAGGCACGGCCATCACTGGCCAACGTCAGGGTCAGGTGGCTGTAGTCGATCAGCGGTCGTTCGCCAATCCACTCCAGCACGTAGCTGCGTTCTTGCTGCAGCTTTGAAGGTTGTGCGGCGCAGCCGAGCAGGCCGGTGGCAATCAGCACGCCGGTCAGCAGATTCTTCACTCGGCGCTCTCCTGGCAACGCGGGCACAGGTGTTTGTCGCCACGGCTGGCCCAGCCCAGTTCGGCGATGCGTGCGCTGGCAGCAGGCTGACGGGCTTTTTTGCCCAGCTTGGCGTCCACTGCAAACTCGAAGTCCAGCACGGCATCGCAGCTGTCGCACGCGACTTGCCAGGTGAGGATTTCCAGCTCGTTGAATACCGGGCCGCTGGCCACGGCAACCCACTGGCCGCGCGGGTTGATCAGGTGGCGCACGCTCTCCACGATCAGGCGCATGGACAAGTCCTTGCTGCCCTTCAGGGTGACCAGCAGAGTATCGCCTTTGTGCATCGAACCGCCGTTGCCAGTGACCTGGTAACGGCCCGGTACCAGTGCGCGGCACTCGATCAGGGTGTGTTGCGGGTTGAAAAGGGTGTAGCGGAAATCGTGCTCGACCATGGGTCCTCCAGAAATGCCGCGTATCCTAGCACTAACCCATCACCAGATTCTGTGGATTGCCTGCCGCCCAGCGGTTGATATTGTCCAGCGTGGTCGCGGCGATGGCGTCCAACGCCTCACGGGTGAGGAAGGCTTGGTGGGCGGTGATGATCACGTTGGGGAAGGTCAGCAGGCGGGCCAACACGTCGTCCTGCAGCGGCAGGTCAGAGCGGTCCTCGAAGAACAGCTGGGCTTCTTCTTCATAGACGTCCAGGCCCAGGTAGCCAAGTTGGCCGCTTTTCAGCGCGTCGATCAGCGCCGGGGTGTCGACCAGCGCGCCCCGGCCGGTGTTGATCAGCATGGCGCCGGGTTGTAGTTGCGCCAAGCTTTGCGCATTGATCAGGTGCCGGCTGTGCTCGGTCAGCGGGCAGTGCAGGCTGATGATGCGGGCTTCGCGTAGCAGTTCGGGCAATGGCAGGTAGCGCGCGCCCAGGGCCAGCAGCTCTGGGTTAGGGTAGGGGTCGTAGGCCAGCAACTGGCAACCGAAACCGGCCATGATGCGGGCGAAGGCGGCGCCGATCTGGCCGGTGCCGACCACCCCGACGGTTTTCCCGTGCAGGTCGAAGCCCGTCAACCCGTGCAGGGAAAAGTCACCTTCGCGGGTGCGGTTGTAGGCCCGGTGCAGGCGCCGGTTGAGGGCCAGGATCAGCGCTACGGCGTGTTCGGCTACGGCGTGCGGCGAGTAGGCCGGTACCCGCACTACGGTCAGGTCCAGGCGCTGGGCTGCGGCCAGGTCGACATGGTTGTAGCCGGCCGAACGCAGGGCGATCAGGCGCGTGCCGCCTTCGGCCAGGCGTTGCAGCACCGGGGCGTCGAGTTGGTCATTGATGAAGGCGCAGACCACCTCGTAGCCGTCGGCCAGGGCGGCGGTGTCGAGGGTCAGGCGGGCGGCTTGGAAATGCAAGTCCAGGGCGGTGCCGCTGGCGGCTTGAGTGAAGCTTTCCTGGTCGTAGTGCTGGCTGCTGAACAACAGGGCGCGCATGGTGGGGTTTCCTTTTGCGGTGCATGTCTTGGGGGAGTCAGTGCCTGTGAGATCGAGCGCCGCGCGGGCGGCGCTCGATCTCCCAGCCAACACATCTGTCAAGCCAGCCCCCCAAAGCACTCAGGCGCTCAATCTTGCCTGTGCAGCCAGGCGATTGATTGCCGCATCCAGCTCATCCAATGCTTGCTGCGCCTGAGGGTGTTCCTGCTTGAGCAAGGTCTCGCTGCGCTGGCATGCGGCACGTAGCTGCGGTACGCCGCAATAGCGCGAGGCGCCGTTCAGGCGGTGCACTTGCTCGATCAGCATAGGGCGGTCATCGGCCTCGCGGGCGGCGCGTATGGCTTGGCGGTCGGCGTCCAGCGAGGCCAGCAGCATGCTCAGCATGTCGGCTGCCAGGTCCGCTTTGCCGGCGGCTAGGCGCAGGCCTTCTTCGGGGTCGAGCACCTTCAGTTCGTCGCCACTGGCGGTTTGCTCGGCCAGGCGCTCTGGGTGCGGTGCGCCCAGGCTCAGGCCGGTCCATTTCATCACCACCTGGGCCAGCTGCCGCTCGCTGATCGGCTTGGTCAGGTAGTCATCCATGCCCGCGTGCAGTAGCGCACGCTTCTCGTTGGCCATGGCGTGGGCGGTGAGGGCGACGATCGGCAGCGGGTGGCCGCTTTGGGTGTTTTCCCACAGGCGGATCTGCTCGGTGCACGCGCGGCCGTCCATGCCGGGCATCTGCACGTCCATCAGCACCAGGTCGAAAGGCTCATCCTGTACCGCCTGCACGGCAGCATAACCGTTGTTGACGGCTAGCACCTCGGCGCCCAAGTCTTCGAGCAGGGTCTGCACCAGCAGCAGATTAGCGGCGTTGTCGTCGACGCAGAGCACTTTCGGCTGGCGCCGGCCGTTGACGCTATTCGCCTCGCCCTGCGGGCGGCGCGGTTGCACCAGTTCCAGCAACAGGCGCCGCAGTTTGCGCGTGCAGGTTGGCTTGGACAGCAACTGGCCATGGCCGTTGGGCAGGTACGGGTGGTACAGCGCCTGCTCGGTGGTGGGGCACAGCACCACGCATTGGCAATGGTAGCGTTCGAGCTGCTGGTGGTAATGGCTCAACTGTTCAGGCGACAGGCTGCCCAGGGTGGCCCCAAGCACGGCGAACTCGAACGGCTGGCCGGCCTGGCTGGCGGCTTGTACTGCCTGCAGCAACTGGTCGTAGGAGGCGAACAGGCTGACGCTGAGGCCGCAGTCCTCCAGCTGGTGTTCCAAGGCCTGGCGTGCCAGTTCGTGGCCGTCGACGATGGCCGCACGGCGCCCCAGCAGTGGCTGCAGCGGCAGCTGCTCGACATCGTCGTGGGCCTTGGGCAGGTTAAGGCTGATCCAGAACTGCGAGCCCTCGCCCGGGGTGCTGTCGACGCCAATCTCGCCGCCCATTTGCTCGATCAGGCGCTTGGAAATCACCAGCCCAAGGCCGGTGCCGCCGGGCTGGCGGGCCAACGAGTTGTCGGCCTGGCTGAAGGCCTGGAACAGCGTGCGTACATCCTGCGGCGACAGGCCGATCCCGGTGTCCTGCACACTGATGCGCAGCTGGGCGCTGTCTTCGTGTTCGTCTTCGAGCATGGCCCGCACGACGATGGTGCCTTCACGGGTGAACTTGATTGCGTTGCTGACCAGGTTGGTGAGGATCTGCTTGAGCCGCAACGGGTCGCCAATCAGCGACGACGGGGTGTCGCGGTAAATCAGGCTAAGCAATTCCAGCTGCTTGGCGTGGGCGGCCGGGGCAAGGATGGTGAGGGTGTCCTGGATCAGGTCGCGCAGGTTGAACGGGATGCTGTCGAGCACCAGCTTGCCAGCCTCGATCTTGGAGAAGTCGAGGATCTCGTTGATGATCCCTAGCAGGTTGTCGGCAGACTTTTCGATGGTGTTCAGGTAGTCCAGCTGGCGCGGCGGCAGCTCGCTTTTCTGCAGCAGGTGGGTGAAGCCGAGGATACCGTTGAGCGGCGTGCGGATTTCGTGGCTCATGTTGGCCAGGAATTCCGACTTGATGCGGCTGGCCTCCAGGGCTTCCTTGCGCGCCATGTCCAGCTCGATGTTCTGGATCTCGATGGTTTCCAGGTTCTGGCGCACGTCCTCGGTGGCTTGGTCGATGCTGTGCTGCAGTTCTTCGTGGGCGCTGTGCAGGGTTTCGGCCATGCGGTTGATACCGCGCGCCAGCTCGTCCAGTTCATGGCTCCCCAGCGCTGGCAGGCGGGCGTCCAGGTGGCCGTCCTTGAGCTGGTTGACCGCATGCTTGATGCGCTCGATAGGGTCGTTGATGGTGCGGCTCATGCGCAGTGCCAGCAGGCCACTGAGCACCAGGCAGGCGAGGATCAGCAACAGGCTGGTGAACAGGTTGCGGTAGCCGCGCAGCAACGTGCCGTCGTGGGACAGTTCGATCTCGACCCAGCCCAGCAGGCGCTCGGCTTCGGCCGGCACGGCATCGGTGGCCAGGTCGCGGTGGTGGCCGAACACTGGCATCAGGTAGCGGGTGGCGTCATTGCCGCTACGTTGCAGCAGCTGGGTGCCGCTGCCGCCGCTGGGGGGCTGGTTGAGCATGCTCGGGCCGGCATGGGCCAGGCGCGTGCGGTCCGGGGCCAGGAAGGCGACCGCGCGCACATCGGCTTGTTCCAGGGTTTGCGCGGCAATGCGCTCCAGTTGCGCTGGCGCCAGCTTGGCCATGGCCGGCGCGGCCAGCGGGGCCAGTTGCTCGGCAATCATTTTGCCGCGTTGCAGCAGCTGGGTGCGCAGGTCGTTCTGTTGCAGCCAGGTGAAGTAACTGCCCAGCACCACGGCCATCAGGCCGGCCGGTAGCAGGGCCAGCAGCATGACTCGGCTACGAATTCCCAAGCGATCGAGCACACTCGCCTCCTGTCATGTGCCTGGACGCCGTCAAGTGCTGACGGCCAAGCCGGGAAGTTACTCCGCCTGTCGCGCTATTGCACCTCTTTAGTACGGGTTTTGCGCCTTGGCCGGGGCGTTGGTCGCAGGGCGGTTGCCTGGCAGGTGCTGGATGCTCAATAATCAGGTAATTGAGAATTTATAGCGATTGCCAATGAATCGTGTAGCCATTCACAATTCCAATATCCTTGCTATCGAGGATGACCCGGTCCTCGGTGCCTACCTGCACGAAGAGCTGCAGCGTGGCGGCTTCCAGGTGACCTGGTGTCGCAATGGCCTGGAGGGCCTGGAAACGGCGGGTCGCCAGGCCTTCGATGTGGTGCTCTTGGACATCCTGTTGCCCGGTCTCAACGGCCTGGACGCCTTGGCGCAGTTGCGCCAGCACAGTGCCACGCCGGTGATCCTGATGTCGGCGCTGGGCGCCGAGGCCGACCGTATCAACGGTTTCCAGCGCGGTGCTGACGACTACCTGCCCAAGCCGTTCAGCATCGCCGAGCTGCGGGTGCGCATCGAGGCGATCCTGCGTCGGGTGGCGCTCGAGCGTCGCCATCAAGCGCCGCTGGTACAGGCCGCCTGCGGCGAGCTGCAGTTCGACGAGGGGCTGTGCGACGTACGTCTCGATGGCCGCTTGGCCGGCCTGACCCCCAGCGAGTATCGCCTGCTCGATACCCTGCACCGCAACCTCGACGAGGTGTTGAGCAAGCCGTTCCTTTACCAGCAAGTGCTGCAGCGGGGCTACTCGCGGCATGACCGCAGCCTGGACATGCACGTCAGCCAGATCCGCCGCAAGTTGAAGGGTATCGGCTATCACGAACGGCAGATCCGCACCGTGTGGGGCAAGGGTTACGTGCTCAGTGCCAGCGAGGTGGAGTGACCCATGCTTGACCGCCATTCGCTGTTCTGGAAGCTGGCGATCCTGCTGGTGGGCTTCTGCCTGCTGATGATCGGCCTCAGCTACACTTGGGGCCGGCACATCGAAGCCCAAAACGCATTCCTTTCGGAGCCCGCGCGGCAGGTTTTGCGCGGCTATGCCGCCGAGGCCGAGCACGCCCTGCGCAGCGGCGGACGGGCAGGGCTGGACCAATGGGTGGCGGCGATGCAACAGCGCGAGCGCGGCTGGGTTGGCGTGCTCGACCGCAACCTGTTGCCGCTCGACAGTGCCACCCTAGACCCGCAGATCATGCAGCGCCTGACCCGCCTGCGCGGTGTCGACTGGCCGATGAGCCGGCGCAGCGTCGATCAACCGTGGCTACGCATCCCGTTCCCCGGGGCGCCGGAGCTGGGCATGCTGGTGATCGAGCTGCCGCAGCGGTTCAACCCCGATCAACACCGGTTGCTGTGGCGCATCGTCACCAACGGCATTATCCCTGGCCTGTTCACCTTGCTGCTGTGCGTGGGCCTTTACCGCATGTTGATCGTGCCGCTGAACCAGCTACGCGAGCAGGCCAATGCCTGGCGTGCCGATCAGCTGTCGGCACGCCTCGACTCGCGCACCATCGCCCGGCATGACGAACTGGGCGAGCTGGCCCGCGCCTTCGACCAGATGGCGGAACGGTTGCAGGGCACGGTAGCCATGCAGCAACAACTGCTGCGCGACCTGTCCCACGAAATGCGCACGCCACTCAGCCGACTGCGGGTGGCTTGCGAGGGGGAGGCCGACCTGCAGCGCCTACGCGAACGCCTGTCGCGCGAGGTGGACTGCATGCAGCAACTGGTCGAGGACACCCTGCAGCTGGCCTGGCAGGACGCTGAGCGTGCGCCGATGAACTTGGAGCCGATCGAGGTCCACGCGTTGTGGGAGCTGCTGGCCGAAAATGCCAGCTACGAGAGCGGCTGGTCGCTGGCACGGCTGCGTTGCGAAGTGCCTACCGACTGCTGGGTGCAGGGCAACCTCAACCATCTGGCCCAGGCGCTTGAGAACCTGTTGCGCAATGCCATCCGTCACTCGCCAGCCGAGGGGGTGGTGCGCCTGGGTGGGCAGCGTGAGGGTAGCTACTGGCGGCTGTGGTTGGAAGATGACGGCGGCGGCGTGGCCGAAACGGACCTGGAGCGGATCTTTGCGCCATTTTCGCGGCTGGATGGCTCGCGCCCGGGGGATGGTGGCTTCGGCTTGGGGCTGAGCATCGCCCGCAGCGCCATCCAGCGCCAGGGCGGGACCTTGTGGGCGCAGAACGGCCAACGTGGGCTGCGCTTGTGCATGCGCTTGCCGTTACATGTGCCGGCTATTCCAACAGGTAGAACATTGTTCTCGCGGGCAGTGCGGTACCTGTAGGAGCGGGTTTACCCGCGAAGAGGCCGGCACAGGTCACACCTTTATATCTTGTAGCTATATGCACCACAGATTGCGTGATATGGCCGGCAAGGGTTTGCCGGTATGATAGGCGCCCCTGCCGTCCGGATTGTGAAATACGCCATGACCTTGCAGTACCCAACCATCGCCGATTGCGTCGGCAATACGCCTCTGGTTCGCCTGCAGCGCATTGCTGGCAAAACCAGCAATACCCTCCTGCTCAAGCTCGAAGGTAACAATCCCGCCGGCTCGGTGAAGGACCGCCCGGCATTGTCGATGATCACTCGCGCCGAACTGCGCGGCCAGATCAAGCCCGGCGACACCCTGATCGAAGCCACCTCCGGCAACACCGGTATCGCCCTGGCGATGGCGGCGGCGATCAAGGGTTACAAAATGATCCTGATCATGCCCGACAATTCCACCGCCGAACGCAAGGCTGCCATGACCGCCTACGGCGCCGAGCTGATCCTGGTGACCAAGGAGGAGGGCATGGAAGGCGCCCGTGACTTGGCCGAGAAGCTGCAGGCCGAAGGCCGTGGCCTGGTGCTGGACCAGTTCGCCAACGGCGACAACCCAATTGCCCACTACAACAGCACCGGCCCTGAGATCTGGCAGCAAACCCAGGGCACCATCAGCCATTTCATCAGCTCCATGGGCACCACCGGTACCATCATGGGCTGCTCGCAGTACCTCAAAGAGCAGAACCCGGCGGTGCAGATCATTGGCCTGCAGCCCATGGAAGGCTCGGCCATCCCAGGCATTCGCCGCTGGCCTGAGGAGTACCTGCCGAAGATCTTCGACGCCACCCGCGTCGACCGCGTGGTCGACATGTCGCAGCAGGAAGCCGAAGACATCACCCGCCGCCTTGCCCGTGAAGAGGGCATTTTCTGCGGTGTGTCCTCCGGTGGTGCGGTCGCAGCCATGCTGCGCCTGTCCCGCGAGGTGGAAAATGCCACGATGGTCGCAATCATCTGCGACCGCGGCGACCGTTACCTGTCCACCGGCCTGTTCGACCCGAGCTAAATGTCCAAGAAAAAAAGCAACAGCAGCGGCCTGCGCTTTCAGCCGGCCGGCGGCAACCGCAGCCCCCAGGTACCCGTGGGCAAAAAGCAGCACCTGGAAATCGAGCGCCTGGCCGGTGACGGCAGGGGCATCGCCTTCCACGAAGGGCGCACCTGGTTTGTCAGTGGTGCTTTGGCCGGTGAGGCCGTGGAAGCGCGGGTGCTCAATGCCCGTGGCAAAGTGGTCGAAGCCCGCCTGGAGCGCTTGCTGCAAGCCAGCCCCGAGCGCCGTCAGGCACCGTGCCCGTATTACCAGCGCTGCGGTGGCTGCAACCTGCAGCACCTGCCGCACGAAGCGCAGTTGGCACTTAAGCAGCGCACCCTCGCCGAGCAGCTGCAACGGGTAGCTGGCGTGCAGCCCGAGGAATGGGCTGCACCGCTGAGCGGGCCAGAATTCGGCTACCGGCGCCGCGCCCGGGTGGCAGTGCGCTGGGATGTCAAGGCACGCCAGCTAGAGGTGGGTTTGCGCGCCGAAGCCAGCCAGGACATCATCGCGATCGACGATTGCGCGGTGCTGGTACAGCCCTTGCAATCGATTCTGCGCCACTTGCCGACCGTGCTGCGCACGTTGAGCAAGCCACAGGCGCTGGGCCATGTGGAATTGTTCAGCGGTACCGCCGAGGCGGTGTTGGTGCGCCATGTGGCGCCGCTGCCAGTAGAAGACCTGGCTAAGCTTCAGGCGTTCTGCGAGCAGGCCAATGCCCAACTGTGGCTGCAAGGCGAAGGTGAGCCGGCGCAGGTGGGCCAAGCCGCACCCCTGGGCTTTGCCCTGGCACCGTGGCAGCTGGAACTGGCGTGGCGCCCGGGCGACTTCGTGCAGGTGAACGCACAGGTCAACACGGCGATGATCGAGCAGGCCCTGGCCTGGCTCGCACCGCAGGCCGACGAGCGCGTACTGGACTTGTTCTGCGGCTTGGGCAACTTTGCCCTGCCGCTGGCCCGCCAGGCGCGTGAGGTGGTGGCAGTGGAAGGTGTGCAGGCCATGGTCGATCGAGCCGCGGCCAATGCCCGAAACAACAATGTGCATAACGCACGGTTTTTTCAGGCCGATTTATCGCAGCCTTTGGCTGGCGCCGGATGGGCCGCCGAAGGCTTTTCTGCGGTACTCTTGGATCCACCGCGCGACGGTGCTTTCGAGGTGGTGCAAGGCATCGCCCGCCTCAAGGCCAGCAGACTGGTCTATGTATCGTGCAACCCGGCCACGCTGGCGCGAGACGCCCAGGTGTTGGTCGGCCAGGGGTACCGGTTAAAAAGGGCCGGGATTCTCGACATGTTTCCTCAGACGGCGCATGTCGAGGCCATGGCGTTATTCGAAGCGGGCTAGCTGACTGGCCCCTTGGTGCGGCTTCCACGGAATGGCGGCCGTACGGTGATCGCCAGCGCAGCCATAAGAGCTGCGCTGTATGGAAAGGTAAAAAAAGATGGTACAGGTGAGAGTGCACCAGCCGGTCAACACCGACGGCAGTATCAATCTCGAAGCATGGTTGGACCATGTGGTAAGCGTCGATTCGGCACTGGATCGCGCAGCGCTGAAAGAAGCCTGCGAGTTTGCCCATGAGGTCGAGAGAAAGGGTAACCCGGCCAAGCATTCCTGGGCGGACGGTACCTCCAGCTTCCAGGCAGGTTTGGAGATCGCCGAAATACTCGCCGACCTCAAGCTCGATCAGGACTCCCTGGTGGCAGCGGTTATCTACCGATCGGTGCGCGAGGGCAAGGTGACGTTGGCTGAGGTCAGCCAGCGGTTTGGCCCGGTGGTGTCCAAGCTGATCGACGGCGTGCTGCGCATGGCCGCTATCAGCGCCAGCCTCAGCCCACGGCAGTCGCTGGTGCTGGGCTCGCAGGCGCAGGTCGAAAACCTGCGCAAGATGCTCGTGGCCATGGTCGACGACGTGCGCGTGGCGCTGATCAAGCTGGCTGAGCGCACCTGCGCGATCCGTGCGGTCAAGGCCGCCGACGACGAGAAACGCCTGCGCGTCGCGCGCGAGGTGGCTGACATCTATGCGCCGCTGGCGCACCGCCTGGGTATTGGCCACATCAAGTGGGAGCTGGAGGACCTGTCCTTCCGCTACCTTGAACCCGACCAGTACAAGCAAATCGCCAAGCTGCTGCACGAGCGCCGGCTGGACCGCGAGCGCTTCATCAGCGACGTGATGAACCAGCTGCAGAACGAGCTGTTAGCCACCGGCGTTAACGCAGATATCAGCGGCCGGGCGAAACATATCTATTCGATCTGGCGCAAGATGCAGCGCAAGGGCCTGGAGTTCAGCCAAATCTACGACGTGCGTGCGGTGCGCGTGCTGGTGCCGGAAATCCGCGACTGCTACACCGCGCTGGGTATCGTGCACACCCTGTGGCGGCACATCCCCAAGGAGTTTGACGACTACATCGCCAACCCCAAGGAAAACGGCTATCGCTCGCTGCACACCGCAGTGATCGGCCCCGAGGGCAAGGTGCTGGAGGTGCAGATCCGCACCCATGGCATGCACGAGGAAGCCGAGCTGGGGGTTTGCGCCCACTGGCGCTACAAGGGCACCGACGTCAAGCCCAGCTCCAACCATTACGAAGAAAAGATCTCCTGGCTGCGCCAAGTGCTGGAATGGCACGAAGAACTGGGCGACATCGGTGGCTTGGCCGAGCAGTTGCGGGTGGATATCGAGCCCGACCGGGTCTACGTATTTACCCCCGACGGCCACGCCATCGACCTGCCCAAAGGCGCTACGCCGCTGGACTTCGCCTACCGCGTGCACACCGAAATTGGCCACAACTGCCGCGGTGCCAAGATCAACGGGCGCATCGTGCCGCTCAACTACAGTTTGCAGACCGGCGAGCAGGTCGAGATCATCACCAGCAAGCACGGCAACCCTAGCCGTGACTGGTTGAACTCCAACCTGGGCTACGTCACTACCTCGCGGGCGCGGGCCAAGATCGTGCACTGGTTCAAGTTGCAGGCACGTGACCAGAACGTCGCTGCCGGCAAGACCTTGCTCGAACGCGAGCTCAGCCGCCTGGGCCTGCCGCAAGTGGACTTTGAGCGCCTGGCCGAGAAAACCAACGTCAAGACCGCCGAGGACATGTTCGCCTCGCTGGGTGCCGGCGACCTGCGCCTGGCCCACTTGGTCAACGCCGCCCAGCAGTTGCTGGAGCCCGAGCGCATCGAGCAGATCGAACTGGTACCGCGCAAGCCTACCGGGCCGCGGACTGGCAAGCGTGGTGACATCCAGATTCAGGGTGTCGGCAACCTGCTGACGCAGATGGCCGGCTGCTGCCAGCCGCTGCCGGGTGACGCCATCGTCGGCTATATCACCCAAGGCCGAGGCGTGAGCATTCACCGCCAGGACTGCGCCTCGGCGTTGCAGTTGGCGGGCAAGGAGCCGGAGCGCATGATCCAGGTCAGCTGGGGGCCGATCCCGGTGCAGACCTACCCGGTCGACATCGTCATCCGTGCCTACGACCGCCCGGGCCTGCTGCGCGACGTGTCGCAGGTGCTGCTGAACGAGAAGATCAACGTGCTAGCGGTGAATACCCGCTCGAACAAGGAAGACAACACCGCACTGATGTCGCTGACCATCGAGATTCCAGGCCTGGACGCGCTGGGGCGCCTGCTGGGGCGTATCTCGCAGTTGCCGAACATCATCGAAACGCGGCGTAATCGTACCCCTTGACACCGCGGCGCCGGCTTCGCGGGCTTGCCCGCTCCCACAGGATGGCTACAGGATTCAAGATCTGTAGGGTACCTGCGGGAGCGGGCAAGCCCGCGAAGCAGCCACCGTCGAAGGACCTGCTTACATGACCTACACCCTTGATGACCTGCTGCACCTCATGGCCCGCCTGCGCGACCCGCAGTACGGCTGCCCATGGGACCTGAAGCAGAACTATGCGAGCATCGTCCCGCACACCATCGAAGAGGCCTACGAGGTCGCCGACACCATCGAGCGCGGCGACTTCGAGCACCTGCAAGGTGAACTGGGTGACCTGCTGTTCCAGGTGGTCTACTACAGCCAGCTGGCCCGGGAGGAGGGGCGTTTCGAGTTCGACGGCGTGGTCGACAGCATCACCCGCAAACTCATCCGCCGTCACCCGCACGTTTTCCCCACCGGTGAGCTGTACGCGCCGGTAGACACCCCCAGCCTGAGCGAGGCCCAGGTAAAGTCACGCTGGGAAGAGATCAAGGCCGAAGAGCGCGCGGAAAAAAGCCAGCCAGAACAGCTGTCGCTGCTCGACGACGTGCCGGCGGCATTGCCGGCGTTGTCGCGGGCAGCCAAACTGCAAAAGCGCGCGGCCACGGTCGGTTTTGACTGGCCTGCGGCACTACCGGTGCTGGACAAGGTCCGCGAGGAGTTGGACGAAGTGCTGCAGGCCATGGCCGACGGCGATGCCGATGCGCTCGAGGACGAAGTCGGTGACCTGCTGTTCGCCGTCGTAAACCTGGCCCGCCACCTCAAGCACGACCCGGAAAACGCCCTGCGCCGGGCCAACCGCAAGTTCGAGCGACGCTTCCGCTTTATCGAGCAGGCATTGCGCGACAGTGGTCGCCCCATTGAAGATTGTAGCCTTGACGAGTTGGACGCCCTTTGGGGTGAAGCCAAACGTCAGGAAAAGAACCTGCCCAGCTGCGGCTGAGCTGTTGCATAAGTGAGTGAATATTCATGAGCCTTTCCCTTCGCGACCAATTGCTCAAAGCCGGTCTGGTCAACCAGAAACAGGTCTCGCAGACCAACAAAGCTGAAAAGAAACAGAAGCGCATGGAGCACAAAGGCCAGGTCGAAGTCGACGACAGCCAGCAGCGCATCGCCAAGGAAGCCATGGCCGAAAAGGCCAAGCGAGACCAGGAGCTCAACCGTCAGCAACAGGAAAAAGCCGAGCAGAAGGCCCGTGCCGCGCAGATCAAGCAACTGATCGAAGCGACCCGCCTACCGAAGCTGAATACTGAGGATTACTACAACTTCGTCGACGACAAGAAGGTCAAGCGCATTGCCGTCAACGCCCTGATGCGGACCAAGCTGAGCAACGGTGCGCTGGCCGTGGTGGCCCATGCCGGCGGTTACGAAGTCATCCCCCGTGAGGCGGCGGTGAAAATTCAGGAGCGCGACCCCAACCGCATCCTGCTGCTTAACACCCATGTCGAGGAATCGGACGCGGACGACCCGTATGCGGCGTACAAGATCCCGGATGATCTGATGTGGTAAACACGAAAAACCCCGCCTAGGCGGGGTTTCTTTTTGAAGAGGGCGTCATTGTGTGGTGCGCTGGTTTTCCAGGTCTTCCAGCTCTACGCGGTACTGCTGTGCATCGTGTTCGCTATGGAACATCCCTACCAGCTGGCCTTGCTGGTGCACATCCCAGATCCGCACGCCAGCGGCCAGGCCTTCGTGGGACATTCTCGATTCGTCGCGTTCGGTTACTTGGACTGTCATCGGTAAACTCCACTGTTTCGGTTGGCTGCGACACTCTGTCGCACACCCCCTTTATAGAGTTTGATAGCTGGCTAAGTAAGTAAAACCGCCATGAAACAACTTTCATGTAGGCAGACGCGGTCCGAATGTAGGAGCGGCCTGCGCAGGGCAGGTATGAAAAAGCCCCGCACAAGGCGGGGCTTCGGGAGCGGCTGGCAGTGCTGGCTCAGTTGCCTTTTACCGACTTGCCATCGACCGTGCCTTCCTGCAGCACGATCACGTATTCCTTGCCATCGGTCTCGACCTGGCGCAGTTGCACCAGCAGGTAATCCCAGCTTTTGGCGAACCACAGCTCGGTGATGCGCTTGCTTTGGCTCGGGTCGCGCACACGCTCAACTTTCACCGCATCGACCTGGCCGGTCTTGGTAGTGACCTTTTCGGTGCCCAGCACGCGGAAGTCGTAGGTGTCGATCTCGTCACCGTCGACCACCTGGTAGGTCATGCTCTTCTTGCCAGCGGCCACGTCATGTTGCAGGGCCAGTTGGTAGGAAGACTTGTCCAGCACGCCACGGTTCAGCGGCAGGTTGATGGCATCGCCACGGTCGCTGCCAGTGACCTTCTTGCCGTTCCAGTCGAAGGTCAGGTCAACCTTTTTGGCCTTGCCCAGGCCGCCGCGTTCAAAGTGGTACTTCTGCGGCAGCAGGGTGTCGTTGTCCAGGCGCAGGGTGCTTTGCTCGGTCAGGCTGGCGATCATCATGGAAGCCTTGAAGTTAAGGTCCCAGGTACCGTTGGCATTTTTGACCAGGCTGCGCTCGGCGGTGCCGCTCATGGGCAACTGCTTCCAGTCGGCGGTGTAGCTGGCCGAAAACGGCTTCAGATCAGCTGCCTGGAGGGGCAGGGCGAGCACGGCGAGAGCCAAGAGCAGGGCGCGACGCATAAATTCTCCTAGGATCGAATCAAGTGACCGCTGGCCGCCAGGGGCTGGCCATCCAGTAATGCACCCTGTTCGCCAAGGCGCAAGCGCCCTTCGGCGAACCAGCGCACTGCCAGTGGGTAGATCTGGTGCTCCTGGCGGTGTACCCGCTGGGCCAGGCTATCGACGGTGTCGTCAAGCGCCACGGGTACCACAGCCTGTACGACCAGTGGGCCGCCATCGAGTTCCTCAGTCACGAAGTGTACGCTGCAGCCATGCTCGGCGTCGCCTGCTTCCAGCGCCCGGCGGTGGGTATGCAGGCCCTTGTATTTGGGCAGCAACGACGGGTGGATATTGAGCAGGCGGCCCTGGTAGTGGCGCACGAAGTCGCCACTCAGGATACGCATGAAACCGGCAAGCACCACCAGGTCTGGGGCGAAGCCGTCGATGCGCGCCATCAGCGCGGCATCGAAGGCTTCACGGCCGTCGAACTGGGTGTGCTCGAGCACGACGCTGTCGATGCCGGCCGCCGCGGCGCGTTGCAGGCCGAAGGCATCGGCGCGGTTGGAAACCACCGCACGGATGCGCACCGGGCTGTCCGGGCCTTGGCAGCTGTCGATCAGGGCTTGCAGGTTGCTGCCGGAACCCGACAGCAGTACGACTACATTGCACGTCTTACCCGGCATCAGTGTGCCTTGAGGTTCTGCAGCTCGACCTGGGCAGCGCCTTCGGCGGCTTCGGCGATGTGGCCGATCACCCATGGCTGCTCGCCGGCGGTGCGCAGTTCGTTCAGGGCGGCTTCGACCTGGTCCTGGGCCACGCAGATGACCATGCCCACGCCACAGTTCAGTACGCGGTGCATTTCATGCTCGTCGACGTTGCCTTTTTCTTGCAGGAAGTCGAACACTGCCGGGCGCTGCCAGCTGGCCACATCGACCACGGCCTGGGCGTTTTTCGGCAGTACGCGCGGGATGTTGTCCAGCAGGCCACCACCGGTGATGTGGGCCATGGCCTTGACCGCGCCGGTGTTCTTGATCAGTTGCAGCAGCGGCTTGACATAGATGCGGGTCGGCGCCATCAGCAGGTCGGTCAGTGGCTTGCCGTCCAGCTGGGTGTTCTCGATGTCGGTGGCGGACACTTCGAGGATCTTGCGGATCAGCGAGTAGCCGTTGGAGTGCGGGCCCGAGGACGGCAGAGCGATCAGCGCGTCGCCGGTAGCGACCTTGGAACCGTCGATGATCTCGGCCTTTTCCACCACGCCCACGCAGAAACCGGCCAGGTCGTAGTCTTCGCCTTCGTACATGCCAGGCATTTCGGCGGTTTCACCACCGACCAGCGAGCAGCCGGCCAGTTCGCAACCTGCGCCGATGCCGGTGACCACGGTAGCGGCCACGTCAACGTTGAGCTTGCCGGTGGCGTAGTAGTCGAGGAAGAACAACGGCTCGGCGCCGCACACCACCAGGTCGTTGACGCACATGGCGACCAGGTCCTGGCCGATGCTGTCGTGCTTGTTCAGGTTCAGCGCCAGGCGCAGCTTGGTGCCGACGCCGTCGGTGCCAGAGACCAGCACCGGCTGCTTGTAGCCGGCCGGGATCTCGCAGAGGGCGCCGAAGCCACCCAGGCCACCCATGACTTCAGGGCGTGCGGTGCGTTTTGCCACGCCCTTGATGCGTTCGACCAGTGCTTCGCCGGCGTCGATGTCTACACCGGCGTCCTTGTAGCTCAGGGAGGGTTGCTTGCTCATTGATCCAGGCCTTTAGGAGGGAGGGATTCTTAAAAACGACCATGACGGCCAAGGCCGGCGGATAAGCGGCGGCTGCCTGAAACGTTCAGTGGTCTGTGAAGGCGCGCGATTTTATCAGGGTTGCCGGGCAGCGGCCATCCTCAGGCCGACGGGCAGGGCGGTAAATTTGTGAAAAATGGCAGAGAGTGGTTGATACGGTTGCATGTGTATAAGCTGCAAGCAACGAGCTTCACGCTGCAAAAAAAAGCAGCTCGCTGCTCGGCCTGCTTTTTCTTGCTGCTTGAAGCTTACGGCTTGAAGCTCGACTGGACAGGAATCCTCCATGCGCTTCATCAACTTTCTGGCACTCGGTTGCCTGGCCCTGATCGCGGCCACTGCCCAGGCTGAAAATATCTCCGGCCTTTATCAGGTACGCGAGGCGGTCACCGGCCAGGGCGCCGAAGCCCGTGCCGCAGCGACCGTCAAGGCCCTCGACACCTTGGTGTTGCGCCTGACCGGCGACCCCAAGGCGGCGCAAAGCCCGGCATTGGCCGAACTGCGCAAGGACCCGCAGCAAATCATCAACCAGGTGGGCAGTGAAGCCGGCCCGCCCGAGTCTGTGCTGGTCGAATTCGACCCCGGCAGTACCGAACGGGCCCTGCGCAAGGCTGGCCTGGCCCTGTGGGGCAGTAATCGGCCGTCGATTCTTGGTTGGTGGCTGAACGACAGCGCCGACGGCAGCAACCTGGTCGGTGACGGCCAGGCCAGCGCGCAAACCTTGCGCCGTGCCGCCCAGCACCGTGGCCTGCCGCTGCACCTGCCGCTGGCCGACCTGCAGGAACAACTGGTGGCCAATGCCAAGCAGCTCGAAGGCGGCGACCCGGCACCGCTGCGCGAAGCGTCCGAGCGTTATGGCGCCGATGCCTTGCTGGCGGTACATGCCCAGCAAGCCGACGACAAGTGGCAGGGCAAGTGGCAGCTGTGGTTGGGCGACCAGCGCGAGCAAGGCACTGCCGAGGCCGCCGACCCGGCAGCCCTGGCCGACGCCGTGATGCTGGCGGTCAGCAGCCGCCTGGCGCCGCGCTATGTCACCCGCCCAGGCGCTAGCGGCCAGTTGCAGGTGCAAGTGCAGGGGATGAACCTGCAGCGTTACGCCGAGCTTGCCCGCGTGCTCGAACCCTATGGCCCGCGCCTGCAAATGGCCGAAGGCAGAACCTTGACCTATGGCATAACCGCCAACCGCGAACAGCTGCGCGCCCAGCTGGCCCTCGCCAAGCTGCAGGAAGTACCGCTAGAGCAGGCACCTGCGTTGCCGGCTGCACCAGCCCCGGTGGTGGGCACCGGGGGCGAGCCGCCGGCACCGGCCCAGCCAGCGCCCAAGCCGTTCGACGGCCTGCGTTTTCGCTGGTAAGGGGCGCACACTGTGACCGATGTACGTCGCTGGATCTGGCTGGGCGCTGCCCTGCTGGTCGCCGTGTTGCTGTATAGCCTGCACAACATTCTTACCCCGTTTCTGGTCGGCATCCTGTTGGCCTACCTGGCCGACCCGCTGGTCGATCGCCTCGAACGCTTGGGGCTGTCGCGCGCCTGGGGCGTGATGGTGGTGTTCGGTCTTTTCACCCTGCTGTTGCTGGCCTTGCTGCTGGTGCTGGTGCCGCTGCTGGCCAAGCAGCTGCTGCGCCTGTACGAACTGGCGCCGCAGATGCTCGACTGGCTCGAGCATGTGGCATTGCCCTGGGCGCAAAGCCGCCTGGGCCTGGCTGACGGCTTCTGGAAGTTCGACAAGATCAAGGCCGCCATTGGCGCGCACATGGGCCAAACCACCGACATTGTCGGCATGCTGCTGTCCCATGCCACCGCCTCTGGCCTGGCGCTGCTGGCCTGGCTGGCCAACATGGTGCTGATCCCGGTGGTGGGCTTTTACCTGTTGCGCGATTGGGACCTGATGATGGCTAAGCTGCGCGGCCTGCTGCCACGCCAGCGCGAGCCTCAAGTAGTGGGCCTGGCGGGCGAATGCCACGAAGTATTGGGGGCGTTCGTGCGCGGGCAATTGATGGTGATGGTGGCCCTGGGCGTCATCTATTCAGCTGGGCTGATGCTGGTAGGGCTGGAGCTGGGGCTGCTGATCGGCATGCTCGCCGGGTTGGCGGCCATCGTGCCGTACATGGGCTTCATTATCGGCATCGGCGCTGCCCTGGTGGCTGGCCTGTTCCAGTTCGGTGGCGACCTGTACCCGATGCTGGGCATCGTTTCGGTGTTCATGGTCGGGCAGGCGCTGGAAGGCATGGTGTTGACCCCCTTGCTGGTGGGCGACCGCATCGGCCTGCACCCGGTGGCGGTTATTTTCGCCATCCTGGCCGGCGGTGAGCTGTTCGGCTTTACTGGGGTATTGCTGGCACTGCCGGTGGCGGCGGTGATCATGGTGTTGCTGCGCCACGTGCACGACTTGTACAAGGAATCGGACATGTACGCTGGCGGTGTCGACCCGGAGCTGTGACCCTAGGCCACGCATTGCCGGCGTTTAGCGCGCAACTTATTGATTTTGTTTATGCTATCCGCCGTCGTGATTGTGCACCCTGCGTTGCGGGTATAGACTTTGCAGATTGTTCACCAAAGGCCCCCTGCGGTCCTGCCGACCGCCCGCGAGCATGAAACCACCGATCCAGTTGCCCCTAGGTGTGCGCCTGCGCGATGACGCCACCTTCATCAACTACTATCCGGGCGCCAATGCTGCGGCATTGGGCTACGTCGAGCGGCTGTGCGAAGCCGACGCCGGCTGGACCGAGAGCCTCATCTACCTTTGGGGCAAGCAGGGTGTGGGCCGCAGCCACCTGCTGCAGGCTGCAACCCATCGTTTCCAGCAGCGTGGCGAGCCCGCCGTCTACCTGCCATTGGCGCAACTGCTCGAACGTGGCGTGGAGTTGCTCGATTACCTGGCCCAATACGAACTGGTCTGCATCGACGATCTGCACGTGATCGCCGGTAAGGCTGACTGGGAAGAGGCCATGTTCCACTTGTTCAACCGCTTGCGTGACAGCGGCCGGCGCTTACTGCTGGCGGCGTCGGCATCGCCGCGCGAGCTGCCGATCAAGCTGCCGGACCTGAAGTCGCGGCTGACCCTGGCGCTGGTATTCCAGATGCGTGGCCTGTCCGACGAAGACAAGCTGCGTGCCCTGCAACTGCGTGCTTCACGTCGTGGCCTGCACCTCACCGACGAAGTCGGCCACTTCATTCTTACCCGTGGTGCACGCAGCATGAGTGCGTTGTTCGACCTGCTCGAGCGCCTCGACCAGGCCTCGCTGCAGGCACAACGCAAACTCACCATCCCATTCCTGAAGGAAACGCTGGGTTGGTAACCCCCTGAAAACGCTGGGCCAGAGCGGCAAAACAAAAAAGTCACATGTTTTTCGATAAAATTTGCAAATGGCTTTGATAGAGGGCATAGTTTCACCCTTCTAAAGGATTACAGACACGGTCGTGCCCATGCTAAAGCGCTTCGCACCCCTCGTGCCACTCGCACTCGTGACCCTGCTTTTTGGCTGCGCGGCCCAAGGCCCGGCTTCTCATTCAGAGTTGCAGCCCCAGGATCACACTTCGATCACTGCACAATCGGCATTCAAAGCCAAAGCCTCGTCTTCGTCGGTATTCGGCGAGCCGGAAGAGCTGGCCGGCGAAGATGACCTGGCGGCTTTCTCCAGCAGCAAGCCTTACCAGCTGCCGGTGCTGGCTGACAGCATTCTCGAGCGCGGCATGTCGTTGATCGGCACCCGCTACCGCTTTGGTGGTACCTCGGAAAAGTCCGGCTTCGACTGCAGTGGCTTCATCGGTTACCTGTTCCGCGAAGAGGCGGGCGTGACCCTGCCACGTTCGACGCGTGAAATGATCAACGTCGATGCCCCAAAAGTGGCCCGCAACAAGCTCAAGCCAGGTGACCTGCTGTTCTTCAGCACCAATGGTCGCGGGCGTGTCAGCCATGCCGGCATCTATCTGGGTGACAACCAGTTCATCCACTCCAGCAGCCGCCGCAGCGGTGGCGTGCGCATCGACAGCCTCGGTGACCGTTACTGGAGCAAGACCTTCATCGAAGCCAAGCGTGCCTTGGCCATGGCGCCGACCAATATCGCGCGCAACTGATAGCAAAATGATATATCCTGCCGCGGCGGCGATGCTTTGAAAAAAGCTCGCCGCCGTGCGCATTTATAGAAAGCGTCTAATCTAAATTCTCAACTCTTTTCGGCTGCGGCCCAGCGATCTCAGACAGGATGTTCTGGCCATGGTAAAGATGGCGCGCTTTGCATTTATTTCCCTGGCGGCCCTGTTGGCTGCCTGCTCCAGCCGTGCGCCTGCACCGGCCCCTGTGGTACAGCCGCAAGTCACCTATAGTCAGCCTAGCCCTTCGCCAATTGCCGACGACGTGTTGATTCGCGCCATCGGTTTGGTAGGTACGCCCTATCGCTGGGGCGGCAATACGCCGGATGCCGGTTTCGACTGCAGTGGTTTGATCAAGTACGTTTACCGTGATGCCGCGGGCATCAGCCTGCCGCGCTCTACGCGGGAGATGATCGTCATGCGGGCACCCACGGTGGATGCCAAGGCGCTGCAGTCTGGTGACTTGGTATTCTTCGCCACCAGTGGCGGCTCGCAGGTCAGCCATGCAGGTATTTATGTCGGTGAAGGGCGCTTCGTGCATGCGCCTTCTGCGGGCGGTACGGTGCGCCTGGATTACCTGTCCAACAGCTATTGGGCCAAGGCCTACCTGCAGGCCAAGCGGGTAATACCGCAAGGGAACCTGGCGCAGATCCCCTGAATACCAGCCCGGTGCACTACCGGGCTCACGGTGCCTTGCTTACCCGCCACACCACATTGCCAACATCATCGGCCACCAGCACGCCACCCCGCCCATCGGTGATAACCCCGACTGGGCGTCCCATGGCTTTGCCCCGCTCGTCGAGAAACCCGGTGAGCAGGTCTACAGGCGGGCCCGAAGGTATTCCTGAGCGGTCGAACGGCACAAAAATCACCTTGTAGCCGCTGTGGGGCTTGCGGTTCCATGAGCCGTGCTGGCCTACGAATGCGCCGTGGTCGAACGGTGGCGGCAGCGCGCCCGGTTCTGCGAACGCCAACCCCAGCGATGCGGTATGCGGGCCCACGGCATAATCGGGTACCAGCGCCTGGGCCACTTTGTCAGGGGCGGGCGGTTGTACCCGTTCGTCGACATGCTGGCCGTAGTAGCTGTAAGGCCAGCCATAGAACCCCCCGTCCTTTACCGAGGTGATGTAGTCGGGCACCAGGTCGCTGCCGATCTCGTCCCGCTCGTTGACGGCCGTCCACAACGCACCTGTGTTGGGCTCCCAAGCCAACCCGTTGGGGTTGCGTAGGCCGGTGGCGAATAGCCGCTGCTGGCCGTTGGCGGGGTCCACTTCCCAGATGGCCGCGCGGCCTTGCTCCTGGTCAAGGCCGTTTTCCCCTACGTTGCTGTTGGAGCCGACGGTCACGAACAGCCTCTTGCCATCGGGGCTGGCGATCACGTTCTTGGTCCAATGGTGATTGAGGGGGCCGCCAGGCAGTTCAACCACTGGCTGTCCTTTACCGCGAAGCAGCATCGACCCAGGTTCATAGTGGAAACGCAGCAGTTTGTCGGTGTTGGCGATGTACAAATCCTTATCTACCAGCGTCATGCCGAAAGGTGAGTTCAGCCCTTCGATGAACGTGATGCGCATTTCGGCAACGCCGTCATGGTCGGCATCCCGCAGCAGGGTGATGCGGTTGGCGCTGGGCACACCCGCCCCCGCGCGTTTCATCACCTTCTTCATGACCCAGCCGCGAAGGCCTTTGCCATCTTCGGGTTTGGGTGGTGCGTTGGTCTCGGCCACCAGCACGTCGCCGTTGGGCAACAGATATAGCCAGCGGGGGTGGTCCAGTTCGCTGGCGAACGCCGTTACCTGAGTGCCCGGTGCTGCTTTGGGCTTGGCGTCTTTGGGCCAGCCCACTGCCGGGGCGATGTTCACGGTGGGCAAGACAGTCTTGACCGGATCAGGCAGCCGAGGGGTCGGGCCACTGCCATCGCGTACATCCAGCATGGCGGATTCGCCGCAGGCGGTGAGGCTTGCGACCAGCAGCCAAGGCATCAAGGGTTTCATGGGCGGCTTGCTCCGGAGAAGGCCTATGAGCTTGAGAGGTCAGCGATGTTCGAACGGTTCCCGGCCATCATCCAACTGCCTTTGCCTTTGCCTTTGCCTTTGCCTTTGCCTTTGCCTTTGCCTTTGCCTTTGTTTTTGCTTCTAAGCGCGCGATAGTTCAGGCAACACAGATTGCGACTTCAGGAGGCCGAGCGAAGGGCTTGCGGAGGGAGGTGACGGGCATGGATGCCCGTCAAGCGCTGAGGCCCCATGGATGGGGCCTGCGGCGCGTACTCCCGGGAGCAAGCCCGTAGCGAGGGAACCCCGGAGCGAAGCGTAGGGGCCGGATGATGGGAGCCAGCGTTTTTTGGTTACTTTTTGTCGCGTTTGACAAAAAGTGACCCGCCGTAAGGGCGGAAAGGTGACTGAGCGCCACCTTCGGCAATGAATGTTGACGTTGTTGTCAAAGCCTATGCCCGAAAAGCGAAAAGCGAAAAGCGAAAGCGGGATAGCGCTGGTTTTTCTATTGCGCATAGTCCAGCAGCGATGGCGACGCTGACTCACCTTTTCGCCCTTACGGCGAGTCACTTTTTGTCAAACGCGACAAAAAGTAACCAAAAAACGCTGCGCTCCCATCATCCGGCCCCTACGCTGCGCTCCGGGGTCCCCTCTCTCCGGCCTTGCTCCCGGGAGGACCGCGCTGCAGGCCCCATCCTGGGGCCCAGCGCTTGACGGGCATCCATGCCCGTCACCTCCCTCCGCAAGACCTGCGTTCAGCCTCCTGAAGTCGCGAAGATCAAGATCAAGATCAAGATCAAGATCAAGATCAAGATCAAGATCAAGATCAAGATCAAGATCAAGATCAAGATCAAGATCAAGATCAAGATCAAGATCAAGATCAAGATCAAGATCAAGATCAAGATCAAGATCAAGATCAAGGTCTTGGCTTCTGGTTGCGCACTTCCTTCGCCTCTCGCAAATAGCTGGCTCAGGCCTGCTTGAGCAGCAGCGCTACCCCCGGGAAATACTGCCCCAGTTCGTTATGCAACTTGCGGTAGGCATACGGGAAATACCAGGCGATGGCGCAGGCGGTGTGCTTGTGCAGGTCGTCGACCAGGTCTTGCAGCTCTTCGGGGCTGGCGTGCTGGCCAGCCTTCCACGGGCTGATGAACAGCGCCCCAGCTTTCAATTGGCTGGGGTACGCCACCTGACGGGCGAGGGCGGCGGTTTGCTGCAAGGCGGCTGCCATGTCCAGCCGGGCAATTTTCGGCCAGCGCTGGCTCACACTAAGGTACAGCGCTTCGTCGGCACTGCTGATCGACAGGTCGCAGCGCCCCTCATACTCGCCTTCGTCACGCTGCTTCTTCCCGGCAAATTGCTGCAGCGCCGTTAACTCGGCCTGCCAGGCTGCAGCCGCGAGCAACCCACTGTTGGCGGCAGCGCCATGCCAATAGGGGGCTTCGGCATCGCCGGCAAACTGGTTGAAGCGGTCTACACAGTCGACCCAGCGCTCCAGCACCGGGCCGAGAAACTCCAGGTGTGGGTTGTTGATGATATGGCCTCGCATGCTGCGCTCTCCTCTTGTTGTTGTGATCGCGTCCAGCTGAGGGTGATGGCTATGTGATATCACCCTGTCCAGTGTGGCACACATCGGTAACTTGGCCACTGCCCAGGTGGGGCCTGTGGGCCTGCGAAGCGGCCCGCTCCGATTGACGCTCCGGGTGCAACCCTCTAACCTTCGCGCGTGTTTCAGGTGCCCTGCCAGCCTTGTCTGGGCAGGGTGAAACAGGGAAGCCGGTGGGCGCCAGCATGGCGCGATTCCGGCGCTGCCCCCGCAACGGTAGGTGAGTCGCGGCCGCGCAAGGCCACTGGGTGCCAGCACCCGGGAAGGCGCGCAGGCTTGGGCCAAGGCCCGCTCACAAGCCCGGAGACCGGCCTGATACTGCCAACGGCATCACGGAGGGTGATGCGCAGTGCACCGTGGCGCCCGGCCACGGCCCCTGCGTGTTCTCCGTCTGCCTGCCTTTTACCTGTCGCCGCGCGTTGCCGTGGCGCCAGCCAGCGGAGAGCCCTGATGAGCGAAACCACCGAACGCGACGAACGCCACCTGGCGCGCATGCAGCGCAAGAAGGCGATCATCGACGAACGCATCGCCAATTCCCCTAACGAATGCGGCCTGCTGCTGGTGCTGACCGGCAATGGCAAGGGCAAGAGCAGCTCGGCCTTCGGCATGCTCGCGCGGGCCTTGGGCCATGGCATGCAGTGCGGTGTGGTGCAGTTCATCAAAGGCCGCAACAGCACCGGCGAAGAGCTGTTTTTCCGCCGCTTCCCAGAACAGGTGCGCTACCACGTGATGGGCGAGGGCTTTACCTGGGAAACCCAGGACCGCCAGCGGGACATCGCTGCCGCCGAAGCAGCCTGGGCGGTGTCGCGCCAGCTGCTGCAAGACCCGAGCGTGCAGTTCGTGGTGCTGGATGAGCTGAACATCGCCCTTAAGCACGGTTACCTCGACCTTGACCAGGTGTTGTCCGACATCCAGGCCCGCCCACCGATGCAGCACGTGATCGTTACCGGTCGTGCGGCCAAGCCAGAGATGATCGAGCTGGCCGATACGGTGACCGAGATGGGCATGCTCAAGCATGCCTTCCAGGCGGGCATCCGCGCACAGAAGGGCGTCGAACTGTGAGCCAGCCCCGTCATTGCCCTGCCGTCTTGATCGCGGCGCCGGCCTCTGGCCAGGGCAAGACCACCGTCACCGCCGCCCTGGCCCGCTTGCACCGCAACCTCGGGCGCAACGTGCGGGTGTTCAAGTGTGGGCCCGACTTTCTTGACCCGATGATCCTTGAGCGGGCCAGCGGCGCGCCGGTGTATCAGCTCGACCTGTGGATGATTGGTGCCGAGGAAAGCCGCCGCCTGCTGTGGGAAGCCGCGGGCGAAGCCGACCTGATCTTGATCGAAGGGGTAATGGGGCTGTTCGACGGCACCCCGTCCAGCGCCGACCTGGCGCGCCACTTCGGCGTGCCGGTGCTGGCGGTAATCGACGGCACGGCCATGGCCCAGACCTTCGGTGCCCTGGCCTTGGGCCTGGCACGTTACCAGGCCGACCTGCCGTTTGCCGGGGTGCTGGCCAACCGGGTGGGCAGCCTGCGCCACGCGCAATTGTTGGAAGGCAGCCTGACCGAAGGCCTGCGCTGGTATGGCGGCTTGTCTCGCGAGCGCGGCATCGAACTGCCCAGCCGCCACTTGGGGCTGGTCCAAGCCAGTGAACTGAACGACCTGGACGCCCGCCTGGACGCGGCCGCCGAGGCGCTGGGTGCAAGCTGTGACGCCGCCTTGCCACCGCCGGTGACGTTTGCCGAACCTGAACCGCAAACGGGCGCTGCCTCGCTGGCCGGCGTACGCATCGGCGTGGCACGGGACGAGGCATTCGCCTTCACCTATGGCGCCAACCTCGACCTGCTGCGCAACCTTGGTGCGCAGCTGGAATTCTTCTCGCCATTGCACGACCGCGAGCTGCCGGCGGTAGACAGCCTGTACCTGCCAGGCGGCTATCCCGAGCTGCACCATCACGCCTTGGCTGGCAATGCGCCGATGAACGAGGCAATCCGTGCCCATCACGCCCAGGGCAAACCCTTGCTGGCCGAGTGCGGTGGCATGCTGTATCTGCTTGATGCGCTGACCGACGTAGCCGGTGAGCGTGCCCAACTGCTCGGCCTGCTGCCGGGCGAGGCGACCATGCAGAAGCGCCTGGCGGCCTTGGCACTGCAGGCGGTTGAACTGCCAGAAGGTACCCTGCGCGGCCACACCTATCACCACTCGCTGACCAACACCGCGCTGGCGCCGATCGCCCGTGGCTTGAGCCCCAACGGCGGGCGCGGCAACGAAGCGGTGTACCGCCTGGGGCGGTTGACGGCTTCCTACGTGCACTTCTATTTCCCCTCCAACCCGGATGCGGCGGCGGCGCTGTTGCGACCATGAGCGAGCACGCTTTCAGTGACGCCGAGCGCGCCGCGATCTACCGGGCCATCGGCGAACGCCGCGATATGCGCCATTTTGCCGGTGGCGAGGTGGCTCCAGAGCTGCTCGGCCGCCTGCTGGCCGCCGCGCACCAGGCGCCCAGCGTCGGCCTGATGCAGCCCTGGCGTTTTATCCGCATTACCCAACGCGACCTGCGCACTCGCATCCAGGCCTTGGTCGAGGCGGAGCGGGTGCGCACTGCCGAGGCCTTGGGCGAGCGCTCCGACGCCTTCATGAAACTGAAGGTGGAAGGCATCAACGATTGTGCCGAGTTGCTGGTGGCCGCCCTGATGGACAACCGCGAGCCGCATATCTTTGGCCGGCGCACCCTGCCGGAAATGGACCTCGCCTCGCTGGCCTGCGCCATCCAGAACCTGTGGCTGGCGGCCCGTGGCGAAGGGCTGGGCATGGGCTGGGTGTCGCTGTTCGACCCATTGGCGCTGGCGGCGCTGCTGGGCATGCCGGCCGGGGCCAAGCCAGTCGCGGTGCTGTGCCTGGGGCCGGTAACGGCGTTTTATCCGGCACCCATGCTGGCGCTGGAAAACTGGGCCGAACCACGGCCCTTGAGTGAAATGCTGTTTGAGAACCAATGGGGAGAACGCCAATGAGCGTGGCCTTGCTGACCGTGGCCGGGGTGGCCCTGGATGCCTTGCTGGGCGAACCGCAGCGGCGCCACCCGCTGGTGGCCTTTGGCAACATGGCTGGCAACCTTGAGCGCCGCCTGAATGCCGGTGGGCGCGGCTGGCGCAGCCACGGCGTCAGCGCGTGGTTTTTGGCGGTGGTGCCGCTGACCTTGTTGGCGCTGATCCTGTCCTGGCTGCCGTACATCGGCTGGCTGGTCGATATGCTGGCGCTGTACTGCGCGGTAGGGCTACGCAGCCTGGGTGAGCATGTGCTGCCAGTGGCCACGGCCTTGCGTCACGGCGACCTGGCGCAAGCTCGGCGCCGTGTCGGCTACCTGGTCAGCCGCGAAACCCGCGAGCTGGACGAACCCGCCGTGGCCCGGGCGGCCACCGAGTCGGTGCTGGAAAACGGCAGTGATGCGGTGTTCGCCGCGCTGTTCTGGTTCGTCGTGGCCGGTGCGCCGGGCGTGGTGCTGTACCGCCTGAGCAACACCCTGGACGCTATGTGGGGTTATCGCAACGAACGCTTCGAACGCTTCGGCTGGTGCGCCGCGCGCGTCGACGACGTGCTCAACTACATCCCGGCAAGGCTGGTAGCGTTGACCTACGCGCTGCTGGGCAAAACCCGCCTGGCCTTGGCCTGCTGGCGCAAACAGGGCCCATTGTGGGACAGCCCCAACGCTGGACCGGTGATGGCCGCCGGTGCGGGTGCACTGGGTGTGGAGCTGGGTGGCCCGGCGGTGTACCACGGCGAGCTGCATGAGCGGCCACGCCTGGGTGACGGGCCAATGGCCGACGCCGACGCCATCGAGCGCGGCTGGGGCTTGGTGCAGCGCGGCGTGTGGCTGTGGCTGCTGGTGATCTGCCTGGGGGCTTATATCAATGCTTGAACACGGTGGCCGCCTGCTACGCGCGGTGCGGCAATACGGCGTCGCCCGCGAACAGTGGCTCGACCTGTCCAGCGGTATTGCGCCCTGGCCGTTCCCGATCCCGTCGATCCCCATTGACGCCTGGGCGCGTCTGCCAGAGACCGAGGACGGCCTGGAAGACGCTGCGCGTGCCTACTACGGTGCCAGCCAATTGCTGCCGGTGGCCGGTTCCCAGGCCGCGATCCAGGCCTTGCCGCTGCTGCGTGCGGCCAGCCGGGTTGGGGTACTGACGCCTTGCTATGCCGAGCACCCTTATGCCTGGCAGCGGGCAGGGCACCAGCTGGTGGAGCTGGCTGAAGCGCAAGTCGACGCGGCGCTCGATAGCCTCAACGTGCTGGTGCTGGTCAACCCCAACAACCCCACCGGCCGTCGGGTGCCGCGTGAACGCCTGCTGGATTGGCACGCGCGCCTGGCCGCCCGCGGTGGTTGGCTGGTGGTCGACGAAGCGTTCATGGACAACAGCCCTGTCGACAGCGTGGTCGATTGTGCCGAGCGCCCTGGCCTGATCGTACTGCGCTCGTTCGGCAAGTTCTTCGGCCTGGCTGGCGTGCGCCTGGGCTTCGTTGCCGCCGAACGCAGCCTGCTGCTGCGCCTTGCCGAGTGGCTAGGCCCGTGGACTGTCAATGGCCCCACCCGGGTGCTGGCCCAGGCCAACCTGGCCGACCACGCCGCCCAGCGGCTGCAGGCCGAGCGCTGTGCCGCTGCCAGCCAGCGGCTGGCGATGCTGTTGCGCACCGCTGGCCTGGCGCCCAGCGGTGGCTGCGAGCTGTTCCAGTACGTGCGCTGCGAGCAGGCTGCGCACCTGCACGATTTTCTCGCCCGTCGCGGCATCCTGGTGCGCTTGTTCGAGCAACCACCGGCAGTACGCCTGGGGCTGCCTGCCTGTGCCGCAGACGAACAGCGCCTGGCCCAGGCCCTGGCGGCCTACCAAAAGGAAACGGCATGACCACCCTCATGGTGCAAGGCACCACCTCCGACGCCGGTAAGAGCACCCTGGTGACCGCATTGTGCCGCTGGTTGTTGCGCCAGGGCGTCGGCGTGGTGCCGTTCAAACCGCAGAACATGGCGCTGAACAGCGCGGTGACCGCTGACGGCGGTGAAATCGGCCGGGCCCAGGCGGTGCAGGCCCAGGCCTGCCGGCTGGCGCCCCACACCGACATGAACCCAGTGCTGCTCAAGCCCAACAGCGACACCGGCGCCCAGGTGATCATCCACGGCCGGGCCGTTACCAGCATGAATGCGGTGGCCTACCACGACTACAAAGCGGTTGCCATGCAGGCGGTGCTGGCCTCGCACCAACGCCTGAGCAGCGCCTGGCCAGTGGTCATGGTCGAAGGCGCGGGGTCGCCGGCGGAGATCAACCTGCGTGCCGGCGACATCGCCAACATGGGCTTTGCCGAAGCGGTGGACTGCCCGGTGATCTTGGTCGCCGACATCAATCGCGGTGGCGTCTTCGCCCACCTGGTGGGCACCTTGGAGCTGCTGTCGGCCAGTGAACAGGCGCGGGTCAAAGGCTTTGTCATCAACCGCTTCCGTGGCGACATCGCCTTGCTGCAACCGGGGCTGGATTGGCTGCAGCAACGTACCGGCAAACCGGTGCTGGGCGTGCTGCCGTATGTCACCGACCTGCACCTGGAAGCCGAAGACGGCATCGATGTGCGTCAGGGGGTGAAGACCGAGCGTGTGCTCAAGGTGATCGTGCCGGTGCTGCCGCGCATCAGCAACCACACCGACTTCGACCCGCTGCGCCTGCACCCGCAGGTTGACCTGCAGTTCATCGGCCCGGGCCAGCCTATCCCGGCTGCCGACCTGATCATTCTGCCGGGCTCGAAAAGCGTGCGTGGTGACCTGGCGCAGCTACGCGAACGCGGCTGGGACAAGGCCATCGAACGGCACCTGCGTTATGGTGGCAAGCTGATTGGCATCTGCGGTGGCCTGCAGATGCTTGGCCGTGAAGTGCATGACCCGCTGGGCTTGGAAGGCGCTGCTGGCTCAAGCCCAGGGCTTGGACTGCTCGATTACGCCACGGTGCTCGAAGCCGAGAAGCAACTGCGCAACGTTGCCGGCGCGCTGAGCCTTGAAGCTGTACCGGTGAGCGGTTATGAAATTCATGCCGGCGTCACCACCGGGCCTGCCTTGCAGCAGCCTGCCGTGCAGTTGGCCGATGGCCGTTGTGATGGCGCAATCAGCGCCGATGGTCAGATCCTCGCCAGCTACCTGCACGGCCTGTTCGAAGGCAGCCAGTCGTGCGCGGCACTGCTGCGTTGGGCTGGCCTGGAGGATGTGCAAACCATCGATTACCAGGCCTTGCGCGAACGCGACATCGAGCGTTTGGCCGACCTGGTGGAAAACCACCTGGACACCGCGCGCCTGCGCCAACTGTGTGGGGTAGCCTGACATGCGCAACCTGATCCTCGGCGGCGCCCGCTCTGGCAAGAGCCGCCTGGCCGAACAGCTGGCCAGTGCCAGTGACCTGCCGGTGACCTACGTCGCCACCAGCCAGGCGCTGGATGGCGAGATGAGCGAACGCGTACGGTTGCACCGCCAGCGTCGCCCTGATGACTGGGGGCTCATCGAAGAACCCCTGGCCCTGGCCGCAGTGCTGCGCACCGAAGCGGCCGAAGGGCGCTGCCTGCTAGTGGATTGCCTGACCTTGTGGCTGACCAATTTGCTGATGCTTGAAGATGACCAGCGCCTGGCCGAGGAGCGTGATGCCTTGCTGGCCTGCCTTGAAGAGTTGCCGGGCACTGTGATCTTGGTCAGTAATGAAACCGGCTTGGGCGTGGTGCCCATGGGCGAGCTGACTCGGCGCTATGTCGACCTGGCCGGCTGGCTGCACCAGGCTGTGGCTGAGCGCTGTCAGCGGGTGGTGCTGACCGTGGCGGGGTTGCCCTTGATGCTGAAAGGGCCTGCGTTGTGAGGGGGGCTGGGTTGAGATTGTATTGGCGCGCAGAGGTGCTTGCCTTGGGGTGTGTGGCGCCTGTGAGATCGAGCGCCGCCGGGGGCTCGATCTCAAGGGGGGGGTGAAGATCTCCAGCCAAGCACCCGCCAGCCCCACCACGCACTGATAACCCCCATTACCCATTCCCAAACAGGCCTATAACCATGACTCAACCCTGGTGGCAAACCCCCTGCCAATCCCAAGACACCGCCGCCATGGACCAGGCTCGCGCCCGTCAGCAGCAGCTCACCAAACCTGCCGGCTCGCTCGGCCAGCTGGAAGGCCTGGCCATCCAGCTGGCTGGCCTGCAGGGCTGTGAACGGCCAACCCTGGAGCGCGTCGCGATCAGCATTTTTGCCGGCGACCACGGCGTGGTCGAAGAGGGCATCTCGGCCTACCCGCAGGCGGTGACCGGGCAGATGCTGCACAACTTCGTCGGCGGTGGTGCGGCGATCAGCGTGCTGGCGCGCCAACTGCAAGCCAGCCTGGAGGTCGTCGACCTGGGTACCATCGACCCGCATCTGGAGCTGCCCGGCGTGCGCCATCTGCGCCTGGGTGCCGGTACTGCCAACTTCGCCCGCCAGCCAGCGATGACCGCGGGCCAACTGCAAGCCGCCTTGCAGGCAGGTCGCGACAGCGCCCTGCGCGCTGCCGAACAAGGTGCGCAGCTGTTCATCGGTGGCGAGATGGGCATTGGCAACACCACGTCCGCTGCAGCCCTGGCCAGCGTGCTGTTGGGGTGCCCAGCCACTGAGCTGAGCGGCCCGGGCACCGGCCTGGACAACGCCGGTGTGCGGCACAAGGCCGAGGTCATCGAGCGCGCGCTGAGCCTGCATAGCCTGCGCGGCGAAGAGCCATTGCAGGCACTGGGCTGTGTCGGGGGGTTCGAGATCGCTGCCTTGGCCGGTGCCTACATTGGTTGCGCGCAGGCCGGTATCGCGGTGCTGGTGGACGGCTTCATCTGCAGCGTCGCCGCGCTGGTGGCAGTGCGCCTCAACCCGCAATGCCGGGCGTGGCTGCTGTTCGCCCATCAAGGTGCAGAGCCTGGGCACAAAGCCTTGCTCGCCGCGCTGCAGGCCGAACCTTTGCTGGCCCTGGGCTTGCGCCTGGGCGAGGGCAGTGGCGCGGCGCTGGCCGTACCACTGTTGCGCCTGGCCTGTGCGTTGCACGGGCAGATGGCGACCTTCGCCGAGGCCGCGGTGGCGGACCGCCCGGCATGATCCTCGACTTGCTGCGCCATGGTGAAACGGAACAGGGCGGCCTGCGTGGCAGCCTCGACGATGCCCTGACCGACAAGGGCTGGGCGCAGATGCGCAGCGCCGTGGCAGGGGCCGGGCCATGGCAGGTGCTGGTCAGCTCGCCGCTACAGCGTTGTGCGCGTTTTGCCGATGAGCTAGGGGCGCGGCTAAACCTGCCAGTGCAACGTGAGGCTGCCCTGCAGGAGCTGCATTTTGGCGATTGGGAAGGCCGCAGCGCGGCGCAGATCATGGAAGACCAGGCGGACGCGCTAGGGCAATTCTGGGCAGACCCTTACGCGTTTACGCCGCCCAACGGCGAGCCGGTCGCGGCGTTTGCCGAGCGTGTGTTGGCTGCTGTCGAGCGCCTGGCTTGTCAGCATGCTGGCAAGCGGGTGCTGCTGGTCACCCATGGTGGCGTGATGCGGCTGTTGCTGGCCCGCGCCCGTGGCTTGCCGAGGGCGCAGTTGTTGCAGGTCGAAGTTGGCCACGCTGCGCTGATGCGGCTGGTGCCGGCGGATGATGGCCAGCTGGTCGAGGTGCGCTGAGATGTTGCCATGGTGGATCGCCGTGCAGTTTCTTAGCAGCCTGCCCGTGCGCCTGCCGGGCATGCCGGCACCGCGTGAGGTGGGGCGTTCGTTGCTGTGCTACCCGCTGGTCGGGTTGCTGTTCGGCCTGTTGCTGTGGCTGGCCAGCTATCTGCTGCAGGGCACGCCGGCGCCGCTGCATGCGGCGTTGTTGCTGACCTTGTGGGTGTTGCTCAGTGGTGCCTTGCACTTGGATGGCCTGGCTGACAGTGCAGACGCCTGGTTGGGCGGTTTTGGCGACCGCGAACGCACCCTGCGGATCATGAAAGACCCGCGCAGCGGGCCGATTGCCGTGGTCACCCTGGTGCTGGTGCTGTTGCTGAAGTTCTGCGCTTTATGGGTACTGGTTGAGCAGGGGATCGGTGCGCAGTTGCTGCTGGCACCGCTGATTGGGCGGGCGGCGATGCTCGGGCTGTTTCTGACTACGCCCTATGTGCGACAGGGTGGTTTGGGGCAGGCGTTGGCCGAGCATCTGCCCCGGCGTGTAGCGGGGTGGGTACTGCTGGGTTGTGCGCTTTTCTGCCTGCTGATGGGCGGATGGATCGTGGCGCTGGCGCTGGCAGTGTTTGCCTGGCTGCGGCAAGTGATGTGCCGACGCCTGGGCGGGACCACCGGCGATACCGCTGGCGCATTGCTGGAGTTGCTGGAATTGGCCGTGGTGCTGGGCTTGGCGTTGGGCCTTTGATCTCCAGGCCGACGCGCCCTGCAGGGGCGGGCGTGCGCGCTAACAAGGTCGAAGCCCGAGCACTCCGCCCAGTATCCTGGCATCCTGAAATTTCTTGCAACAATCATGACGCGGGTATATACACGTATTCATGCTGACCAGTGAATGTATCTGTACCCATCTGCGTCGTGCCGCCCGTGGGGTGAGCCGGCATTACGACGAGGCCCTTGCCGGCTTCGGGGTCAATGTCGCCCAGTTTTCCCTTCTGCGGCATCTGCAGCGGCTCGACCGCCCGAGTATCACGACCTTGGCCGAGGCCATGGGCCTGGAGCGTAGTACCTTGGGCCGCAACCTGCGCGTGCTTGAGGCTGAAGGGCTGGTGGCCTTGGCCGATGGCGACGACCAGCGCAACCGCGTGGTGCTACTGACTGAGGCCGGTAAACAGCTGCTGGGCGCTGCCCATCCGGCTTGGGAACAGGCCCAGGCCGAACTGGTCGAGCGGTTAGGGGTCGGGCAGCGGGATGAATTGGTGCGCTTGCTCAATCAACTGGCTTGAATTGATACGACTATAAGCGGGTATATACCCGTAAAATCCTTGCGATGTGCTGGAGATAACGACAATGACTTCGGTGTGGCGAACCAGCGGGTGGGTATTGGTGGGGGCGGCATTGATCCTGGCGCTGTCCCTGGGCGTGCGGCACGGCTTTGGTCTGTTCCTGGCGCCGATGAGCGCCGACTTTGGCTGGGGGCGTGAAGTGTTCGCTTTCGCCATTGCCTTGCAGAACCTGATTTGGGGGCTGGCGCAACCGTTCGCCGGTGCCTTGGCCGACCGCTTGGGCGCGGCGCGGGTGGTGATCATTGGCGGCATTCTCTACGCCGTCGGGTTGATGCTGATGGGCACGGCCGATTCGGCTTGGTCGCTGTCGCTGAGTGCCGGCTTGCTGATCGGCATCGGCCTGTCCGGAACCTCTTTCTCGGTCATCCTCGGCGTGGTCGGGCGTGCCGTGCCGGCGCACAAGCGCAGCATGGCCATGGGTATCGCCAGTGCTGCCGGCTCGTTTGGCCAGTTCGCGATGTTGCCGGGCACCCTCGGGCTTATCCAGTGGCTGGGTTGGTCCGCAGCGTTGCTGGTACTGGGCTTGATGGTGGCACTGATCGTGCCCTTCGTCGGCTTGCTGCGCGACCGCCCGCTGCCCAGCCATGGCACGGAACAGACCCTCGGCCAGGCCCTGCACGAAGCGTGCTCGCACTCCGGCTTCTGGTTGCTGGCACTGGGCTTCTTCGTTTGTGGTTTTCAGGTAGTATTCATTGGCGTGCACCTGCCGGCCTACCTGGTTGACCAGCACCTGGCCGCGACCACCGGTACCACGGTGCTGGCGCTGGTCGGGCTGTTCAATATCGTCGGCACCTTCACTGCCGGCTGGCTGGGCGGGCGCATGTCCAAGCCGCGCCTGCTGACCGGGCTGTACCTGCTGCGCGCGGTGGTGATCGTGCTGTTCCTGTGGGCGCCGGTAACGGAATACAGCGCTTACCTGTTCGGCATCGCCATGGGCCTGCTGTGGTTGTCCACGGTGCCGCTGACCAATGGCACGGTGGCTACGCTGTTCGGTGTGCGCAACTTGTCGATGCTTGGCGGTATCGTCTTCCTCTTCCACCAGCTGGGCGCGTTCCTGGGTGGCTGGTTGGGTGGGGTGGTGTATGACCGCACCGGCAGTTACGACCTGGTCTGGCAGATTTCCATCCTGCTTAGCCTGTTGGCCGCCGCCCTCAACTGGCCGGTGCGCGAACGCCCGGTCGCGCGCCTGCAGGCCCAGGCCGCATGAACCGCTACCTGGCCCGCGGGCTGCTGGCCATCACCGCCTTGCTGCTGCTGGCGCTGGTGTGGTGGGGCTGGCACAAAGGCGGCATGGCGTTGATGCAGCTGGGCATGAGTGTTTGTTAGGCGCTACCCTGCAAGCTCAAGGATAGTTTTGCGGGAGAAACGAACCATGCGTGGACAGTGGTTGACGGTGCCGGTGCTGGCCCTGCTTGCCAGCGCCTCGAGCTGGGCCGCCGATTGCCCGGCGTTATTGCAGGGCAGCCTACCCGAGTTGCGCGGCAAGGGGCAGGTCGACCTGTGCCAACGCTTTGCCGGCAAGCCGCTGGTGGTGGTGAACACGGCCAGCTATTGCGGTTTCGCGCCACAGTTCGAGGGGCTGGAGGCGACGTACAAGGAGTATCACGAACAGGGCCTGGAAATGCTTGGCGTGCCGTCCAATGACTTCAAGCAGGAAGATGCTGACAGCGAGAAAACGGCCAAGGTTTGTTATGCCAACTACGGCGTCACCTTCACCATGACCAAGACACAGGCGGTGCGGGGCAAGGATGCGATTCCGCTGTTTGCTGGGCTGGCCAGCCAGAGCAGTGCGCCGAAGTGGAATTTCTACAAGTACGTGGTTGATCGCAAGGGCAAGGTGATCGGCAACTTCTCCAGCCTGACCAAGCCGGATGATCCGGCGTTCCGGGCAGCCATCGAAAAGGCTATAGCCTCACAGCAGTGATGTAGCCGCTCTTGCTCTTGCTTCGGCTTTTGCTTCTAAGCGCGCGATAGTTCAGGCGCCGCCGATTGCGACTTCAGGAGGCCGAGCGACGGGCTTGCGGAGGGGGAGGGCGGGCATGGATGCCCGAAAAGCGGGATAGTGCGGGTTTTTCTATAGCGCATAGTCCATTGGCGATGGCGACGCTGACTCACCTTTTCGCCCTTACGGCGAGTCACTTTTTGTCAAACGCGACAAAAAGTAACCAAAAAACGCTGCGCTCCCATCATCCGGCCCCTACGCTGCGCTCCGGGGTCCCCTCTCTCCGGCCTTGCTCCCGGGAGGACCGCGCTGCAGGCCCCATCCTGGGGCCCAGCGCTTGACGGGCATCCATGCCCGTCACCTCCCTCCGCAAGACCTGCGTTCGGCCTCCTGAAGTCGCGAAGATCAAGATCAAGATCAAGATCAAGATCAAGATCAAGATCAAGATCAAGATCAAGATCAAGATCAAGATCAAGATCAAGATCAAGATCAAGATCAAGATCAAGATCAAGATCAAGAGCGGGTACTGTGCTCGGGGGGGCGGGCTTGCGTCACTTTGCATGCACCGTAATCGCCACCAATCGCACCACCATCGGCCTCACCATCAACACACAAACGAACGCCACTGGCATCGCCAATTGGTAAGCCTTCAGCACATTGTTCAGGTACTCCGGGTTAACCCCAGCATTCGCCGCGGTAATCACGAAGCACATCAACAGCGCCATGATCGACGACATGTAGAAGGCAAAGACGTAGGGCGTGGCGCCCGGGTGCAATTTGCGTCGGCTGCGCGCCTGGGACAGGTTGCTCATGCGAACTCCTGAAAGGTCAGTGGAGGCGCAGGTTAGCAAGGCGCCGGACGGCAGCTGTAGACCAGCGGTAATGAGTTCTTTATAAAGAGATTCTTACGATTCGAAGAGCTCAGCATGGACCTGCTCAACGCCATCCGCAGTTTCATCAAGGTAGTCGAAGCCGGCAGCATCGCCGCTGGCGCCCGTAACCTGGGCCTGAGCCCGGCGGCGGTGAGCCAGAACCTGGCCCGTCTGGAGGGCCACTTGCAGGCGCGCCTGCTCAGCCGCACCACTCGCAGCATGGCGCTGACGCCTGCCGGCGCCCAGTATTATCAACGCGTAAGGCACATCGAGCGTGACCTCGCCCTGGCCGAGCAGGCCGTCTCAACCCCCGACACTGAGCCTCAGGGGCGGCTGTGCATTGCCTCTACCTCTGCCTTTGGTCGCCACGTCCTGGCACCGTTGATCCCCGCATTCAGTGCCCGCTACCCACTGCTTTCGATAGAGTTGGTAACGACTGATCGGCGCGTCAACCATGCGCGGGAAGATGTCGATGTGAGCCTGCGCATCTCCCCCCAACTGGAAGACCAACTGCTGGCCAGGCACATCGCTCGTATCCCCTTCATTTGCTGCGCCTCGCCCGGTTACCTGCAAAAAGCCGGGGTGCCGGCCACGCCCGAGACCTTGCGCGATCACCGCTGCCTGGTGTTCCGCTACCCGGTGGAGGGGCGCTTCCTGCGTTGGGGGTTCGTGCGTGACGGGCTGCGTTTCGAGGCCGAGTTCGGCAGCGTATTGATCAGCGATGACATCGATGCCTTGACCCAGATGGCAGTGCACGATGGCGGTATTACCCGCTTGGCCGAGTTCATCGTGCAACCGCACCTGGCCTCCGGCGCGCTGGTACCGCTGTTCGAATACAGCGACAGTGGCCAGGCCTACGCCCAGACCGAACCCATGGATATCTACGTGTGCGTGGCTGACCGCTTCGCCATGACCGCCAAGGTGCGTGTGTTCATGGACTACCTGCACGGATGCCTGGGCGACAGGTGGCAGGTGCGGGCATGAAAAAACCGCCACGAGGGCGGTTTTTCAGGTAACGCGTACCAATCAGAAACGGTAGGTGAGGGATGCACCGATACCGTGGGCGCTGTTCTCGTACTTGGCCTGGTAGGTGCCTTTCAACAGCCCTTGTGTCTGCGAGCTCGGCAAATTGTTGACCTTGGTGTCCTCTTCCCACAGGTAGGAGTAGGCAACATCGATGGTCATGTCATCGTTGGGGCTCCAGCCAGCACCAAAGCTGACCGCCTTGCGATCGCCGGTAGGAATGCGCGGCGAGCGGTCGTGGTTGTTGGTGGGCGACTGGTCGACGGAGAAGCCTGCACGCAGGGTCCACTCTTTGTTCACCTTGTAGGCTGCACCAATGGCGTGTGCCCAGGTGTCATGCCAGTTCTGCTCTTCGGTGATTGTTTGCAGTGGGTAGCCCGCTGGTGCGTCGTTTTTGACAACGATGCTTTCCAGGCGGCTCCAGCGCGTCCAGGTGCTACCCGCATACAGTGTCCAGTTGTCATCCAATTCATGGGTGACCGAGAAGTCCACGGACTCTGGCGTCTTGATTTTCAGGCTGGCGTCGAACTTGCCGCTTAGGCCAAGCTGAGGAATCGGGTAGGAAACACGGGTATCGCCTTCCAGTTCGTAATCGACCATCGAGTGATAGGTCAGGCCCACACGGGTACGGTCTGTGGCTTGCACCAGTACGCCGATGTTGTAGCCAATCGCGGTGTCGTCGCCCTTGATCTTGGTTTCACCATCAGGGCCATTGGGCCCCAGCAGGGCCTTGCTGCTCAGGTTCGAGCCGAGTTCACCCTTGATGCGGTTGATGGTCGGGCCAAAACCGATCGACACCTTGTCGTTGAAGGCATAGCTGATGGTTGGTTGGAAGGTGACAACCTCGACCTTGCTCTTCTTGCCCCAGTAGCGTGCCGCGTCATCGCTACCGTAGTCGGTAATCAGGCCGTAAGGCACGTAAACGCCGAAACCTACGCTCCAGTGATCATCGATAGGTTTGACGTAATAGCCCATGGGTACGCCCACCACCGGCACCATGTCGCCATCGGTTTCCCCCCCGAAGTTGCTACCGCGCCCCGAAATATCAGACTTGGCAATGACGGCAGCGCCGCCCACGGTGACCTGTTCACGCTTCAGGCGCGACATGCCGGCAGGGTTGCCATACACCGTGCTGGCATCTTCGGCAGAAGACGAACGCCCCGCAAAACCGGTACCCATGCTGCTGATGCTTTGTTCGTTCAGCGCGAAACCGGCGGCGAGCAATTGGCTTGAAGCAAGTGCAACGGCAATGCCGAGGGAGGTTTTGAGCATTACTTTTTTCATTATTAGAAAACTCCTTGGGATCTCCGGGGCGAAAAGCTACCAACAAATTACGCGCCGCGCTATAGCCTCGATCGCAGGAGATAGAGCGGTTTTGTAGGACAATCCGACCAAAATTCCATTTTTTCCGAGTATTTTGTAGGACGCTTCCTAAGATGCCTGAGGCAACCTCTGATCTATGCAGGTATGCCAGGCGTGGGTGAAGTCGCGCAGGCGACCTTGAGGGTTGAAAATCTGGCGCCAGATCCGCGCCAGGGCCAGCAGATCGTCGGGGGCAGGCAAGGGCGTGGATTGCTCTTCGACGAGCATCCAGGCAATGGCGGTGGAGTAGCGCAGGTTTACGGTGAGTTCCAGGTGCGGGCCGCCAAGGAAGGCGTGCTGGCTGGCGAGGCCGCGGACTAGGCTGGCTAGATCGGGGTCACGGGCCAGAAAGTCGTCCCAAAGAGCCTGGTGACGGTGCGCGCCGATGCGGTACAGGCCATGCCCTCGCCGGTCGTGCAAGGCCGAGCCCAAGGCTGACTGACTGGCGGCGATGCCCAGCAACAAAGCTTCGGCGCTGGCGCAGTGACGGTTCAGGTAGACCAAGGTTGGTCGGATCACATACTGACACAATTCATTCGCCGCGATACCCATGATGCCCTCGAGCAGTAAAGGGCCGGACGGGCGCTGGAGCTTGGCAGCTGGTGAATGTTCAGGCCCGCCGGAAGCGGTAAGTACCGCTCGAGTTGAAGTGTAGTGTGATAACCGTGGCGTAAAAGGCTGTTTTTAAATCGATTGCTGCCTGACGTACCGGGCTATATGCCCTAAGGCAATTACGCCAGGAACGTTCAGGCAGGCTCGCGATGGGATGATTCAGCGCTTGAATACCGGAGTATTCGCCGTTCACGCAACGAGCGACTGGCGGGTCCGGGCAATGACTGCCTGCAGCGGTTCGTTGCGGCTGTACTGTTCAGGGTACAGGCGCTCGGTGTGGCAGGCGACGCCGTGTTCGTCTACCAGGGTGAAGCTGAAGCTGCCCTTGCGGGGAGCAACGATAAGGCACTTCAACGGCGAGAAGGCTTGGGAGAGGGTGCCAATGGCAGCCTGAATCTGATGATGAGTTTGCATATTGTTGGAGGTTCCTGCTTTAAACACGGGGGTTATGATCCGTGCATGATAGAAACGTTCCAGTGACGCCATTATTAAGGGACGAAACGAACCTGACTGGAACAAAGCAGCCAGAGGGAGCGCAATCAAAGGTGGGCGCTTGGGCTGACTGGTAGGTACTTAGGAAGGCAGGCAGCACGCCGGGGCCAAGGTTCTAGGCCGTCGGGGTGGGATCCTGATCAATCTTTTACATGATTCGTGCTTGAACAGCGCGGGGCTGGCGAGTGAATCATTGAGTGGGCCGGTCCTGGTTTCAGCAGGTCGCTCATGGGGAGCAGGTCTGCAAGGACGCTTGAGGCCAGAATTGACTTTCAGCTTGGTACTAACGAGGGCCACCTTACCGAAAGTGAACACACTTGGCAAGTATTTTGCGTCGAGGCAGGTGAGCCGAGCAGTATGGCGCGTATTTGCCCTGCTGGGAAGAGGGGGAAAAGGCCGGTATTCGGCCTGTTGTCCTCATTTTGTGCATCCAAATGAAGGCTCACGGCGCACTTGTACACATTCGGTGCAGCCCCTGTAGCAGTGCTGCAACACCGCCCAATTGCCTCGCCAATGCCTTGACTGCACGGTTAAGTCAATGAAAAAAAACACTATTTTTTGCTGGTGAAAAAATCGTCAGTTTGACTGTAAGCCCCAATTCATAAGGGTTTGCGGGCCGTGCGAGGGGGTTGTCCACCGAGTTATCCACAGGAACTGTGGATTGTCCCAAGCGCTTGCTCTAGGACGGGCGTGCCAGCAATACAGCGAACTGTCCGACAATCGACATGCTCCAACAGACCGGTTGGTCATCCACTCGAAAACGTCAAGAAAAGATCATTGGATTTTTTTTCAATTGGCCAAAAATCGCCACGTCACAGCGGTAAAAAACGGGTAGAGTGGCGCGCCTTTCGAGTTGCCAAACCTGTTGCTCATGAAGTTTCGCGGTAAACCCCTCGCCAGCCCTACGGCATTGATGTCTGTGCCTCCCCCAAAACGGTTTTCGCTCAAAGTAGCCTTGTGGTTGCTCGACAACCCGCGCCTGGGCGACAAGCCACAGGTCAAGCACCTGGCCGGGCGCCTGCTGAAGCAGCCTGCGCGCCAGGGCGTGGTGGTGGCGCAAAGCCGCTTGGGGCAGATGCTGTGCCGCGATTGTGGCAATGCCCGCGACCGGCGCATCGGCCATGAACTGCTACGCCAGGCCGCCCGCGCGGGTGACCGACGTGCGCAGCTGGAATATGCCCGGCTGTGCCAGCACAACGAACCGGAGCAGGCGCGGTATTGGCTGGAGCTGGCGGCGGGGCAGGGCTCGCAGGAGGCACGACGGCTGCTGCGGCAGTGGTTTCCTGCCTGAGGTGTATTGCCTGCACCGGCCTCTTCGCGGGCAAACCCGCTCAAATCCATGTAGGCGCGGGCTTGCCCGCGAACAGGCCGGAACAGGCAGCACAGCGCTTAGGCTGATAAGCTGCGCAGCAATCATCCAGAATCTTTCGGGGTAAGCATGACAGTGGATCTGGCCAGCATTCTGCTGGGCTTGGTGGCAGGTGCTTTACCCTGCCTGGGGTGGGTCATGCAACTACAGCGCCGCCAGGGCGCACGGCAAGGCGCGCAGGCCTTGCTCGAAGAGCGCCTCAACGCCGCCCTGCTGGCCCAGGCCGGTCTGCAGGCGCAACTGGAAGCCAGCCGCGACGAGGTCAGCGACCTCAGCGAGGCCAACACCGTCAAACAGGCCCAGCTGGCCGCCCAGGGCCGTGAGTTGGAACTGCTGCAGATCGACCGTGACAACGCCCGTGATGCCGCCCACGCCTGGAGCCTCGAGCGTGCCAACCGGGAAGCCGAGCTGCGTCGCCTGGAGGCCCAGGCCGCACGCCTGGAAGCAGAATTGCGCGAGCAGCAGGAAAGCCACCAGCAGCGCCTGGAAGACCTGCAGGAAGCCCGCGACACCCTGCGTGCCCAGTTCGCCGACATGGCCACCAAGATCTTCGACGAGCGCGAGCAGCGCTTCGCCCAGACCAGCCAGCAGCACCTCGGCCAATTGCTCGACCCGCTCAAGGAGCGCATCCAGTCCTTCGAAAAGCGCGTGGAAGAAAGCTACCAGCAGGAAGCCCGCGAACGCTTCTCGCTGGGCAAGGAGCTGGAACGCCTGCAGCAGCTCAACCTGCGCCTGTCCGACGAAGCCACCAACCTGACCCAGGCCCTGAAGGGCCAGAAAACCCAGGGCAACTGGGGCGAGCTGATTCTCGAGCGGGTGCTGGAGCATGCTGGCCTGGAAAAAGGCCGCGAATACCAGACCCAAGTAAGCCTGAAGAGCGCCGATGGCGAGCGTTTCCAGCCCGATGTACTGATCATGCTGCCCGGCGACAAGCAGGTGGTGGTAGATGCCAAGGTCAGCCTCACGGCGTACCAGCAATTTGTCGCCGGCAATGACGAGGCCGCGCTCAAGCAGCACGTACAGTCGCTGCGCAACCACGTCAAAGGCCTGTCGAGCAAGGACTACAACCGCCTCGAAGGCCTGCACAGCCTGGATTTCGTGCTGCTGTTCGTGCCTATCGAGGCGGCCTTCTCGGCAGCCCTGCAGGCTGAGCCGAACTTGTTCCAGGAAGCCTTCGACCGCCAGATCGTGATCGTCAGCCCAACCACCTTGCTTGCCACCCTGCGGGTGATCGACAGCCTGTGGAAGCAGGAGCGCCAAGGCCAGAACGCCCGAGAGATCGCCGAGCGCGCCGGCTGGCTATACGACAAGTTCGTGCTGTTCATCCAGGACCTGGACGAGCTAGGCAACCGCCTGCAACAGGTGGACAAGGCCTATGCTGCAGCGCGCAACAAACTGTGCGAAGGGCGCGGCAACCTGGTGAGCCGCAGCGAACAGTTGAAGCTGCTGGGTGCCCGCGCCAGCAAGAGCCTGCCGGCAGACCTGCTGGAGCGGGCGCTGTCCGACGAGGCGTTGCCAGACGCAGCCGTTACTGAACCAGGCTCAGATGGCGATTGAGCAGGGCGCGCAAGGCTGCCGGCTTGACTGGCTTGGCCAGGTAGTCCAGGCCCGACGCATGCACCATGGCAATGGTTTCCTTGCTGCCGTCGGCGCTGATCACCACACCCGGTACCGGCTCGCCCAGGCGCGTACGTAACCAGCCCATCAGCCCGGTGCCGGTCTCGCCATCGTCCAGATGGTAGTCCACCAGTGCCAGGTGCGGGCGGATGCCCTTGGTCAGCAGGGCTTCGCATTCGGCTTGGTTGCGCGCGGTCCATACCTGGCAACCCCAGCGGCTGAGCAGGCTGTTCATGCCAATCAGGATGCTGTCTTCGTTGTCCACACACAGCACTTGCAGCCCGGCCAGTGGCTGGCCGCCCTGTTCCACTGGGGCGCTGGGCGCTGGGGCGGCGTGCCGGGCAATCGGCACGCTGACACGAAACACCGTGCCCTTGCCCGGCCATGAGCGTACTTCCAACGTGTGCCCCAGCACCCGGCACAGGCCGTCGGCGATCGCCAGGCCCAGGCCCAGGCCTTTTTCGGCGCGGGTTTGGTGGCTGTCCAGGCGCTTGAACTCCTGGAAAATCACTTGCAGCTTGTCGTCGGCGATGCCTGGGCCACGGTCCCACACCTCCAACCACAGGCGCTCGCCCTGGCGACGCGCGCCCAGCAGGATCGGGCTCTTGCCATAGCGCAAGGCGTTGGTCAGGAAGTTCTGCAGCACCCGGCGCAGCAGCTTCATGTCGCTGTCCACCCGCAGGCGGCTGCCACGCAGGCGGAATTCCAGGCCCTTCTCAGCGGCCAGCACCTTGAACTCGGCGCCCAGGGTGTCGAACAGTTCGTTTAGGGCAAAAGGTTTGGCGTCGGGGGTGATCTTGCCGTTTTCCAGGCGCGAGATGTCCAGCAGGTCGCTGATCAGCTCTTCGGCCGAGCGCAGCGAGCTGTCCATGTGCTGCACCAACTGCTGGGCCTCTTCGTTCATGCCTTCGGCCTGCTGCGACAGGGCTGCGGAGAACAGCCGCGCGGCGTTCAGCGGCTGCATCAGGTCATGGCTGACTGCGGCCAGGAAACGGGTTTTCGACTGGCTCACGGCTTCGGCGTGGCTCTTGGCTTCGGACAGCGCCTGGTTCAGTTGCGACAGCTCATGCGTACGTTCTGCCACCCGCTGCTCAAGGCCCTCGTTAGCGTCGCGCAGGGCCTGTTCGGCCTCGCGGAACGGGGTGATGTCGGTGAAGCTCATGACGAAGCCGCCGCCCGGCATCGGGTTGCCGATCAGTTCGATCACCCGGCCATTGGGGAACAGCCGCTCGGAGGAGTGCGCACGGCCCTGGCGCATCCAGTGCAGGCGCCGCGCCACATGCACCTGCGCCTCGCCTGGGCCGCACAGGCCGCGTTCGGCGTTGTAGCGGATAATGTCGGCAATCGGCCGGCCGACACTGATCAGCCCGTCGGGGTAGTTGAACAGCTCCAGGTAGCGGCGGTTCCAGGCTACCAAGTGCAGGTTCTGGTCGACCACGCTGATGCCCTGGTTGATGTTCTCGATGGCCCCTTGCAGTAACGCGCGGTTGAACTGCAGCACCTCGCTGGCTTCGTCGGCAATGCGCACCACGTCTTCCAGCTGCATGTCGCGGCCTTCGATGGCAGCTTTGACCACGGCGCGGGTCGACGAGGTGCCCAGTACACCGGCCAACAGGCGTTCGGTATGTTCGATCCAGTCACCGTCGGCGTTCTGGTTGGGGTTGAAGCCCTTGCCCTGGCGGTAGGCGAAGCGGATGAAGCTTTGCCGGGCACGTTCCTCACCGACAAAGCGCGAGGCCAGGGTCAGCAAGTCATCGATCTGCACTGCCAGCAGCGGCTTGCTGCTAGGGCGGGCGCTGGTCTGCTGGCCGATGAAGCGGCCGGCTTGCCAGTGCTCGGAAACCCGCGTGCGCGACAGCACCGAGACCCAGGCAAACAGGGTGAAGTTACCCGCCAGCGACAGCACCACGCCTTGGGTCAGCGGGCTGATCGGCAGGTTCAGCGGGTTGCCGTGCAGCCACGCCAGCCCCGGGAACAGCTGCAGCGACCAGCCCACGCTGTGCGCGGCAATCGGCAGCACCAGGGTGTAGAACCACAGGAAAATACCGGCGGCCAGGCCGGCGAACACGCCGCGGCGGTTGGCCTGCTTCCAGTACAGCGCACCGAGCATGGCCGGGGTGAGCTGGGTCACGGCGGCGAAGGCGACCTGGCCGATGGTCGCCAGGCTGGCGGTGGAGCCCAGCAGGCGGTAGCTGACATAGGCCAGCAGCAGGATCACCACGATGGTTACCCGGCGTACCGAGAGCATCCAGTGGCGGAACGCTTCGAACGGCCGCTCGGCATTGTTACGGCGCAGCAGCCAAGGCAGCAGCATGTCGTTGGACACCATGGTCGACAGCGCCACCGCTTCGACAATGACCATGCCTGTGGCCGCCGAGGCACCGCCAATGAACGCCAGCAGGGCCAGGCTCGGGTGCGCCTCGGCCAGCGGCAGGCTGATGACGAACGAGTCGGAAATCACCGTGCCCGGCAGCAGCATCTGCCCGGCCAGGGCAATTGGCACCACGAACAGCGCGGCCAGCGCCAGGTACATCGGGAACACCCAGCGCGCCAGGCGCATGTCCTGCGGTTCGATGTTCTCCACCACGGTGACGTGGAACTGCCGTGGCAGGCAGATGATTGCCATCATCGCCACGGCGGTTTGCACCACCATTGACGGCCAGTTGATGGTCTCTTGCCAATAGTCCTGCAAGTGGATCGACTGGCGTGCCTGGCTGAACAGGTCGTCGAAACCGTCGTACAGGTTGAAGACGACGAAGATGCCCACGGCAAGGAAGGCCAGCAGCTTGATCAGCGATTCGAAGGCAATCGCCAGGACCATGCCGCGGTGGTGTTCGGTTACGTCCAGGCTGCGGGTGCCGAAGACGATGGCGAACAGTGCCAGCACCAGTGACACCACTAGCGCGGTGTCCTGCACGCGGGTGCCGGTGGCATCAGCGTTGGCGCCGATCAGCAGGTTGACGCCCAGCACGATGCCCTTCAATTGCAGAGCGATGTACGGCAGTACGCCGACCAGGCAGATCAGCGCCACCACCACCGCCAGGGTTTGCGACTTGCCGTAGCGCGCGGCGATGAAGTCGGCAATCGAGGTAATGTTCTGCTGTTTGCTGATCAGCACCATCTTCTGCAGCACCCAAGGCGCGAAGATCAGCAGCAGCACCGGGCCCAGGTAGATCGGCAGGAAGGCCCAAAGCTGTTCGGCGGCCTGGCCGACCGCGCCGAAAAAGGTCCAGCTGGTGCAGTACACGGCCAGCGACAGGCTGTACACCCAGGCACGCAGCTTCGGCGGCAACGGCGTGCTGCGGCGGTCGCCATAGAAGGCGATGGCGAACATGATGGCCATATAGGCCAGGGCGACCACGGCGATCAGCCCGCTGGACAACGACATGAAAACTCCGAAGCAAAAAAGATAACGCGGTCCCGATCAATCAGTCTGGCACGCAGGTGCCGCTTCGTCAGCGCAGACGATGGTCGCAGTGGCAGGTGGTCGCAGGTCCGACCTGGGATATCAAAGCCCTGAGGGTAGCGATATCCCTTGTAGGAGCGGGTTTGCCCGCGAAGAGGCCGCTACTGCCAACCTCAACGCTTGCAGGTGCCCAGCCAGTAGAACACCCCCGCCAGTATCACCGACAACACCAGCAGGTAGAAGATCGCCCCCGGCCACAGATGCACCAGGGCAAACCCCACCATCACCGGCCCCAACGCCGCCCCCAGGTTGCACAGGTTCTGCGCGCCGTAATACACCCCACGCAAGTGCTCCGGTGCGATCAGGTCGATGAACATGTATTCGGCCGGTATCACGATGATTTCACCCAGGGTGAACACCAGCATCGCCAGGCACCACGCCAGCACCGAGCCGGCCAGGGCAAAGCCCAGCAACCCGGCGATGAACAGGCCCATTCCGGCCAGCAGCCAAGGCATCAGGCGCTGGCGGCTGATACGTCGGCCGATCAGGTACTGCAAAGCAATCACCGTCAGCGCGTTGGTCGTGACCAGGTAGCCGACCAGGCGCGCCGCCTCCGCCGGGCTGCGGGTCACCACCAGGTACTGTGACAGGTAGGCAGTGAATTGGCCGAACACCACCGCGCTCAGCACCCCACCCAGGGTGAAGCATACCAGCCGCCGGTCACCGGCCAGCCCCAGCGCCACCTGGCCAAAGCCGGCCGCAGGCTTGTCTGGCGGGCTGGCCTGCAGGCTGCGGTCGCCAAGGCGCCAGTAGGCCAGGCACATGCCCAGGCCGAGCAGGGCGGAGGCGATGAACGGCATCCCGTCGTTCAGCTCCAGCATGGCCACGCCCAGCAACGGCCCGGCGGCGTAGCCGACGTTGCTGAGGGTGTACTTGATGGCGAACACCTCGGCCCGTTCCTCCACTGGCAGCAAGGCGCAAAAGCCCGCCTTGGCCGCGATGTCCACCACGGCCAGGGCCAGGTTGATCAGCACCAAGCACAGGAAAAACAGCAGTACCGAACGGCTGGCGACGGCGCCAAGGAAAGCCAGGGCAAACAGCAGGGTACTGGCGCTGACCAGCATGTGGCTGCGCAAAGTGTCCACCAAGTGGCCGCCATACAGGCTCAGCAGCGAGGCGACGATCAGCGCGCCGCCGATCAACAGGCCGATTTGGCTGATCGGCAGCTGGAAGTTGTCGGCCAGGTACACCACCAGGTAGGGCAGCGTGAGGGCGCGGGCGACGGTTAAGGTGAAGGTGGTGAGCAGCAGCAGGCGAACGGTGTGCGGGTAGTGTCTTATTGCGGCGAACATTGCCACGTCCTTGTTCCAAGTTGCCAGGCACTAGCATAAGCCACACACCGCGCGTTGTAGCGGCTATATAGCCAGCGCTTGCCAGTCAGCGCATTTCCCATGCAGATTTGTGGCTTGTCGCGCCCGGCGCGCCTCCAATTGAAAAAGCCCCAGGACCAAGGACGATGAGTCACTCCTCGCAATTTACCTTGCTCGGCAAACGGCGTTTCCTGCCGTTTTTCATTACCCAGTCACTGGGTGCCTTCAATGACAACCTGTTCAAGCAGTCGCTGATCCTGGCGATACTGTTCAAACTCAGCCTGGGCGACGGTGACCGGTCGATCTGGGTCAACCTGTGTGCCTTGCTGTTCATTCTGCCGTTCTTCCTGTTCTCGGCGCTGGGCGGTCAGTTTGGCGAAAAGTTTGCCAAGGACGCGCTGATCCGCGCGATCAAGCTGGCCGAAATCGCGATCATGGCGGTCGGTGCACTCGGTTTCATCACCAACCACCTGGCGCTGATGCTGGTGGCGCTGTTCGGCATGGGTACCCATTCGGCGTTGTTTGGCCCGGTGAAGTATTCGATCCTGCCGCAGGCCCTGCGCGAGGAGGAGTTGGTTGGCGGCAACGGGCTGGTGGAAACCGGCACCTTCCTGGCGATCCTCGCCGGCACCATCGGCGCCGGGGTGATGATGTCGTCCGCCAGCTATGCCACGGTGGTGGCCGCTGGTGTGGTCGGCACTGCGCTGCTCGGCTACCTGGCCAGCCGCTGGATCCCGCGGGCCGCGGCCGCCTCACCGCACATGGCGCTCGACTGGAACATTTTCAGGCAGTCGTGGGCGATCTTGCGCATGGGCCTGGGGCAGCCGCCCGCGGTGTCGCGTTCGATCGTTGGCAACTCGTGGTTCTGGTTCGTCGGTGCCATTTACCTGACGCAGATCCCGGCGTACGCCAAGGACTGGCTGCACGGTGACGGCACGGTAGTCACCCTGGTGCTGACCCTGTTTTCGGTGGGCATCGCCCTGGGCTCGCTGCTGTGCGAGCGGCTGAGCGGGCGCAAGGTGGAAATTGGCCTGGTGCCGTTCGGTTCGTTCGGCCTGACCCTGTTCGGCCTGTTGTGGTGGTGGCATTCCGGCGATGTGCCGGTTGCGCCGGCGCCGCACGACTGGCTGGCGCTGCTGGGCATGAGCGAGGCCTGGTGGATTCTGCTGTCGATCGTCGGCCTAGGCGTGTTCGGTGGCTTCTATATCGTGCCGTTGTATGCACTGATCCAGGCCCGCACCGCCGCAGACCAGCGTGCCCGGGTGATCGCTGCCAACAACATCCTCAATGCCTTGTTCATGGTGGTGTCGGCGGTGCTCACCATCATCCTGCTCGGCCTGGCCGAGCTGAGCATCCCGCAGCTGTTCTTGGTGGTGTCGCTGCTCAATATCGCGGTCAACGCCTATATCTTCAGGATCGTGCCCGAGTTCACCATGCGCTTCCTGATCTGGCTGCTCAGCCATTCGATGTACCGCGTGCAGCACCGTGACCTCGAGCGCATCCCTGACGAAGGCGCGGCGTTGTTGGTATGCAACCATGTATCGTTCGTCGACGCGCTGCTGCTCGGTGGGGCCATCCGCCGGCCTATCCGCTTTGTCATGTACTACAAGATCTACAACTTACCGGTGCTCAACTTTGTGTTCCGCACCGCAGGCGCTATCCCGATTGCCGGGCGTAACGAAGACCCAGCAACCTACGAACGCGCTTTCGCGCGCATTGCCCAATACCTGGCCGATGGCGAACTGGTGTGTATCTTTCCGGAGGGCAAGCTGACCGGGGACGGCGAGATCGATGTGTTCAAAGGCGGCGTCAACCGCATACTCGAAGAAACCCCGGTGCCGGTGATTCCGTTGGCCTTGCAGGGGCTGTGGGGCAGCTTCTTCAGCCGTGACCCGGCCAAGGGCTTTTTCAAGCGGCTGTGGTCGCGGGTAACCATCGTGGCAGGCGCTGCCATTCCGGTGGAGGCAGCGCAGCCAGAAACGTTGCGTGAGCAAGTCAGCCGTTTACGCGGCAACCTGCGCTAGGCGAGGGTATAGCTGGCGCTGACGTTCAGGCCGACGGCCCAGCCGACCTCGAACAGGCCGGAAGGGCCGGTGCTGCCTGAACGTAGTTCCCAGGCCGGCACCGGCATTTCATGCCAATCAGACCCCTTGCGGAATCTCCTCGCCACCCAGCGCTTCGAACAGCACCGGCAGGAACTCGGTAAAGGTCATCATCATCAGCAGGAAGCTGGCATCGAACTGCTGCGCAGCTTCATCACCACCATCCTGCTCGGCCTGCTCTTGCAGCAGCTCTTCGAACTTCAGGCGCTTGATCACCATTTTGTCGTCCAGAATGAACGACAGCTTGTCCTGCCAGGCCAAGGCCAGCTGGGTGACCACCTTGCCGGTGCTCAGGTGCAGCTGGATTTCCTCGCCGGTCAGGTCTTGGCGCTTGCAGCGCACGATGCCGCCGTCTTCGGCGGTGTCGCGCAGTTCGCATTCGTCCAGCACATAGAAGCCTTCGGCCGCCTGCTGCGACTTGACCCAATCGGTCATGGTGGCCACCGGGGCGATTTTTACCGTGGCCGGGCGCACGGGCAGCGAGCCCATCACTTCACGCAGGGTCGACAGCAGGTCTTCGGCGCGCTTGGCGCTGGCCGAGTTGACCAGGATCACACCCAGGCGCGGGGCGATGGCAGCGAAGATCATCGAGCGGCGGATGAACGCGCGCGGCAAGAAGGCCTGGATGATCTCGTCCTTGATCTGGTCGCGTTCCTTCTTATAGACCTTGCGCATTTGCTCGGTCTCGATCTCTTCGACCTTTTCCTTGACCGCGTCGTTGACCACGCTGCTAGGCAGGATGCGTTCTTCCTTGCGTGCGGCAATCAGCAGGAACTCGCCGCTGACATGCACCAGGGGAGCGTCTTCGCCTTTGCCGAACGGCGCGACGAAACCATAGGTGGTCAGCTCCTGGCTGGCGCAGGGGCGGGCCGGCTTGCTGGCCAGGGCCGCTTCCAGCGCTTCAGGCTCGAACGGGACTTCCTGGGTCAGGCGGTAGGTCAGCAGGTTCTTGAACCACATGAGGGGCAATCTCTCCTTAATGCATAAGGCGGGCATTATTCTCCGAGCAGTGCTCCGAGGCCAACCCTGTCAGAGGGCCAGTAGCGGGTTGTCGATGAAGAAAACGCCCGGCAACGCTAGGTCTTTGAAAGGCCTGAGGTTTTTTTTGAAGAAAGTAAAAAAAGTGCTTGCCAGGGGGAGGGGGCGTCCGTAGAATGCGCGCCACACCGAGACGAAGGGTGATTAGCTCAGCCGGGAGAGCATCTGCCTTACAAGCAGAGGGTCGGCGGTTCGATCCCGTCATCACCCACCACTCGATGTATAGCGCAGCGGTAGTTCAGTCGGTTAGAATACCGGCCTGTCACGCCGGGGGTCGCGGGTTCGAGTCCCGTCCGCTGCGCCATATTCCACTTCCAGGGCCCACTGAACACCCGGAAGTAACAAAGAAAGCGACCCTAAGGTCGCTTTTTTTTCGCCTGTTTTTTGGTGTTTCATCAAAGTTTGCAAAAATTTCGATAAGTGCTTGCCAGAGCGCCAAGTCGCCCGTAGAATGCGCGCCACACCGAGAGACATGGGTGATTAGCTCAGCCGGGAGAGCATCTGCCTTACAAGCAGAGGGTCGGCGGTTCGATCCCGTCATCACCCACCACTCGATGTATAGCGCAGCGGTAGTTCAGTCGGTTAGAATACCGGCCTGTCACGCCGGGGGTCGCGGGTTCGAGTCCCGTCCGCTGCGCCATATTCCACTTCCAGGGCCCACTGAACACCCGGAAGTAACAAAAAAAGCGACCTTAGGGTCGCTTTTTTTGTTTCTGCCTCCTGCGCAATGTCAGCGGCGAAGCTCCTCTGCCCGCAACGTCAGCACTTCAAACCCATCCTCGGTCACCGCCACCGTATGCTCCCACTGCGCTGACAAACTGTGGTCGCGGGTAATTACCGTCCAGCCATCCTTCAACTCGCGCGTGCCACGCCCGCCCTGGTTGATCATCGGCTCGATGGTAAACACCATCCCCGGCTTCAGCTTCATACCGATGCCACGCGCGCCAACATGCAGCACCTCTGGCGCCTCATGCATCTGCTGGCCAATGCCATGCCCGCAATACTCACGCACCACGCTGTAACCAGCGGCCTCAGCGTGGGCCTGGACGGCATGGCCGATATCGCCCAGCGTTGCCCCAGGGCGTACCTGCTCGATGCCTTTCCATAGCGCGTCATAAGCAGTGTCGACCAAGCGTTGGGCTTCAGCGCTGATTTTGCCGATGCTGTACATCTTCGACGAGTCAGCAATGTAGCCGCCCTGTTCCAAGGTGATGTCGACGTTAACGATGGAGCCTTCCTTCAGCACTTCATCGACCTTGGGCATGCCGTGGCACACCACGTGGTCGACCGAGGTGTTGAGCGAATAGGGGAAACCGTACTGGCCCTTGCTCGCTGGGCGGGCCTTGAGCGTGCCGACGATGAACGCCTCGGCGCGGTCGTTGATTTGCAGGGTGGTCACGCCGGGGCGGATGAAACTGTCGAGGTCGGCGAACACCTGGGCCAGAAGTTGGCCGGCACGGCGCATCACGGCGAGTTGGGCAGGGGTTTTGAGGATCACTTGGGGCATGAGGGGATGGCAATGGCTCAGGCTGGAATATGCCCCAGCATAGCGCCCGGGTGCCTTGATTTGCCACCGTATGGTGCGTTGCCTGTGCCGGCCCGTTCGCGGGCCAGCCCGCTCCCTTAGGTACATCACCGCCGTCAGGCCTTGTCATATCCCTGTGGGAGCGGGTTTACCCGCGAAGAGGCCGGCACAGCTGGCCCATAAATTGCTGTTTCACCCCCATTCAGGGCTATCAACGTCGACAGCCCGCACAACTTCACGACAAAGGCGCCGTGTTGCCCGCTTGCCAAGCAAGCCGGGCAGCCGGCGCCTTTTTGCGTTTCCCACAGGAGCCCGCCCCATGGCCAACAGCGAAGTACGCAGCGTTTGCCCCTATTGCGGCGTCGGCTGCGGCATCGTCATGAGCGTCGCCGATGGCAAGGTCGGCAAGATCAGCGGCGACAAGCAGCACCCCAGCAACTTTGGCCGCCTGTGCACCAAAGGCCTCACCGCGCACCTGCCGCTGGCTGCCGCCGGGCGCATGGAAGATGCCTATGTGCGCCAGCAGCGCAGCCAGCAGCCGGCGCGCACCGCTATCGACCAGGCCATCGCCGATGCCGCCGCCCGCCTGCGCGGCATCATCGACCAGCACGGCCCCGACGCCGTGGCGCTGTATGTGTCCGGGCAAATGTCGCTGGAGGCCCAGTACTTGGCCAACAAGCTGGCCAAGGGCTTTATCCGTACCCGCCACATCGAGTCCAACTCGCGCCTGTGCATGGCCAGCGCCGGCAGTGGCTACAAGCTGTCGCTTGGCGCCGACGGCCCACCCGGCAGCTACCAGGACTTCGAGCACGCCGAGGTGTTCCTGGTGATCGGCGCTAACATGGCCGACTGCCACCCAATCCTGTTCCTGCGCCTGCTCGACCGGGTCAAGGCTGGCGCCAAGCTCATCGTCGTCGACCCACGGCGCAGCGCCACCGCCGACAAGGCCGACCTGTTCTTGCAGGTGCGCCCTGGTAGCGACCTGGCCTTGCTCAACGGCTTGCTGCACTTGCTGCAGCGCAACGGCCACACCCACCCCGGTTTCATTGCCCGCCACACCGAAGGCTGGGACGAGTTGCCGGCATTTCTTGATGACTACACCCCGGCACGCGTGGCCGCTATCACCGGGCTGGCCGAGGCCGACATCCTCAAGGCCGCTGAGTGGATCGGCACTGCCAGCAACTGGATGAGCTGCTGGACCATGGGCCTGAACCAGAGCATCCACGGCACCTGGCACACTAACGCCATCTGCAACCTGCACCTGGCCACCGGCGCCATTTGCCGTCCCGGCAGCGGGCCTTTCTCGCTGACCGGCCAGCCCAACGCCATGGGCGGCCGCGAGATGGGCTACATGGGCCCGGGCCTGCCCGGCCAGCGCTCGGCGCTGGTGGCAGAGGATCGCGCCTTCGTCGAGGGGCAGTGGCGCTTGCCGCCGGGCAGCCTGCGTAGCGAAGGCGGCGAGGGCACCATTGCGCTGTTCGAGCAGATGAAGGCTGGCGAGGTGAAAGCCTGCTGGGTCATTTGTAGCAACCCGGTAGCCAGCGTCGCTAACCGCCAGCAAGTGATCGACGGCCTGCGCCAGGCCGAGCTGGTAATTACCCAGGATGCCTTCCTCGACAGCGAAACCAACCGCTACGCCGATATCCTCCTGCCGGCTGCGCTGTGGGCCGAAGGCGAGGGTGTGATGATCAACAGCGAGCGCAACCTGACCCTGATGCCCCGCGCCGTCGAACCGCCAGGGCAGAGCCTGCCGGACTGGCAGATCATTGCCCGGGTCGCCTGCGCCATGGGTTACGCCGACGCCTTCGACTACCCTGATGCCGAAGCGGTGTATGAGGAAATCCGCCGCTTCCACAACCCGGCAACCGGCTACGACCTGCGGGGCATTGGCTATGCCGAACTGCGTGAGCAACCACGCCAGTGGCCCTGCGCGCCAGGCCGCGACACCCCACGCAGCCCGGTTCGCTACCTCAACGATGGCAACAGCCAGGCGCTGCGGCAAGACGCCCAGGGTGGCTGCCCGGCGCTGGCCTTTCCCACCGCCAGCGGCAAGGCGCGCTTCTTCGCCCGGCCCTGGTTGCCCGCGCCGGAGTTGCCGAATGACGACTACCCCATTGTGCTCAATACCGGCCGCGTGCAGCACCAGTGGCACACCCTGACCAAGACCGGCAAGGTGCCGGCGCTGAACAAACTGGCGCCCGGCCCCTTCGTCGAAATTCATCCTGAAGACGCTGCGCGGCTGGGCATTGCCGAAAAGGACCAGGTAGCCATTCGCTCGCGCCGTGGCCAAGCCGTGCTGCCCGCGCGCATCAGTGACCGCGTGCTGCCGGGCAACTGCTTCGCCCCGTTCCATTGGGGCGACCTGTTTGGCGCGCAACTGGCGATCAACGCCGTCACCTGCGATGCGGTTGACCCGCTATCGCTGCAGCCGGCCTTCAAACACTGCGCGGTGGCCTTGCAACGGGTTGCCGGCGAACGTATCGACGCCCTTGAACTGGGCGCCACCGCCCCCCTGCCGGAGCCAGCCCGCATGCCCACCGCCACCCTGTCCCGTCTGCTTGGCCTGGATACCCTGCCAGCGCCGGTACTGGCCGAGCAGGAACGCCAGTACTTGCAAGGTTTCCTGCTCGGCCTGGAGCAGGCCCGTGCCGCTGGCGTGCCCAGCTTGCCGGCCAGTGCGCCGTTGGCTGCCAACTGCCGGTTGTTCGTTGATGGCTTGCTGGCCGGGCTGTTCGCCCAGCCGGCGCTGCTCGCCGATACCGCGGTGGCGGCGCCACGGCACCAGGTGCTGTGGGCCTCGCAAACCGGCAACGGCGAACTGCTTGCCGAGCGCTGTGCCGAGCGCTTGCGCGATGCCGGCCTGGACGTGCAGCTCAATTGCATGCAAGCGCTCAGCCCGCGTCAGTTGCAGGGCGCCGCCAGTGTCCTGCTGATCACCAGCACCTTTGGCGATGGCGACGCGCCCGACAGCGCTGCCGGGTTCTGGCACGCCTTGCAGGGCGAGGAGGGTAGCCACTGTGCCGAACTGCCCTATGCCGTGCTAGCCCTGGGCGACTCCAGTTACGAGCAGTTCTGTGGCTTTGGCCGTAAGCTCGATCAGCGCCTGGCCGAGCTGGGCGGGCGACGCCTGTTGCCGCGGGTGGACTGCGAACCGGACTTCGACGAAGCCTTCGCCGCCTGGCTCGACGCGCTGCTGCCCACCCTGGGCAGTGCCGCGGCGTCGCCGCCGGTCAGCGCACCGGCTGCGGTGGCGCCCTACAACAAGCAGCAACCCTGGGCCGCCACCTTGCTGGAGAACCGCCTGCTTAACGGCCCGGGTGCCAGCAAAGAAACCCGGCAGCTGGTGTTTGACCTGAGCGGCAGTGGTTTCACCTATGCCGCTGGTGATGCCTTGGGCGTGTGGCCGCGCAACTGCCCGGCGCTGGTCGACGAACTGCTGGCGCTGATGCAGCTCGATGGCCAAGCACCGGTCGAGCTGAAAGGCCAGCCAGCCATGCCGCTGGCTGAAGCTCTGCAAGCGCACTTGGAAATCGCCAAGGTCACCGCGCAGCAACTGCAGGCCTTCGCCGCCAACGCCCCAGACCTGCAGCGCCTGCTGCTACCTGAGTGCAAGGCCGAGTTGCACGACTGGCTGTGGGGCCGGCAGCTGGTCGATGTGCTGCGCGCCTTCCCTCAGCAGCTGTCTCTGGCCCGTTGGCTGGAGCTGCTGAAACCGTTGCAGCCGCGCCTGTACTCAATCAGTTCCAGCCCGCTGGCGCACCCGCAGCAGGTGCACTTGACCGTGTCCACGGTGCGCTATGGCGCGCGTAAAGGCGTGTGTTCAAGCTTCCTCGCCGACCGCGCGCAAGCGCTTAAGGTGGCGATTTTCCCGCAGGTGTCGAAGCACTTCCGCCTACCCGAGGACGACAGCGTGCCGCTGATCATGGTCGGCCCCGGCACCGGCATTGCGCCGTTCCGTGCCTTCCTCGAAGAACGTGAGGCACGGGCGGCGAAAGGCAGCAACTGGCTGTTCTTTGGCGAGCAATACGCGGCCAGCGACTTCTATTACCAAGAGCAACTGCAGGCCTGGCAGGCAGCAGGGCACTTGCGCCTGGACACCGCGTTTTCGCGCGACCAGGCCGAGAAGGTCTATGTGCAGCAACGCATGCTCGAGCAGGGGGCACAACTGTGGCAGTGGCTGCAGGCGGGGGCGTACGTCTATGTGTGTGGCGATGCGCAGCGCATGGCCAAGGATGTGGATGCGGCGTTGCGGGCGATCGTGGCCGAGCATGGCGGCATGGATGCAGCGGCGGCTGCGGCCTATGTCGAAGCGCTGGGCAGGGCCAAGCGGTATCGGCGGGATGTGTACTGAATGCACCGCGATGGGGTGTTGTGCACTGTGAATGTGCATGGCCTGTGCCGGCTTCTTCGCGGGCAAGCCCGCTCCTACCAGTGCATGACGCTGCGCAGACCGTTGTAGGAGCGGGCTTGCCCGCGAAGAGGGCAGTACAGGCAACCCAGTTGGCACAGTCCCTGCTTTATCCCAGCAACAACAAAGCCCACTGATCAACGGCGATCAACTTGGGCCCCCTACCGTGATGAATACAGGCAAAGGCGCCTGGAGCTTCGGCTCCAGGCGCTTTTTTTTTGATCGAGGATCGGCTTATGAAGGCAACAGCGAGCAGCGGGCAACGAGAGCGACTGGTCATCGTCGGCAACGGCATGGTCGGCCACCATTGCGTCGAACAACTGGTCAGCCGCGGCGCCCTGCAGCGCTTCGAGGTGCACGTGTTCGGCGAAGAGCGCCAGCGCGCCTACGACCGCGTGCACCTGTCCGAGTATTTCGGCGGCAGCTGTGCCGAAACCCTGGCCCTGTGCGAGCAGGGCTTCTACGGCGACAACGGCGTGCACCTGCACCTGGGCGAAGCGGTGCTGGAAATCGACCGTGAGCGCGCCGAAGTGGTCACCGCCGAGGGCCGCTACGGCTACGACCAGCTGGTGCTGGCCACCGGTTCCTACCCCTTCGTGCCGCCGATCGAAGGCTCCAGCGGCAATGCCCGCCTGGTTTACCGCACCCTCGATGACCTTGACGCTATCCGCGCTGCCGCCAGTGAAGCGCGCCGTGGCGTGGTAGTTGGTGGTGGCCTGCTTGGCCTGGAAGCGGCCAACGCACTGAAGTCGCTGGGCCTAGAAGCCCACGTGGTGGAGTTCGCCCCACGGCTGATGCCGGTGCAACTGGACGGCGAGGGCGGTGCTGCGCTGAAGGCGCAGATCGAAGCCCTGGGGGTGGGCGTACACCTGTCACGTGCCACCCAGTCGATCAGTGCGGGCGCAGACTACCGCTACCGCATGAATTTCGACGGCGGCGAGCACTTGGAAACCGACCTGATCGTGTTCTCGGCCGGTATTCGCCCGCAGGATGCCCTAGGCCGTGCCTGCGGCCTGGAGATCGCCGCGCGTGGCGGGGTGGTGATCGATAACCACTGCCGCAGCAGCGATCCGCGCATCTTCGCCATCGGTGAGTGCGCCTCGTGGAACGGCAGCGTGTTCGGCCTGGTAGCCCCTGGCTACAGCATGGCGCGTAACCTGGCGGCGTTGTTGATGGGCGAAGCCGCTGGCGAGTTCACCGGCGCCGACATGTCGACCAAGCTGAAATTGCTGGGCGTGGATGTCGGCTCGATCGGCGATGCCCATGGCGCCACGCCGGGCGCGCGCAGCTACCGCTTCATCGACGAGGCCAACAGCGCCTATCGCCGGCTAGTGGTCGATGCCAGCGGCAAATACGTGCTTGGCGCAGTGCTGGTCGGTGACAACAGCTACTACGACACCCTGCTGCAGTACGCCCAGAACGGCATTACCCTGCCAGCCGACCCGGCGGCGCTGATCTTGCCGCAAGGCACTGGCGCGCCGGCCCTGGGGGCCGATGCGCTGCCCGACAGCGCGACCATCTGCTCGTGCCACAACGTCAGCAAGGGCGCAGTCTGCGCCGCCATCGACAGCGGCTGTGGCGACCTTGCTGCGGTCAAGGGCTGCACCAAGGCCGCCAGCGGTTGTGGTGGTTGCGCGGCACTGCTCAAGCAGGTGGTCGAGCACGAGCTGAGCGCGCGTGGCGTAGCGGTGGACAAAAGCCTGTGCGAGCACTTTGCCTATACCCGCCAGGAGCTGTACGGGCTGGTGCGGGTGGAGGGCATCCGCACCTTCAACGAATTGCTCGGGCGCCACGGCAAGGGCCACGTTGGCTGCGACATCTGCAAGCCGGCAGTGGGCAACATCCTCGCCTCGTGCTGGAACCAGCCGATCATGGACCCCGCGCTGGTGCCGCTGCAGGACACCAACGACACCTTCATGGCCAACATGCAGAAAAACGGCACCTACTCGGTGGTGCCGCGTATCCCCGGCGGTGAAATCACCCCCGACAAGCTCATCGTCATCGGCCAGGTGGCGAAAAAGTACGACCTGTACACCAAGATCACCGGCGGCCAGCGCATCGACCTGTTCGGCGCTCAGCTGCATGAACTGCCGTTGATCTGGGGTGAGCTGATCGAGGCCGGCTTCGAAACCGGCCACGCCTATGGCAAGTCGACGCGCACGGTGAAGTCGTGTGTCGGCAGCACCTGGTGCCGCTACGGCGTACAGGACAGCGTCGGCATGGCGCTGCGCCTGGAGGACCGTTACAAGGGCCTGCGCAGCCCGCACAAGCTCAAGTTCGCGGTGTCTGGTTGCACCCGTGAATGCGCCGAGGCGCAAAGCAAGGACATCGGCGTGATCGCCACCGACAAGGGCTGGAACCTGTACGTGTGCGGCAACGGCGGCATGCGCCCACGGCACGCCGAACTGTTCGCCACCGACCTCGACGACGAAACCCTGGTGCGCCTGATCGACCGCGTGCTGATGTTCTACATCCGCACCGCCGACAAGCTGCAGCGCACCTCGGTATGGCGCGAGAACCTGGAGGGCGGGCTGGACTACCTGAAGCAGGTGGTCATCGACGACAGCCTGGGCCTGGCCTGCGAGCTGGAAGCGCAGATGCAGCATGTGGTCGACCAGTATGAATGCGAGTGGGCCAACGCCTTGAACGACCCCGAGAAGCTCAAGCGCTTCCGTACTTTCGTCAACGACCGGCGTGCCGACCCAGACGTGCATTTCGTGCGCGAACGCCAACAACGCCGGCCTGCTGCGCCGTTGCACCTGATCCCAACCGTCGAAGAGGCTGTCTGATGAACCTGTCCAATGCTGCTGTAAAAAGTCAAGAGAACTGGCAGGCGGTGTGCCAGGCGGATGACCTGGTGGCCGATTCCGGGGTGGTGGTGTGGCTTGAGGGGGCTCAGGTAGCGCTGTTCTACCTGCCGGGGCAGGCGCAGCCGCTGTATGCGGTGGATAACCGCGACCCGCGCTCCGGGGCCAATATTATCGGCCGGGGGTTGGTGGGCAGTGTGCAGGGGGAACTGGTGGTGGCGGCGCCGTTGTATAAGCAGCACTTCAGCCTACAGAGCGGCGAGTGCCTTGAGGATGCCGGGCAGTGCTTGCGGGTGTGGCCGGTGCGCTTGAAGGAGGGGGCGGTGGAGTTGGCAGTGGCTTGATATTCATCGGCAGCCCACCCCGGCCCTTTCGCGGGCAAGCCCGCTCCTACAAGCATCACCTCGGGCTCGCCTGCCAGATACTGTAGGAGCGGGTTTACCCGCGAAGAGGCCAGTGCAGGCGAAATACCTAACCCGCCCAGGCAATGCGTTAAGCTTGAGGCCATGAACCTCGATACCCGCATCAAATACCGCCACCTGCTGTGCTTTCTGGAGATTGCCCGGCAGGGCAGCCTGGCCAGGGCTGCCGACATGCTTGCGATCAGCCAGCCGGCGATCTCCAAGACCCTCAAGGAACTCGAAGACCTGCTGGAGGCGCGTCTGTTCGCGCGCAGCCGCCAGGGCGTCGAGCTGACCCCAGCCGGGGTGCGATTCATGCGCTACGCCGGGCCCAGCGTGCAGGCCCTGCGTGATGGTGTAAGCAGCCTGCGTGGCGAAGCCCGGGCACCGTCGCAGGTGCGCATCGGTGTGCTGTCCACGGTCGAAGGCCTGCTCATGCCCGAAGTGCTGTGCCGCTTGCACCAGCGTCATGAAGCGCTGGTGATCAGTGTGGTCACCGGGGTTAGCGCGCAACTGCTTGGCCAGTTGCGCGTAGGGGAGTTGGAGCTGGTGGTCGGGCGCATGACCGACAGCCCGCAGATCCAAGGCCTGTCGTTCGAGCACCTGTACAGCGAGTCGATGAGCCTGGTGGTGCGCCCGGACCACCCGCTGCTGGCCAGTACTCCGGTGGAGCGCGCGCAGGTGGGGCGTTACCCGCTGGTGTTGCCGCCCGCCGGCACCACCATCCGCCAGCATGCTGACAGCCTGTTCGTGCAGTGCGGTATCCAGATGCCGGCCCAGCGCCTGGAAACCCTGTCACTGGCGTTGAGCCGGCGCTACCTGCTGGGCAGCGATGCAGTGTGGGTAGCACCGCGCGATGCGGTGTTGCTCGACTTGCGCCGTGGCGAACTGGTCGAACTCGACTTGGGGGTGCGCGAGCCGGGCGGTTCGGTGGGCATCTGCCGCAATGCTGCCTTGGCGCAGAGCCTGCCAGGGCAGTGGGTGTGCGAAGTGTTGCGCGAAGTGGCGGGGCAGTATCGCGAAGGTAATTACCCCTGAGCACGGTGGAAGGCCCCCGCTCTGTTGGCTGGCTGCAGACTTCCCCAACCTAGCCAAGAAAACCGGCAAAACCATCCCACAGGGTCAATACTGGCCAGTGGCTGCAATGCCTTGGATGAATAAGCGTTTAACGACTGAACTTCCTTAGCAAAACCCGCTCCTATGCCGGTAGCCATTGGTCATGGCCGCCTGCTAAGCTCGCGGCTTTACCCTGATTGCCCTTATGGCGCATGAACAAGGAAATAGCATGAAACAGCATCGTTTGGCGGCTGCGGTTGCCCTGGTAGGCTTGGTACTGGCTGGCTGCGATCAACAAGCCAGCAGCCCCGAGCTGAAGACTCCGGCACAGAAAGCCTCCTACGGTATCGGCCTGAACATGGGCAAGAGCCTGGCGCAGGAAGGCATGGAAGACCTTGATTCGAAAGCAGTCGCCCTCGGCATCGAAGACGCCGTTGGCAAGAAAGAACAGCGTCTCAAGGACGAAGAGCTGGTAGAGGCCTTCACCGCGCTGCAGAAGCGTGCCGAAGAGCGCCTGGCCAAGGCCAGCGAAGAAGCCGCCTCGGCCGGCAAGAAATTCCTCGAAGAAAACGCCAAGAAGCCAGGCGTGGTCACTACCGCTTCGGGCCTGCAGTACGAAGTGGTCAAGAAAGCCGATGGCCCACAGCCTAAGCCGACCGATGTAGTTACCGTCCACTACGAAGGCAAGCTGATCGATGGCAAGGTGTTCGACAGCTCCGTCGAGCGCGGCAGCCCGATCGACTTGCCGGTCAGCGGCGTGATCCCAGGTTGGGTCGAAGGCCTGCAGCTGATGCACGTCGGCGAGAAGTACAAGCTGTTCATCCCAGCTGAACTGGCCTACGGCGCGCAGAGCCCAAGCCCATTGATCCCGGCCAACTCGGTACTGGTGTTCGACCTGGAACTGATCGCCATCAAGGACCCGGCCCAGCTGCAAGGCGCAGAGCCGGAAGCTGAAGCACCCGCCGAAGCACCTGCCAAGTAACGCTGGCCGGTCTGTGCAAAACGCCCCGTCATAACGGGGCGTTTTCGTTTGTGGCGGATGGTTGGACGAACCAGCAACTGCTGATACTGTCCGAGGAAATGCAGCGTGAAGAAGTAGGACGCTTCTGACGCAAATCGTTTGCGGCATACACCCAGCGGGTGTGAAACGGTTGTGTAAAAAACGCCCGATCTGACCGGGGCCCTTGCCTGGTAGGCACCTGAGGTCAGAAATATCGCCCTGTTCACAAGGTTATCCACAATAAATGTGGATAACCTTTCCCTCTCGGAGGCTCCATGAGCGCACCTTGGAATTTTGCCCGTTTCCTGCCGCTGGCTGAGCGCCTGCTCAGCCGTGGCCGGTTGCCGGCCCTGCTGTTCGCGGTGGCCCGTAAAGGCCCGCGCCTCGGCCAACTGCGGGAAGACGTGAAGTTACTGCAGTCACTGTGCCTGGCCTGGTGGCGCGGCGAATACCGCGCCATCAGCCCCAAGGCACTGGTCACCATCGTGGCTGGCCTGCTGTATTTCGTCAGCCCCATCGATGCCATCCCCGACTGGCTGTTGGGTGTGGGCTTTCTCGATGACATTGCGGTACTGGGCTGGGTGTTGAAGACCGTGGCCGATGAACTGGCGCGTTTCAAAGCCTGGCGTGACAGCCAGGCGCCCGAGCGGCTGCGTGTGGTCGAGCGCCTGCCCGCCAGCGCCGAAGCCTTGCGCTTGGAGCGCAATACGCCATGAATACCGCCTGAACTGCACCGCAACTGCACAGACCCCGGAGTTGGTAATATAATTGGCATAAGGGTTATGCCTACGGATTACATGCTGTAATCCTTTTTAAAGGGGTTTGTAATGGGTATTCAGGTCATCAGCCGGGACGGTCAACCCGAGTACGCCGTCGTTCCCTGGGAGCAGTATCAGGCACTGCTCAAGGCCGCGGGGCAGGCACCAGCCGAGGCAGTTACCAGCGCGCCAGCCAGTGCCGCAGCCACTGCACCACTGCCCGCGTTCAGCGAAGTGGCGCAAATTCGCCAGGCCAAGGGCATTGCCCCTGAGCAGCTGGCGCGCAATGTGGGGGTGAGCCCGGCTTACCTGGCCATGATCGAATCGGGCGAACGGCAGCCGGACGCGGCCATCCGTCGAGCCCTGGCCTGGCATCTGGGGGTGGCTGGCTGGAGTGAACCCTCATGAGCCAGGTCAGGATCAGCCGACAGCACTGGGATAACCTGCTGGGCGAGCTTGACCTGGCCCGTCGTCAACGCCACTTGCTGACTTACCGAGCGCTGATCGAGCGCTTGCAGTTGCCCAGCCCGGCCATGCAAACGCTGACCGCCGCGCTGGAGTACCTGGCGGTGCTGGATGCCCGCGCCGAGCAGCCATTGCGCAGCTCATTGGTCATTAGCCAAGGTGCCAGCCGTTTGCCGCGTACCGGCTTTTTTGAATGTGTGGAGCGCCTGGGGCGTTTCTCCGGGCCGGTCGATGGCATGGAGGCGGCGTCGTGGCATGCCTCCGAGGTTGTGCGGGTATTTGAATACAGCTACCCCGAAACAGCCTGATTGGTAGCGGGTAACGCGGTCCCTTATGGGGCCGCTCCTACACTTTTATAGGAGCGGCCTTGCTCAGCTCGCGTTAATTTGCCATCACTGCCCCATTGCCTTACTTCTTGGCCACCTTGGTGCTCGCACTCAGGTAGTCGATCAGGATGCGACCAGTCTCCGACAGGTAAGCGTCGTCTTCCGGCTTGGTGTTTTCATCCTCGGTCGGCAGCGCATCCTCGTCCTCTTTCTTCAGCTCTTTCAGCGGCTCTTCACCTTTGGCCTTGCGGCGGATGTTTTCCAGCGCCAGTTGCTTGGCCTCGATGTCGTCGTGGCGTGCGCGGCGGTCCTGCTCGTTGAGGCTGACGGTTTTTTCGTTCATCAGCTTCTGGGTCAGGGCCAGGCGGTCACGGATGTAGGTGAACTCCGCGTCCTTGTCGCTGCGCGCTTCATGTTGCGCCTTGAGCTGGGCCAGGAACGGCTTGAACGGGTCGGCCGCCGGCTTGACCACTGGGCGGATGGTGTCCCACGGCATGGCCTCGGGCAGGGCGCTCTCGCCAATTTCCTTGGTGTCGATTATCGACGGGTAGTCGATGTCCGGCAGTACGCCCTGGTGCTGGGTGCTCTGCCCGGAAACCCGGTAGAACTTGGCCAGGGTCAGCTTCAGCTCGCCATGGTTAAGCGGCTGGATGGTCTGCACGGTGCCTTTACCGAAGGTTTGGCCACCGATGATCAGTGCCCGGTGATAGTCCTGCATGGCGCCAGCGAAAATCTCCGAGGCCGAGGCCGATAGGCGGTTGACCAATAGTGCCAGCGGGCCCTTGTAGAAGGCGCCAGGGTTTTCGTCTTCCAGCACGTCGACACGGCCGTCGCTATTGCGTACCAGTACGGTTGGGCCTTTCTCGATGAACAGGCTGGTCAGCTCGGTGGCTTCCTGCAGCGAGCCGCCGCCGTTGTTGCGCAGGTCGATGACCACGCCGTCGACTTTTTCTTTCTGCAGTTCGGTGAGCAGCTTCTTCACGTCACGCGTGGTGCTCTTGTACTCCGGGTCACCGGCGCGGTAGGCCTTGAAGTCCAGGTAGAAGGCGGGGATTTCGATGATGCCCAGCTTGTAGTCACGCCCGTCCTGCTTCAGCTTGAGCACCGACTTCTTCGCTGCCTGCTCCTCGAGTTTTACCGCCTCGCGGGTGATCGACACGATCTTGCTGGTCTGATCGCTAGGCGCGTTGCTGGCAGGGATGATCTCCAGGCGCACTACCGAGCCTTTCGGGCCACGAATCAGCTTGACCACTTCGTCCAGGCGCCAGCCAACCACGTCGACCATTTCCTTGTTGCCCTGGGCCACGCCGATGATCTTGTCGGCCGGGGCCACTTGCTTGGTCTTGGCCGCCGGGCCTGCCGGCACCAAGCGCACGATCTTGACCTGGTCGTTGTCGCTTTGCAGCACTGCGCCGATACCTTCCAGCGACAGGCTCATGTTGATGTCGAAGTTTTCTGCGTTGTCCGGCGACAGGTAGTTGGTGTGCGGGTCGTAGGACTGGGCGAAGGTATTGATGTAGGCCTGGAAGATGTCCTCGGCACGGGTTTGGTCCAGGCGCGACAGCTGGTTCTTGTAGCGCTTGGTCAGGGTTTCCTGAATCTGCTTAGGTTCTTTGCCGGCGATCTTCTGGCGCAGCACTTCGTCCTTCACGCGTTTGCGCCACAAATCGTCGAGCTCGGTCTGGTTTTTCATCCACGGCGCGTCCTTGCGGTCGATCAGCAAGGTTTCCTTGGCGTTGAAGTCGATCTTGTCCACGCCCTTGTTCAGTTCGGCCAAGGCAAAGTCCAGGCGTTGCTTGACGCGGTCCAGGTAGCGCTTGTAGATGGTAAAGCCCGGGTCCAGGTTACCGCTCTTGAGAAAATCGTCGAATTGCGTTTTCCATTTGTCGAATTCGGCGATGTCGGCGGCGGTGAAGTAGCTGCGCGCCGGGTCCAGCAACTTGATGTAGCTGTCGTAAATGATGACCGAACGAGCGTCGTCCAGTGGTGGCTTGCTGTAGTGGTGGCGCTTGAGCAACTCCACCACGTTGAGGCTGGCGACGATCTCGTCACGGTCCGGTTGCAGGCTGTCCCACTTGTTGGCGGCCGCCGCATTGCCGCCGAGCGCAAGGCTACCCAGGCCGATCATCATGGCCAGGGCAGTGCTTGGGAGGAAATGCTTCATGCTGATTCGACGTGGGGGCATTTGATCACGCATAGTAGGCCGTCTATTCCGTTCGCCAGCTCCATCAGAGCCGGGCGCATACTGCAAAAAGCCTGGGGCATAGCGACCCCAGGCTCGGTCATATGATTCAACTATGGAGGCACTGTGAAGGCATTGCAAGGCGTTGACGGACATGTGGCTTGGGTCGAGGCCGAACGCCCGGCCTGTGACGCGGGCCAAGTACGCATTCGCGTGGCTGCTGCGGGGCTGAACCGCGCCGATCTGTTGCAAATGAAGGGCCTGTACCCACCGCCGCCAGGCGCCAGCCCGTACATGGGCCTGGAGTGCGCTGGGGTCATTCAAGAGGTGGGGGCCGGTGCCGACTGGCGCGTGGGCGACCGGGTGTGCGCGCTGCTTGCCAGCGGCGCCATGGCCGAGGAAGTGGTGGTGGATGCCCGCCATGTGTTGCCGGTGCCCGATGGGCTGCATTTGCAAGAAGCGGCGGCGTTGCCGGAGGTGTATGCCACCGCCTGGCTGAATATCTTCCAGCTGGGTGGCTTGAAGGCGGGCGAGAAGGTGCTGGTGCACGCTGGCGCGAGCGGCGTTGGTTCGGCCGCCATCCAGTTGTGCAAAGCGTTTGGCAGCCCAGTGTGGGTCAGCGTCGGTTCGCAGGACCGCCTGGCCTATTGCCAAGCGCTGGGGGCTGCGGGTGGTGTGGTACGTAACGAGAACCTGGAGGCGCTAGAAGCATTGGGCCCGTTCGACGTGATTCTCGACCCGGTGGGTGCCAGTTACGGCGAGCTCAACCTGAAGTTGCTGGCGCGCGACGGGCGCTGGGTGATCATCGGCCTGATGGGTGGGCGCAAGTTCGAGCTGGATTTGGCACAGGTGCTGGGCAAGCGCCTGGAGATTACCGGTTCCACGCTGCGCAACCGTGACGACGGTTTCAAGGCCGAGCTGCTGCGCGATTTGTTGCAGCAGGTGTGGCCGCTTTTTGGCGAAGGGCGTTTGTCGCCGCAACTGGTGGACACCTACCCGGTAGAGTTTGCCCAGGCGGCGTATGCCGAGCTTGAGACCAACCAGGTGTCGGGCAAGCTGGTGATGGTGATCGACCCTAGCCTGGTGTAACCAGGCCCGGCCCTTTCGCGGGCAAGCCCGCTCCTACAAGGTCAGCACCCACTCCAACATCGTGCGGTCCGTGTAGGAGCGGGCTTGCCCGCGAAGAGGCCGGTACAGCTTCAGGTCCAGCTCAAGATCGGCCACTGGTTGATCTCGGCATGCTCACGCAACACCGCATCCGGGTTCACCACATGCGGGTAATCCACTTTCAGCAGTAGCGGCAGATCGTTGCGCGAATCGGAATAGAAGCTTGCTCCCTCCAGGTTCTCCTGCTCCTGATCCAGCCACTCCAGCAGCCGGGTGATCTTGCCCTCGCGGTAGGTCAGCACCCCATGGGTCTTGCCGGTATACACCCCGTTCACCGCTGCCAGCTCGATAGCCAGGTATTCATCCACCCCCAGCCGCGCCGCAATCGGCCCGACCAGATGCGCGCCCGAAGCCGAAATGATCAAGATCCGGTCCCCGCGTTTGCGATGCTCGGCAATACAGCGGCAGGCATCGCCGTAGATGATCGGCTCAATCACCTCTTCGACCCACGGTGCCACCAGGTGCTCGACCTCTTCCAGGGTACGCCCGGCAATCGGTTCCAAGCTAAAGGCCATGTAGTCTTCCATTTGCAGGTGCCCCCTGCCGTAGGCCTCCATCAGTTCATGGTCACGGCGCAGGAACTCCTTGCCGTCGACCCAGCCCAGCCGGGCCATCTGCTCGCTCCACAACGACGCGCAGTCGCCGTGGATCAGGGTTTCGTCCAGATCGAAAATTGCCAGTGCCATGCTGTTGATTCTCCTTAGGCCACTTCCCGCAGTGCCGTGGGGTCGATCGCCAAGCTTACCCGCTGCCCGTCCGCGTGCAGGTCGCCTGGCGAGCGGTTGAGCACATCGACCACCAGTTCTACCTCGCGCACCCGTACCCGGTAGCGGATCACGTTGCCCAGCAGGCTGTGGCTACGTACCTCGGCGTCGAGCTCGCCGTGCACACCCAAGGTTATCGACTCTGGGCGGATCGCCAGGCGGCAGGCCACCGGGCGCTGCAGCAGGCGGCTGGCGCTGTCGGCATCGAGCAGGTTGTAGTTGCCGATGAAGCCGGCGGCAAACAGGTCCACCGGCGCTGTGTAGAGGGTTTCGGCATCGCCACTTTGGACGATGCGCCCCTGGTTCATCAGGAAGATGCGGTCGGACATCGTCAGCGCCTCTTCCTGGTCGTGGGTGACAAAGATGGTAGTCAGCCCCAGTTCGCGCTGGATGGCGCGGATCTGCTCGCGCAGGTGCTTGCGGATGCGTGCATCCAGCGCCGACAGCGGCTCATCGAGCAGCAGCAGGCGCGGGCGGGTGACCAACGAGCGGGCCAGGGCCACGCGCTGGCACTGGCCGCCGGACAACTGATGCGGGTAGCGCCCGGCGAAGCTGCCCAGCTCCACCAGCTCCAGCGCCTCGCGCACCCGTGCCTGGCTTTCATTGGCCTTGACCTTCTGCATGCGCAGGCCAAAGGCAACGTTCTGTTCAACGGTCATGTTGGGGAACAGCGCATAGCTCTGAAACACCATGCCGATGCCACGCTTTTGCGGGCTCAGCGGCACGATGTCGTGGCCATCGAGCAGGATCTGCCCGCTGTCCACCGGGGTCAGCCCGGCGATGCAGCGCAGCAGCGTGGACTTGCCGCAACCGGACGGGCCGAGCAGGGTGACGAATTCGCCGCGTTCGATGTGGCAGTCGATGTTTTCGAACACCGGGCTGCCGGCGTAGCTTTTTTGCAGGTTTTGTACACTGACGAAGCTCATGTCAGGTCTTGTCCTTGTTCAGGCGGTTGGCGACCCAGGTCAATACCAGCACGAAGGCGAAGTAGGAGATCACCAGCGCGCTGTTGAAGTGGCCGCTGCTGTTGCGCATGTTGTTCAAGTACACCTGCAGGGTTTCGTAGCGGGTGCCGACCAGCAGGTTGGCGAACACGAACTCGCCGAACAGGAACGAAAACGACAGCAGCAGCGCCACCATCAGGCCTTTGCGCAGGTTCGGCAGCACCACCAGCAGCGCCGCCTGCCAGGTGCTGGCGCCCAGCAGCTGGGCGGCGTCCATCAGGTCGCGCAGGTTGATCGCCTGCAGGTTGTTGGTGATGGCCCGGTACATGAATGGCAGGGCAATGGTGAAGTAGCAGCCGATCAGGATCCACGGCGTACCGACCATGGCCATCGGCCCGCTGCCATACAGCTGCAGCAGCCCCACCGACGACACCACCGGCGGCACCGCGAACGGCAGCAGGATGAGGATGTTCATCAGCGCGTCGAGCTTGGGGAAGTGGTAGTGCACCACGAACAGCAGCGGCAGGATCAGCACCACCGACAGCAGCAGCGCCCCCACGCACACCAGCAGCGACTGGCCGAAGGCAGCGAGGAAGCGCGGCTCGCTCCACAGTGCCACGTACCATTTCAGGGTCAGGCCGCTGGGCAGCAGGCTGGCGGACCAGCTGGTGGCCAACGAGTAGAGCAGGGTGCCGGCCAGTGGCAGCAGCAGGATAAGGAACAGCAGGTACACCACCACGCGGTGGTACCAGCCGCCGGGACGGGCGTCAGCGCGCATGGTAGCTCCTTTTCAGCAGCCATTGATGCACCACCGTGACCAGCGTCATCAGCCCCACCAGCACCATCGCCAAGGCGCTGGCAAGGTTCGGGTCGAGGCTGATGTCACCGGCCACCAGGCCAGCGATGCGGATCGGCAGTACGTTGAAGTTGCCGGTGGTCAATGCGTACACGGTGGCGTAGGCACCGAGGGCGTTGGCCAGCAGGATGACGAAGGTACCCAGCAATGCCGGGGTCAGCACCGGCAGGCCGATGTACCGCCAGAATTGCCAGTGGCCGGCGCCCAGCAATGCGGCCGACTCGCGCCAGTCTTCACGCAGGGCGTCGAAGGCGGGGTACAGCAGCAGCACGCCCAGCGGGATTTGGAAGTAGGTGTACACCAGGATCAGCCCGCTCTTGGAATAGATGCTGAAGTCTTCCAACAGGCCAACCTGCTTCAGTAGCAGGGTCAGCGCGCCGTTGAACCCGAGCAGAATGATGAAGGCGAAGGCCAGCGGCACCCCGGCGAAATTGCTGGTCATGTTGGCAAAGGCGCTAACGAAGTCGCGCAGCTTGGAGTCCACCTGGCGCAGTGAGTAGGCGCCGAGGGTGGCGATGACAATGCCGAACAGGCTCGACCAGAAGCTGATTTCCAGGCTGCGTTGCAGGGCTTGCAGGTAAAACTTCGAGGCGAACACCTTGCTGAAGTTGTCCACGCCCCAGCCCGCTTCCGATTGCACACTGTTGATCGCGACCCAGGCCAGTGGGGCGATCTGGAAGATGATGAAGAACACGCCGAACGGCAGCAGGCAGAGCAGCGCCAAGTAGCGACCACGGGTGCCGCCATTCACTTCAGCAGCTCCCGGCAAACGCTCTTGTCGTGCGCCGCGCCGAGCAGTTCGCAGATGGTCCCGCACAGCTCGGTTTGCAGCGGCTTGGCGGCCGGGTCGAGGCTGAAGGCGTCGCCGAAGACGAACAGCGGCACTTCACGCTCCTCGGCCAGCAGGCCGTTGTGCGAGCGGTCGTTGTTCATGCCGTGGTCGGCCGTGACCAGTACCTGGTAGCCCTCCTCGAGCCAGCCCGGCAGGTAGTCGGCCAGCAGGATATCGGCACTGCGCGCGGCGTTGCGGTACTGGCTGCTGTCCAGGCCGTGATGGTGGCCGACGTCGTCGATACTCATTGGGTGCACCAGCAGGAAATTGGGTGCATGGCGGCGGCGCAGGTATTCGCCGTCGGCCAGTAGGTGCGAATCGGGGTAACGGTCGTCCCAGTAGAACAGCCCGTGCTGGATCGGCAACTTCGGCGCGTGGGTATGGCGGTCGCGCTGCGGGTCGAAGGGGGAGCGGTTGTACAGCTCGCTCACCCAGTGATAGGCCGCCGCTGCGGTGCCCAGGTTGGCTTCGCGGGCGTAGTGAAACACGCTGCGCTGGTTGGACAGGCGGTTGACGTTGTTGTGCACGATACCGCTGTCGATGGGCGGGACGCCGGTAAGGATGCATTCGTACAGCGGCCGAGACAGCGATGGCAGCTCGCACTCCACGCGGTACAGCGCGGCACGGTCGGCCTCGACATAGGCATGCAGGTGGCCCATCGCGTGGTGGGCGACCTGATAGTTGAGGCCGTCTAGCAGGACCAGGATGACGTTGTGTTGCATGGTGGCTCCAGTCATAAACCGCGTTGGCTTCTTCGCGGGTAAACCCGCTCCCACAGGGGCATGCGCCAGCCTTGAGGTGCGCGCTGTACCTGTGGGAGCGGGTTTACCCGCGAAAGGGCCGGATCAGGCACTACAAAAGCTAGCCCCTTACTCCATCTCGATGATCACTTGCTCCTGCCACATCTGCGGCAGTTTCTTCGAGGTCGCTTCCCAGGCCTCGGCGTTCTTGATCGGCTGAGCGGCCTTGTACTGCTCGTTGGGCAGCAGCTTGGCCTGCACGTCTTCCGGCAGCTTCAGGTGCTCGGCACGGATTGGCCGCGCATGCCCTTTGGCCAGGTTGATCTGCCCGGCGTCGCTGAAGATGTATTCGCGGGTCAGTTTGGCCGCATTCGGGTGCTTGGCGTATTTGTTGATGACGGTGGTATAGCCGGAGATCACCGAGCCATCCGACGGGATCAGCACTTCAAAGCGCTTGGGGTCGATCTGTTCACGGTAGCTGAGGCCGTTGAAATCCCACACCACGCCAACTTCCACTTCGCCCTTTTCCAGGGTCTGGATGGTTGGGTTGGCCAGCGACAGGCGCTTCTGCTGGGCCAGCTTGGTGAACAACTGCAAGCCCGGCGCTACGTTGCTTTCGTCGCCCTTGTAGGCGATGGCCGCGGCCAGCACGCCGTTGGCGGCCTGGGCCGCGGTGCCGACGTCACCGATGGCAACCTTGTATTTGCCTTTTTCCAGGTCATGCCAGCTGCTCGGGCGCTCGCCTTCCTTGACCAAGTCCTTGTTGATGATGAAGGCGATGGTGCCGGTATAGGCCAGTGCCCAGTGGCCGTCCTTGTCCTTGGCCCACGCCGGTACCTGGTCCCAGGTGCTGGGTTTGTAGGGCTGGCTCACGCCCTTGGTCACGGCGATGGGGCCGAAGGCGGCGCCGACGTCGCCGATGTCGGCACTGGCGTTGTCTTTCTCGGCTTCGAACTTGGCAATTTCCTGGGCCGAACTCATGTCGGTATCGCTGTGCTTGAGGCCGTACTTGTTGGCCAGGTCTTCCCAGGTGCCTTTCCAGTTGGCCCAGGCATCGGGCATGCCCACGCTGTTGACGTTGCCTTCCTTGCGGGCGGCGTCTTCCAGGGCCTTGAGGTCGGTGCCGGCGGCCATGGCCGTGGTACACAACGCGATGGCCGAACCAAGCAGTGACGCCATGAAGAACTTTTTCATCCGAAGCTCCTTTGGGTGGGTGCCTTTGCGATCGTTGTTCTGGGTGAAGCCGTTGCAAGCCGTTGACTGGCACCTTTGGTCTAGGTCAGCAAACCTTGAGCCAAGGTAGGCCGCTTGCGTGACAGTTTGATGTAGGAACGGTCCCACACGGGTGGCTGCGGGCTCCTGGCAATACAGCGTAGACCATGTAACACCCCGGGTTTTGTGGGGCTGGCCCGATTCTGGCAGTGCCTTGGGCGCAGCTATGTCACAGGATGTTCATCAGCCCTGCCTAGGCTTGCACTATTCTCCAACTGCCCTGTTATGGGGCTGGACTAGTCCAGATAGGTAACCTTTGATGCAGTCGATGCCACCGCGTGCGGTAACAGCCATTTGCCACGCCCTGCAGGAGCAGATCGAGCACGGCCTGCTGGCGCCGGGCGGCAAGCTGCCGGCCGAACGCCGGCTCAGCGAGGTGTTCGACACCACGCGCATTACCCTGCGTGAAGCGTTGGTGCAGCTGGAAGCCCAGGGCTTGATCTACCGCGAAGAGCGGCGTGGCTGGTTCGTCGCGCCCGAGCGGTTGACCTACGACCTGATCGAGCGCAGCCACTTCCATGCCATGGTGCGCGACCAGGGGCGGGTGCCCAGTACCGAACTGCTGTCAGCGCGGTTGCAACCTGCCTCGGCGGCCATCTGCGCGCGCTTGCAGTTGCCAGCGTTGTCCAGCGTGGTGCGCATCTGTCGGCTACGGCGCATCGATGGGCGGGCGGTGCTGTATGCCGAACATCACCTCAACCCGCGGTACTTCCCGCAGGTTCTCGAACACGACCTGGCGCAGTCGCTGACCGAGATTTATGGGCGGGTGTATGGCATCCAGTATGGGCAGGTGTGCTTCGAGATCTTGCCGACGGCGTTGCCGGTGGCGGCGGCCAGTGCGTTGAAAGTGTCGGCGGGGAGCCCCGGGCTGCATATCACCCGGGTCAACAGTGACCAGCATGGGCATCTGATCGACTGTGACCTGGAATATTGGCGGCATGATGCCATCCGCATCCGCGCCCAGGCTGGATAAGGTGCGGATAAACCCGCTCCTACGAGCCGGATTCCGCCATCCCGCCACCGCCGGCAGTGACCACCTGCACCGACAAGCGCGGCGTCGCCAAGTCCAGCCCGGCCTCATCCAGCTGGCGCTTCAAGGCCAGGTTGAACGCCCGCGACACTTCCCACTGCTTGATCGGCGCGGTTTTGAACCGTGCCCGCAAGATCGCCGACCCTGACTCGAAGCTCTCCACCCCCTGGAGCTCCAGCGGCGACCAAATATTACGCCGCATCAGCGGGTCGTTGCGCAGCTTCTGGCCTACTTCGCGCACCAAGGTGATGGCTTGGTCGATGTTCATGCTGTGCGGGATTGCCACGCGGAAGATCGCGTAGCCAAACTCCCGCGAGTAGTTCTTGATGCTCTTGATTTCGCTGAACGGGATGGTATGCACGATGCCGTCGATATCGCGCAGGCGCACGGTACGGATGGTCAGCCCCTCCACCGTGCCCAGGTGGCCGCCTACATCCACGTAGTCGTCGATGGCCAGCGAGTCTTCGATGATGATGAACAGCCCGGTGATCAGGTCGGCCACCAGTGACTGCGCGCCAAAACCGATGGCCAGGCCGATCACCCCGGCACCGGCCAGCAACGGCGTGACGTTCATGCCCATGTTGGCCAGGGCGACGATCACCGCGATGATGAAAATGACCACGAACAACACGTTGCGGATCAACGGCATCATGGTTTGCGCGCGGGCGTTGGCCAGGCCCCGGCGCGAGCGCACCAGGGCATGGTGTACGGCGGTGTCGGCCAGGATCCACACCAACCACGCTACGATCAGCGTGCCGGCCAGGCCCAGCAGGCGCAGGCTTATGTCGTGGCCGTCGCCCTCGGCGAAGTTGATCATCGACAAGCCCCACACGCGCAAACCCAGTTCGATGAACACCAGCCAGATGAACAGGTGCACCAGCAGGTAGCCGAAGTTGCGCAGGCGCTCGGCGTACACCGCCTGGCGCTTGTTGGCGCGCTTGGGGTTGGCGGCGTGGCGGCGGACCAGGCCATTGAGCACCATGCACACCACCACCAGCACCGTGCACATCAGCGATTGGCGCAGAGCAGTGCTGGTGTCGCCGGCGGAAACGAAGGTGGCGAACAGCGAGATGGCCACCAGGATCAGCGCCGGGATGAACCAGAAGCTGCCGAGGATTTCGATGGTGTCGCTGAGGGTACGCCGGGTCAGGCGCCGGGCCAGCGGCTGGTTGCGAATAAGGTGGGCGATGGGCCTGCGAAAGCGCAGGATGAACAACCCGGTGCACAGCGCTGCAATCACGTTGGCCAGGGTGGCCAAGGCGTGGGCCAGGTGGGTGCCGAGGGTGACCGTCAGGCGCGGGTCGCTCATGGCCTCGCCAAACGCGGCGAAGCTGCCGATCAACCACAGCGGGCGGAACGCCTGGTGGCGCAGGATGTGCAAGGCGCGGTGGCGGTGGGGGCCGTCCAGTAACGAGAAGGCAATCACGCAGATGGCCGAGAAGCAGGTGCCCACCACCAGTGCATAAGCCAACACCATGGCCAGCGATTTACCCAACGACGGCGGCAGTACGAAGCTCAAGTACACAGTGAATACCAGTGCTACCAGCCACGGGCCCAGTTTGCGCAGGGCAAAGCGCACCAAGTCCCAGGTGCGCGGGTGCTGGGGCAGTTCCTCGCTCAAGCCAAAGCGCAGGCGAACCCGGTGGCCGACCCAGTTAAAGGCGTAAGCCAGTAGGCTCCAGACGGCGATGACGGCAGCAAAGCCGAACAGGATGGCCGGCCACTGGTGCACCGGCACCATCAACTCGGTCAGTTCGGCCTGGGCTTGTTCGATTTCTGTGGCCCAGCGGTTGAACGGGCTGGCGTCGCCGCTGAACTGTTGTTCGAAATCATGCAGGGCACCACCAATCATGCCGAGCACGCCCTGTTCGACGCTGGGTTGCGACTGTTTGGTGGCATCGCGCAGCTTTTTCAGGTCGGCCAGCAGCTTGGCCCGCTGCTGGTCGTTTTCCAGGTTCTTGATGACCTCGTCCAGCGACTTGCCCAGCGGTTCGGTGGCCTCCGGTTGCGCGGGCGCGCTGCCCCCAAGTAGGCCGGGCAGGCCGGCGGCCTGTGCCGGGGTGATGAACAGCAACAGCAGCAGGAACAGGCAGCGCAGGAAGGCGGGCACGGGTAAAACTACCTCAGGTCAAACGATTGACCGAGTGTAGAGGTTTATGACGGCAGTTGCTCCAGGATCTTCCAGCAGGTGAGGCCGAAGATGCCCAGGGTGCCAACCCACATCATCAGCACGCCGATGTTGCGCTCGCGCAGGCTGAAGCCGACGGTCAGTAGCAACAGGAACAGGAACACCGGCACGAACAGGGACAGGAAGGGAGACATGGACAGCAATCCTTTTGCAGTAGGGCCATGTGACAAGCATAGCGGGTAGCGAGCGAAGCGGATTGACCTTGAACAGGGCCGGCCCTTTCGCGGGTGAACCCGCTCCCACAGCGACCGCACCGCTCTCAAAGGCTGTGCAATACCTGTGGGAGCGGGTTCACCCGCGAAGAGGCCAGGCCTGCTTACATCACGGCAACTCGCGGCTACGGTAGAACGCCGTCAGCACCTTCACCAGGTGCGCCAGGTCATGGCTACCGCACAGCTCACGAATCGAATGCATGGCAAAGGTCGGCAAGCCGATATCCACCGTGCGCACGCCCAGGTGGCTGGCCGTGATCGGGCCGATGGTCGAGCCACACCCCATGTCACTGCGCACCACAAAGCTTTGCACCGGCACTTCCTCGGCCATGCACAGGTGGCGGAAGAACCCGGCGGTTTCGCTATTGGTGGCGTAGCGCTGGTTGTTGTTCACCTTGATTACCGGCCCGGCGTTGAGCTTGGGCCCGTGGTTGCCGTCGTGCTTGTCGGCGTAGTTGGGGTGCACGCCGTGGGCGTTGTCGGCGGATACCATCAGCGAGCGCTGGAGGGTGCGCACGTAGGCGTCGCCGTCCGGTAGCAGGCGCTGCAGGGTCTGCTCCAGCATCGGGCCGTCGGCGCCGCAGGCCGAGCTGCTGCCGACCTCTTCATGGTCGTTGCACACCAGCACACACGTTTCGTCACTGTCGGCGGCCAGCAGGGCCTGCAGCCCGGCGTAGCATGACAACAGGTTGTCCAGGCGGGCAGCGGCGATAAAGTCGCCGTTCAGGCCCACCAACGCGGCGGCTTGGGTGTCGTAGAAGCTCAGCTCGTAATCCAGCACCACGTCGGCGATCAGCTCGTGTTCGCGGGCCAGTTGCTCGGTGAGCAGGGCGCGGAAGTCGATACGCTCGTCACCCGCGACCTGGGCCAGGATCGGCGGCAGTTCGTGCTGCGGGTTGATTGCCCAGCCTTCGTTGGCGGTGCGGTTGAGGTGGATAGCCAGGTTGGGGATGATCGCGATGGGCAGCTTGAAGTCGATCAGCTGGCTTTCGACCTTGCCATCCCGGCGGTAGGTGACCCGGCCGGCCAGCGACAGGTCGCGGTCGAACCACGGCGCCAGCAGGGCGCCGCCATACACTTCAACGCCCAGTTGCAGGAAGTCCTGGCGCTGCAGCTCGGGCTGCGGCTTGACCCGCAGGCACGGGCTGTCGGTGTGCGCGCCGACCATGCGGATGCCGTTCAGCAGCGGGGCTTGCTTGCCCAGCTTGATGGCGATGATCGAAGAGTCGTTACGGGTGACGTAATAGCGACCGCCAGCCACCGTGGCCCAGCTGTCGCGTTCGTCCAGGCGCTGGTAGCCGGCAGCCTCCAGGCGCAGGGCCAGGCTGGCGGTGGCGTGGAACGGCGTGGGGGAGGCCTTGAGGAAGTCGATAAGGCCAGAATTCAGTACATCGCGCATAGCTCACTCCAGACAGCAGTGGCGCGAGTTTAGCGCAGAATGTCGACAATATGTGCCTGCCTCTTCGCGGGCAAGCCCGCGAAGAGGCCAGGACAGGCGCTGAAAAATCAGAAAGGAGCGGGGCACTCGAACTTCACCCGTGCCCCGGACACCGGGTGGGTAAAGCTCAGCATCGAAGCATGCAGGCACAGCCGCTCATGGGCCGCCAGCGCCTCGGGGTTGGCATACAGCCGATCGCCCAGCAGCGGGTGCCCGATCGACAGCATGTGCACGCGCAACTGGTGCGAGCGCCCGGTAATCGGCGTCAGCTCGACCCGGCAGTAATCACCGCAGCGTTCGACGATGCGCCAGAAGGTCAGCGCGTGCTTGCCCTGCGCGTGGTCCACCACATGCCGTGGCTTGGTTGGCGGGTCGTAGCGCAACGGCAGGTCGATGCTGCCGCTGTCCAGCGCCGGCTGGCCCCAGCACAGCGCGGTGTAAGCTTTTTCGGTTTCGCGGTCGTGGAACTGGCGCGACAGCTCGCGGTGGCTGGCGGCATCCCGGGCCAGCAGGATAATGCCGGAGGTTTCCCAATCCAGGCGGTGCACGATCAGCGCGTCGGGGTAGCCGTTTTCTTGCAGGCGGGTGATCAGGCAGTCCTTGTTGTCGTCGGCGCGGCCGGGCACCGACAGCAGCAGGGTTGGTTTGTTGATCACCAGGATGGCGGCGTCTTCGTGCAGGATCTGGATGTTGGACAGCGGCATTGCATGGTCTCGGTTATATCGGGGGAAAACAGCGGGGCCGCTTTGCGGCCCTTCACGGGCAAGCCCGCTCCTACAGGGGAATGCATACCCTATGTAGGAGCGGGCTTGCCCGCGAAGGGCTGCAAAGCAGCCCCAAAAATTGCCGGTAGCGCAGATCAGCGATCCGGCAAGGTAATGTTCAGCTCCAGAATCGAGCAGCTGCCCTGGTTTTCCAGCTCGATGTGCACATCATCGTTGCCGATGTTCACATACTTGCGGATCACTTCCAGCAGTTCTTTCTGCAGTGCCGGCAGGTAGTCCGGCTCGCTGCGTTGGCCGCGCTCGTGCGCCACGATGATCTGTAGACGCTCTTTCGCTACCGACGCGCTGGTCTGTTTCTGTCTGCCACGAAAGAAGTCAAAAAGGTTCATGGTTTACTTGCCTCCAAACAGGCGCGCGAAGAATCCTTGCTTCGGCACTTCGATGAACCGCAAAGGTAGTTCTTTACCCAGCAGACGGTCGACGGTATCGCTATAGGCCTGGCCGGCATCGCTCTGGTCGTCGAGGATGACCGGGATACCCTGGTTGGAAGCCTTGAGTACTGCCTGGCTCTCGGGAATCACACCCTTGAGCTTGATCGCCAGGATTTCTTCCACGTCGGCGATGCTCAGCATTTCGCCCTTTTCCACGCGCTCTGGGTGGTAGCGGGTAATCAGCAGGTGTTCCTTGATCGGATCTTCGCCGTTCTCGGAGCGGCGCGATTTGCTCGACAGAATGCCCAGCATACGGTCCGAGTCACGTACCGAGGACACCTCAGGGTTGGTGACCACAATGGCTTCGTCAGCGAAGTACATGGCCAGGTGCGCGCCTTTCTCGATACCGGCTGGCGAGTCGCAGATGACGAATTCGAAGTCTTTCTTCAGCTCCATCAGCACCTTTTCAACGCCTTCCTGGGTCAGCGCGTCCTTGTCACGGGTCTGGCTGGCGGCCAGCACGTACAGGTTCTCGAGGCGCTTGTCCTTGATCAGGGCTTGTTGCAGGTTGGCTTCGCCGTTGACCACGTTGACAAAGTCGTACACCACGCGGCGTTCGCAGCCCATGATCAGGTCGAGGTTACGCAGGCCCACGTCGAAGTCGACGATGACGGTCTTGTGGCCACGCAGTGCGAGGCCGGTACCAATGGCGGCGCTGGTGGTGGTCTTGCCCACACCCCCTTTGCCGGAAGTAACCACGAGAATCTTGGCCAAGGTGTTTCACCCCTAAAATAGTCGGGACACTTGTCCCTGCAAAAAACTGAAATAGCTCAAATAAAGGCAACGGTAAAAAAGTTGCTCTAAAAATGCTGGCAAGTATCCGTTAAAGACGGGTGATGTTCAACACGTCGCCAGACAGGCTGACTTGCACACCGGTGCCCCAAAGCGGGTCGCGGCGCAGGTCTTCGCAGACCTTGTACTGGCCAGCGATAGAGACCATTTCGGCAGTCATCTGCTGGCAAAAAATACGTGCCTTGGTATTGCCTTTGATGCCGGCCAGGGCCCGGCCGCGCATGGCGCCGTACACATGGATGTTGCCATCGGCCAGAAGTTCCGCACCCGGGCTGACCGAGGCGGTAACGATCAGGTCGCCACCTTGAGCATAGATCTGCTGGCCGCCGCGTACTGGCGAAGTGATGATACGGGTGGGGCGCACCTCAGGCTCTGGGGCGGGTGGCGGTACCGGCGCCGGCTCGGGCTTCTTCAGCACTTCGGGCTCGGGCTCCAGCGGGCGTTCGCGGGCGCCGGACGGTGGCAGCACCGGCAGGTCGATGGCAATGGCGGCGGCAATGTCCTCGATGCGGTTGGCGCGGATGGCCAAGGTGCGCAGGCCATGGTGGCGGCAGATCCGCATCAAGCCGGGCAGGTCGATTGCCCCTTCGTCGGCCGGCAGTTTGTCCAGCGCCAGCACCAGCGGCGTGTTGCTGAAGAAGTTCGGTGCCTGGGCAACTTTGGCCGCCAGCTGGCGGTCGAGGGCTTCAAGGTCATTGCGCGCCAGTTCCAGCACGGTAATGGCGAGCATGCTGCCCTTGAGCTGGAACACGGAGGCGGTGTCGGGTGTGTGGTTTGGGCTCATGGTCTGCATAGACGGCTTGTTGCGAAAAAAGTGCCCTGACTTATAACGAGAACACCGGTTGCCCGCAACATGCGCTGATCCGTTGTAGAATGCGCGGCCTTTGTCTTTCCGGAAGCTTCAATGGAACGCCCGCGTTTTCGACCCTATTTCCTTCACCCACGTTTCTGGGGCCTGTGGCTGGGCCTGGGCCTGCTGTGGCTGGTGGTCCAGTTGCCGTACCGGGTCTTGTTGAACGTCGGTGCCGCGCTGGGTGCAGTGATGTACCGCTTTGCCGGTGAACGGCGGCGCATTGCCGCGCGCAACCTGGAACTGTGCTTCCCGGAGTTATCGGGCGACGAACGGCAGCGTTTGCTCAAGGCCAACTTCGCCTCCACCGGCATCGCCTTCTTCGAAATGGCCATGAGCTGGTGGTGGCCCAAGGCCAGGCTGGCGCGCTTGGCGCATATCGAGGGCCTGGAGCACCTGCAAGCCGCCCAGCAGGCGGGGCAGGGTGCGATCCTGATGGCGGTGCACTTCACTACCCTGGAAATCGGCGCCGCGCTGCTTGGCCAGCAGCACACCATCGACGGCATGTACCGTGAGCACGGCAACGCGCTGTTCGACTTCATCCAGCGCAGCGGTCGTGAGCGCCACAATCTTGATTCGCTGGCGGTGGAGCGTGAGGACGTGCGCGGCATGCTCAAGTTGCTGCGCTCGGGCCGGGCGATCTGGTACGCACCGGACCAGGACTACGGCGCCAAGCAGAGCCTGTTCGTGCCGCTGTTTGGCATCCCGGCGGCGACGGTGACGGCCACCACCAAGTTCGCCCGGTTGGGCAAGGCGCAGGTAATTCCGTTCACCCAGAAGCGCCTGGAGGATGGCAGCGGCTATCGTCTGGTCATCCACCCGCCGCTGGCGGACTTCCCGGGGGAAAGCGAAGAGGCCGATTGCCTGCGCATCAACCAGTGGGTCGAGAGCGTCTTGCGTGAGTGCCCCGAGCAGTACCTGTGGGCGCACCGCCGGTTCAAGTCGCGGCCCGAAGGGGCGCCGCGGCTGTATGACCAGAAAAAGCGCTGAGCCACGCCCCCTGTAGGAGCGGGTTTACCCGCGAAGAGGCCAGGCCTGAAACACACCAACCCCAGGAAGGACGCCATGGCCCCACCCCCGGTAACCGGTCTCATCCTTTCTGGCGGCGGCGCCCGTGCCGCCTACCAGGTCGGCGTGCTGGCCGGCATCGCTGAGCTGCTGCCGGCCGGTGCGCACAACCCGTTCCCGGTCATCGTCGGCACCTCCGCCGGGGCCATCAACGCCGTCACCCTGGCCAGCGGCGCGACCCATTTCAGCGAGGCTGTGCAACGGCTTACCGCCTTTTGGCAGAATTTCCGTAGCCACCTGGTCATTCGCAGCGACTGGCCCGGCGTGGTTCGCCAAGCCAGCCGCTTCGTCGGCCACAACCTACTGGGGCTCGGTGGCCCGGCGCCAGTGGCGCTGCTCGATAGCCGCCCCCTGCGCGGCCTGCTACAGGCGCACCTGAACCTGGATGGCATTGCCCATTCCTTGGCCGCCGAGCAACTGCGCGCTGTCGCGGTAACCGCCTTTGGCTACGAATCGGGCCAGGCGGTGACCTTCTACCAGGGCCGCGGCACCATCGATGCCTGGTTGCGCCACCGTCGCATCGGCGTGCCCACCCCGTTGACCATCGACCACCTGCTGGCCAGCGCGGCGATCCCGCTGCTGTTCGCCCCGGTGCAACTGGGCGACGAATATTACGGTGATGGTGCGGTGCGCCAGTCGGCACCGATCAGCCCAGCCTTGCACCTGGGCGCTAGCCGGGTGCTGGTGGTCGGCGTCAGCGGCAACCCACAGCGGCCAGCGCCACCCATGCCGACCCAGCGGGTGTTCAGCGGGCAGCAGCCAAGCCTGGCGCAGATTGGTGGGCACATGCTCAACAGCACCTTCATCGACAGCCTGGAAGACGACATCGAGCTGCTACAGCGCCTCAACCACCTGAGCCGCTTGTTGCCGGCCCACCTTGATGCGCGGCGCCTGGGGCTGGCGCCAATCGACGTGCTGGTGGTGGCGCCCAGCCAGCCGTTGGACGAAATTGCCGCGCGCCACCGCCGTGAGTTGCCGGCGGCGTTGCGCTTGTTCCTGCGTGGGCCGGGGGCGACGCGCACCAGCGGGGCGGGGGTGTTGAGTTACTTGCTGTTCGAGGCCAGTTACTGCAGCGAGCTGATCGAGCTGGGGCGGCGGGATGCCTTGGCCAAGAAGCGCGAGTTGTGCCAGTTCCTGGGGGTTTGATGTTGCCTGTTTCGGCCCTTTCGCGGGCAAGCCCGCGCCTACAGCGGGGGCTTGCCCGCGAAAGGGCGAGGCCTGCCTACTCGGCTATCTGCAACTTGCGCGCCTGGGTATACACATAGCGCACCTTCTCATACTCGAACGGCGAGTTGAGCTGGCCATAGCGGAATTTGGTGGTGTAGCGCTTGTCCACCACGCGCAGGGCAAAGATTTCTGGGTGGTCAGTGCTGGCTTCGGCCACGTTCAGGTAGTTGATCGCCTGCTCGCCCGCATAGTCCACCACCAGCCCGGTGGTGTCGCGCAGGTTCGATGGCCCCAGCACCGGCAGCATCAGGTACGGCCCGTCCGGTACGCCATAGAAGCCCAAGGTCTGGCCAAAGTCCTCGCTCTGGCGCGGCAGGCCCATCTTGGTCGCCGGGTCCCACAGCCCACCCACGCCGATGATGGTGTTGAACATCAGCCGCGCAGTGATCTCCGCCGAGCGCTTGGCTTTGAGCTGCAGCACGCTGTTGAACAGGTTCGGCACATCGCCCAGGTTGTTGAAGAAGTTGCTCACCCCGGTGCGCACGAAGCGCGGGGTGACGTACTGGTAGCCGCTTACCAGTGGCAGCAGCACCCACTGGTCCAGGCGGTAGTTGAAGTGGTAGACGCGGCGGTTGATCGACTCCAGCGGGTCGTACACGTTCAGCGCCTCCAGGGTGGAGCGCTCGAATTCGCGCTGGTCCAGCCCTGGGTTGAATTTCAGCTCGCGCAGCGGGTCGAGAAAACCATCGGCCTCGGGTGCCAACGGTGCGGCAGTCACTTGCGGGTCGGCCTCGACCACGCTGGCCCTCGGCGCGGTTTCGGCGGCCAGGGCGTGGCCGGCGGTAAGCAGGGCAGTGGCGAAGAGGAGTTTGTTAACCACGGAAGAACTCCAGCATGGCGTCACTGTTGACGCGGTAATTGAGGTTGCCGCAATGGCCGCCGTGGGGGTAAAGGGTCAGGCGATCACCGAACACTTTGCGCAGGAAACCGATGTCGCCCGGGCCGAGGATGACGTCGTCGGCGTTGTGCATCACGGCAATCTTGTCGCTGCTGCGCAAGTAGTCTTCCAGGGCATACAAGCTGACCTGGTTGACCAGTTGCAGAATGCTGTTGCCGTCGGTGCGGGCACGCCACATAGGGATGACCTGCTCGGTCATGTAGCAGTCGAAGTCGCACTGCAGGGCGCGCTTGAAGAACGGCGTGAGGCTACTGCCCTCGGTGATCGGGAACTTCGGTGGAATGATCAGGCCACGGCGGTTGATCAGGTCGGAGGTGAAGGCGATGTCGGCCGCCGAGAAGCGGAACGAGGTGCCAATCAGCATGGCCATCTGCTCGTTGGACAGGTGTTGGCGTGACTGCTGGAAGTCGTACAGCAGGGCATCGTTGAGGTCGATGTAGCCCTTGTCCTGGAAGTAGCGGGTGAGTTTTTCCAGCATCAGTTCGTAGAAGGTGGTGCTGTGATCGATGCCCTTGACCTGGGTTTGCACCAGCTTGTCGAGGTTATTGATCGAGGTGTACAGGTTGACCGGTGGGTTCAGCAGCAGCACGCGCTTGAAGTTGAAGCTGCGGCGCGTTTCGTCCAGGTGGCTGACAAAGGCGGCATCTAGCGCGCCCAGGCTGTAACCGGTGAGGTAGAACTCGCTGATGGGCAGGCGTGGGTGCTGAGCGCGCACCGCCTGCATGACCCGGTACATGTCCTCGGCGTCTTCCTGGCTGATGCCGGGGGTGGCGAAGCGCGAAGCGGCGCTCATGAAGTCGTAACTGGTGGGCGAAGACAGCTGCACCACGTGGAAGCCGGCCTGGTAGAACAGCTTCTTCAGGTATTCGCTGATGGTGCTGGTATAGGGCGCGCCGGTGCCGGCAATGATGAAGATCAACGGCGCCTCGCGGTCTTGGCGGGCCAGGCGGTACTTGAGCTTTTTCACCGACCAGAAGTTGTCGGGCAAGGTGAATTCGCGCTCGGGGCGCAGGTTCAGGCTGTAATCGGACTGGGTAATCTCTTCGTCGCTGGGCAAGGTCGGGCGCTGGTCTGGCGGGGTGGTGGCGATGGTTGCCTCGAACGGGTTGGTCAACGGGTATCCATAGCTCGCGGCGTCGATATCCCGCGCCGAAGCGGCCACAGCCATGAGCAGGCCGCCGAGCAAGGCAGCGAGGCGCAAAGATCGAAGCATGTAATCCCCCAAAAGAACGCAAGGTCGAGCGGTGTGCAGCCTAGGACCACGTCAGGCTGGGCAAAGTTGCCCAGTGCGGTGGCCTTTGGTGTGCTGGCTATCTGCAACATAGCTGCAGGAAGGTGATTTTGCCTTACAACAGGGCATAAGCGATCATGGATGCTTTCGATTACCGCTATTGGAGAACTGGATGTCTCGTTCACTGCCGGCTGCACTGCTGGTGCTGTTTCTGGGGCTGTGGCTCGCGGCCAGTTATGGCGTGCGCTATGGGCTGATGGAAGATGGGCAGTGGGTGGGCTTGTGCACGGCGCCGGCGGCTTATTGGCAGTGTGAGGTGCGGGCGTTGCTGGGGTTGGCCATTCACCACCAGGTGCTGGCCTGGGGCGGGCTGGGCCTGGCGCTGCTGGCACAGGCAGTTACCGGCCGCGCTGGCTGGTGGCTGGCGGTACTGGCCTTGGTGTTCTCGGTGCCAGCGCTGGTGCTGTATACCGCCAGCGTTGCGGTGTTCGCGATGGTGCTGGCGGGGTTGCGCCTGGTCAGGCAATCGCGGTGAGGCAGACAGGGGCCGCTGCGCGCCCCCGAGGTATCAAGCCGAGCGCAGCCGCAAGCTCCGCCACAACGCTGCCGTCATCAACGCACTCACCACTGCCCAACCCCAGGCCTGCTGGTTGTGCAGCCCCTCGACAAACAACTGCGGCGCCACCCCGGCACCCACGATGAACGCCAGCAATGCCACCTCCGCGCGCCGCGCCCGCACCGGCCACAGGGCGAACACCAGTGCCGGCAACGCCAACGCCGCGCTGGGGAAGCTGCGATAGCGCGGGTCGAACACCATCGCCAACATGCTCACCGCCGCGGCAAAGCCCGCCGCTAGCAGCAGCCAGCCGGCCCGTGCCTGCAGCCCGGCGAACAGCCGTTCACGCCAGCCCTCCCGCCGCGCCAAGGCCAGCATGGCATGGGCCAGCACCAGCAGGTTCAGCCCCGCCAGCACCACCGCCCACAGCCATTCCCCGGCAAACCGCGCATGGGTACGCATCAACTCGCCCCAAAGTCCCAGGCAGCCCGCCCCGAACGCTGCCAGCAACGGCAGCAGCAAGGCCGCCCAGGCAGTCGCGGGGCGCCCGGCAAGCACCAGCATCAGCACCATCAGCACGGCACTGGCCAGCAACCACTGCGGCCACAAAGGCAGGTTGCTCACTGGCCCTTCGAGCACGCCTTTGTCCTGCCGGTCGGCGTCGTACAGCCCCCAATAACCGCCCACCGCACCCTCGTTGGCGCGCTTCCACGGTTGGTCGAAGGCTTCGATCAGGTTGTAATGCCAGCCGTTGCTTTCG